>QCBG01000042.1 GCA_003279115.1 Prochlorococcus sp. AG-347-E03 | reverse complement strand
GCTTTATTACCTCTTCTTGAACTTCAGCAGTTTTTTCAATAGTATGGTCGCCGTCCATTAAGATTTCAGGTTCAATAATTGGTACCAACCCAGATTCTTGAACTGATCTTGCATACCTTGCTAATCCCCAAGCATTCTCTTGAATTGATAGTTTTGAAGGACAACCATCATTTGTTATCTGTAGAACTGCTCTCCACTTTGCAAATCTTGCACCTTGTTCATAATATTTAGCTGCTCTTTCAACTAAACCATCAAGGCCAGAGCAAAAAGTTTCTACATTTCCTGCTCCAGGAAGTGGATTTAAACCTTTATCGACCTTTATACCTGGAATAATACCTAAATTATTTAGTTTCTTTACCATTGACTCACCATCTTGATGATTCTGATAAAGAGTTTCTTCGAATAGGATTGCTCCACTAATATATTTACCGAGACCTTCTGTCGTAAAAAGCATTCCTCTATATGCCTTCCTATTGTCTTCAGTATTCTCAACTCCAATTCCAGCTAGTCTTTTACCTACTGTTTTGGTGGATTCATCTACCGCTAATATCCCTTTCCCTTTAGAAGCTAGTAATTGAGCATTTTCTTTAAGCTCATTTTTGTAATAATTTAAAGCCATTTTTTAATAAGTCAGTTCAATTGATTTTTCCAGAATATGAAAAAAAAATAAAATCAATCCAATACTTAATCGGGTGATAATTGCTACTTATAAATGTATAACCTTAAATTTTGATCCTTAATCCGCTTTTCGAAGATTCTCTTATAGCTTCGCAAATTTTATGACTAGCATGTCCTTCGCATAAGCCTGGGATTACTGGTGTTTTATTAATTATACTCTCAGCCCATAAATTTTGAATTCTCAAAACTGGAGCTATCCTCCCATCAGTCCATGTTTTTTCAAAATTAAAAATTGAATCTGCAGTTAAATTTTGTATTTTATTTTCGTTGTTTGAATATTTCAAATTAAAACCATGGACATAATCTTTTTGGTTCTCGCTCTTAAGAATAAGTGAACCTTCGCTTCCATATATTTCTAAACTAAATCCTCTGCCGTTTTTAGAAATCGATGATAAAGAAACCTGACATGGAATAAGATTTGAGCTATAGTTCGATATTTCTAGATTAGCGAGACAAACATCCTCGCTAGTAACATCATTTAAAGTAGATGAATTAGGTAAAGGTCTTTTTTTGATTGATGTTGCTAACTTGCCAGATACATTTATTGATTCTCCAAAAAACCAATTCAACATGTCGAATGCATGAGTACCTAAGGCGCCAATAACTCCTCCACCTTTTTCTTCCAGAGAGTACCAATTCCAAGCTCTTTTAGGATCGGATCTGCTCCCCATTAACCAATCTAATTTGACTAAATATATTTCTCCTAAAATATTTTCATCAATAAGTTTTTTTGTCTGAAGGAAAAGGGGTACTGCTCTATATTCGAAATCAATACATACGCTTAAGTTATTAATCAAAGATATTCTCTGAAGCTCTTCTATTTCAGAGGACGATATTGAAACGGGTTTTTCTAATAGTAAGTTTTTATTATTCTCAAGTGCTTGTTTTGCTAATTTAAATCTTGATTCAGGAGGGGTAGCAATAATAATTCCATCAATTTCTTGAGATTTAACTAAGTCTTCCCAATTATGAAAAAACTCTAATCCAGTTTCTTTTTTTAGGATTGATTTTTGCTTTTTCTCATAATGATAAATAGCTACAGGAGTTAAGTAATCAGAATGTTTTAGTGCCTCTAAATGAACTTTTTTACCAAACCCCAGTCCTGCGATTGCTATTTTTAATTTTTTATTTTTTGAATTCATTCTTATCCATTTATAAACTCTGAACAGCTATTTTCAATAACTATATCTATTAGTTCATCATTATTAGAAGTTTGCCATTTTGAATTGAATTGAGGTATTCCATTTATAGATGTATCTTTGAACTTTTTTTCATCGCAATTAATTCTCATTACATAAAGTGATAACTCTCCATCATCATCAGAATTAGTTGGATTTTTAAAAAACTTTG
>QCBG01000041.1 GCA_003279115.1 Prochlorococcus sp. AG-347-E03 | reverse complement strand
TTTAATTCCGCAAATACATAATTATTTTCAGAAATGATATTTTGTGGGATAGCATTAATAGTCTTTACACTCTGAAAAATTTTTAAATTCGCTTTAAGAACACTTTCTATCCCTTTTTTATCAATATCCCAATCTCTTAAAGTGACATTATTGTCAAACATCTCACGTAATCCATCTATGTTTTTTTCTGAGAATGTTTTGAAATAGGATAGAGCGGTATCCTTAATATTTTCAGTCATCAACTTAATAAAAAAATAATTTATTTACATACTAAATATTCATAAAACACAATCAAATATTTGAAACAAAAATCAAATAGTGTGATTTGTCTAAGATAAATGTGATTTATATGTGATTTGAAAAATTTAAACAAAACTCTTCAAACTATTTGCTATGACGTAGTTTTAGTTTGAGGAGTATATTCTCTTAAAGATATGTGAGTATTAATAGCAAATATTCTACTTAAGTTTTAGTAAATCTAATGGTAGATATTCATTCATATAAAGAAACAGTATTGTTAAAGTTCCAATTACAGAGCCTATAAAACCTCCAAAAAAATTAACTAATAATCCAGATTTTCTAATTATTGTTTCTTTGTCTTCTTCTTCTTCAAAATTAGGAGAATCAACTACCTTTAGGCGCTGATTGGCTGTTGGTTGTTTAAGTTGTTGGTGTCGGATGAGGGCTTCGAAATCAGGCATGGAATTTGTGAGGCAATTGAACAATAAGCAGACCAGCCCGTCATTCGACGAGGATCTGATCTACCTAAATCGTCTACAGCTTCAAATACAGCATTGCCCGAGGCTTCTGCTTTATCAAATGCTGAAAGTAAGGGTATAAATGTATCAAAAACATACAAACCAAAATTTTCTAGTGCTGCTTTGGCTTGTTGCGCTGCTTTTTGCTGTCTTAAATCAACTTTTACTATTACTACTGCATGGTTAACTTTTAAGTTGCTTAATAAATTAGCTAGTTCAACAGTTAATTCTACTGATCTTGCTTTTGCAGTTGTAGGTAAGATAACTAAATCTGAACCATAAGCTAAGTGTTTAAGTTCTTCTTGATCACTGCTAGCTTGGCCATCAGTTATCACAATTTCTGATGATCTTGATGCTTTAGCAGCTGAACTGACGGGGAAAACTGGAAATGGAAGATTGCCTCTTGAAGCGTATGCTAAAGCAGATCTATTCTTGTCGGCATCGACTATGCAAACTTTTTTACCTTCAGAATGCCAAACACTAGCAAGGTGAATACTTGTGCAGGTCTTGGCCACACCCCCTTTTTGTCCGCAAACGGTAATGAACAATTTTTTATTTTTATTTCTCTTACTTTGGAGAATAATTTCTTAATGTCAAGAGAAATTGATTTTTAATGCTTTAAAACTTATTTTTTGAAATATTTTAAAGAAGTTAATATTCTTAGATAACCTTATAAAGTTACTTATTTAAATTTGCTAGTGAAGAAAAGAATTGGATTAGGTACATGGTCCTGGGGGAATAAGCTTTTTTGGAATTACCAATCTACAAATGACGATGATTTACGTGAGACATATAATGAAGCGTTAAGAAGAGGTTTTGATCTAATTGATACTGCAGATTCTTACGGTACTGGTAATCTTAAGGGTAGAAGTGAATTGTTGATAGGAAAATTTTTACTAAATACTCCTTCAGAAAAGAAAAAAAGAATTCAAATAGCAACCAAACTTGCACCTTATCCTTGGAGAATAGGTAACAGAGGTTTTAATAAACCTTTTTTGAAAAGTTTAGAAAGACTTAATAATAAATTAGATATAGTGCAATTACATTGGTCAACTGCAAAATACAATCCTTGGCAGGAATTAGGGCTGTTGAATAATCTTTGCGATTTAAAAGATGAAGGCTTTGATTTTCAAATAGGCTTATCAAATATAGGCCCTAAAAGATTGATTAAATTAATTAATTTCTTAGCAAAAAGAGATCAGAGCCTAAAGAGTGTTCAGATACAATTTTCTTTGCTTGCTCCTGATTTAGGAAAACAATATCAGGTAAAAAAAATTTGCGAAGAAAATAATATTGATTTTTTTGCTTATAGTCCTTTGTCCTTTGGAATACTTTGTATTGATCC
>QCBG01000040.1 GCA_003279115.1 Prochlorococcus sp. AG-347-E03 | reverse complement strand
CATCGATAATATATATTAAATTAAAAATGTTTTTTCTTATAAGAAAATTTATATTTTTTACAAGATCATTTGTTCTTTCCTGAATAGAACCAACCGCAAATATATTTGTATTTGGATTTATACAGCTTGTGAGAATTAAAATATTTTTCATTAATTTATATTTTATTACTTAGGTAAATTAAGCCTGAACCGCTCCAATGACCCACCATATCTAATATACATTTTGGATAATTTATTGATTTCCAAATATTTGCCATAGTAGAACGCTTAACATCATCCATTAGTATGAAAACTTCTCTCTCTGGATTTTCTCTATAAAGTCTAAAAAGTTTTCCTAAGAAATTTTTCTTAAATTTATAATCTTTAGGACCATCAATGAAAATAAAATCAGCATCTAATAAATCAATACTATATTTTTCAAATTCTCTATCAAGACTCAAATCAGCTATCAACTGTCTTAATGAATCATTAATAAAATCATCATTATTCAAATAAGTACTTTTAAAAGAATCCCACTTGATAATGTCAAAAGTTTTTAATGATGCATTTGAATTATTTATTATTGATTTAGCTGATGCACCTCTATATGTACCTATTTCTATTACTTTTTTTGCATTTATCAAATTAATAATAAGAGGGAGAAGTCTATAATGCTCCCCAATTTTTCTTAAAAAATATGTATCCCAAACTTTATCATTTTTACTTTCGCTATTTATTTTTGAGATTTTATAAGACTTATCAAAAGTATTATATTCTTTATAAATTTCAGATATTAAATTACAAAAATTTTGATTGGGTAAGTTATATTCTGAATATTCATATAAAAGAGAAATTTCCCGAGAAGAACCATTAAATGAATTAATACTTAATCTCATTCTATTTAATATTTTAATCGTAATATCAATAATTAATCTTTTGAAAGTTCTCAATATATCGAAGAGATCTTTATTAACCATTACTTATTGCAATTAATTTTGTATTATTTTATTTGAAAAGATAACTTATTAAATAAGTATTTTATAAAAATTATTAAATTCCTTTTTTATAATTAAAGTAAATTAGTAATATGGTTTACTTTATACTAAGTTATTAATAATTTCAAGAATTTTGGTTAATTCTTCTCGAATCAAGGAATTGACCCAAAGTGTACTATTTTTAAATTTTGCTTAATTATTAACCCTTACTATAAAACTAATTTAATAAATATAATATTAAGTTAAATTATTCTCTTTAATAGGCAATAAATAATTTTTAAGAAACCTAATATTTATATCTATTAATGATAATAATGTGATCCAATACAAAGAGTTAACTAATCTATCTGCTATCAAAACACTTATTAAGGTTGCTGGAGTGAATAGAAGATAAATAATAGAAAAAGACAAATGAAATTTACTTTCAAGAATATATTTTTTTGATTTCTTGTAGAGGAAAATACAAATTTCAATTAATATTAGAAGACCTATCTTAGCTAAAATAGAGTTTAATGATTTTTCTTCGTTAGTAGTATCGGAAAAGCTGGTTTCCTGAAAATATTCACCAATTCTTACCAATATGTATGAACTATTTATTAAAATTGGAATTATTATTAAAGATAATGCTGAACTTATAAAAAAATAAATTAATGTTTTTATTTTTAATTTTAACTTCAGTAAATAATTTACAAAGGGTATGAATATTTCCATAATTGAAATAAATAAAATGCCAATAAATACACCGCTTGAATGAGATAAAATCAAGAGGGGCAGAAAAAAAATAGATTTTAAAAATCTTTTTTTATGATCAATTGAATATAAAATTTGTAATAAAGTAAATAGTAAAAAAATAGAGAGTGTTGATCTCCATGCATTGCAAAGATATAGGCCAACTGTATTAAAAGGTAGAATTAATAAAACTATAAAAATACGGCTTACTACGTTTGGATAAATAAGAATATCTGCAGCCTTATGAATCAATAGTAAAATTGTAGTTGAAATTAAAACTATTAATCCGTATGATCCAAAATATGATGCGAGGTTATAAAATATTATCCATGTTGGTTCATCACCAGCAGCTAATGGCCAAGGAACACCATTAACAAAATCTTGAAAATATGTTTGATATTGAGATGCATCACCACTAGTAAGTTTCTTCGATTCTCGAATAATAA
>QCBG01000039.1 GCA_003279115.1 Prochlorococcus sp. AG-347-E03 | reverse complement strand
GACCATAGAAAATGTCCAATTTGCTAATGCGGTATTGGATTTTTCCAGAATATTTCTAAATTTGTTGCGATAATTTTTGGGAATTAATAGAAGTATATTTTCTTTATATTGTTTTGGTTCAATAGAAATCATTAAACTCACTGCTAATACGAATATTAATTTCAAAAGACCTGATCCCAGATTACCCGCTATATTTATTAAATTTTTAAAACTTTCTTGAATAGCTTTTGCAATAGTTGAGGCATCTGGAATTGTTACTACATTATTTATAAGACGGAAAATGTCTATAACATTTTCTGATTGTTCACCATATAATAAAAAATTAAATTTATTCAGATTTGTATTAATCAAAATATTTATTTTTGATAATCCATTTGGAATATCAACTAGTATTTCATTGAATTCTTTTATAAACGGGGGCAATACAAGAATAAAAATAGTAAATACTATTACTGATATAACAGTTAAGACAAGAAACAATGATAGCGGTCGGGGGATTTTCAACCCCTTTTGTATTTGACTACATAAATTACATACAATATTTGAAATTACTAGGGAACAAATTATTAAAAGGAGAAAATCCCTTAATGTCCATACTATTAACGAGGTTATTAAAATTACTACTAACTTGAAATATGAAGAACTATTCAATTTTTAAAAAATTCTACTTCTTCTCAGAATATCCTAATCCATTTGATTTGGCATAACTATTTGCAAATCTCATAAATCTATCAAAGTCAGAAGTGTTTTTCCATATATAGACAGCTTCTAAAAATATAGGTTCTCCATCTACAAACTTTACTTTTACTTCTCTAGTTAGAATTTCACCTTCAGAATCAATCATACGCATACCTGTGATTTCACCTTCTGCAATTGAAGATAATGCTTGAGGTTTTTCGAACAAAAATAATGCTTGGCCTGTTGTACCATCCTTGCTCCTAGTCAGTCTTATTTCAGGCACCACTGGTTCATCAGTTCCTTCATAAAATTGTATTTTTGCAGTTTTATTTGCTGTCATAATACTCGGTTATTAATTTTTATCTTAGGAAATATTTTTCATATTCGTTTGTAATTATTTTATAAAACATTATTAATTAATTCTAGGATACTTTCATCATATTTTTTGTCGGTTAAATCTAATAACTTTATATTTGTTTTGCCAACCTTTTCATATTCATAACACTTATCGTAATAATCTAAAACTGATATGCAAACTAAGTCCCATTTCTCATTATCAATTGATTCAAGAGCTATTTTTGTTCTTTGCGGTCCTAATCTTTTTTTTATCCTTAATACAGATTCTTTTAGTTCTTCTTTCTTAAAAACACTATAGGTATCAATCAACTCATCTAACCTGTTAGATTCACTCCTTAAAATTTCAATTCTCCTAGAATTTTTCATTTGATTGAAGAATTCATGAGGTATTTTGCATTTACCTATATTTGCACTTTCAGCCTCCACAAAAATATTATTAGAACATTTAAAAGAATTTAATTTCTCTGCAATTTTATTTTCAAATTGTTCATTTGAAGGTTGTTCTTTCATTCCTAAACCACCAAATGTACTTCCTCTATGACAAGCAAATCCTTCAAGATCAATAGTTTGATATTTATTTTTTTCTAGTAATGATAATAATCTTGTCTTCCCTGTACCTGTTTTACCGCCAAGAACAACAATATTCAACTTTTTTGAAAAGCTATCTAATACCCATCTCCTATATATTTTGTATCCTCCATTAAGTGTGACGAGATTCAATTTAAATTTTTCTAGTAACCAAGCAATACTTTGTGATCGCATACCTCCTCTAGAACAATATATTCTTATTAAAAGTTCTTTATTATTATTTTTAGAAATATTTTTATGAGAGTCAATAATCATAAATAAATTATCAAGAAGAAAATCTAATTTTTTTTCGAAGAATTTTAATCCCTCCAATACCGCCTTATTTCTTCCTTCATTTTTATAAATCGTCCCAATTATTGATCTCTCATCATTATCAAATAGCGGAATGTTAATAGAATTAGGCATGTGTCCTTTATAATATTCACCTGGGCTCCTAACATCTATGAGTGGTCCTTTAAAACTTCTAAATTTCTCTAGTTTTTTACTTTTGAAATACATGGGTTTTTATTTTTAGGTTAATTTATTAAAATGACA
>QCBG01000038.1 GCA_003279115.1 Prochlorococcus sp. AG-347-E03 | reverse complement strand
ATTTTTAATTTTTCTTAAATTCTTTATTACTTCAATCATGTATAAACATGATGGCTTTTCAGATATCTTTTCCTCTAATAATTTATATAAAATAGGTTGCCAAAATTGATCTGAGTTTAAATTCTTAAATAGATTAGATGAATTAATTTCATATCTATTCCATTGAGCAATCATTTCAGGTCTAAAAATCAGATAATCAATAAAATTATTCGTGATCTTTTTTGTCAGATTATATATGTCTCCATCAATTGTCTTTTTATTATCCAAATATTTATTAATCCAATTTCTAAGCGGAAATGATTCTTTAAAACTATTTAATTCTTCCAAGGAATCAATAATGCTCCATTTAATTGACTCAAAATTCCATGCGCTCATATCAATTGCAGGGAAAAAATTTGTCAATAAAGATTCGGTATACGTTGATATTGTCTTTAATTCATAAAGAGCACTTATTTTGTTTTTTATAGTTATTTGTTCACGTAACCAATTTCCCAAAAAGTAATTGGGCACTACTATTTCTAATTTCTCATTTATAGGCGGAGGGCATATTTTTAATTCCTCTGCTAACAGCTCACTAATTACTTCAATTTTGTTTGACTTATAAAGATTGAGCAATTTACTAGATGGTTATATTACTCAACTCTAAATGGATCAATTATTTCTGCATTAGGACATTCGAATTCCCCCACAGCAACAAACTCTAAACGCAACTTTAAGAAAGTTATAAATTTTTTATCCGTAGATAAAATAGCTGCTGGGGGTGATGGAATCTTTGCTTTAAGATCATCAAATTGGGTGGTTTGCAAAAATGATGGATTTTTTAAAAGCCAAAAATCTATTTCTTTATTATTTTCTTTATAGTTTCTCATCCTCTCTTTCAAAATCTCTTCAATTGGTTCTTCAACAGTTAAAAACTTTTCACTTGCCGCGACGAAAAAATATGTTGTCATTTTGAAAGTTAATTTGATGTAATAAGGGACTTCATTTCACGTACAGACTTTTCTAATCCTATCGCTAAAGCCCTTGCAACAATACTATGACCTATGTTTAACTCGTTCATATTGTTAATTGATGCAATTTTTTTAACATTATTGTAGTTGAGGCCATGACCAGCATTTACAACTAATCCAAGGTCATTTGCTAAATGTGTAGACTCTATGATCCTTTGGAGCTCTTTATACTGTTCAGACCCTGATAGTTCAGCATATTTCCCAGTATGTAATTCTATAAAATCAAACCCTATTTCTTTGGAATAATTTATCTGTTCACCAAGAGGATCAATAAATGCACTTACTTCTATATTTGAATCTTTTAAATTTCCAACAAAATTCTTAAGGTATTGCACATTACTTTTAACATCCAACCCACCTTCAGTGGTAACCTCCTCCCGTTTCTCTGGAACGAGTGTTACGAAATCGGGAAGAAGTTTTTTAGCAATTTCTAACATTTCTGGTGTAGCAGCCATTTCTAAATTTAGTTTGGTTTTTATAGTTTCTTTCAAAAGGAATACGTCTCTATCTTGTATATGTCTTCTGTCTTCTCTTAGATGAACTGTTATGGAGTCTGCACCTCCTAATTCAGCTAAAAAAGCAAATTGTACAGGATCAGGCTCTATAGTTTTCCTCGCTTGCCTTACATTTGCAATATGATCAATGTTAACTCCTAAAGTAGTCATAATTAAAAAATCTTAGTTTCTAGACAATCTAGTAACCGCCCAATAATAGCTAATAAAAAAGTGCAAACACTTAAATTATTAATATATTCGTAAATTGAATTTGAAGAAGAAATCAGGAGATATTTGGCATAAAATAAATCCTCTATTAGGATTTATGGCGATGTTCATTACCCAGGACATTGTTTTGAGGTTCTTTTTTAGAAAAAAGAAAATATTAAATGATGGGCTTTCGATTCCCAAAAATTCATCTATCATTTTGGCTCCAACTCATAGATCAAGATGGGACGGATTAATACTCACGATGGCAATGGGTAGAAGAGTAACCAAGAAGGATTGTAGATTTATGGTTACTAAGTCTGAAATGAGAGGAATACAAGGCTGGTTTTTAAGAAGACTTGGATGTTTTTCAATAAATCAATTATCTCCATCTCTCTCAGCGTTAAGATATGCAATTGATCTTATAGAAAAAGGAGAACAACTAATCGTTTTCCCCGAAG
>QCBG01000037.1 GCA_003279115.1 Prochlorococcus sp. AG-347-E03 | reverse complement strand
CTTCCGATTTCGAACTTAATATTTTTTATAAAATATATGATAAGGTAGATGATTTATTTTACAAATCATTTTCAGTAGAAAAACTTTTTTACTCCGAAATAGTTATGAATATATTTATTGAGTCTTATAGATCAAGATCTTTACCAATTGTTGATCCAAAATTAAAAGGAGGATCTACTCAAGGCAAATTAACGCGAAGACGGCAAATAATAAAAAATCTTATTTATAAATATTTATAAAATAAAATATTTATTTCTATCTAATTTAGTATTTAATAAATGTCTTTAAATAAACCAAAATTAATTTTTGTAGAACAGTTTTTTCACCCAGAAGGCTGGGCAGGTGCAGATATTCCAAAAGAAATTGTTTATCAATTAAATCAAGATAATTGGGATGTCAAAGTTTTTTGTGGAGATAGACCATATGTTAAACCACAAAAAGAAAACTTAATTTCTAATAAGAGACTCGAAGATATTGATATTAATAAAATACATATTCCGTTCAACCAAAATTCTTTTTTAAAAAAGATTTTTAATCAAATTTATTTTTCTACCATTGTATTTAATAGATTATTATTTTCAAAAAATCCAGCTGTAATTATTTCACAAACTAATCCTCCTTTAATTGTGGTAATTATTGCTTTAATTAGCAAAATAAAAAATATTCCACATGTTATTATCGCGATGGATTTATATCCAGATGTATTAGTTAAAAGCCTTAATAAAAAATTTTTTCCAATATTTAAATTTTTTTTAAATCCAATTTTTAGTTTCTCTTATAAAAATGCAAGCAAAGTTGTAGCGCCAGGAAATAGCATGATTAATATTCTTGAAAAAAAAGGAATCGATAAGAAAAAAATTAAATTAATACCTAACTGGGCTACTGGAAAATTAAACATAATAAAGGATAAGAAAAAAAATTATTTGTATGCAAATTGGGGGATATATGCAGATATAAGAATAATTTATTCTGGCAACCTAGGCCAAGCACATGACTGGGAAACTCTTTTAAGCGCATTATATCTAAGTAAAATTCCACCAGAAAAAATCCAAGTTATTTTTGTATCTAATGGCAGGAGAATAAAAGATGCAAAATATTTTGCCAATAAATATCTCCATAAAGAATCAGTTATTTTTAAAGAACTAGTATCTCCTGATCTAATACCCTATTCAATGGGAATAGCAAATATGGCTTATTTATCTATAAGAAATGAATTTAATGGTTTGGTCGTTCCAAGTAAATTTTCTGGATATCTTGCTAGAGCTTTACCAATAATATATGTTGGTCCAAATTCTGAAATAAATGATATTTTAAAAAATCATAATTGTGGTTTTGCATTTTCTAATAAACAAACAAAAAATTTATCATCTTTTCTAGTAAAAATTGTTAATAAAAAAATAAATCTAAATGCTATCTCAGAATCTGCAATATATTATTATAAAAATAATATTTCAAAAGATTTAAGTATAAAAAAATATAAAAAGATAATTTCAGAATATAAAATATAACTAATTATTAGGCAATGCTCCTTTAGCATTGAATACTAATTTTATAGTTTTGAATAATATCAAAAAGTCTAACCAAAGAGAAAAATTTCTAATATAAAATAAATCATAACTTAACTTTACTTCTGAATCCTGTAAAGAAGCCCCATATGGGTAATTAACTTGGGCCCATCCACTTAATCCAGGTTTAAAATTATATCTCTGAGAATAAAAAGGTATCTTTATTTTAAGATCATTATCAATTTCAGGTCTTTCAGGTCTTGGACCAATTAAGCTCATTTCACCTTTAATTACTAATAAAAGCTGTGGCAATTCATCAATTCTTGTTAAACGAAGAAATTTGCCAATATTAGTTATCCTTTTGTCATTCTTTTGGGACCAAGTTGGTCCAGAATCTTCTTCTGCATCTTCTCGCATTGTTCTAAATTTAATCAAGTTAATTTCTTTTTCAAAAATTCCATTTCTCTTTTGAAAATAAAATACTTTTCCATTATCTTCTAGTTTTATTAATATTATTACCAGAAGAAATATTGGCAGACTTAAAAAAAGTATTAATCCACCAATTATTAAATCACCAATTCTTTTCATTCTGAAATTATATTTTGATTTAAACATCTTTAGGAAAAAATTATTTTCAAAATCTCTATTTAAAATACTTACCGGATATCTATTTAAAACATGA
>QCBG01000036.1 GCA_003279115.1 Prochlorococcus sp. AG-347-E03 | reverse complement strand
CCAATCTGCACTCCCTATAAAAACCTCATTATCCCCGCTATTACAAAACCAAAAAATTCTTGAGTGCTCAAGAAAATGTCCAATAATGCTTATAACTTTAATATTTTCACTTAAATTTTTTCTTTGGGGATATAGGCAACAAATACCTCTTATGATGAGGCTAATTTTTACACCTGAGTCTGAAGCTAAATAAAGCAGTTTAATTATTTCTGGATCTACTAAAGAATTCATTTTTGCGATTATTTCGGCTTTTTTCCCTGCCTCTGCATTTTTAATTTCTCTCTTTATCAGAAATATAAATTTCTCTCTCATAGATGAGGGAGAAACTAATAACTTTTGATAACTTTTTTGTTTAGAAAAACCAGATAAGTAGTTAAATAACTCAAGTAAATCAGATGCAATATCAGGATCCGTTGAAAGTAATCCTAAATCTGTATAAAACTTTGAAGTATTAGAGTTGTAATTTCCTGTTCCAATATGGAAATAATTCCGTAATCGTCCTTTCTCTTTTCTTACTATTAATGCAATTTTTGTATGTGTTTTAAATCCGATGATTCCATATACAACATGAATTCCAGCTTGTTCAAGTTGTTTTGCCCATTGAATGTTATTGTCTTCATCAAATCTTGCTTTTAGTTCAACAAGAGTCATTACTTCTTTCCCATTCTCTGCAGCTCTCATTAAAGCTGCAATGATAGGGGAATCTTGGGAAACTCGATATAAAGTAATTTTTATAGCCATTACAAGTGGATCATCAGCTGCTCTGTTTATAAATTCTTCAACTGAAGTTTTAAATAAGTCATAGGGATGATGAAGCAGAATATTTTTTTTCCTAAGTATCTTGAAAATAGAATTAGGTTTTTTGTTTGAAGGCAAATCTAAATCTTTTAATTCTGGGTGAGTTTTTCCAATTAGTAGATTTTCTTTTAAATCATCTCTATCAATTTTTGTAAGCTGATTTAAATCGTCTAGGCCTAATAAACTTTTGCAAAAGTATATATATTCTTTCTGTATTGAGATACTTTCAATAAGTAATTTTAGAATATTTTCTGGCATATCTGACTCCACTTCTAATCTAACTACGTCTCCACCTAATCTTCTTTTTTGCAGACTTTGTTCAACAGCTAAAAGTAGATCATCAGCTTCAAGTTCTTTTAATTCTAAATCTGCATCTCTTGTTACTCTAAAAAAAGAGTAACTTATACATTCCATTCCGTTAAATAAAGTATTGATATTATTCCCAATTAAATCTTCAACACTTATGAAATAGTTATAACTTTCATCACTAAGTTGAGAAATTTCATTGGGAATTCGTATAAATCGGGGTATATTTTTTGTTGGTATTTTTACTCTGACAAACTGATTTTTAGAATCCTCCTCATCCTTTATTAAAGCTGCTAAATTAAGACTTAAATTACTTATAAAAGGAAATGGATGTGCCGGATCAACAACTAATGGAGTTAATAAAGGGAAAATAGATGTTGTAAAAAAGTTATTACACCAATTTCTTTGATTTTCACTAAGGTCCTTATATTTTTTTAAAATTACACCTTTTTCTTTTAATTCATTATTTAGTTCATTATTTATATATTCTTCTTGTAAGGTAGTTAAATTTTTTACCTCTTTATTGATTTTTGTTAGTTGCTCTTTAGGGGTAAGTCCATCAATACTTTTTTTTGTAATGCCTGCTTCAACTTGAGCTTTTAATGAAGCTACCCTTACCATAAAAAATTCATCTAGATTATTACTAAAAATTGAACAAAATTTCACCTTATCTAGTATTTTGTACTCCTTTTCCATACCAGTTAGGAGTACTCTTTTATTGAATTCAATCCAACTTAATTCTCTATTAATAAAAACATCATCCTGGCTTTTCATTTAAATACTTTTGATTTTTGATTGTTAAAAGAATTATTTTTTTTACCCTCTGCAATAAGGTATATCATGAAAAGTAAGATAACGGAACCAGCTATAAAAGGTGATTTAGGACCAAAACTATCATAAACCCTTCCAGCCATTGCAATTCCTAAAACTCCTCCAAGACTCTGTAGACCCTGAAGGTTACTTAGAATTGAGCCTTGTTTATCAACGTCTAATTTCTTTGATATTAGTGCTCTTAACGTGGGCGTAATTAATCCTGCCCCAACAGCTAAAAATGAAACAGCTGAATAAATATTAATTGTCGCATTTTCTTTTGGAGCAGTTATTAAAAGGCCACACGCCACAAGAATAAAGCCTGATCCGATGAGTGTTAATCGCATTTCGCCAAATTGCTTTACCAGAGGCCCAATTAGACCTCCCTGGACGATAATCGCAATGATTCCTACTACAAC
>QCBG01000035.1 GCA_003279115.1 Prochlorococcus sp. AG-347-E03 | reverse complement strand
GTCAATAAGTCTCGCTAAAAATAATAAAAATAACGGGATAGTGGCTATTGAATTTGACCAATTAAAAAGAACTGTAAAAGATAATATTGATATTCCTATTACTGAACCAGTAATACAAAAAAGAGTGACAGGTCTTCTTCCATATCTATCACTCATAAGTCCTATAAAAGGAGAAGCTGTAAATTGAGCTAATTGGTAAGTGCATGATAATAAACCATATGTACTTGCTTTAGAGTCAAAAAGTAAAACAAAAGAGGGTAATATGGGTAACAGTATACTTTCACTTAAACGATCATTTAGAAGAGTGATAAACGCACTAAGGAGAGTAAATTTTTTATTTGGTTTTAATAAACTTTCTTTCATAATATTTACCTTCATTGCGATTAACTTTTACTACCATACTTGTTAATGGAGATTATTGTGCCGGGCATTGTTTATTTAGTTGGAGCAGGTCCTGGTGACCCTGAGCTTTTAACTCTTAAAGCTTTACGTCTAATAAAAAACTGTGATGCATTAGTTCATGATGCTTTAATCCCGGATGAAATAACAAAAGAGGCAGGAAAAAATACAGAAATTTTCCATGTAGGCAAAAGAGCTGGGAAGTGTTCTGTACCTCAGGCTGAAACTAATGATCTTATTTTGAAATTGGCAAAAGAAGGCAAAAATGTCGTAAGGCTTAAAGGGGGAGATCCATTCGTTTTTTCTAGAGGTGGTGAAGAGGTATCGATTTTAGAAAAAAATGGAATTTCAGTGGAAATAGTTCCTGGTATTACTTCTGGGATAGCTGCCCCCACATATTTTGGTATTCCACTAACCCATAGAGATGCTGCGAGTTCCGTAACTTTCGTCACTGGACATGAGCGTGTAGATAAGGAAAAAAAGACAGTGAATTGGAGAGATTTAGCTAAATCATCAGATAGCTTAGTAATTTTTATGGGTATAAAAAATATTGAATATATTGTGGAAGAATTAATTTTAGGTGGTTTAGATAAGAATACTAAATGCGCTGTGATTCAAGAAGCTACTTTAAAAAATCAAAAATGTTTGATTGAGAAATTAGATAATCTTCCAGCTAAAATCAAAGATAAAGAATTTTTAGCTCCATCAATTATCATTATTGGAAAAATTGTTGAATTTAAGGTTAATAACAACATAACTAAAGTTTCTGATGTCTATTTACCAGATATTAATAAAGTTCAACTATATAATAAATCCCAAAAATAAATTGGATCGAATTTAGGTTTAAGCTTTAAATCATTAACTTGATGAATTTGTCTGCAAGATAAGCTATTAATTGCAATTATTATGTCATCATTTTGAAATTCTGGAGGAATTAATTCTTCTTTTACAATTTTCAATTTTAAAGCTTTAGAAATCATAATCCCCTCTAAACAGCCGCTCTCTTTTCTAGGAGTTATCCATTGATTATTTCGGTTAATTAGAAGATTAAATGTACTTCCACAACAAAGTTCACCTGACGTATTCAAAAGGATAGAATCATCAAATGATTTTTCATTAGCTTCTGTCAAAACTTGTATTGCCTGATTATATGAAAATGTTTTGCATTTACTTATAAGACTAAATTCATTTATTTTTTCCGTTTGACTAATGCAAACGCTTATTGGATTAAAGTTTGGTTTGATTCTATAGAACTCAAGCCATATATTATCCAAATCTTTTGTCTCTGAAGTGCTATCAATTGTTAGGGTGCGACCTTCATTAGTTCCTCGACTATAGTTTATTCTTACTGAAGCAAATTGATCATTTTTAAGCGATAACTTTTTAATTCCATCGTCAATAAGTTGTCTCAAAGTTAATTTATTTATTTTGAGATTAATATTTAAAATCTTGCTACTTTTTTCTAACCTTTTCAGATGTTCATCAAAAAGAATAGGTTTGTTTTCTTTTATCAAAATGGTCTCAAATATACCATCAGCAAATTTTAATCCTCTATTATTAGCAGCAATAAATATTCTATCAATATCCAACCATTGATCCTTGTGCCAGCCTAATGTTTCAATCATTTGAGTGAATCAATTAACGGTAAAAGTTTCCACTTTAGTTCATTAGTTTCATCTTCAGGGTTTGAGTCAATAACTATTCCGCAACCAGCATATATATTGATTTTTTTGTCTTTAATTAAAAATGATCTTATTAGTATATTGCTGTCAAACTCTCCATTCCAGTCAAGCTTTAAAAATGAGCCACAGTATGGTCCACGTTCATATTCTTCTAACTCAAAAAGTCTCTGGCATGATCTTAATTTAGGTGCTCCAGTTATAGAGCCCCCAGGCCAACAAGCTTTTAGTAAATCAATCCAGTTTTTGTCTTTTTTTAATTTGCCTCTGATTACTGAAGTTAGATGATGAACTTTTAAGAAACTTTCAAGCTTTAATATTTCTGGCACCATAATACTTCCTGTTTCGCAAACTTTACTTAAATCATTTCTTATTAGGTCAACAATCATAATATTTTCTGCTCTATCTTTTTCGTTCGTTATTAAATCGATAGCATTAAGTGCGTCTTGATTTAAATCCTTATCTCT
>QCBG01000034.1 GCA_003279115.1 Prochlorococcus sp. AG-347-E03 | reverse complement strand
GCTTTGTCAGGAGGTGTTGACTCGTCAACTCTTGCTTTTCTTCTCAATAAAGCAATTGGAAATCAGCTTACATGCATGTTTATAGACCAAGGTTTTATGAGAAAAGGTGAACCTGAATTTTTAATGAATTTTTTTGACAAGAAATTTCATATAAAGGTCGAATATATTAATGCAAGGGAAAGGTTTATTGCCAAACTAAAAGGTATTACTGATCCAGAACAAAAAAGGAAAATTATTGGTGAGGAATTTATAAGAGTCTTTGAAGAAGAAAGTAATAGATTGGGGCCTTTTCAGTATTTGGCCCAAGGCACTTTATATCCTGATGTTATTGAAAGTGCTGGTACTAATATTGATCCTAAGACTGGTGAAAGAATAGCAGTAAAAATTAAAAGCCATCATAATGTGGGAGGATTACCAAAAGATTTACAATTTAAATTAGTTGAGCCACTAAGAAAACTGTTTAAGGATGAAGTACGTAAATTGGGAGCTGCATTAGGTTTGCCTGATGAAATTATAAAAAGGCATCCATTCCCTGGACCAGGTTTAGCGATAAGAATTTTGGGAGAAGTTAATAATGAAAAACTTGACTGTTTAAGAGATGCAGATTGGATAGTTCGAGATGAAATTAAAAAAGCTGGTCTTTACAATGATATTTGGCAAGCTTTCGCAGTATTGTTACCAGTGAAAACTGTAGGAGTTATGGGTGATAAAAGGACTTATGCATGGCCAATAGTTTTACGTTGTGTATCTAGTGAAGATGGTATGACAGCAGACTGGTCAAAAATTCCATTTCCTATCTTAGAGAGAATTTCTAATAGAATCGTAAATGAAGTAGTTTCAGTTAATAGAGTTGTTTATGATATTACAAGCAAACCTCCAGGTACTATTGAGTGGGAGTGAAGAAATATCAATTCGCTGAAGTGCTTTCATAGAAATGAAAAAAAAGATCGAACGTAAACTCGTAAAAATATTCAATTTGAAGACGCTAAATTTCCTTGGTTTTTTATATGGTGAATTGAAGACAAGTAAAAGAAGCTACTCTCAATATGGAGAGGATTTGATACTTGTAAATTTTTTTGAAAGATTAGGATTGAATGATGGTTTTTATTTAGATATTGGTGCTTATCACCCAACTTTTATATCTAATACGCATCTTTTGCATACAAAAGGTTGGCACGGTGTATGCGTTGATTTGTGTGAAGAGAAACTTAAATGGTTCAAGTATAAAAGAGGCTCAAAAGTTAGAACAATTTCTGCAGCAATTTCTGACAAAGAAAGCGGTTTGGAAGTGTCAGTTTTTAAGCATAAAAGAATACTAAGCGAAATTGATACCCTTAAAAAAGAAGTTGCAATTCGAAATAAGGCAGAACTAGGTTATGACTTTACTGAAGAAAAAATTGTTGCTTTGAATATCAATGATCTTTTAGTAAAAATTAATAGAAAAATTGACTTTTTAAACATCGATATTGAGGGTGTCGATCATATGGTGCTGGCTAGTATCGATTTCAATAAATTTAAGCCGAAAGTCATACTTTTTGAAGATAATGAGAATTTTGGTGGATCAACTGGGACTATCAGCTTGCTTTTGAAGAATGGTTATAAACACTTGTTTTCTAGTGGGGGCAGCGTTGCATTTTACTTGGCTGATTTGTTCGGAAATGATTTTGATGCTTTTCAACGAAGATAACAATAGGTTTTTGACGGATTTGGATATTAGAGCACTGAGACAGATGTGGGGCATTGAAAATAAAAATGTATTCTCTACAATTAGCTCATCTAATTACAAAGAAAAATATAAAGAATTGAGCTCTTCGGTTTGTAACGGGTTTGTCACGAGAATTACCCTTTTTAAGAAGTCAATGATAACCATAACTTTGAACAATCAAAATTGGGTGAAACCATTGAGTGGGAATAGTCTAAGAGTAGAGAACCCATTGATAGTCTAAAAACGTTTGCTCAAGCGAAGATCACCCGTCTTATATTTATTTGCAATGGATCTGACATGATCCTGCTCACCTTTGTCTCACCCAGAGCCTCATGACTGTTTCTGTAGAGAAATAGTAAAATATAAAATTTTTACTAATTATTTTTTCTTCTAAACCTTTCATTGTTGTTAGAACTTAATCTATACCTGTTCTATGGATTGATCAGTTTTGTAAAGGCATTGTTCAAATAATTTAGAAAGGCATTCTGGAGAGAGATGATTGTTATCACAGATATAAAGGTTGTTATTTTCTCCATTTTGATTTGACGTTAAAGCATAAACATCTACGAAATAGGAACCTCTCAATAAAACTTCTTTTTTTAGAATAAAATTATATATCTTAATTATTTTAATTCTCTTTATATCGAGTTCATCAAGGAACTTTTTTTCCCTTTTTGGTGCTGGAACGCCAAAGAAATATTTTTTTGAGTAAGTAGGAGATAGATTTTTTTCCATGTAATCAAGATATCCCTGAATGGTTTTTTCACAAACTTCTGAAATATCTTTACCATTTTTAATTGCATAATTTATTATTCCCTCGTCCTTTCTACAATCTATCTCCCCAAAAGAAATAAATGCTGTATCACTATAAGTATGTTTTTTTATCTGTTGAGATAATGAATTTTTCCATCTATTATTTTTTGTATTAGCAAAATGCCATGCTTTTCCGCCCGTTACAAGAACTGGTTGAATTTTCTTTACTTGTGATGATATAGATAGACTTTGATGTGCAAAAGAAAGACAATGACTTTCTCCAAAATGAGGAATTTTGTTTGAATCAGAATGACTGTTATTTTTTTTTAAAAGAGGATAGAGCGAAGTAATAAATTTGGAGTAATTGTAGACATATTTTTTTAGTTTTTTATCTGTAATAAGATTAATTGCCCCTTGATTTATCAAACCATTTGTTTTGTTAATATTTAATAGATTTACCGAAAAGTCATTTTGTATTAACTGTGTAATTGTGATTCGTAATAAAGCGACTAACTTATATCCTTGATTGATTGATTCTGATCCAAGTGTT
>QCBG01000033.1 GCA_003279115.1 Prochlorococcus sp. AG-347-E03 | reverse complement strand
TATAAAAATTTAGATCTATAAATTTTATTTTCTGAATATCTAATTCTTTTTTTATATTATAAAATTTTTCTTCTTCAGATATCAAAAGCCATGATTCTTTTCTACGATAAAAGTTTCTTAAGATATATTTAAAAATCAACTTAAAAAAATAATTGAATATACAAACTGTAAGAAGAAAAAAATAAAAGTTTTGTAAATCTCGTATTTCGTAAAAAAAACTAAAAAAGTTTGAATACAAAATATAAATTGATGTTAAAAGAAAATAAGTTATAAAAGTTTTAGATAATTCTTTTGATATCTGTAAAACATTTGAACTACTAATATATAGTTTTTCGTTAGAGTTGTCGAATAGGCCAACAACATAATTAGTTATTAACGAAATTAATATAAAGAAAAATATCTCAAATTTATTACCAAAAATAAAATAATTATCAAATCTCAAATAATATAAAGAAATAAAAATAAAGACATAAAAAAATGCATGAATTATCAATCTTTTTCTGGATCTCAACCACGGGAATTTAAACATTTAATAAATAATAAAAAGACGTAATTTACATTAGATTTTTTTGTTTCTTGATTGCAAAGCCACTGAACTGCCAAAAAAATATTCTCATTGGAGTTTTACTTAAATAAAAGTCTAAAAAAGTAAGAAATCTTCTTAATTTTTTTATTCTAAAAAATGCCGAAAAGATACTGAAGAAACCAAACCATTGGACTTCTTTAAGATCGAAAAACTTTTTCATTAAAGTAAGATCTCTTGATGTAAAGGGCCTTTCGTCAGGGGTCCTAGCAGATGGAGTTATATATCTGTAAAGTTGGAAAAAAGGATTTATTCCTAAGGGTTCTCTGAAAATCAAATATCCATCTATCTTAAGAACTCTATATATTTCTTTAAAGGACTTATATAAGTCAAGATGATGCAGAAGACTATTAACAACTACGCAGTCAAAATTTTGATCTTCTTTAGGTATTTTATGTCCATCAACGCATAAAAATTCAGCATTTTCTAAATTTAAATTTTTAGCATTTTTTATAGCCTCATCCGAAATATCTATTCCGCAGTAAAAAGAAGCATATTTTGTATATGCAATAGCATCATTTCCACTAGCACAACCGATCTCGAGTATTTTTTTGTTTTTTATTTTTTTAAAAGTATCTAAATTATGTTTTTTAATAGGAATATTTGTAGCCCAATAATATTTATTTTGATTACGCCTCATATCTCCGCCTTTAGCTCTTCGGTTTTCAAAATCTATTTCGGCTTTTAAATCTATATCTCTCAAAATTTAAATGGTTAATAAATTGACTTTATATTATCATTTAAAGTTTAAAACACTAAAATAAAATTAAAAAAATAGCTAATTTCTTCATAGATTTTCTACAATAATTTTAAAAAATTTCTTTAATAAATCTTTTTTTGTTCTCCTTAAAGTTTTTTTGAAAAATTTATGTTCCAACTATAGCTTATAATTTTATTTTAAAAAGAAGCTTCTTATTAAGTTATGAGCAAAACAGCACTAATAACTGGCATTACAGGTCAAGACGGAAGTTATCTTGCGGAATTTTTATTAAGTAAGAATTATGAAGTTCATGGTATTAAAAGAAGATCAAGCAGTTTAAATACCCAAAGAATTGATCACATTTACGAGGATCCTCACGAAGATAACCCTAAATTATTTCTTCACTATGGAGACCTAACGGATAGTAGTAATATACTAAGGCTTATACAAGATATACAACCAGATGAGATTTATAATTTAGGAGCTCAAAGTCATGTAGCAGTAAGTTTTGAGTCTCCAGAATATACTGCTAATAGTGATGCCTTAGGCACATTAAGAATTCTTGAAGCAATTAAAATTCTTAATTTAAAAAATAAAACAAAATTCTATCAAGCTAGTACTAGCGAGCTTTATGGATTGGTTCAGGAATCACCTCAGAAAGAAACTACTCCATTCTATCCTAGAAGTCCCTATGCAGTATCTAAACTTTATGCATATTGGATTACTGTTAACTATAGGGAAGCTTTTGATATATTTGCATGTAATGGCATCCTTTTTAATCATGAAAGTCCTCGCAGAGGTGAAACATTCGTTACTAGAAAAATTACAAGAGGCTTAACTAGAATAGATGCAGGTTTAGATAGTTGTTTGCATCTTGGGAATCTAGATTCATTACGAGATTGGGGGCATGCTAAAGATTTTGTTGAGATGCAGTGGATGATGTTACAACAAGAAAAACCTGAGGATTTTGTAATCGCTACAGGAAGGCAAGAAAGTGTG
This sequence comes from Prochlorococcus sp. AG-347-E03, assembly GCA_003279115.1. Classification (GTDB taxonomy): domain Bacteria; phylum Cyanobacteriota; class Cyanobacteriia; order PCC-6307; family Cyanobiaceae; genus Prochlorococcus_A. The sequence goes on along the minus strand of QCBG01000033.1, from coordinate 777 downwards.
AGAAAATTTATTGAATTAAGTGCTCATGCCTTAGGTTGGGCTAAAGAATCAAGAGCAATTATTTGGGAGGGAAAAGGTTTAAACGAAGTGGGTAGAAGAGCAGATACAGGCGATATTGTAATTAAGGTTGACCCAAGATATTTTAGGCCTGCAGAAGTGCAAACATTATTAGGAGATCCTAGTAAGGCAAAAATAAAATTAGGTTGGACACCTAAATTTAGCTTAGAAGAATTGGTTAATGAGATGATTCAGGCTGATAAATTAATTACAAAAAGAGAATTAATTTTCAACACTAAATAATTATGTAAAAATAATTAAAAATATTGTAATTGTAGGATTAGGTTTTGTTGCATAATTTCTTTAGTTTCCTCTAAAAAGGGATTTATCACTTATGGAATAGAACTTGAAAAAAAAATACAGGAGGGGGATTAAAAAGGCAAAACATAGTTCCAAGAAAATGGAATAGATTCTTTTATTCAATCAACATATAAAGGAAATTTTTTAGTGATACTTTTAAAAAATTTAAAGATATTAAATTGAATTGCATAATTTTTATCGTGGTAAATCCACTTAAAGAAAAATAAAAAAACCAATTTAGATTATTTTATCTCTGCTATGAAATTAATAAAACCTATTTTGTGATGGTAATCAACTAATCATCCTTAGAAGTCCCGTATTAGTTGGGAAAACAAGAAAAGATATATTTCCATTTTTAAAAAGTAAGTCTCATCTAAATGAAGAAGATGTCCTGACATTAATAAATTGATTAAAAGTATT
>QCBG01000032.1 GCA_003279115.1 Prochlorococcus sp. AG-347-E03 | reverse complement strand
AATCCGCCAAAGGACTTATTTACAAGAGCCGGTTGGGCTGATTTTACAAGTGGATTTTGGTTAGGAGGCTGTGGAGGAGCTGTTTTTGCTTGGTTGCTTGTTGGGACATTACACTTAGATTCCATAATGCCAATCATTAAAAATATTTGGACTGCTGGTTAATTCCTAAATAAAAGAATAAGTAATATTTAAATTTAATTTTAAATTGTATGGTGAGCATTACTTACTAACGTATTGTTCTATCCCATCGGTAACTTCTAACAACTCTTCCTGCCGAAATAAGTTTGGATTTATAGTGCAACGAGATTTTATCATTAGAAGTTTTTAAGGTATCTAATCCTATTCCATTTCTGCCAAAATCCTTTCCAGAGCTATGGTAATACAATCCATCTCCTTTATAGATTCCAATGTGATCACATTTTTCTTCATTTCCAAAAAATAAAAGATCGCCTGGTTGCAGAGCTTCATGAGATTCTTTGTAATAAAAAAGATGTTTGCAAAAACTTTTTATTTGAAAAGAGTCTCGAGGTATATGAATATGATGCTTTAAAAAAGCAGTCTGAATTAACCCGGAACAATCAAAATTGGGTCCTAATGTGCCTCCCCAAAGGTATTCATTAGTTAACTCAGCTTGATCCTTGATCCATTTTAAAATTGAGGTAATTTTATCTTTTATAAAAAAGTGTTCATTTTTTAAACTCTTAGTTTTTCTTAATTCGTATTTCTCAATAATCAATCCATCTAAATTTATCCAACAGACGTAACCATCTTCATATAGTTGAACTAGAATTCTTGAGAATTTATGGTTAAGTTGATAATTATTTGGATAAAGTAACCTAAAAATTCTATTTTTAAATATTTCAGTCGCTAATTTATCTTCTGTTTCATTTTGATATCCAGAAATATTAACTTTTAATTTCCACCAAATAGTTTTTGAAAAATTAGTTTGTTTAAATAGTGAGATAGTATTTTTATAATTTTCCATACAATGTCCTTTTACTATTTAAGTAAAGAGATGGGTCTAGCCTTAAATGATATTTTAGGTAGAGTATGCTCTTATAATAAAGATTTTTCAAGAGAAGATATTGCCATAACTTGGATTAATTATAAAAGTGAAGATAAAAGTGTTTTTAAGGGTTTTGGAACTGGTATTAATAATAAAAAAATGGTTTACCCTGCCAGCATAGTCAAGTTAGTTTATGGCCTTGCTGCATATTATTGGATTAAAAAAGGAAGTTTATTATTATCAGATGAAATTATTGATGCAGTAAAGAAAATGTTGTCTTTCTCAAGTAATAATGCAACAAGCTTCTTAATGGATTTACTTACTGGAACAACAAGTGGACCTTGTATTGAAGGTGAATTATGGGAAAATTGGAAATATCAAAGAAGTATAATAAACGATTGGCTACATGATTTACATTGGGAGGAATTGAGTGGTATAAATTGCTGTCAAAAGACCTGGGATGACGGACCATTTGGTCGTGAAAAAGAATTTTATGGACATGATAATAAAAATAGAAATGCTATGAATTCTGATTCGGCTGCACGGGTTTTGGAGGAAATTATGATACATATTGATTATCAAAATAATGACCTAGATTTACGAAGTTTTTTAAAAAGAAATTTAAATAAAGTTGTTCTTGAAAAGGATTCTCTTAATCAAATAGATGGTTTTTTGGGTGCAGGACTACCAGAAAGTATTAATCTTTGGAGTAAAGCAGGCTTAATGTCTGAAGTGAGACATGATTCTGCTTGGTGGACTAATAATCAATCTCTACACACTTTATTAGTTGTTTTTTGTAATGGAGAAACATATTCCAAAGATACTTCCTTCTTGCCATTAATAGCAAAAGAAGTATATGAATTTAATAGGAGATATCCTATTAAGGACTAAGATAAATCGTCTAAGAAATTAGAATCTAATTTGTCAGTATAAGCTTCATAGGGTAACATCATTATTTCTTCAGAATCTAAATCATTCATAATCCATTCTCTATATTCTGCTAACAAACTTTTTCTGTCTTCATTATCTAATTCATAAATACGCAATGCGGTATCTTTAAAATTTTCTTTAATTAAATTTTCAATTTCTTTCTTTCTCATTTTATGTTAATTCTCCTTCCAAAATCACTCTTCTTATTGTTGATAATGCAATACCTGTTTGAGATCTGATTGATCGATATGAATATCCCTCATTACGCAATCTGATTACTAAAGATTCTTTTAAAGGACTTATTTTGGGTCTTCCTCCCAGATTACTTCCTGATAATTTTCTTCGTAATAGTTGTTCTTTTTTTCTTTCACCTAAACTTTTGTCTTCTAAATTATCTAATTCATATAAAATTCTAAAAATTGAAGAATTTGTTCTATAGGATTCATTAGTTGCAAAAAAACCAGTCATAGTTCGCAATTTAATATCGTTATTAATAAGCTTATCTATTGTCATTAAACATTCTTTTTTATTTTTAAATGCTCGATCAAGCTGAGTGATTATTAATTGATCTCCTTTAGATAAGCAATTTATAGCTTTATTGAGTTGGGGTTTGATTTCTTCATCTAAACTTATAAATTCAGAGAAGACTAAACTGCAACCCTCTTCCTTTAAAACTTTTATTTGCTCTTTTAAATATTCATATTCGTTATGAGTAGCTCTAGCATAACCTATCGCTTTAGAGTTTTTATTTTTTTCAGATAGCAAAAGACGTTTTCTTTTAAATTTGAAAGTCAATGTTTTATTACATATATTTTTTACTGTATCAATAAATAAATAAAAAAACACTTTTTAGTACATAAATATAAGTAAAATAGATCTTTTTAAAATCTAACCTTATGTAAAACTGTTCTGATATCTGTTCTGAAAATAACGTTCTAATTATTGTTTCAATTTTAGTTGATGAAACAAAAATTTTATGTAAGCTTTGCATTGAATTAGGATTATTTAAATATCGATGGACTAGTTAAATTCATTTGTTTTTTGACTTCTATATGAAAAAGACTTCATGTTTGAAATTTTTAATAGTTAATTCAAATTGTTTTTAGTAAAATTAAGTTAACAGGCTAGAAACAATTAAATTGACTAATAATCCTAATAGTTTAATTTCAAAACCTGATTGGTTAAGAGTAAAAGCTCCGCAAGTTGAGAGAATTGGGAATACTGCAAATTTGTTAAATGATTTAAATCTCAATACTGTATGTCAAGAAGCAAGCTGTCCAAATATTGGTGAATGTTTCGCTAGTGGAACTGCCACTTTCCTCATAATGGGCCC
>QCBG01000031.1 GCA_003279115.1 Prochlorococcus sp. AG-347-E03 | reverse complement strand
TATTTAAATTTATGCTGATTAATCTTTCAACTTTAATTTTTACATTATTATCTCCATTGCTTATTTTTGCAGTAATAGTATCGGTTTACTTATTTCATTAGGGAGTATTTAACAAATAAACTTAATTAATTTAAGGGTGTATTATGCCTACTTTTTCTAATGCAAATGATAAAACTGCAATTACGGCCATTACTGTTAAGATCTTGTTCTTTTTGATGAAATCCATAATGCATATTAATAATCTATTTATTAAATTTTTATATAAAATAAGAAATAATTAAAATTATTATAACAATTAGAATGGAACCCATATATAGGAGATTTAATTCCCTCAATAGCTTCTTACAAAAAGATAATTCAAAAATATAATAAAGGTATAAAAGAAGGGGAATTTTATGAAGAACCTATAGGTGTAGATTTTAATTACCCTGATTGGTAAATATGCTTACAACAAAAATAACATTTGCCTTGGCAGATTGGATTAGAGAGTGGCGTAAGTGCCGGGATAAGAATCCATCTATTGATGAGTGTGTGAAATTTGTCCAGTGGAAATTGGAAGATTATAAACTTTCTGATAGTGATAAAAGAATAATTGAATCTATTTTGCTCTATGAATCTGAATAACTGAGAGATTATAGACTTTATTTTTTATATTTATCTATAAAAAACAAAGGATCATTAAAATCCTCTTACAAATTAAGAAAAAAGTAAATCAGCATATTTACGGATTTACTTAAAATATAAAAAGGAGTAATTTGTAAATGTTGAGTTCGGAGGCAATCTAAATGATTGAAAGTCCGCCTGAAATTTAGCAAATTCCAAAATATAGGAAGCGTATTCCTGAGAATGGGATTATTCGAAAATTAAAGTTCAATCAATTAGTCTGATAAGACTTCGCTTTATAATTACTAGCGACAGTAGGGACTGAAATTATCGAGAGAAATCCCCGAATTCACGTATTCTAGGTTTATGAGTAAATAGACTTTAAAATATGTTTTTTTATATCCTTTAAGAAGGAAATGAGATATTAAAAAGGACTGTTTAAACAGTCCTTTTTTAATGTTTAAGAAATTTCTTCTAAACTATGAAGTCTCTTTGGATAATATAGATTTATAAAGTGATTAAAAATATTTTAAAAATGAAAGATCAAGTTTTGTTTCCGAAGATTGAATTACGTGAAAAGGGTTTTTTACAAGTGAGTGATATTCATTCTATCTATTGGGAAAGATCTGGTAATCCAAATGGGAAAAAGATACTTGTTATTCATGGCGGTCCAGGAGGAGGTAGTCAACCAAGATATAGAAGATACTTTGATCCAGAAAAATTCGATATTATTCAATTTGACCAAAGAGGTTGCGGTTCCTCAACTCCTTTCTCTGAATTAAAAGAAAATACTACTAATCATTTAGTTGATGATATTGAGAAATTGAGGATTCTTTTAAAAATAGATAGTTGGCATTTATTTGGTGGATCTTGGGGTTCTACACTCGCACTTATATATGCTATTAAAAATCCTTTAAGAGTTATGAGCTTAACTTTACGAGGAATATTTTTATGCAGAAAGTTTGAGTTGTTATGGTTCTATCAATATGGTGCAAGTGAGATATTCCCAGATGAATTTGAAGAATATGTTTCTGTAATACCAAAAGAAGAGAGAAATGATTTGATAAGTTCTTTTTATAAATATCTGACATCTTCAGATAAGAATCTGAGATCAAAAGCAGCAGCAGCGTGGACAAAATGGGAACTCTCAACAAGTCATTTAATACATAAAAAATTCGATTTTGCTAAGTCAGAAGTTAATTCTTTTTCAGATGCCTTTGCTAGAATTGAATGCCATTATTTTATTAATAATATTTTCTTAGAAGATAATTTTATTTTGAAAAATATAAAAACAATTGAATCGATTCCAACAAAAATAATTCAAGGTAGGTATGACGTTGTATGTCCTGTTAGGAGTGCTTGGGATCTAAATAAGGAATTAAAGAATTCTGAATTAATTATTGTTAATGATGCTGGTCATTCAATGAGTGAAAAAGGTATTAGTATCGAATTAATAAAAGCTGTAAAAGGAATTGAAAATCTCTAATAGTAGAGAATATTCCTTAAAAAATTAAAGGCCATTATCTTCAATATTTTGTGCAATGCTCCTAAGAAGTTCGACGATATCAGAATCTTCGCATTGAGTATCTTCTTTAAGCAAAATGCACTCATCTCTAATACTTACATTAGTACTCCACCATATCCCTGAACTATTGGTATCGTCCCATTCAAATCTTTCAGACATAATTTATAAAATCTAATAAATACATTAAAGCTTGCATTAACTCATCGTGGATTTATATATTAAATTTCAAAATTTAAAAACTTTCCCATGCAATAAAAGGAATCTTGAAATTTCTGAAAATAAATTTAGAAATCTAATTTCAGTTCGTATTGTATTTCCTTTTCCTTAGAAATAAATTTTTTATTATCCTTATTTTTTCTAAGTCTTTTTCTAGAGCCATGTTTTAAATAGATTTCTTTTGAGATATCCCAATATCCATCTTTTTTAGTTATTTCCTGAATTTTCTTTTTAGCAGTTTTAGTGCTACTTGGGATGTCAATTATTGGCCTTATGTAATTTATTTTTTCATATTCTTCTTTATTAAATTTAGATAATAGCCATGGTTCATGAATGAAATTAAGTGATATATCCTTTAATTCTGGTATCCATTTTTTTATAAATTTTCCTTGAGGATCATGATCTTTGCCTTGCTTAATAGGATTATAAATTCTATTAGTATTTATAGATGTAGTTCCAGATTGCATTTGGCATTGGTTCCAATGAATTCCAGGCTCATAATCTACAAATTTATTTGCTAATTCAGAACCTGAATCTTGCCATGGTAACCATAAATTATAACTAGCAAAAGACATTAACATAGCTCGCATCCTGAAGTTAATCCATCCATTAAAATTTAATGAGCGCATACATGCATCTATAAAAGGGAAACCCGTATTACCAGTACTCCATAAATTAAGTAATTCATTATTTTTTTCTCTAATATTATTAAAAAAAGGATGGTATTCCCTGTACTCGAGTTCTGGTTCACTTTCAAGCTTCTGAATAAAATGACAATGCCAAGTTAATCTACTTTTTAACATCCTTGAATTATTGTCTTTTGATATATTTGCTTTATGAAAAATTTCTTTTAATGAAATGCATCCCCAACAAATGTAAGGGGATAGTCTTGTACAACTATCAAATGATTTGTCTGGGCTAGAAATATCTTTTGAATAAGATTCTAATTTATTACTAAAGAAGTATTGCATTCTCTCTAAACCTTTCTTCCTTCCACCTTTCATTCTTCCAGGACAATTTTCTTTTTTAAAAGGAAAAATTTCGTCTGAGGGTATTTCTCCAATATCAAAATTAATAGAATTAATTCTTAATGGAGAATTGAAGAATTTCTTTTCGGAATTTTCTTGCCACTTTTTAGACCATTTATTCC
>QCBG01000030.1 GCA_003279115.1 Prochlorococcus sp. AG-347-E03 | reverse complement strand
ACGATGAAGTAAAAGTTGAATTATTAAATTACCAAAAAAACAAACTAGAGTCACAATTAAAAACAGGAGATTATAAAGTTACTCTTTTTGGAGCAGGTTCCTCAGGAAAAACATCTATAGCAAGATCTTTATTGAAAAATATTGTCGGACAAACTTCTGCAAAAATAGGTACTACAAAACAAATTTATAGTTATAAAATTCGCATCCCTATCCTAAAAAGAAATATTAAAATAGTTGATACCCCAGGTTTATTCGAACCATCTAAGTTAGGAGAAGAAAGAGAAAAAGCAACTATTATACAAGCATCAAATTCTGACCTAGTTCTTTTTGTATTAGATCAGGACATAAATAAATACGAAAACTATTTAATTAAAGAATTATTGAAAATAGGTAAGAAATTAATTATAGTTTTAAATAAATGTGATTTGAGGTCAAGAGATGAAAATAAACTCATCAGAGAAAATATAATTACCATAACTTCAGCTAGAAAAAATAAAATTTCAGTTGTTCAAACAATTGCAGTACATCAACAATCTTCTTATGAAAAATCAGATGCTTTAAATTTAGATCCAGAGGTAGGAAGTTTATTTAGAGAAATAATTGAAACACTCGATAACAATGGTGAAGAGTTATTGGCAGATAATATACTTTTTCGATCAAATAAGTTAGGTATTAAAAGTAAAAACTTCCTGCAAGAACAAAGATTTTTAATGTCTAATAAAGTGATAAATAAATATATGTGGATTACAGGAGGAGTAATACTAGTTAATCCACTTCCAGCCGTTGATTTTCTTACTACTACCTCAGTTAATCTTCAAATGATAATGGAATTATCAAAAATATATGAAATAAAGCTTACAAAAAAAGATGCAACTGATCTATCGAAATCATTGCTTAGCGCATTGGCTAAACAAGGAATACTGAAAGGCGGTCTCACCATTCTTTCTCCTTTATTAGCTACAAGTTTTACTAAAATAATATTATCAAAATCTATACAATCAGTTACAGCTGGATGGTTAATAAGAATAGTAGGACTAAGTTTGATTGAATATTTTAAAAATGGACAAGATTGGGGGGATGGAGGAATTCAAGAAGTTCTAGAAAAGATCTATAGATTAAGTAAGAGAGAGGACATTTTAAATAACTTCGTAAAAGAAGCTATTCTAAAAATTGAAATTAAAAAGTACTTTAAGTCAAATAAAAGTTTGCCTCCATTTACTATGTAAAATTTGATAGTTGGTCATTTAGATAAGTTCTGAAATCAAAGATAGTTATTAAAAGTAAATAAGCAATACAAATTGCTATAGATATAAAACCTGTTAGTATTGCAATAATTTTTGGTCTACCGATATTCATTATTATGTATCTAAAAGTCTCAGAAGTTGTTCAATATGGGATTCATTTGTATTGTAGTTCCCCATGACTACCCGTAAAAAATATTTACCTTTAAATTTTGGTCTTGAAAGCATAAAATTATTTTTTATTAGTTCATTTACTTTAGTTTTAGTCCATAAATCAGTATCTTTTGGTGCTATTCCCTTTGGTAAGAATGAAACAATATGTAAAGGGCCTGAAAATACATCATATTTATTTTTACTAATATTTTTTATAAAAAAGTCTTTTCTTTTTATTGATGATTTTAAAATATCTTCTATTCCTTTCAGACCTAAAAAACGTAAACCTAGCCATAGTTTAATAACTTCCGCGGGCCTTGAACCTTGTATGCCTATTTCTCCTCTATTTATGATATCTTCTTTTGATGATAGGTAGGGAAGTCCAGTAGAAAATGTATTTTCTAAAGTTCTCATCTCTGAAACTATTAACAATGATGATGTCTTAGTAATACCAATTATTTTTTGAGGATTTATTGTTATCGAATTAGCCTGATTAATACTATTTAAACCCTTTATTGGAATAGAAGTTAGAGCAAAAATACCTCCAATAGATCCATCGACATGTAGCCATATATTTCTTTCTTTGCAAATTTCACTTATTTCTTTAATAGGATCAATTGCTCCTCTTACAGTTGTACCTAGCGTGGCAACAATAGCAAAAATCTTTTTTTTATTAATTAAACATTTATCTATAGTTTCTATAAGATTTTGTACATCAATACTACCGTTATTATCAGTTTTAATCCTGATAAGATTTGCCTCATCAAGACCCATTATTCTTGTACATTTTATGAAGGAGGAATGAGCATCTTCACTGACAAGTAATACAGAATTGGGATCTGAACCCAATCCAGAATTATGTCTAGCTGCTATAAGTGCATTCAAATTGCTTAAAGTACCTCCGCTAGCTGCTATCCCTCCTGAAGAATCATTAAACCCTATTTTCTTCGCAAACCATTTACATAATGATTCCTCAAGCAAAGTAATACTAGGAGACAACTCATATGCAAGGAGATTATTATTTAAACCAGCAGCAATTAAATCGCCTAAAATAGAGAAAATCAAAGGTGGTGGATCCAGATGAGCTAGAGAGCCGGGATGAACTGGATTAAATGAATTATTCAGAAGTAATTGAATATCAGAAAACAAATCTTCTGTAGAATTACAATCCTCATCAGGCATTAAGCACTTAAAATTCTCATCAATTGGTAATGGACCATATTTTTCGGCTTTAGAGAACCAGTCACAAAGAATTCGAGTTGCTCTATTTAAGAGATTAATTAAGTTATCGTTAGTTCCTATATACGAAGGGAAGTATATATCTTTTTTATTAATTAAATCTTCAGTCATCAGATAAAATATCTATTAATAAGTTTATTCTTAATATTGGTAAATGAGGTATATTTTTGAAAATGTAAATAGTAATTATGATGAACAGAAAGGAATAAATATTTCAAAATACTTGAGATGGATGAACTCTATTTTAAGGAGATCAGAAGAAATTGGAAAAGTTGAGTTACCAATCTGTTCGGTAATTTTAGATGATAAAGGAAGATGTATTGGAAGAGGGGTAAATAGTAGAAACATAAATAAAGATCCACTAGGTCATGCTGAAATAATGGCATTAAGGCAGGCATCTCTAATAAAAAATGATTGGAGATTTAATGATTGTATTATCATCACAAATTTAGAACCATGTACCATGTGTGCATCGGCACTTATACAAGCAAGAATGGGTAAAGTAGTTTTTGGTGCTTACGATAAGAAAAGAGGAGGTTTAGGTGGCTCAATTGACTTATCAAAACATAAAAGTTCTCATCACAAAATGGAAATTATAGGAGGTGTTTTAGAAGACGAATGCAGTCAAGCTTTAAAATTATGGTTTAAAAAGTTGAGGACTCAAAAATAGAATATTTTTTTAACTCAGTATCAAATAGATTTAATAATCTATCTACATTCTCCTCACTTGAGTTAAATCCCATTAATCCTATGCGCCATACCTTACCAGACAATTCTCCAAGTCCATTTCCTATTTCTATTCCAAAATTTCTTAAAAGATGATTTCTAAAACCATCTCCATCAACAGCCGGTGGGATCTTAACTGTTGTGAGTGTTGGCAATCGATAATCCGCTGATACATGTAATTCCATCCCTAGACTTTCTAAACCATTCCAAAGTTTCTTTGCATTAGCATTATGCCTATGCCAAACATTCTCTAAACCTTCATTTGCTATTAATCGTAAACCTTCACGAATAGCAAAATTCATATTTACAGGAGCAGTGTGATGGTAAACGCGATCAGAACCCCAATATTTATTTAAAAGGGATAAATCTAAATACCAGTTAGGAACTTTTGTTTTTCTTGAGCTAAGTT
>QCBG01000029.1 GCA_003279115.1 Prochlorococcus sp. AG-347-E03 | reverse complement strand
TTCAAGGAAGAAGGTTTAAATAGAGAAATATTAAGAAGTTGGATAGGGCGTAAAATTCTTACAGAATTAAGCAAAAGCATTAAAGCTCCAAATGACAATAATGGAACAGAAATTTATAACACTATAGAAAATTTATTAGATCAAAAAAAAGAAGTTTCAACTTTAGAAATCATAAAAGCATTACCATCAGAAGAAATTTCATTAGATATTGATAATTTAATTTTAATAATTTCATCTTGGAAAAATGAATTATCAATGCAACAAGAACTTTTATCCAAATTAAATAAACTTGAAAGAACCAACCAAAATGTCTTCAAACATACTGAGAAAAAATCAACTCAAGATCTAATAAAAATTGATAAAAAAATTTATGCTCCTCACCGAGTTAAGCCTTTTGAAATTGAAATATGGAAAAGTAATAAAACCAATGATGAGAAAGAACTGATAATTTTTATGCCAGGACTTGGAGGAGAAATTGATAATTTCAAATGGATAAGCAACGAATTGGCTAAAAAAGGTTGGCCAATATTATTTATAGATCATAGAGGGAGTAATTTAGAATCTTTCATAAAAGTACTAGAAGGTAAGGAAACCATCCCAGGAAGTGCAGACTTTTTCTTATATAGAATTAAAGATTTAGATGCTGTATTAAAAGCTCATGAAAATGGAGAATTTGATTTACCTAATGATTCTTATATTTTAATGGGGCATTCACTTGGTGCTTTAATAGCACTTTTATATGAAGGTAATAAACCTACTGATCAACTAGAGGACAAATGTGACCAGGCATTAAAAGACTTTGCGATAACAAATTTATCTAAATTACTTCAATGTCAGTTGAGTGAAATACCATTTCCTAATAAAAACAACACTAATAAGGCCAGTGCGATTATAGGTTTTAATTCATTTGGCAGTTTAGTATGGCCAAAAGAAAAGAGTACAGGCATTAAAACACCAACTCTTCTAATAGGTGGTACGTACGACCTTATTACACCATTAATAAATGAACAATTTAGAGTTTTTTCTGCTTTAAATAATCCATCAAATAGATTTCTAATTATTGAAGGTGCAAGTCATTTCTCTCCAATAAGAATTAATAAAAGCTATGAAGAAAATAATGACGTCTTCAAAATAAGTGAATCTTTTATTGGTTCAGAGCCAATATTAGTACAAGATTTATCTACGAAATTAATAGTTGAATTTTTAAAAAATATTAAAGACCAAAAGATCCCTAAAGTAGTTAAAAACCAAAGAGATTTGGGACTTGATTTCCATCTTTTAGATCTTGAAACAATAAAAGAAATTTCCGAAAATTAGTACTCAATTCTTGGATCTAAATATGCGATTAAGATATCTACGAAAAGATTTAAAGATACTATGAGCATAGAGGTAAAAATTACAATTCCTTGAACCAAGGTATAGTCTCTTTGAGAAATAGCTTCATGCAATCTTAAAGCTATACCTGGCCATGAAAAAGTTACCTCGAACAATAAAGCACCTCCTGCTAATGAGGCCATAGTCAAGCCAGAAATAGTGACTATTGGCAATAGAGCATTAGGCAATGCATGGTTTAAAAATATTTTTTTCCTTGATATTCCTCTACATATAGCAGCATTTACATAATCACTTTTTAATGTCTTATCCAAATTTACTCTTAACGAGCGGCTAAATATACCACTTAATAAAAAGCCTAGGGTAATCGAAGGTAGTGCAAGATGATAAAGGCTATCTTTCAAAGCAACAATATTATTTGAAAGAATACTATCTAAAACTAGAAAACCTGTAATTTGAGGTTGTTGCTGAAATATTGGAAATCTACCTCCAATTGGGAAAATATTAAAGAATACAGAAAATAATAATTGCGCTAACATTGCACCCCAAAAAGGAGGGATGGCATATGTAGCAATTCCTAATATTCTCGCAATATAATCAGTATTTTTACCTCTATTTCTTAAGCCAATTAATCCCAATGGAAATCCTATTAGTGTGGCACTTAATATGGAAAAGAATCCAAGTTCAATACTTGCAGGCAATGACTTAATAATGATCTTTAGGACTGGCTCTTGAGTACTAAGAGATTGACCAAAATCTAAGTACAATATATTTTTAATATATGAAAAATATTGATTTATTAAAGGTTCATTCAGTCCCAATTTATTTCTAAGAAATTCCCTAGAAACCTCATCTGCACCAGATCCAAGTATGGCATCGACAGGATCGCCGGGAGCAACTCTTAATAAAATAAAAACTAATGAAGAAATTATCCATAACATTATCGGTATTAATAAAATTTTTAATAAAGAATAATTTAGTAGTTTATTTAAATTTCTACTCATTAATTAACTCAAGATCACTCAATGAAATTATTCCTGCACCATTAAAAATAGGTTTTGATATTTTATTTTGAGACCATGCTTTTTGAGAGGATATCCAAATAGGAATATAAGGTATTGAACTTGCTGCTATTTTTTCAATTTCAACAAGTTTTTCTAATCTTTTAATTCCACTTATTTTTTCACTCTCTAGAAATAAACTTTCCACTTTATTAGATCCCCAAAAACTACCGCTATAAACTGATTCTCCTTTTTTACATATACCATCAACTATTTCGTTACAACTCAAAAGAGGAGTGAGATAGGCTTCTGGATCCGAATAAGCCCCAGTCCAATCAAGAAGAACTGCCGTATAAATTCCTAAACTTAGATTCTTATAAACTGTTGTAGATTCAACCCCATTGATTTCAATATCAATACAATCTTTTAAAAAACTTTTAATTTCTTCTTGCCATGTCAGAGCAATAAGCTTATCAGCTGGCACATTCGATCTATAAGTAAGTGGTATTTTTAGAATATTTCCATTGCAATAATTTTCTTTTTGCAATAACTTTCTCGCTTCTAAATAATCATATTTAGGCCATAGTTCTTGATTATCTTTTTTTAATATCGGAGGAATAATAGATCTAGATGGCTTCCTTAATCCATAACTTACTTTCTCACTAATCAATTTTCGATTGAGACTTTTTGCCAAAGCCATTCTTAAATTTTGATTACTTAAGGGATAAGAACTAGTTTTAAGGCTTATAAAACTTAATTCAGTGAAAGGGCTATTACCTTCATTAAACTGTTTATTTTTGCTTAAATTATTTAAACTTTTTCTCTGACTATCATCAATTGAATTTGATAAAAGCACGTCTATTTGTTTACTTTTTAAAGCCCCAAAAAGAGAAGATGAATTTGAATATCCTACAAAATTAATGCCCTTATTTAAGGGCTTTTCGCCCCAATAATTCAAATATGGCTCAATTGACTGAACTTCATTAGAAAAACTGGTCAGCACATACTTGCCAGTACCAACGAATTTTTCATTTAGAAATTTATCAGAATATTGTTTGTAAAAGGTAGGAGATATTGGAGTTAAATTTACTGATGTGAGTAAACCATTTAAAGAACTTGATGGTTTATTCAAATTTATTATGACTGAATATTCACTTGGCGTTTCTATTGATTTAATCTTATTTCCTAAAATATAATTCATCGTTCCAATTCTTTTGAATCTATCAAAGGTAAACTTTATAGCATTTGAGTTAAATGCAGTGCCATCGTGAAAAAAAACATTCTTTCTCAAATTGATAGTTAGTTGAAGTCTATCCTTTGAAATAATTGGCATCCCCGAGGCCAATTCAGGGATTAATTCTCCATCAGAATTTAATTCATATAATGTGTCTCCTAAAGAACTGATTAATTGAATTGCTTTAAGAGTATTTGCTCTAGCTGGATCTAGAGATTCAATTTTACCAGAACTTGCTACTATTATTTTTTTAGATATTCTTTTTGAGCCGCAAGAATTCTGTAAAAAAGAAATTAAAATAATAAATATTG
>QCBG01000028.1 GCA_003279115.1 Prochlorococcus sp. AG-347-E03 | reverse complement strand
AGAATTAGAAATCGATTCCTCAACTAAAACAGAAAAGGATGGTTCCGTTCTCCCTACTAATCCATTTGAACTTGTGGAAATGATTAGGAGACAAAATAGTATGAATGATGCTACTAAACCTTCTGAAGCTATTGACGATGCGTTAAAGTCTTTTAATAATTTGGAGGAAAAATAAGAAATTTAATACGATACATCTTCACTTAAAAATTTTAATATGTTAAAAAATCCTATTCCACAAGTTACTAATAAATTACAGTACAGAGCAATCGGTATTGTTAATGGTAAATTTATTCCCCATGATGGTGAGCAATTAAATAGGGGTTTTTTAATTGATAATAAAGGGGGAAAAATTGAAACAGTAATACTAGGTAAAGCATTATCCCTTTTAAAGAAACATATCGATTTAAAGGAAAGTTATTATTGGGTCGTTTATCCAAAGAATAAAAATACTCAAAACTTGCATTTACAAGTTGCAGGTATCTGGGATCCTATCAATCTGAATGATTTCCCAAACAAATCTTTAAAAACTAACTTCTCTAAATTACTAGAGGAATTAGGTTTAAAAGATAATTATTTTTCTGTTAGAGGAGAGTTGGTCTTTGTTAATACTCAAAAGAAAGAAATTGTTATTAAAATCTGCTCTGCAATGAAGTCAAAAAATTTAAAAAATAAAAATTTTAAATTAGTCATAAAAGGAGAGATTTCACTTGAACTTCTTAATAGTTTTATAAGTTTAGATATCAACAGAGATGGAAATGCTTTGAAATTAGTCAGATTCGAAGTTATTGAAAAAAATCTTTCTGAAAAAAACTAATATGAGAGATTGATTTTCATCACAATTTTACCAATTAAAATTCTTAGATATTATGGAAGATATTTTTATTGAATGTTCTCCTGGCATCTCCGGAGATATGCTATTAGGGGCTTTTTATGATTTAGGTGTGCCTAAAAACGTAATTGAACAACCACTTTTTGATCTTGGATTAAAAGATTTATATCATCTTGAGTTTAAAGAATCAAAAAGTTGCTCAATAAGAGGGATCAAGGCAAAGGTAAAGAATATTGAATGCAGTCCTTACAAGAGAACTTGGAGAAATATTAAAGAAATTATTTCAAATGGGAACTTAGAAAATAAATTAAAGCAAATAATTTGTGAAGTATTTGAATCTTTAGCAAGTGCCGAAGCAAAAGTTCATGGTATCAAATCTGAGGATGTTCATTTTCATGAAATTGGAGCTATTGATTCATTAGTGGATATCATAGGAGTTTGTGCTGCATTAAATTACCTTAATCCTAAAAGGGTTTATTGTAATGAGCCAATGTTAGGGAAAGGTTTTGTTCAAACTGAACATGGAAAATTATCTGTACCACCTCCTGCTGTAATAGAGCTAATAAGGGAAAAAAAAATTAAGGTTTTAACATGCTTTGACTCAATAGAAGGCGAACTATCTACGCCAACTGGTATTGCTTTACTTTCTAATTTAGTCGACTATCTTGAACCTCCTGAAAAATATTCTGTTAACTCTTATGGAGTAGGCATAGGTAACCTAAAATTTCAATTCCCTAATTTGGTTCGAGTTTATAAAATTACCTCATTTGAGGATTCTTCTGTTAATGAACAAATTAATCCAAAGTGTGAAGAGATATCTGTTCAAGAAGCATGGATTGATGACCAAACACCTGAAGATATATCAAATTTTGTAGAGAAACTAAGAATTGAGGGAGCTCACGATGTTTCTTATCAAGCTATCAATATGAAAAAAAATAGAATTGGGTTTTCTATTCAGGTAATTTTGCCAGTAGAAAAAAAAGAACATTTCCGGAGATTATGGTTTGATTACTCTAATACTATTGGAGTTCGTGAAAGGACCCAATCTAGGTGGATATTACTTAGAAGGAGAGGAGAATGTTCAACAAAATTTGGAAATATAAAAGTTAAACAGACCTTGAAACCTGATGGATCAATAAATATGAAACCAGAAAATGATGAGGTTTTGAGATTAAAATTAAAATATAAAATATCAACACATGAAATAAGAAAAATAATAAAAGACTCAATTAAAAAATTTAAAGCATTCGAAAACTGGAAATGAGATTTAATATAAGTAATCAACCATATTTAAAATTCCTTAAAAAAATTAATTTTGGTGGTTTAAAAAGTATTTTCTTTATTTTAAGTTTGTTATATTTTTGCATTTATTTTTTTGATAATATTGATCAAATTTCTTTTGATATAAATTTAGAAAGAAATGGAAGAAATCTATTTTTTTCATTTTTATTTTGTGTTTTCAGTATTTACCTGAACGCTTATGCATGGAAAAATATTGTCAAATGGTTCGGCAAAGAATCTAAAAGTAATAATCTAGTATCTTTTTATGTTTTGACTAATATCCTTAAATACGTACCAGGAGGGATGTGGCATTTTGTAGAAAGATTTAATTGTATAAAAAAAATAAGTAATCCCCAGATTGCTTTGTATACGACGCTGATAGAACCTTATTTTATGTTAAGCGGGTCTTTTCTCTTGGCATCGCTGGGATTAATTTTTTCACCATTTTATTTTTTTTTAATTTTCCCTTTAGTATTCTTGAATAGGAAATTTATTTTTCTGATATTAAGAAGATTAGGGTCTATTAAGAGAAAAGTATTTGAGGTTTTGAGAGTTCCTAATTCGCAGAGCCAATTTGAAGAGAGAATAAATATAATTTCTTTTTTTCCTGCTAGAGCTTTACTTCTTGAAATTGGTTTTGTTTTATCCAAATTTATAGGGTTTTATATTTGCTTGAATATTTTTTATATAGAAGATTCTCTCAATATCTTGTATTTATTGGTAGTCTTTTCTTTATCATGGTCTTTAGGTTTAATAGTTCCAACAGCTCCAGGGGGGGTTGGCATTTTTGAAGCCTGCCTCCTTTTTCTTATTGGCAGAAATATTCCACAGAATGCAATTCTTGTTTGCTTAATTTATTTCAGAATAATATCTACATCGGCAGATTTGTTGTTAAGCTTCCCTTTTTTAATAAGAAAAATTTTTAAAAGAATTTAGTTTTTTTTCTCTAAACTTGGTATCAATGTAATTGATGCAATAAGGCCTAGAGTCATGATAAAAATAGCTGGTAATATTGCTTCTACCATTCTTTCATCTCCAGCATATTGATATATTCGCACAGATAATGTATCGAAATCGAATGGTCTTAAAATAAATGTTAAGGGTAATTCTTTTATTGTGTCTACAAAAACTAAAAGTGATCCAACAAAGATTGGTCCTTGGAGCAAAGGCAGATGGATTTTTTTGATAATTCCCAGCCAATTCTCTCCTAAACCAAGTGCAGCTTCATCAAGACTAGGAGAAATCCTCTCAAGACTTGAATCAATAGAACCCTTAGAAATAGTCAGAAATCGTACAAGATAACCCCAAATTAGTAAGCAAATAGCAATGAAATTTAATTTTGAAGAAGAAACGCTTATTAAAGATAAAGCTAAGACTGTGCCTGGTATTGCATAACCTATCCCCGCAAGGTTTGTTATTAGTTCTAGCAATAAGTTTTTATTTGGACGTCTAGCTAAAGAAATTATTAACGAGAATAGCATTGTGATTAAGGCTGTAAAAAGTCCCAGAATAATAGTCCTAAATGATAGGTTAAATAATTCTAAAGATAAACCTTTATGAATTTGATCGATATTTAGTAGAACCCAAAAAAAAGGAATTCCAAAAGAGAAAATTGGAGGGAATAAGGATATGGTTATTGCCAAAAAAGCTCGAGTTTTTTTTAATTCCCATCCTTGAGAATCTTTTGATGCAGGATTCTCACTCCACCTCTTTGATTTTCTTCTGGAGAATTTTTCAAAAATAATTAAAGTGAAAATTATTGACAAGGCTACTAAAGATAATCCAATAGCATTTTTTGGATTACCTTCAATTATCCAATTTTCTGCGATACCTGTAGAAATACTCGGAATATTTAATAATGCAAATGTACCTAACTCATTCATTACTTCCATACACATTAAACTTATTCCTGTTATTAG
>QCBG01000027.1 GCA_003279115.1 Prochlorococcus sp. AG-347-E03 | reverse complement strand
ATAAGTTACTATAAATTTTAATAATTAAATAAGAAAATGAAATTCTTAAAGTTAATTCCTATTTTATTTATATTTTTTGGAAATTTTCCTTATAAAAATGTAGTTCAGGCAGAAATCAAGAATCCAAAAGACTATAAAGTACTCTCAAGTGAAAGTAAAAAGCTCTCTATCTCGAACGTAGAGTATTTCATAAAGGAAGGTGATAAATATATAAAAAATGGGGATTTCGATAAAGCTAAAGATTCTTATCTGGACGCTAGAGAATTAGCGAAACAAATGGCTACTTTTTATTCAGATCTAAATTCATCCTTCAAAGGAATTGATGCGAGAATACCAAATGAAATGCAAAGAAAAGGTAAGCAAACATTACAAATTTTGGCAGAATCAAATAAGAGATTGGCAAATTTGTATATTAAAACTGAAAAGCCTGAGGTTGCAGTACCCATTCTTGTTGAAACTATTAGGATAATGTCTCCTAATAGTCGAGAAGGTAAAGAAGCTTATGAAATATTGATCCAACTAGGATTTGTTGAGACAAAATACAAAGGTTAATTAAAACTAATTATGATTACTAAGGAAGAAGTCATTAATTTAATCACTACAAAATTACCAAGTTCCCAAGTTTTTGTTGAAAACCTTAAGGGAAATGATCATTTGCAAGTAACTGTAATTGCATCTGAATTCGATGGATTATCATTAGTTAAACAGCATCAGCTAGTCTATTCGGCTTTGAAGGAAGAATTAGCTTCAGAGGCTATTCATGCACTGGCACTAAAAACAGAAACACCAAATTAAATTATGGAAAAACCAACAAAAGATAAAATACAAAAACTGATTGACTCTAATCCAGTGATGGTCTTCATGAAAGGTACTAAATTGATGCCTCAATGTGGTTTTTCTAACAATGTAGTTCAAATACTAAATTCTCTTGGGGTAGAGTTTGGTACGTTTGATGTATTAAGTGATTTCGCTATACGAGAAGGGATAAAAGAATATTCAGATTGGCCAACAATTCCTCAAGTTTATTTAAAAGGAGAATTTCTTGGTGGATCAGACATTCTTATCGAGATGTACAATTCAGGATCTCTAAAAGAAAAAATTGAAATTGAATTAGCGTCTTAAGACAATTAGTAAGTATAAATACTGAATTGATTAATAAAAATTAATATTTTAAATCCTTTTTTTATCAAAAAAACCTTTATTTCCATCTCCCTCTGGATCAATAAAACTTGAAGGATCTAATATCCATCTTTCAATTAATTTTTCTAATTTCTCTTGATCCTTTGGCTCTAAACCATTGCAATTCCTTAAGGCTTGGAGATAACCTTCACTATATAATTTAAGATCAGATGGCGTATGAAAACGAGTAACTAAGTCCTGGCAACTATCGCAAATTGATTGAAAATGACGAATTGCTTTGGGATTTTCAAAAGATGTCATAATTCGATAGATTCTGATTTTTTTTTAGCATTTGTTATACCTTATTAAGGATGATTAAAAATTGCCTGGCCAAACAGTAATTGAGAATGCAATCAACTGAGCAAATCTTAGCTTCAACTCCTGGCAGTTCACAAATGCCTGCGAGCTCTCAAACTCCCTCAAGAGTTCTTGTTGTTGAACCTCACCCCACACTTAGAACAGTCCTTGTACAAAGGCTTCGCCAAGACGGTCATTTGGCTGCTGCGGTTGGCTCAGCGGCAGAAGCTGTTGACCTATGCAGAGAACAATCGCCTGACCTATTAGTTAGCGCAGAAATCCTCGAGCAGAACACTGCCATGAGATTAGCCCAACAATTGGGGTCTTCTGTCATAGTTTTAACGGCAAGATCAGGAGTTGAAGCATTAGTTAATCTATTAGATGAAGGGGCAGATGATGTTCTTAGAAAACCATTTGGACTGGAAGAGCTTGCAGCAAGGTGCAGAACTCTTTTAAAGAGGGGAAGAATAGGATTGCAAGAAAAAGTAGAGGTTGGGCCTTTAGAGGTTCACCTACTTTTAAGACAAGTAACCCTTAGTGAGAAGCCCGTAGAATTAAGTCCTAGAGAGTTTGCACTCCTTTGTGCTCTACTAATGCCCCCAGGTATGGTTAGGAGTCGCCAAGAGCTCCTAAGAATGGCTTGGCCGCCTTTTAGTGGAGGTCCTAGATCTGTAGACACCCAGGTATTAACTTTACGAAGAAAATTAGAACAGGCAGGCTTGGGAGAAGGTGGTGGTATAACCACTGTTAGACAGCAAGGTTACCGATTCAGTGTCGATAATATTTAATTGAGAAAAGCAAAAAGTTCACCAATAAGCATAAAAACTGATAGTAAAGTCAATAATTTGTATGTCCAAAGTGGTGATATATAAGATATTTCACTTATATCAATCCCAGTATTTTCGGATACAATAAATAAGAATTTTTCGAAATTTTCTAGTCTTTGTGGCACAAGAAAATTATCTCCTTGAACAGTATTAAAGTAATAAACTTTACTACCCTGACTAGTTGGTAAAGATTTGATTAATTTAATATCTTTCCAAGAGATCTCCCAAGTTTTTTTTCCTAAGAATTCAGAGATAAATGTGGTTTTATAGGAAATTTTTTTATTACTAGTTTCTACATAATCGCTTGTTATATTTATTATCAAATAAAGACCTAAGACAAATAAGATGGTCGAGGGGATTTTAAATTTATCAAGTGAAATAAATGGTATTGGAATTGTAAGCGCTAAATATAAAGAAATCAAAGAACTTTTTACAAAAAAAAGAGTTTTATATTTTTCTATCATTCCAGAGGGCTCCCTTTAGTCTGGTAATTTCCAACTGTTTTTGTTTAATTTCGCGCCTATTTTATGTGCGCATGCGTATCCACTAAAAGCAACTGCATTTAGGCCTTGACCAGGAAAGCATGAATCCCCTACACAATAAAGATTTTTAATTTTTGTAGTGTTGAAAGGCATGGGCAAAAGTCCAAGTAACTTGTGACTAGGAATTGGTCCATAACTACCCTCGTATCTTCCAAGAAACTTTTTGTGGGTTTTCGGCGTGCCAATTTCTTTATGATCGATATTTTTTTCTAGATTAGGTAAGATATTCGAAATTTTGTCTACAAGAAAATTAAAGTATTTTTCTTTCTTTTGTATATATTCCTTCCTTGATAGGCCTTCCCATTCATTCATTGATGATGGAGTAAATGCATGGACGATATGTTTGCCCTCCGGAGCTAAGGACGAATCCAGCAAAGTAGGAATAGAAACAAAAACTACTCCCTTTTCACTTTCTAATTCATCCCAATTTTCAACAATTATATGATGACAATTAAAGTTTTTACTTATTAAATTTTTTTCTACCCCGAGGTGAATAGAAACAAAAGAAGGGGAAGGCTTATAGTTTTCTGCCCACTTATATTCACTTTTTGGAACGTTTTTACTTGCAATTAATCCTTTCTTTTTATTTTCAAGTCCAAATGTATCCCATCTTGTCGAGTTGGATACAACAATGTCCGAGTAAAGTTTTTCCCCACTTGAGAGCTTAACTCCTACAGCTTTTCCATCTTTTAAAAGTATTTCAGTCACATTGGCTTTGTAACGAATTTCACTTCCCAATCTTTTAATGCCAGAAACTAACTTCTCTGCGATGGTTCCTACCCCTCCCTTTGGATAATTTATACCGCCAGTATGCCTATCAGTAAAAACCATACCAGCATTAATCATAGGAGTTTTCAGAGCTGGCATTACTGACCAACAAAAACATTCGATATCGATAAATTTCAAAAGTTCAGGGTCTTTTATAAACTTTCTTGCAACATCTCCAGCATTTACTGGTAACCATCTAGCCAATCCTAAACAAGAAAATGGAGATTTAAAGAAAACTTTAAAAAGATAACTTGGATCTTCTATTGATAAAAGAGGCATGGAATCTAAACATTTAAAGACCGATGCGCAAGTATCGTAGAATTTCTTAATACCTTCTTTTTCCCTTGGGAAATTAGCTGATAATTTACTTATAAATTGTTCATAATTTTTATCTACAGAAATATTAAAGTTATTTGGGAGGTGATATTCAAGTTGCGCTGGATCAAGAATA
>QCBG01000026.1 GCA_003279115.1 Prochlorococcus sp. AG-347-E03 | reverse complement strand
AGAATTAATGGATTATTTAGGTTTTTATTTTTTCACTATTCTTTGATCAATTATACCAATTAAAGGGATTATGAAATTTACATTTATTCCAACAGTGCACCATGAATAAATAATAAGAAAAATTATTTTTATATATAAATTTGCGGGTAAGGTGAAAAATATTTTGAAAAACCCTCCAATGAATAATACCAATATTCCAATTTGCAAAAGACCTTTAATTATCCATATAAGTCCATTTTTTTTTATATTTTTGTAAAACCAGAAAAGAACAAAACCAAATATCAATACATATATAAGATTTATGATCATCTTTTTAGAGAAAATCTAATAAATATGCCATCATCAAGGCATGATCATAATTATCACTTTTTCATCTGCGATATTTTTTTAAAAATGGAAAAGTTATACAAAAAACAATAAATATAAAATTCGTTTAATCAACTTTTTATCTTAAAACATTTTCGATTTTAGTAAATCAACTCTTTTTTGATTCACTCCCAAATCACTTTCTCCAACTCTAGATTCTGATCTTATTGATAAGATATTTGATTCAGGTAAAAAGGATACCTCTAAGTCGTCTACATACTTCATCCATTTACTGGTTGCCTCAGCATGAAGATAATCGCCATCAATTTCTACAATCTCGGTCCTTGGAGTATTTTCGATGAATGTTTTAATCTCTTCAAAAGGTTCCTCAATATTGTTAACCTCCCATTCCTCTCGTACACAATGGGCAATCTCTACACAAGGTTTTAGTTCTACATGTGAGGCAAATGATGAAGAAGGGAATAGAAAGCTAGAGCAAATTAAAATTGCTAAAAAAAGTATTTTCATTATCTTTAAAATTTAACAACTTATAATCTAACGAATCAAATTACTAATTTGTAATGACGTTTGACATTATTTTTGAAGAAGACATTTATGTCTTTATATTCAGGATTTAATATGTATTTATGTATCTCTAATAAGCAAAAAAAAAGATCTCTCAGAGAGAGATCTTTTTAAATTGATTTAAATCAGTGTTTCCTTGTTTCCACTGAAATAAAACAATCCTCCTACACACATCAATACTATTACACTCAAATTTAAAATATGTAAGAACTATTGGACCTCTATTTAGACTGTCACAAGGTCAAAAATAACAAAAAGTACTCAAACTTTGCAGTTGAGTACTTTTAATTAATCAGAAAAAGTGTGTGAGGAGTTTCTGATAACTACAATTTACTGCGTAAGTGATTTAAAAGGCTACAGTATAAATTACTAATTATTTTAATCTTTCAGAAAAATTGGCCGTTGATGAAAAAAAATAATCATAAACATAAAAAATTCATTAAAAGCATTTACAAGAAAATCATTTTTATTATTTCGGCAATTGCTCTTTTTTCAGTAATAGTAAGTGTTGTCAAATATTCGCTTACATATATTGAAAATAATCCCGAAAAATACTTACCTTCACAAAAGTAAGACAAAAATTAAGTATAAATTCACTTCAAAAAATCTATAAAGTGTCTTAAATATGTTCTACATAGACACCTTGAGTCATGAAAATCAAAAATACTTCAGTTCTTAATCAGAATAATATTCATTTAAGTCAATTTAAAAATAAGCATAAATATCAAATACTTGAAAATTTCTGGAAGAAAAGAAAGAAAGAATGTGAAAAAAATCTTTCAAAATTTTGCTAAACGATAATTATGAATTTTATTTTTTCTTTTTTATTAGCATCTGTTATGTGGGTACAAGTTCCACAATGGGAAGCTGACTGGTCAAAATGTGCTGTAGATGTTCCCGATTCGTCATGTCACTGGTACGTAGCTGCTCCCGATAATACTTTTGGGGAAGGATTTAATTGGGATTACGCTCCTTGGTTTGATGCTAATGGATTACAGGATGTAGCTAAGATTGAGAAAGAATCTGTAGTAGAAAAACTTCAGAATAACTAAGGTTTCTATTTCATCAATTAACTTTTAAAAGTATTTAAATCTAGTTGCTTAGGGGTTAACTTTTGATTAATTAAAAAAATTTTTATGCGTTTCAAAGTAAATCTCAAAAAAAATGGAAAGGAATTTGATGAGATTGTTATAGCTAATAATAAGAAAGAGGCTATGGAAGTAGCTTTAAAAAACAATCCAAAAGCTCAAGCATTAAATTCTGATTGGACATTTAAGATTTAATTATTTGCGAAGTTTAGGAATCAAAAGAGATGCAACACAAATAACGCTAATTGCAGGCCCAGGCGACAGATTAAAGACTAATGAGAGAATAAAGCCTAGGAGTGAGATGCATAATCCAAAAAATGAAGACCTCATCATTGCAATTCTTAAACTCTGAGCCTTATTTAGCCCTAACAGAGTTGGGGTAGAAAGAAGAGCAATTACAAGAATTACTCCCACTGCTGACATTGAACTAACAATTACTAATGCTGTCGTAAAACTCAAAGCAAGATTTAATAAAGAAACATTTATACCACTTGCAGATGCACCTTCTGGATCTAATCCAACATAAACAACCTTTTCATATCCAAAAGTTATTAAAAGTATAAATACTAAAAAAGCAATTATTGTTCTAAGTAAATCCCCAAAATTTGCTGTCAACAAATCACCAAATAATACTGCCTCCAAATCAATCCTAATTCCGAGTAGAGGAATAATAAGGACTCCAAATCCAAGCATTCCAGCAAGAATAGTATTCATAACTGCTTCATAATTTTCACTTTTTCTATTAGTTAAACTTTCCGCGATTACTGAGCCTAAAAGACCACTTATAACACCACCAATTGAGGGGTGAATTCCAAGCGCCAATGCGAGAGCAAGTCCAGGTAACACACAATGAGAGATTAAATTAACTTGTAATAATCTCTTATGAGTAATTAGTACAGTTCCCATTGCTGGACATAAGATCCCTGAGAATATAGTTATTATTAATGGAACCAGCCACCAGTTGTTATTTATAAAAGACATTATTCGAATGATTCGGTATGATCAGGAATACGGGCCAAAAAAAGATTTTGAAAACAATGGTAACTAAGTCTGACATTACCAAAAAACAAGGACAACTTCTTCAAGAACTGAATGATTGTGATGATGAATTGAGCGGACAAGAGTTGCATAGGCAGCTGATGTCTAAAGGCAAATCTATGGGTTTGACAACTGTTTATAGAAATCTGCAAATCTTGATAAAACATGGCTTAATTCGTTCTAGACATCTCCCAAATGGAGAAGTTCTTTATACTCCAGTTGATAGAGATATTCATCATTTGACATGCGTTCAATGCGGAGAGACTTCGAAAATGGAAGGTTGTCCTGTTAAAGATATTCATGCACCTAAAAAAAATCCCAAAAAGTTTCAACTTTTGTTTCATACACTCGAATATTTCGGACTTTGCCAAAACTGTTACCAGGCTCAAAATTAAGAGAGAACATTTTCTAATCACGGAAATTATTTATTGATAGAGCTTATATTTATTGCCTCTAATTTATCTTTTATTGAATCGGGACTACCAACTGCTAAAACAGTTTTATCGAGAACTATTACTTGATCGTAATTATTTAGTGACTCTCCCCAATCATGACTACTCACAACTAAAGAAAGACCTACATCCGCAAGTTGACGAACAATTTTTAGAAAATCCTCTTTTGCGGGTGGATCCAAAGCCGCGCAAGGTTCATCAAGAAGAAAGATTTTTGCAGGGGACATAAGAGTCTTTGCCAATAGAGCTCTTTGCTGTTGACCTCCAGAAAGAGAATCAAGTCTTCTATTAGCTAAATTAGCAATGCCGACCCTTTGCATTGTCGCCTCTAATTCGCAACATTTATTAATCCAAGCATTAGGATATGCGAGAAGGGTTTTGATTTGAAAAGGAGTATTACTTTTAGATTTTGAATACTTTATTTGCCCAAGAGATACCAATTTTTCTACTGTAATTGGAAACTTCCAATTCATGGAACTTCTTTGGGGCATAAGAGCGACTAGGGATCTAGATCTATGTAAATTCTCACCATCAATTTTTATTTCGCCTTTATCTGGAGCATTCTGTCCTTGCAATATCTTTAATAGTGTAGATTTACCCGCGCCGTTTGGGCCAACTAGTGCCGTTA
>QCBG01000025.1 GCA_003279115.1 Prochlorococcus sp. AG-347-E03 | reverse complement strand
AACGGATAAGGAGTATCAGAGATTAAGAGACTTATCATTGAAAATCATTAGAGAGGTGGGAGTTGAAACTGGAGGAAGTAATATTCAATTTGCAATAAATCCTAATAATGGAGAAGTAATTGTAATAGAGATGAATCCTCGTGTCAGTAGATCCTCTGCTTTGGCAAGTAAAGCAACTGGATTTCCAATAGCCAAGATTGCAGCATTATTATCAGTCGGTTATACACTTGATGAGATTATTAATGACATTACAAAAAAGACACCTGCCTGTTTTGAACCGTCAATAGATTACGTAGTTACAAAAATTCCTAGATTTGCATTTGAAAAATTTAAAGGCTCATCAAACACCTTAAGTACTGCTATGAAATCTGTGGGTGAGTCAATGGCAATTGGTCGTTCCTTCGAAGAATCATTTCAGAAGGCTTTGAGATCCTTAGAAGTAGGAGTTTTTGGTTGGGAATGCGATTCACTTGATGAATTTAATAATGAAAATCACCTAATGAATAGTTTAAGAAACCCTACTTCGGAAAGAATTCTCATAGTTAAAAAAGCTATGCAGCTTGGGAAAACTAATACTTATATTCAAAAAGTTACTAATATAGATTTATGGTTTATCGAAAAATTAAGAAATATCTTTAATTTTGAGCAAGATTTTTTGAAAGATAAAGAACTTTATTCGCTTGATAAGGATTTGATGTTACATGCCAAACAATTAGGCTTTTCAGATCAACAGATAGCAAAGTTAACTTGTTCTGATTTCTTTGATGTCAGAAAATATAGAAAAAATCTGAACATAATACCAATTTATAAAACTGTTGATACCTGTTCAGCAGAGTTCTCCTCATCGACTCCTTATCATTACTCAACTTATGAGGAAGCTTTTATTAATTTAGGTTCTCAGATTTTTGATAGCGAAATTTCAGAAAATAATAAAACTGAAAAAATTATGATACTCGGAGGAGGTCCAAACAGAATTGGTCAGGGAATTGAATTTGATTACTGTTGTTGTCATGCGTCTTACCAAGCTTCTGCAAATGGTTATAAAACAATAATGGTTAATAGTAACCCTGAAACAGTATCAACAGACTACGATACAAGCGATATTTTATATTTTGAGCCAGTTACTTTGGAGGATGTGCTCAATATAATAGAAGCTGAAAATCCTTTTGGTTTGATTGTGCAATTTGGGGGGCAAACCCCATTGAAATTATCATTACCTTTATTTGAATGGCTTAAATCTAGTGATGGGCTCAGAACTGGATCAAAAATTCTTGGGACATCTCCAATTTCTATCGATTTAGCTGAAGATAGAGAAGAATTTACAAAAATACTTGAAGAATTAACTATTAGGCAACCTTTAAACGGAATAGCCCGTAATCTAAATGAAGCAAAAATAGTTGCAAAAAATATTGGATTCCCTCTGGTTGTAAGACCCTCATATGTTTTAGGAGGCAGGGCTATGGAAATTGTTAAAGATGAGAATGAATTATCGAGATACATTTCTGAAGCAGTTAAGGTATCGCCGGATCATCCAATCCTGCTTGATCAATATTTAAATAATGCTATTGAGATAGATGTTGATGCTTTATGTGATTCAGAAGGTTCGGTTGTTATTGCTGGTTTAATGGAACATGTGGAACCCGCAGGAATTCATTCAGGAGACTCGGCTTGTTGTTTACCTTCAATTTCTCTTTCAACATCTACTCTAGATAATGTAAAGAACTGGACAAAATTAATTGCAAAAAGACTGAATGTTATTGGTTTAATTAATTTGCAATTTGCGGTGACAAATTTAAATAATGAAGAGAACAAATTATTTATACTTGAGGCAAATCCAAGAGCTTCCAGAACAGTACCATTTGTTTCAAAGGCTATTGGGAAACCGGTTGCAAAAATAGCTACCCAGTTAATGCAAGGTTTTACATTAGAAGATGTTGATTTTACTAAAGAGTTTTCTCCAAAATATCAAGCAGTAAAAGAAGCTGTATTGCCTTTCAAACGATTCCCTGGGTCTGATACACTACTCGGTCCTGAAATGAGATCTACTGGCGAAGTTATGGGTTTAGCTAAAGATTTCGGCATCGCTTATGCTAAGTCGGAATTAGCGGCAGGCAATGGTGTTCCTTCTGAAGGAGTAGCTTTTTTGTCTACTAATGATTTAGATAAAAAGAATCTTGAAAAAATTGCTAAAGAATTATTGATTTTAGGATTTAAATTAATAGCAACTAAAGGTACGGCTGCATATTTGGTAGATTTAGGCATACAAGTAGAAGAAGTACTGAAAGTACATGAAGGCAGACCGAATATAGAGGACAAAATTCGCTCGGGACTTGTTCAACTAGTAATTAATACTCCCATAGGATCTCAGGCACTTCATGACGACGCGTATTTAAGACGTGCTGCTTTAGAATATAATATACCAACTTTCACT
The DNA here is from genome assembly GCA_003279115.1 of Prochlorococcus sp. AG-347-E03. GTDB lineage: Bacteria > Cyanobacteriota > Cyanobacteriia > PCC-6307 > Cyanobiaceae > Prochlorococcus_A. The sequence continues at coordinate 1,693 of QCBG01000025.1, read as the reverse complement.
ACTATCCCTGGAGCTAATGCGGCTATTAAAGCAATTAAAGCCTTGCAAAGGAATAAAATAAATACTTACTCTTTACAAGAAATCCATAATTATTAAGTTTTACTCTATGTTTCTTAGCTTTTCTCTTAATTGATTCGCTAAAAAGTTTCGGCTAATTGAAAGTAACTTTAAAGTGTCTTCATGCATTTTAAGCTGGGTTTCCGCTACTTGTAATCCTTTTATAGATTCTTTTATGTCATTGGAAAGATCATTTATGGAATACTTCTTTCCTTCAAAGGTCAAAACTGGGTTGGAAGAATCATTTTGTTTTTCACTCATGGGTTTAACTATTTAATAAACAAGATAGAGTTATAATTTTTTGATCAATTGTTTTTCACATAATTCTTTATAAATACCTTTTTTATTTAGTAAATCAAAATGTTTCCCAACCTCGACAATTTCGCCCTTATCGAAAACAACTATTTTATCAGCCTCTTGAGTAGTGGCTAATCTATGTGCAATTACTATTACAGTTCTATCTTTCATAGCTCTATTAAGACCTTCTTGAACTTCCGCCTCAGATTCTGCATCTAATGCACTTGTAGCCTCATCTAAAAGAAGAATTGATGGGTTGCCTAGTATTGCTCTTGCAATTGCTATCCTCTGAATTTGCCCCCCCGAGAAATTTGATCCTCTTTCAGTTATCTTAGTTTCATATTTATCCGGCAGTTTTTGAATAAAGCTGTGGGCATTTGCTTTTTTTGCTGATTCTATAACTTCTTCTTTAGTAAAATTTCTACCCATCCTTATTACATCAATTATCCTTCCTGAAAATAAAAAAGGTTGTTGTTGTACTAGTGAAATATTTTTTCTTATATCTTTTGTGTTTAATGACTTTAGATCCTTATCATCAATAAAAATGCATCCATTATTTGGAGTTATAAATTTCAATATCAAGGCCATCATTGTACTTTTCCCAGCACCTGAAGCTCCTACGAAAGCTGTAACTTCACCTTTTTTAATTTCTATATTTATATTTTTAAGAACTTGATTATCTTTTTTGTATTCAAAATCAACTGTCTTGAAACGTATATTGCCTTCAATATTGGATATGTTTGTTAAATATTCTTTGTCATCTTCAATAGGTTCTCGATTTATATTATTTAACCTTTTTATAGATGCTTCTGCCTGTTTAAAGTCGTTAAAATTTGTACTTACATGGCTTATTGGATCAATAAGCATTAATATCGCAGCAAAAAAACTGCTGAATTCTTCACTAGATAAAAGACCAAGATTAATTCTAATTGCTCCTAAACCTAATATTGCTAATATTCCAAATGCTTCAACAAATCCAACAACTGGATGTTGAAATGCAAGTAATTTTAATGTTTTATATTTTGCTCTTTTATTAGCACTTAATCTTTTATGAAATCTATTCTCAATCCATTTTTCTGCAGCAAAAGATCTTATCGTAGACATTCCATTTATAGATTCACCTATTAAACTTGCTAAATTACTTGTTGACTCTTGACTTTTTTCAGATGCGAATAAAACTCTTCTTCCAAAACTATTAACTGAAAGAACAATCAATGGTGCTAAAACAAAAGTTGATAATGTTAGTGACCAGTCTAAATAAAACATATAGATTATTACCGCTAACAATTGTAAAGTGCATGGAATAGTATCCTGAGCCGTTTTATAAATAACTTCGCTT
>QCBG01000024.1 GCA_003279115.1 Prochlorococcus sp. AG-347-E03 | reverse complement strand
TATTTCTTTTTGGATAATCATCTTTACATTTTTAATTCTTCAAATGAAACTGTGATATTTTCTTTTCAAATTAAAATTAAAATAAAATTTGGATAATAAAGAGCCAGAAAATCCAGTTGTTTATCTTTCTAATTTAGTCAAGAAATTAGATGTAAAAAACAGAAATGGTTTAGTAGCCTTAGCAATAGTAAACCTTTTAGTAATTCTTTTATTTAAATTTTATTTAAAAGGATCTGGATTATTATCTTGAATTTGGCTGTTGGTATTATTATTCAGCATTCTCAAATTGCTTTGCTAATCTAAATGCCTTCTTAATTATTAGAAAGCCACCATATGCTCTTGCCAGTAAAGGTAATACTATTTAAGGGTTAGGGGAATAATCTGAATAATTTATCACACCCTCTACATATTCATAACCTGAACATTTAAGAAAGATAAAGCTAAAAAATGTTATGCTCCAACAAATAATTGATAAAAAGCCACCTTTTTTATCTCCTTCGTAGAATCTGTCTAGACCAAAGCCCCAACCTCATATTAGGAATATTCCTCTAACAACTTAATTTTTTTCTTGATTTCTAAGCATGATAAAAATGTTCATTATGAACTTAACCTATTTGTATTTAAGATGTGAGATGTTTTTATTAATTAATCTTAAAAATAAATTTTTAATGGTTTTTTCTATAAATTACAAAATTATTATTCAGTGTTTTAATTAATCATTAGAGATTGTATTTGAATTCAACAAGGAAATTGAAGGCCTTATATAAATAAAAATAGACCCATACATATCCTGCATAATTCTCATTTCATCGTCTAAGTACATTATTGAAACCTGGCAATTTGGCGATTCTTTATTCCAAGGTAACTTATCCCATACCTCCTTAACTGGATACCATCTATCCATAAGCAATTCACTAAATAATGGAATCTTATTAAGTCCATCAACTTTGGAAACTTTTGTCTTTTGTAAGTTCATATCAAGTAAATTATTTCTTAAAACTAAATCACTTGCTAGGGTTATTACTCTTCCACCAAAAGTAGGCAATAGTTTGAACCAACCTAAGATAGGAATTGTTGTGAGCCCAAATATTGTAGTGTCAAAAGTAGATATAAATTCTTTTTTGTCAAAATCAATCTTTTGAGCAATTCTCCCAATAGTTGATATACCAAAGGATCCTACTTGCAATTGATGTAATTTAAAAAAAAGATTACTTTTAAATTTATCATTTAATGCCTTTTCAATAGCAAGGAAGAAAGGAGAACTTCGAAATAATTCAACATTAGAAAAAATCAATTCCCACTCTCCAGACAATAATTTTTCTGATATTTCAAAACTAAAGTCTTTAAGAGCATCAATCAATTCATACATTTCATTAGCTTTTTCCTCATACATAGGAGAAATTAATTTGTTTAATCTTTGCCCTCTATCTGTAACAGCAGCTATTTTATAAATATTTGACTTTATCTCTCCAATTTCTTTCATAACTCCAATACAAGAAATACTAATTTATCTTAGGAATTTAATTTGAAGTTGATGGCAATTTTAATAATGCTGGTAATAAAATCAATTAATATTCTCCCCACCTTTTGCCAATATCAAAACCCCATTCACTGGTTAATCTAATTACTTCATCATGATTCTTGCATTTTGAAAGGGATAATTTTTTACTAGGATTATTTTTTATTAACTCAGCAATTTGATTAAGTTGCTCTATTTTTTTTAGAAAATTACTTAGATCTTTATTTGACATTTATTTAGGAAGTAAATTTTTGATCATAAGTAAATATGTAATAAAGAACCCAAGCAACACCAATAATCAGAATTGCAATCATTATATTTACTGACCAAACTACTTCTATCATGTAATTTTTTTGTATATTTTTAATATATCCAAAATTTAAACTAAATTATCCGTAAATAATTTAAATCAAGAACAATACACTACTTTTTCTAAGTGTATAAAATAGGCTTAAATAGTTTAAAAATTATGGGAGAAGCTAAGAGAAGGGAAGAGTTAGGCTTACCACCTAGAGAAAAGAAAAAGGAAAAACAAACATCGAAAAATCAACTAAACAAAATTTTAAATAAATATCCTTATTTACCTTTCATTTTAGGTTTTTCATTATTAGCAATATTAATTATCGATTTAGTTAATTACTACAAATAGATATATAAAAAGGGGATACTTTTAGCTGAAGAGAAGATTATCTTCGCAATTGCGAAATTATTTTTCCATAATAAAAATAAAACTCATGAAAACGATTAACACTTCATGCGCCTTAATCTTAGGGGTACTAACTTTATTTTCAATATCTAATGCAAATGCAGGTGGTTGCAGCTCTCATCTTGAGAGGAAGGCAGAAATTGAATGCTTGTCTGATGATAAAAAATGTATAGAAGCGAAAGAAAAAGAATCACTATACAAAGTTGAGGCCTAAATGTTTGATAATCTTGGAACTGCTCTAGTACAGGCATTAGGCTTTTTTGCTGTTTTTGGTTTTTTTGTATATCAAACGTTATTCGCAGATAGAAAACCCAAAAATTTAAAATCAAATCCTAAAAAAACAAAGATTTCCGACACAAAAGAAGCAATTAAAAAAGAACCTAAAAAAGGCTTATTTAACAGAAAATCTAAACCTGTTGAAGAGAATCTACCAGTCCAAAAAAAGGGATTATTTGGGAGAAAAAAAGAAGTTATTAAAGAAGAGATTAAACCAAAGAAAAAAGGTTGGTTTAAATAAGTAAAGGTACTTAAACCCTATTTTGATATCTTTTATACAAAAAATATTTTTAGCAACTTTATAATATAGATAAGATAACATTCAAAATGAACCATAGAGAAATCACAAAAAAATATAGCGAGTTACTTAACAAGGCTGATTTTGCTACTGGCCGTAAGGAAGTTGTAGGTCTTTTAAAAAAAGCTGCCAAATTGAAATCTCAGATTGAAATCAATTATTAGATCTTAAAATTAGTTTAATTCTAAATGTAAAAAATTTTTTTAAATAAGTTTTTACATGAGATAATCTGCTTAGATTATTTTTCTTATGAATAAAAAAGGTTATACAACCGAAAGCGGTGGTAGACAAAATGGTTTTGCAATTGAACCAGAAATTAACCAAATATCAGAAGGCGAATCAAAGAAATCCATATTTTTATTTATTGGAATATTATTACCTTTTCTTATAGGAGGTTTTTATTATTTAAGGAATCTGAATATATTCTGATATTTCATAAGCCATTTTTAGCAATATATTCTTCTGAGCTAACTATATCTTGCATTAAACTCTCTGATGAAGGATTAAATCCATTTTGCTCTAAAAAAGATTTAACCTTTTCAAATTTTTGTTGTATTTTTTTTGTATATGGAGTTGTCATCAAATAATCGTCCTTTTCTGTTGAATAGTTCATTTGATTAACGGATTACTTTTACAATTAAATTTTGCAAAATATGCTATCGCTAGTGAAGTTATAAATATTACATAAATAATTTAATAGTAATAAATACTTATAGGTTGTTTGTGTGAGATCGTTATTGTTTGTTTTTTAAAGAGTACTTATAGTAACCAGTTCCATTAAATCCCTCGACTTAAGATATTTTTGAAATACTTCAGAATAAAACGCTTTTTTAGCAGCAAATTTTGATTCGAATTCTATTACTAACCCAAGCTGCCCTCCGTCCCATTCATTTGAGGTTGATTCTTGTATTAAATCTCTTTTTATTATTACTCCTCCCACAGATTTAATCCAAGGTAATACTGTTCTTATATATTCCAGAAATAAATCAGCATTTGGAATTGAAATTTTCTTTAGCCAATAGCTCTTTGTCATCAAATCAACATATTCTGGGTAGAATATAGCACATGGAGGTAAGTATTTATCCTTAGCTATATACTCAGAGGTTATTAAATGAAATCCGAAAATGATTTACTAAATTTGCTTCTTAAATCTCCAAATTCAAAGAATATACAGACTATTGCCGAAGAACTTGAAATTGATCATAATTTTTCCTTTAGCAAAGATAGCAATGATTTGCAGGGTGTTTGGGAGCTTAGGTGGAGTAGTTCTAATAGTCCCTTTTTAAAATATTCTCCTTTTATTGATAATCTTCAAATTCTTGATCCCTTAAATTTAACTGGTCTTAATTTACTTAAACCTAGAGGAATAAAATCAATTATTGGTACTGGTATTTTAATAAGACTTAATTACATAAATGAAAAAAAAATTGGGGTCAAATTTACACATGCTGGTGTTATAGGTCCTAAATTTGGAAGAAAAAATATAAAGGCTATGAAAGAAATAGATAATGAACAATTAGGGTGGTTAGAGATAACTTATTTAAGTAATAGGCTTAGAATCTGCAGAGGTGATAAAGGAACTTTATTTGTTTTAAGAAAAATAAATTCACCGACTTTATTTAAGAATTTTAAAGAATTTATTAAAATCTAATAAAAATTTAAATTAATTCTTTATCCAAATAGACTTTAATACGAAATAAATTGGTAAATATTTAAAAGATTCTTTAGGTATTTCATAACTTAAGAATTTTAGTGCTTCTTCTAACCAGTAACCA
>QCBG01000023.1 GCA_003279115.1 Prochlorococcus sp. AG-347-E03 | reverse complement strand
TCGCCTGAGGATGAGCTCGCGTCTGATTAGCTAGTTGGTGAGGTAATGGCTCACCAAGGCTTCGATCAGTAGCTGGTCTGAGAGGATGATCAGCCACACTGGGACTGAGACACGGCCCAGACTCCTACGGGAGGCAGCAGTGGGGAATTTTCCGCAATGGGCGAAAGCCTGACGGAGCAACGCCGCGTGAGGGACGAAGGCCTCTGGGCTGTAAACCTCTTTTCTCAAGGAAGAAGATATGACGGTACTTGAGGAATAAGCCACGGCTAATTCCGTGCCAGCAGCCGCGGTAATACGGGAGTGGCAAGCGTTATCCGGAATTATTGGGCGTAAAGCGTCCGCAGGCGGCTTTTCAAGTCTGCTGTTAAAACGTGGAGCTTAACTCCATCATGGCAGTGGAAACTGAAAGGCTTGAGTATGGTAGGGGCAGAGGGAATTCCCGGTGTAGCGGTGAAATGCGTAGATATCGGGAAGAACACCAGTGGCGAAGGCGCTCTGCTGGGCCATTACTGACGCTCATGGACGAAAGCCAGGGGAGCGAAAGGGATTAGATACCCCTGTAGTCCTGGCCGTAAACGATGAACACTAGCTGTCGGGGGAATCGACCCCTTCGGTGTCGTAGCTAACGCGTTAAGTGTTCCGCCTGGGGAGTACGCACGCAAGTGTGAAACTCAAAGGAATTGACGGGGGCCCGCACAAGCGGTGGAGTATGTGGTTTAATTCGATGCAACGCGAAGAACCTTACCAGGGTTTGACATCCTGCGAACCTCTTAGAAATTTGAGGGTGCCTTCGGGAATGCAGTGACAGGTGGTGCATGGCTGTCGTCAGCTCGTGTCGTGAGATGTTGGGTTAAGTCCCGCAACGAGCGCAACCCACGTTTTTAGTTGCCAGCATTTAGTTGGGCACTCTAGAAAGACCGCCGGTGATAAACCGGAGGAAGGTGTGGATGACGTCAAGTCATCATGCCCCTTACACCCTGGGCTACACACGTACTACAATGCTACGGACAAAGGGCAGCAAACTCGCGAGAGCTAGCAAATCCCATAAACCGTGGCTCAGTTCAGATCGTAGGCTGCAACTCGCCTACGTGAAGTAGGAATCGCTAGTAATCGCAGGTCAGCATACTGCGGTGAATACGTTCCCGGGCCTTGTACACACCGCCCGTCACACCATGGAAGTTGGCCATGCCCGAAGTCGTTACTCCAACCCTTGTGGAGGAGGACGCCGAAGGTGGGGCTAATGACTGGGGTGAAGTCGTAACAAGGTAGCCGTACCGGAAGGTGCGGCTGGATCACCTCCTAACAGGGAGACAACAAAATGTTTAATATTATTATTTTGTCACCTTAGGTCGATCGGTATCTCACGTTTTTAATTTATTAAGAATTTCATTTCCTAAGTTTTTTCTAGGTCACACCCATTATTTTTCCTGGGCCATTAGCTCAGGTGGTTAGAGCGCACCCCTGATAAGGGTGAGGTCCCTGGTTCAAGTCCAGGATGGCCCATATCTCTATGTTGGGGGTATAGCTCAGTTGGTAGAGCGCCTGCTTTGCAAGCAGGATGTCAGCGGTTCGAGTCCGCTTACCTCCACTGATTACCACCTCTTCCATAATTTATGAGAAGGAAATGTTTTGAGTAGTGATCAAATTCTGAACGAAGCTAGCTTCCTAATGAAATCATTAAGATGCTGGACTCATTGAATTAATTTCATTGTTTTCAGAGAACCTTGACAACTGCATAGATTATTTTTAAAGACAATAAGCATCTTTAATGATGCAGATTTATTATTTGTGCGAATGCATTAATAACAATTCTATTAAGCTGATGCTTCAATTTTTGAAGTTATTGGTCAAGCTACAAAGGGCTCACGGAGGATACCTAGGCACACAGAGGCGATGAAGGACGTGGTTACCTGCGATAAGTCTCGGGGAGTTGGAAGCACACTTTGATCCGGGAATTTCCGAATGGGGCAACCCCATGAACGGCCAACTGAATATATAGGTTGGTGCGAGCTAACCCAGCGAACTGAAACATCTTAGTAGCTGGAGGAAGAGAAAGTAAATAACGACTCCCTCAGTAGCGGCGAGCGAACGGGGAATAGCCCAAACCGATAGTCTTGACTATCGGGGTTGTGGGACAGCAATATGGATCAACAAGTCTAGAAGAAACGTTTGAATGGCGTGCCACAGAGGGTGAAAGCCCCGTAATCGAAAGATAAGTTGACCTAGCTGTATCCCGAGTAGCACGGAGCACGTGGAATTCCGTGTGAATCTGCGAGGACCACCTCGTAAGGCTAAGTACTACTGTGTGACCGATAGTGAAACAGTACCGCGAGGGAAAGGTGAAAAGAACCCCGGGAGGGGAGTGAAATAGAACATGAAACCGTGAGCTTACAAGCAATGGGAGCCCGACTAATCGGGTGACCGTGTGCCTGTTGAAGAATGAGCCGGCGACTTATAGGCACTGGCGGGTTAAACCGGAAATGGTGGAGCCACAGCGAAAGCGAGTCTTAATAGGGCGTTTGTCAGTGTTTATAGACCCGAACCCTGGTGATCTAACCATGGCCAGGATGAAGCTTGGGTGATACCAAGTGGAGGTCCGAACCGACTGAAGTTGAAAATTCAGCGGATGAGCTGTGGTTAGGGGTGAAATGCCAATCGAACCAGGAGCTAGCTGGTTCTCCCCGAAATACGTTGAGGCGTAGCGTCTAGTGCTCCAGCAGGGGGGTAAAGCAACCATTTCGGTGCGGGCTGCGAAAGCGGTACCAAATCGATATGAACTCTGAATACCCTGTGTGTAACTAGGCAGTCAGACTGTGGGGGATAAGCTCCATAGTCAAGAGGGAAACAGCCCAGACCGCCAGCTAAGGTCCCAAAATTAACGCTAAGTGATAAAGGAGGTGGGATTGCCCAGACAACCAGGAGGTTTGCCTAGAAGCAGCCATCCTCAAAGGAGTGCGTAATAGCTCACTGGTCGAGCGATCCTGCGCCGAAAATGAACGGGGCTAAGCGTTATACCGAAGCTGCGGATAAATTTATTTATGGTAGGGGAGCGTTCTATGTAGGGTGAAGCGTTAGCGTAAGCGGACGTGGACGGCATAGAAGTGAGAATGTCGGCTTGAGTAGCGAAAACATGGGTGAGAATCCCATGCCCCGAAACCCTAAGGGTTCCTCCGGCAGGCTCGTCCGCGGAGGGTTAGTCTGGACCTAAGGCGAGGCCGAAAGGCGTAGTCGATGGATAACAGGTCAATATTCCTGTACCAGTTGTGTTTTGGGAAGAGGGACGGAGAAGGCTAGCCAGGCCAGATGTTGGTTACTGGTTCAAGCGTTCAAGGCTTTGAGAGATGGAGAAAACATCTTGAGCTGAGGCGTGAGTACGAGCTGCTACGGCAGCGAAGTTGGTGATGTCATGCTTCCAAGAAAAGCTCTATACCCGTTAAGACACAAATGCCAGTACCCGAAACCGCCACAGGTGGGGTGGTAGAGAATACCGAGGGGCGCGAGATAACTCTCTCTAAGGAACTCGGCAAAATGGCCCCGTAACTTCGGGAGAAGGGGTGCCAGCGAGAGCTGGTCGCAGTGAAGAGGCGCAAGCGACTGTTTACCAAAAACACAGGTCTCCGCTAAGTCGCAAGACGATGTATGGGGGCTGACACCTGCCCAGTGCCGGAAGGTTAAGGAAGCTGGTTAGCTTTTAGTGAAGCTGGCGACTGAAGCCCCGGTGAACGGCGGCCGTAACTATAACGGTCCTAAGGTAGCGAAATTCCTTGTCGGGTAAGTTCCGACCCGCACGAAAGGTGTAACGATTTGCGCGCTGTCTCGGAGAGAGGCTCGGCGAAATAGAATTGTCTGTGAAGATGCGGACTACATACACCCGGACAGAAAGACCCTATGAAGCTTTACTGTAGTTTGATATTGTGCTCGGGCTCTGAATGCGCAGAATAGGTGGGAGACGTTGAAATAGTGCTTGTGGGTACTATTGAGTCATCGGTGAGATACCACTCTTTTAGAGCTAGAGTTCTAACGCTTACCCGTTATCCGGGAAGCGGACAGTATCTGATGGGCAGTTTGACTGGGGCGGTCGCCTCCTAAAAGGTAACGGAGGCGCACAAAGGTTCCCTCAGGCTGGTTGGAAATCAGTCATTGAGTGCAAAAGCAGAAGGGAGCTTGACTGTGAGACCTACAAGTCGAACAGGGACGAAAGTCGGTTTTAGTGATCCGACGGTTCTGCGTGGAAGGGCCGTCGCTCAACGGATAAAAGTTACTCTAGGGATAACAGGCTGATCTCCCCCAAGAGTTCACATCGACGGGGAGGTTTGGCACCTCGATGTCGGCTCATCGCAACCTGGGGCTGAAGTCGGTCCCAAGGGTTGGGCTGTTCGCCCATTAAAGCGGTACGCGAGCTGGGTTCAGAACGTCGTGAGACAGTTCGGTCCATATCCGGTGTATGCGCAGGAATATTGAGAGGATTTCTCCCTAGTACGAGAGGACCGGGAGGAACGCACCTCTGGTGTGCCAGTTATCGTGCCAACGGTAAACGCTGGGTAGCCATGTGCGGAGTGGATAACCGCTGAAAGCATCTAAGTGGGAAGCCCACCTCAAGATGAGTATTGCCATGGCTTAAGCCAGTAAGGTCACGGGAAGAACACCCGTTGATAGGCTCTACGTGGAAGCTTGGTAACAAGTGCAGCGGAGGAGTACTAATAGACCGAGGGCTTGACCAAATAAACTTAATTTATTGTTTTTAATTCATATAATTATTCTATGCAGTTCTCAAGGTTCACACTATCCTGGTGTTCATGGCGATGTGGAACCACTCCGATCCATCTCGAACTCGGTTGTGAAACGCATAAGCGGCGAAAATATTTAGGGGGTAGCCCCTTGAGAAAATAGCTCAATGCCAGGTAAAAATATTTAAAAGGGTTTACTCGTCTTGAGTAAACCCTTTTTTATTTTTGGCATTTAGGACACCAATGTGTACTTCTTCCAGTAATTTTTTGTCTTTCAATTAAATTTCCGCATTTACGACATTCTTTCCCAGTTCTCCTGTAGACATTTGTCTGTAAACCAAAATTTCCATTTTCTCCTTCCAAGTCTCTGAAATCGCTAAATGTAGTACCCCCAGAACCTATACTTTTTTGTAATACAGTTACAATGGATTCTTTTAGCTTGATTAACTCATTCTTTTTTATTGTCCGAGCTTCCCTAAAAGGAGAGATGCCAGCAGAGTACAAACTTTCATCAGCATAAATATTACCTATACCTGCCACTATTGTTTGATCAAGTAAGATAGCTTTTATAGATTTTGTTCTTTTTGAAATAACTTTTTTAAGGTAATTTGCATCAAAGTCTTTAGAAAATGGTTCTGGACCTAATGAACCTAATCCTTTAATTATTTTGTTAAGCGATAGGTCTTTATTAATCCACCACATTTGACCAAAACTTCTTACATCAATGTATCTAAGCTCATTATTATTTTTATCGAAAAATCTTATTCTTGTATGTTTACAAGGATGACTTGAGCTTTCAATAAATTTAAAATATCCAGTCATTCTTAGATGAATTACAAGAAATCCGTTATTTTGTGAATTTTCTAGAGGAAATTGAGCATTCTCATTTTGAACTTTTTTTAATTGAGCGATTAAATATTTTCCTCTTCTATCCCATTTATAAATAAGTGAATTCATAAGTCCTTTAATGAATTCTTCTTTGTTTATTGGGAATGCAACAGTTGAATGCCTACAGACTTCTACTTTTTTAATAATAAAGTTAATAAGTTTTTGCTCTAAACCTCTGCGAACTGTTTCTACTTCTGGTAATTCAGGCAATTATTTAAGCTTTCTCTAATTCACTTTCAGCGAAATTATTTGTATTTGCTCCACCATCAGTTCCGCTAATCCCAGCGTAATTTACTTTATCGAATCTGACTACACAGTTATATTTTATGCCTGATGTATCAACTGAAGCAACTTTACCGATTTCATTGTACCAATATGATTCTGGTCTTTTAACTCTTACGAGATCTCCTCTTGAAATAGCCATTACTATCAATCTAACTCTTTGTAGAATAACCCATGATTAATATTCTTAGACAAATTATTCACACATATTAATTAAAAGTTTTAACAAAAATCATTTATTAAATTATTTTCGAATTCTTCTTTAGCAGGCTTACTTCCCATCCATTTCCTGCCAGGTATTCTTACATCTAATTCATTTGCATCACAATTTATTGAAAGAATCAGTTTTTTATTGTCTTGATTTAGTACGTTTAAAACTTTTCTACCTTTAATATCTATATATGATTTACTTTGGATAACTAAAGGACCATAAATTTTTTTATCTAACTCAAGTAATTCATTATTTTTTTTATTTTCAGTTGTTTCATGATTTTCTGAATTAATTAGGTTCTTTTTTCTTAATGTGAGCTTTTGACCAACTTTTATAGAATCTGGATTGTTGAGATTATTTATTTCTATAAGATCGATTACTTTTAAATCATATTTGTTTGATATTTCAGTCAGATTTTCACCAGGTTGCACAATATGATAATTATTTATTAAATCTAATTGTTTTGTAAGATTTTCAGTAGATTCGGAGATAATAAGATTTTGGCCAACAAAGATATAATTTTCATCTTTTAGGTTGTTCACTTTAATAATCAAATCTTTATTTATTGAATAGAATTTTGAA
>QCBG01000022.1 GCA_003279115.1 Prochlorococcus sp. AG-347-E03 | reverse complement strand
CACCCTCCACTGTCATTAGAACATCTTTTCGGAAATATTTGGATGTAAGCTTTTTAATAAGTTTTGAGGTCTCAGGACATTTCTCTGATGGTTTTATAACTGCAGTATTTCCTGCTGAGAAAATATTTACCAAAGGCTTTAGAACATAAAGTAATGGATAATTATAAGGACCAAGAATTAAAACACACCCAAGAGGTTCATAAATAACTTTGGAGGATGATGGAAATAGATAAAAAGGTGTATTAATCTTTTTTGGTCGCATCCAAGAATCGAGTTTCTTTTTTATAAGTGAAATCTCTTCTTTCACTAAAAGGATTTCTGAAAGCCCTTCAATTTCAGATTTGCCTAGATCAAAAAAAAGTGATTTTATTATTTCTTTTTTATTTTCATCTAAAAGTTTAGAAACTATATTTATATGTTGGATCCGCCATTTTATATCTTCTGTTTTACCAGTAAGAACATTATTTTTTAATCTATTAATGTCTTCTAAATGAAATTTATCAGAAATTTTCATTCTATTTCTATGAATAGTATTTAATATATCAGAGGATAAATTTTAAATAACAAAGGTTTTTAGCTACTTTAATAAGAATGAATGATTTATAAGAAATAATCAATTTTATTAATATTCTCTTTAAAAATTCAAAATTTTCTTGGTTAGTATATTCCTATGCGGGAAAAATTTTCAATTAGACTGATATCTCTAAATGAAATACCAGAAGTAACGAACTGGGCAAGGTTAGAAGGATTTTCTCCTGGGATGGATGACGTATCAATTTATAGAAATACTGATAAACAAGGGGTATGGGTAGCTTGTCTCGACAATAATCCTATAGGTTCTATTGCGTGTATAAAATATAATTCATTGTATGGTTTTATAGGTTTATTTATCGTTAAGAAAGAATTCCGAAATAATGGATATGGAGTGAGATTATGGAAACATGCCCTCGAATATTTAAAAAATGTTGATTGTATTGGTCTTGAGGCCGCTCCAGATAGATTGAATGATTACGCAAAGTGGGGGTTTAGAAAATCTTCCATTACAAATCGATGGAAATTAAATGGTTCTCAAGATTTGCCATTGAAAAATTTCTATAAAGATCAATTTTATTCTTTTGAAGTTGTTCCGGGTAATAAAATTTCATCTGAAGCAGTCTTAATTTATGATGATCAAAGAGAACCTAGTCCCAGACCACATTTTCTAAATGACTGGTTGAAAAATCCTAATGGGAATGTCAGCGCAATTGTCGATAATAATGGGATGTGCCATGGATTTGGCAGGATAAGACCTTGTGTATTGGAGGATAATGAGCAAGGCTGGAGAATTGGACCTCTTTTAGCAGATACTCCACCACTGGCTGAATTATTAATAAGGGAGTTAGTTGACGATTTAGATGCCCAAATCTTATTGGATTGCTCTAATCTGAATCCTTATGCAAATTATCTTTTATCAAGTTTGGGATTTGAGGAAATATCAAAAACTTACAGAATGTATAAAGGCATTCAACCTCCCTGTCCAATGAATCAAGTATACGGACTTGCCTGCTTGGAACTGGGTTGATTCTCTTTATGCGTTCATTTTGCCTTTTGTTTTTGTAACACTGAAGGAAGTTTATTTGATTACCCATAAGCTTAACTTTCAGAAGGTTTCAAAATTTTTTCTACAATATCTGCGTTGATTATGATGATCTCTCCATTATCAATATTGGTAACTTGAAACAAGGTCCATGAATTTGGATTTCTAGCTCCTCCAATACAGTCGATAACTTGACCGATCCAATAATTTTTATTCTTTTCCTTAGTATTTTGGCAATTCTCTTTTTTAATTGCGACATAATCACCAGGTCTAACGAAAAGAAACTCAGGAGTTGCCGAGCTCACAATAAATAGCTAATAGTATATATGTACTATAATAGGTTATTAGTTTTGTTGTCGAGCTTTGAATTATTTAGCAAACTAGAGGTAATTCACAAATAAAATGGAATCAACTGAAATTGCTATATTTTCAACATTATTGGGGTTAGTTTTAGCTTTAACTGACGCTTATATAGAAAGAAACATTCCTGGATAATACTTCCAATTCATTTTTTAAATCAAATAAGATTTAAGCTGGTCTAATATGTCGCCACGGTTGGAAACTAATTTTGTAAAAACTAAATATATCAAGCCTCCCATTGCGAGTCTTCCATTAATTTTCTCTAATTGCTTTAGTTTTCTCAAAAAATTACTTAGCAGCTAATTAAAATTTAAAGAATATAAAAAATAAAAAAGTATCGATGACTTCAAAACTAAAAAAAAATTTTACAAGTTTATAGAAATATAATTTCAAACACAAATTAGATTTAAAGCCAAGCCTTTTTCATCTCAAGATATAGTCTCTCGCTCTCTGCAGAATTAATTTTGCTATCTGAATAGGATTGTTGCTGTTGCTGTTGCTGCTGCTGAGTTGAATTAGTTTTAGAATTTTGGATTTCGCTCATTAGGGGCTTTGAATATTTGTGTTTATTCTCTCATAAATATCTCTTTTTTTGTCAACTTAAATTCTTAAATTTTATTTAAATTTTCTATGTTTTGAAATTTCCTGTTTTGAGTGAAGTTATTTCGCTACAGTAGTTTTGGTATAAAGGAATTTAACTTCCCAATATACAATCCCTAGGAATATAGTACTTGCAATAATAATTTCAGAAATGGCTAACATTTTATTTTTCAATACTAATTAAATTTTGGTATCAATTTACACAGAATGCAATAGGTACTAATTACATTTAAGATTTTAAAAAATCTTATTTAATAAAATAACGCGTCGAAATAATATAAAATTTTAGGTAAGATACTCATTATTTTCGTGGGAAATTTTATAAATTCAACAACTCTTATACCTTTAATACCTTTAGTAACATCTTTATTTATTTTTATTTTATTAATAAGTTTTAACAGAACACTTAACAGGTTAACAAAACCAGTTTCTGTACTGGTTGCATTATCTTTATTAAGTTCTGCTTTTATAAGCTCATTTGACTATTTAAAGAAAATAGAAGAAGAAATAGTTTTATCTGAATTACTCAAATTTTTTGAAGAAAAAAATTTAGTTATGCATCTCAATTTAGTAAATGAAAAAATTATAATTTTTTTCTCATTAATAATGATATTAATTATTGGAATATCTTTTTATAAATTGCCTAGAAAAAAAGGTTATGTCTCATTGATGGTTAGCCTAGGATTAATATCTTCTTCAATGATACTCTCAATATTGCTAATAGATTTCTCAGCACTAATCTAAACTGTAGTAAGCATTGACAAAGCTTCGTTAAGTTCTTGGACATGATTTAATTCATCTTGAGCAATTTCTTTTATTTTTTGATCATTCGGATTATCTATTAAGTATTTGGAATAAGTTTCAAATGCATGTTCTTCGATTTTTATGTTGACATCATAAGCATTAGCCGGAGAGAAGAAATAATAAAAGACCATGATCCAGTAATAGACAAGCACAAGGTGTCTCGCAAAAAATCTATCAATCCAGAACCTATCTCCTCCTCTTTTCTCCATTTCTTTAAGATGCTCAGTTTCATTAATAGCTTGATAAAAATGTTCCTTCATTAAAATCATTGTTTTTTCATTTTTAATTCCTAGAGATTCTTTAAAATGAAGAACTGAAAGAAATGCAAAATAAGGAGATCTAGCTATTACTTCTAAAACCCAAAATCTTTGTAAAGATCTACCAGAGTATATGAAGTCTAAGAAGTTAACAGTACTATTCAAAATCAAAGAATTTAGTTTCTTCATAAATTTCAATTTTCTTTAAGTATAATTACTCAGCCGCTCGAGGGCTACAAAGTATTTAACTAATTAACCAAAAATTAATATTTATAGTCTAAAAATTATTACTTCCATTGAAATATTTTTTTTTCATGTATTAATTGGATAGATAAAAATTTTATATGACAACTACTGAAAAAATTGCAAATGCCAAAAAGAGGATTCATGAATTAGAAAGACTTATAAAATTTTGGAATGATTCAGACCATGATGAGGCAAAAATAGTAAGTTTTACAAGGAATATTGAAAATAAAGTTGCTTAGATTTTGATCATTAAGGCTGATTAACTTTCATCTACTAAAAGTGATTTAATATCTTTGAGGTTTCGAATATTGTTTAATTTTTAAATAGAGCAATTAAACCTATTCTCAAAAACGGTAAGGAAGAAATAATCTAAAAAGAAAAATCTATATGAAAACCTTTTCAAATAAATATTTGGTTCCGATTAAATTTATACCATGGCTTTTTTGGGTATTTATATCTTTTATGAGTATATATTTGTGTAAGATAGCTTGGGTAAGTTGAATAATTAATGAATCTAGCTTCTCCTTAGCCAACCAGGAGCACCGCCAAACCAATCAGATATATCATCTTCATTTGGATTGAAATGATTTTCTTTATCTAGTCCATCTATCCCAAATGATTGTAAGAGGTTATCAATCCCCCCATCATTTTTTGTACCATTCCTTCTTAAGCTGTTAGCTTTTTTCAGCCAAAGAGAAATTGTCGAATTATGGTGCGCAAATTTCTCAACATATATCCTATCTTCTAATGTAATTGATTTGTCTTGAGCGATTCTTTTAATTATTCCTTGGATCTTAAGTCTTTTTGCATTACTAAGAAGCATTTTTGATAAATTCATTAATCCTTTTATAGAAAGGATTACTTAATATGTCTTGTCAATGTTAATTTCAACAAATTTACTTATTTAAAAGGTTTTTAAGTGAGAAAAGTCTTAATTCACTAAAAAAGGCATTAATAGGTAATGAATTATACGTTGATTCATTTATAGAACTTATAAATCCCACAAATCAGATAAAAAAAATCAATCCACTCTCAAAGAAACTTTTAAATCAAGATAAGTGGACAGAGTTGTTGCAATATAGTAATAATGTACTAGTATTAGTACAGATGTATTATTAAGATATGAAAGTGATTTCATCTTCTCCTTATGCCCCTTTTAATTCAAAAGAGTGGAATTCTCTGATAAGCAAGAATGTAAAGTTTGAAAGCACTCCAATAAAGATTCAAAAAAAATTTTATGGAACTTTTACTGTAAAAAAGATTGAAAAAGATGAACTTTTGCAAGAGAAGAATGAATTGCATCAACAGATGCACCTTGTATTCGTTTAGAAAAATATTAACAAACAATCTTTTTGTAGAATATTATTTTACGAGATCGAATTTTTTGTTAGATTAGTAGAAAGATAAAAAGGGTTTTAATTTGGCTGTAGATCGAGAACTTTTAAAAGAAGTTACACAAGAACTTTGGAATACTGTAAAAAAACTAAGACCAGAAATTGATCGGCAAACTCGACTTCAATTAGTTTTAAAAGCCTTATTAACTATTGGAGATTTGCCAGATCAAATGCAAGCTGCCATGGTAGTTGGTGTTTGCGCAGAAATGGATAAGAGTGAAGTTGATAATGTTGAAACTAATTCACAAACTAAAGATTCAAGCGGAGTTGACACTTCTACAGGCAGAAAAGTAGTTAGAAGAAGTTCAGCTAAATAAACCTTAAACGATCATCCCTTAATTTTCTTTGATTCGTTTTTATTAAGTCTATTGAATAGGTAATATGAAATTACAATTAAGAGAGGAACGAATATAGAATGTAAGGTCATCATTAATTCTGTTTGGCCCATTCCTATAAGATTTGACTCGCTTGGAAGTTGTTCTGACCAAGTGCCAACTAAATGCCAGGCTTGAGGAATTGATAAGAAAAACATATAAGAGCTATAAGTTAAGTTTATGTTCAGATAAAGATTATCATTATTGAACGTTTTTGCTTTCTTTATTCTTATTTCTTAACTAACTATTTGTAGAGTTATAAAAAGAACTTGATTCATAAATTTATTTTCTTAAGGAGAGTTTTAAATTCTTTTTTACCAATAATTTTTTCGGCTGCGTAAGCACCACTTGCTGAAACAGCAGGAATTCCAATACCTGGAAATGTACTTGCACCGCAAGTAAATAAATTTTTCACTGGAGTTTTGCAGCCTGGGAAAAGACCTTTTTCTGCAGATAATGCAGGGCCGTAACTACCGCAATAGGTATTGGTGAATTTATTATGAGTAATTGGGGTCCCTAGCATCTTTAAATCAATCCTTTCATCTATGTCAGGGATGAATTTGCGAATTGCATTAAGGAATATTGAACATCTTTCTTCTTTCAAATTTCTATATTCTAATTTCTTTGGATTTAGGTTTTCCCAAATTTCCCAAGGTTCATTTGCGGGAGTATATCCATGAAGAACATGTTTCCCTTTAGGGGCCATATTTTTATCTAAAACAGATGGGATTGAAAATACAGCTATATTTCTTTCTGCAGTTATACCTTTTTCCCACTCATCAACATGTATCGCATGTATTGGCAAATCTTCAAGACCATCAGCATTAAAGCCTAAATGTATATGTAGGAAAGAATCACATTTATTAGGGTTTAAAACTTTTGTATTCCATTTTTTTGAAATTTCATTTGGAATTAACTTTCTTAGATTCCAAACATCAGTATTCGTTACAACAGATTCACAACCATAACTAGAACCATTATCAAGAGTTATACCTGTTGCTAAATTTTTATTGAAGTTAATTGTTTTTACTCTCGAAGAGAGAATTAATTCTCCACCATTTTTTTTAAATCCATTAATTAAGGCTTTCACGATAGATTCACTACCTCCTTTAGGGTATTCAAGGTATGAATTTGGTTCAAACCATTCGTTAAATAAAGTAGCCATCGCAGCTGTATTTGTGTCATGCATTGACATACCACTTATCAAAAAGCTCAATAAATCAACCCAATTTCTGAGAAAAGGATCCTCTAGATGATTATTTACTAAATTCCCAAAACCCTTATTAATTTTTGGTATTTGCTTGATATTAGGTAAAAATTTTGAGGTTAAATTTATTAGATCTAAGAAATTTATTGATTCAGGAGAAAATGATAGTAAAGGTATTTCATTTATTATTTGGCTAAGAGGTTTTATTCCGGAAATAAATGATTCCCATTCTTTAACAGATTTCTCGCCTCTTAAATTTTTAATTGTTTGTTTAAAAGGTTCTTCCCCAACATCAAGATTAAAATTGCCTTCTGGGACAATAACTTGCCAACCCTTGTATTGAAATAGTTCAACTTCTTCATCAAGTAATTTAAGAATTTGCCCTAATGGATTAGTAGTCGGCCATTTACCTATTCCACTCCACAATGAAGGGCCTGATTCGAAAGTGTAACCCTTTCTTTTGAAACTGTGAGCAACACCTCCTGGCTGGGTATGTGCTTCACAAATAAGTACTTTTTTGCCTGATAAAGAGAGGATCGAACCGCAACATAGTCCTCCTATTCCACTTCCCACTATTACAACATCATACTTGTCCATTAAATATTTACTTTACTCTTCTCGTAAAAAACTAGTTTTAAACAAATGTATTAGTTGAAGTTGTAATACTTAGCACAACTGCTAGGAAAAATATGTAAGGAACTACTTTAAGTGGTATGTATCCTTGACTTTTAGAAATGAAATCCATGGAAATAGTTACTTTATGTAAATATATTAACGAGATCTTGTTCCTTATGTGTGCCAAAAAATTATTTTTTTAGAAATATATTGAAACAAAGAAATCTTTTTGGAGGAATTTTTTACTAAGAACATTTTTTATAAAGTTATCTTAGTATTTGATTCTTGGATTAATATCTACTATGAAACACTTTCCTGAAATTA
>QCBG01000021.1 GCA_003279115.1 Prochlorococcus sp. AG-347-E03 | reverse complement strand
AATATAATGTTCTACGGCAATTGATTTTTTGACATGAACTAATAATAGATCAATACAGAACAATTCACGTAACTGAGCATTGTGATAATTAATTTTTTATGTTTTTCCTATGTAAGTTTGTTTCTATATTATGCTTTTTTCTCTTTTTTCTTTTAACTTATCTATATACAAGGTTAGGCATTTACATTAAAGATAACTTCTAACCGAGAGCTCATCTAATTAACTACTAAAAAGGAGTTTTATTAAATTGGAAATCATTGAGTCAGATGTAGTTATTGTCGGAGGAGGACCGGCCGGATGTACTTGCGCACTTTATACATCTCGTTCAAACTTAAAGACAGTAGTTTTAGATAAAAATCCATCTGTTGGCGCCTTAGCAATAACTCATCAAATAGCTAATTATCCAGGTGTTCCGGTTGATATAAGTGGGGAGAAGTTACTTACTTTAATGAGGGAACAGGCTGTGCAATACGGCACAGACTATAGAAGAGCGCAAGTGTTTGGAATAGATGCTAGTGGAGAGTGGAAAATGGTTTATACACCCGAAGGCACTTTCAAGGCTAAAGCACTTGTACTTGCAAGTGGAGCTATGGGCAGGCCTGCATCATTTAAGGGCGAAGCGGATTTTCTTGGCAAAGGAGTAAGTTATTGTGCTACTTGTGATGGGGCTTTTTACAAAAATAGAGAAGTTGCCGTTGTTGGAGTTAACAAGGAGGCAATTGAAGAGGCAACTGTTTTAACTAAATTTGCATCAACTGTGCATTGGATCACATCAAGTGATCCTAAATCAGATAATGAAGAAGCTATGGAATTGATGGATAATTCAAATATAAAACATTGGAGTAGAACAAGATTATTGGAAATATTGGGAGATGACATGGGTGTTAATGGAGTTGTTGTAAAAAATAAGCAAGAAGAAAATCCTATCAATTTGAATTTAGATGGAGTCTTTGTGTATATGAGTGGTTCAAAGCCAATTACTGATTTTTTAGGGGATCAAATTGCTTTAAAAGAAGACGGAGGAGTTATTGTGGATGACTTTATGTCTACAAACTCTGATGGAGTATGGGCTATTGGAGATATAAGAAATACACCATTTAAGCAAGCAGTCGTTGCTGCTTCTGATGGATGTATTGCTGCGATGTCAATTGATAGATATTTAAATAGTAGAAAAAATATAAGAGTAGATTGGATTCATTCTTAAAAATAAATAGTTCTTTTTTAATTTAAAGGGGTGTTGCTTCAGAAATATAAGCGACTCCGCCGTAATAGCTTAAATCGTCCCTGATGTTATCTCTCATTTTATCTATTAATTCTTGCTCACAAAAAACAATTACATGAGCATTTGATCCATAACCAGTAAATTCCATATCTTCAGTAACAACTCTTTCAGGCCCTCTGCCTGTGGCATGTTTCATAACTGTATATCCTGGAACATTAGCTTTTTCTAATGTTTTAATGATTGCATCTAGTTCTCTTTCACTAAATATCAAGTCTAATCTTTTCATTGTTATAGAGAGGAAAGTGGGATAATAGTATTTACTAAACTCATATATATGGGAATGCCGAGAACTATATTGAATGGAAAAGTTAGACCTAGTGTAGTTGAGATATAGTAACTAGATTTAGCCTCTGGAACTGTCATCCTCATAGCTGCAGGAACTGCTAAATAAGAGGCGCTTGCACATAAAACCACAAATAAAAGTGCGTTGCCAGGTCCTAAAGATAAAAATCTTGCAACGAAAACACCGATAAATGCATTAAATAAAGGCATAAAAATAGCAAAGCCAATTAAGAACGAACCCGCATTCTTCAGTCTTGGCAATCTTTGAGCAGCGACTATTCCCATATCTAACAAGAAGAAGCATTCTGCTCCATAGAATAATTGTCCAGTAAAAGGCTCCATTTTTGCAATCCCTGAGGGATTACTTGAAGCAGTCAGAAATCCCACAATTAAGCTTGAAAGCAATAAATAAACTGATCCATTCAAAAGTGATTCATGTAATATTGAGCTTAGATGCATTTTTCTTGATTTTGGTCTATTTTTTGGAGCTGCAAATTTCACAAGTAATAATCCAACGATGATTGCAGGAGATTCCATTAAAGCTAAGGCGCCAACCATAAAGCCATCAAAAGCTATTTTTTGACTTTCTAAAAAACTTTCTGCAGAAATAAATGTAACAGCACTTATTGAGCCGTATGCTGCTGCTATTGCAGCTGAATTGAAGACATCAAATTTAAATCTTAAAATTAAGAATCCAATCAGGGGGATTACTAGTGACATCAGTATTGCAGCACTTAAAGTCGGCAATACTTGATCAGTAAACCCACTTTTCTGTATCTCTATACCTCCTTTAAACCCAATAGCTAGGAGAAGATATAAAGAGAACAGCTTAGGTAATGGAGCTGGTATTTCTAAATCGGATTTAAAGAGTACTGATATTGCTCCAATTAAAAAGAAAAGAACTGGCGGGGCTAATACATTTTGCAGAATTGGATTTATTTCCATAAATTATTAGGATATTTCGTTTAAAGCGGTTTCTAAGGCTTCTTTTCTTGTCTCAATAATGCCTTCAACTCCAAACTTAGCTAATCTATCCTTTACTTTTTCATTTGCCCCAGCAACAAATGCTTTTCTGGAATTATTTTTTGCTTCTTGCATCATATCCTCTATTGCGAGAGTAGCCGTCACTCCAAGTCTTGGTACATCAGTGATATCTAATATCAAAACCTTGTAGTTTCTTACAAGCATCATTCTCTCAGATATGCCTTTAGCTGCTCCAAAACTCAGTGGTCCTTTAAGTCTAAATAACATTACTTCTCCTGAGCATCTATCTAGTAGTGCTTTTTCATCAGCAGGTAATGCATTTTTAACTTGATCATCTTTTGATAAAGGATTATCCTCATCCATACCTTCTAGTTGAGTTTCGGTTATTGAATCAATGGTGAGCATATTGGCTATGAATACACCAACTAAAACTGCCCAAATTAAATCCCAAAATACAGTCATTAAGAGTACTCCGTACATAACAACTGAAGTTTTTAAAGATAAATTGTGAGCCCTCCTCAAGAACCCCCAATCAATAATATCTAGACCAACTTTTATAAGAATTCCAGCTAGTAAAGCAGTTGGTATTTGCTCAGCTAAAGGTCCTGCGCCAACTAAAACTATCAACAAGACAACTGAATGAACCATACCAGAAATGGGAGTAGATCCTCCAGATTTAACATTAATTACGGTTCTCATTGTTGCTCCGGCTCCAGGTAGACCTGAAAAAAGACCTGCAACAGCATTTCCTATCCCTTGACCAATAAGTTCTCTATCAGAATTATGTTTTGTTTGGGATATATTGTCTGCCACTAGAGATGTTAATAGGGAGTCAATTGCGCCAAGTACTGCTAGGACTAATCCTGCCTTAAAAATAATTGGAAAATATTGATTAAAACTTGGGAAATTTAAAGATGGAACTCCTCTTGGAATTTCTCCAATTCTATCAATGGCTCCATCTCCAAAAATTAATATTGATATAGGAGTTACTATCAATAGTGCCAGGAGAGGAGAAGGAACCCACTGACTTATTTTTCTTGGAGTTAGAAATACAATACCTAGCGTCATCATTGCTACTCCAATAGCAGCACCGTTTGGCTGGAAATTTGAAAATACAGTAGATAAAGATTCCACTACTCCACCACGAGTGCTAATTCCTAATAATGGACCAATCTGAAGTGCGATGATTATTACTCCAATACCAGACATAAATCCTGAAACAACAGAATATGGAACTAAAGTAATGTATTTACCAAGTTTTAAAAGTCCGAATATTATTTGCAACAAACCTCCAATTACTACTGCTGCCATTACCAAAGGTAAAATTTGTCCTGCAGAAAGATCTCTTGGAACTCCCACTGCTGCTAAGCCTGCTACTACGCCAGCAACAGTTACACTCATAGGACCGGTGGGTCCGCTAACTTGAGCAGGTGTTCCGCCGAATAATGCTGCTAAAAAACCAACTACCACTGCCCCATATAGTCCATAAATTGCTCCGCCAGGTCCTAATGCAGCGTTACCAAAAGCAAGAGCAAGAGGCAAAGCCACTACTGCGGCTGTAATTCCTCCAAGAATATCGCCTCTTACATTCTTAAGATGCAATCCATTAATTATTTTCAAAGATACTCTCCTTAAAATAAATACTTAACTAAAAGATATTATCTCTTTATGACGTAAATTTGTGAAAATTGAAGTTTGAGCAAAATAATTTTGTAACTTTTACATTCTGGATATAGTTTAATTAAGTTAATTTTCCTGAACAAAAGGAGTCTATGATTGATTTATGTGCGAGGCAAGCGATTAATGTATTAGATAAATATTTTCAATTTAAATAATATTAAAATGAATTTGATCATTCGCCCAAGAAGATTAAGACGGTCTGAGGCAATTAGAGAAATGGTAAGAGAAAACCATTTAGAGGCTTCGGACTTTATATATCCATTATTTATTCATGAAAAAGATTTTAAAGAGGAAATTTCAGCAATGCCAGGAACTTATAGATGGGATATTAATGGCTTAATTAAGGAGGTAACAAGGGCATGGGAATTGGGAATAAGGTGTGTGGTTCTTTTTCCAAAAATTAACGATAGCAGAAAGACTGAAGATGGAGCGGAATGTTTTAATGAAGACGGGTTAATACCTAAAGCTATTCGCATATTAAAAAAAGAGATTCCAGAAATGGCAATAATGACAGATGTTGCCTTGGACCCATACTCCTGTGATGGACATGATGGATTAGTTGATGAAACTGGAAAAATATTGAACGATGAAACAATCGAGATTTTAAAAAAACAAGCTTTAACACAAGCAAGAGCTGGAGCAGATTTTATTGGCCCTAGTGACATGATGGATGGAAGAGTTGGGGCAATTAGAAATACACTTGATAGTCAAGGATTTAGTGATGTAGGTATTATTAGCTATACAGCAAAATATTCATCTGCTTATTATGGTCCATTTAGAACTGCTTTAGATTCGGCTCCTAGAGAAAATAGTAAAAAAATAATTCCAGATAATAAGTCTACATATCAAATGGACCCTGCAAATTCAAAAGAGGCTTTAATTGAATCTGCATTGGATCAGTATGAAGGAGCTGATATTTTGATGGTTAAACCTGGAATTTCATACTTAGATATTGTTTATAGATTAAGCACTTTTTCAAATAAACCCATAGCTGCATACAATGTTAGTGGGGAGTACTCCATGGTAAAGTCTGCTGCTATGAAGAACTGGATTAACGAAAAAGATATTGTTTTAGAAACGTTACTTAGTTTTAAAAGAGCAGGAGCAAAATTAATACTCACTTATCATGCTTGTGATGCATCTCAATGGTTGCAGGATACTTAAAAACTCATTATTAACCAAAATTTGGTTTATTCTTAGGTTAATAATGAATTCGCGGATTTGTTTTGAAGTTTTCACAAGGAGTAAATAGGATTGGTCACATCGCACTTAGAGTAGAGAATCTCGAAAGGGCGAAATCTTTTTATATTAAATTAGGTATGACTTTGGTTTGGGATGATAAAGATTGGTCTTATTTGGAAGCTGGTAAAGGGAAAGATGGGCTTGCATTATTAGGCCCAAGCTATAAAGCTGCTGGACCACACTTCGCATTCCATTTTGAAGATAAAAAAGAAGTGGTAAATATTCAAAATGATTTAAAAAAATCTGGTTTAAAAGTTGGTCCTTTACATGAACATAGAGATGGAACAGCATCCTTTTATATGAAGGATACTGAAGGAAATTGGCTCGAGATGCTTTATGTTCCTCCTGAAGGAATTCAATCAAATGTTTGATTCTTTTTTTTATGCAGGAGAAAAGTCAATCTAAAAAATTATTTCCAGAGCAAACTTTAGAAGATGAATCTATAAATCTTTTAGAGTGGGATACATTAAAAACCCACCTATCCTCATTTGCCTCTACAGAGATGGGTAAAAAAGAAATATTAAGTTTTGAAATCCCATCTGAATACGAAGTTGCTAAAAGACTTTTGAATGAAACGATTGAAATAACCGAGCTGGAAAATAATTTAGATAAATCTATTAGTTTTTCCGGAGTTTTTGATATTAGTAGAAATATTGAAATTTGTTCCAAGGGAGGTGTGATTTTATCGTCTGACTTATTAGAAATAGCGAAAACAATTGCTGCGTCAAGGAATTTAAAAAAAATATCTTTAGATTTTGAACAAAGGCCTTTTATCTCATCATTCATAAAAAATTTAATTGACCATCAGAATATCGAAACGATTTTTAAAAAAGGAATTGAATCAAATGGAAGGATTTCAGACAATGCGAGTAATGAATTATCTATTCTTAGAAAAGAATTATTATCTAAGAAACTTGAAAGAAAAATATTAGTTGAGAAATTTATCCAAAAGAATTTAGCTTATTTGCAAGATACAACTATTGGAGATCGATATGGTAGGCCTGTTTTAGCAGTGAAAGTTAATTATGTAGATAAATTTAAAGGCATAATTCATGACTCTTCATCTTCAGGAAATACAGTATATTTTGAGCCTGATAGTGTAGTAACTAAAGGTAATAAGATTGCTTCTTTGGAGGCTAGAATCACAGCAGAAGAATTTAAATTACTTAAGAAATGGTCCCAAGTTGTTAGCGATAATTCAGAAAATCTTATTGAAATGGCATCCATTTTATTGAGATTAGAAAATGCTCTAACTCGTTCAAGATATTCGAAATGGATTGGAGGAAGAACTCCTACGTTTGAGAAAAATCCTATTATTTCTTTAATTGGTTTTTCTCATCCCTTATTAATTTGGGAACATAAGAAAAAAGGAGCTCCTCCCCCAGTGGCTATCGATTTTCATATAAATAGAAAAATTAAGGTTGTAGCTATTACAGGGCCAAATACTGGAGGTAAAACGGCAGCTTTAAAAGGATTAGGTTTGTCTTTACTTATGGCTAGAGCAGGATTATTGATACCCTCAACTCATAATCCTATTATCCCTTTTTGTCCAAATATATATGTGGATATAGGAGATAATCAATCATTAGAAGAAAATTTATCTACCTTCAGTGGGCATATATCCCGCATAAAAGAGATATTAGATTCACTTGATATTAATAAAGGATTATCAGTTGTTTTGTTAGATGAGATTGGATCAGGTACAGATCCTCTTGAAGGAAGTGCTCTTGCGATGGCTTTATTAAAAGAATTTGCAAATAAATCTGATATCACCTTAGCAACTACACATTATGGAGATATTAAGGCTCTAAAATATAACGACTCAAGATTTGAAAACGTATCAGTTGCCTTTGATGAGGATTCTTTGAAGCCAAAATATATACTCAACTGGGGTATCCCTGGGAGAAGTAATGCCTTGTCAATTTCAAAGAGAATTGGTCTCGATGAAGGCATACTCAATGAAGCTGCAAATTATCTAAAGCCAAAAGAAGTTGATAATATTAACAATATTATAAAAGGACTTGAGGAAGAGAGGATTAAACAACAAAATTCTGCAGAAGCCGCCGCAGAACTCATTGCAAGGACTGAAATATTACATGATGAACTGAAGAAAAATTATGAATATCAAAAAATAAATGCTGAAAAAATACAGGAAATTGAAAGGTCTAAATTATCTGAACATATTGTATCCGCTAAAAAAGAGGTAATAGATTTGATTAAAAAATTAAGAGACAAAAATGTTAATGGAGAGGATACTAGAATTATTGGAAAAAGATTAAAGGAAATTGAGACGGAACATCTAACCCAAAAAAAATTTGAAAAGTCAATATCATGGGATCCTCAGGTAGGGGATTTTGTAAAAATTAAAAGTCTAAATAGTACGGGACAAATTGTAGATTTAGATAAAAAAGGTGGTTTTTACGAAGTTAAATGTGGTTCATTCAGAAGCACATTATCTGTAAATGACTTTGAAGGTATTAATGGAGAAAAGCCTAATTTCAAAATGTCAAAAATTGAGATCAAGTCTACAAGAGAAGATTTTTCTTTTTCTAAAATTAGAACGAGTAAAAATACAATTGATGTAAGAGGCCTAAGAGTTCATGAAGCCGAAATAATTATTGAGGAGAAAATTAGAAAATTTCATGGACCGCTATGGATTGTTCATGGAATTGGCA
>QCBG01000020.1 GCA_003279115.1 Prochlorococcus sp. AG-347-E03 | reverse complement strand
AATTTAATATTTATCTTTTCAGCAGCCTTTAAACCATTATTAAAAAATAAACCACAAAAACTAAAAAAAATAATAAAAATGTATTTCACTTGTGATTAGTCCAAATAATTTACAAATTAGGAAAAATTGGTGGATTCAATTTCCATATCATTTGAGGTTAATAACCAAGATAAGATTTTTCGCTGCATTTGGAGCAGGAGGTGTTATTTATTTAACATCACTTATTTTTAATAACATAGGATTATCGGCAACAGATATTGGCTTGGGGTTTACCATTTCAGCAATAATTGGAACCGTAACAAGATTTTTTACAGGTAATTATCTTAATAAAACAGGGAAAATACAATTTCCAATAATTACTTCTTCAATAATAAGTATTGCCGCTAGCTTGTGCCTCATTTTTTCTAGAGATGCTTTTTTTTACATAATTGGACAATCATTTGTTGGGGCTGCTGCAGGAATATATTGGCCCGCTGCCGAGTTTGGGGTGCCCTATTTTTGTCATCCTATTGAAACACGCAAAGCTTATGCTCTTGTTAGAAGTTCTGAGGCTTTAGGAATATTTCTAGGGGTATTTTTAGGGGGTTATATGACTAATTTTTTGTACTCTAAATCAATTTTTATTAATGATATATTTTGCATGTTAGTTATCACATTTTTAATATCTAGAAATAGTTCCTCTATTAAAAGAAACTTAGAAAATTTCCAAAAAAAATTAGTAGATTCAACCAATCAGGGACAATTGAAATGGAATAAAAATTCAACAATAATAATTTTATCTATTTTATTGATAACTACATCTTTAGCTTTGATTCAAGTAACTTTGCCTCTGGATCTTGTTAAAGGTGGAGTTTATCGCAATGCATTAAGCAAAGAAATTATTAGTCTTATAATTTCTTTTCAGCTAATTCTATTGTTGTTTTTACAATGGCCTGTCGGTTCTTGGATATCTAAGAAAGAAAGATTATTTGGCTTGAAATTTAGTTTAATAAATTTCTCTTTCGCTTCATTTTTATTATTTATTTCTAGTTATTTAATTATCCCAGCTTTTTATTTAATTTCTTTTTCATTGATTTTAGTAAGTTTAGGAACTGCTTCATTTCTTCCAACATCAACAGATATCGTTTTCAGAATAGCCCCTTCAAATAAAAAAGGTTTTGCACTTGCTCTACTATCACAATGTTTCGCTATGGGTTATTTTTTTGGACCATTTATTTCAGGACGCATATTAGATCTATTTGGTTATGCTTCAATAATTTGGCTTTCAATTTCGTTTTGTTGCTTTATTGTATTTGCAGTTCTATTTAAGAGATTATTTTAATTAATCTTTTCTAATTCGATAATTCTTCTCTCTCTTAGAAATAAGAAAAAAGGTGCAGAGAATGCGAAGGCTATAAGAAAAGTTCCAATGTATACAACCCACATATTCTTCATGTTTAGTTTTTTTGATTCATTTACTATCCATATAAAAATAGCACTTGCACCTACTAATAAGTCTCTAGAAATTGACTGAGCTGCAGGGTTTGCATTCGCTAAAGAAATAAAGTTATTTATGTCAAAGCTGTTTCCATATTCCCTAGCAAATTCGAAATTTGCCATCATTGGCAAGACAGCACCTAAAATTGATAGAAAAAGGTAAAGAAAAGATAGTATCTGTTTATTATCTTTTAAAATGTTAGGATAGTTCACTTGTCAAAAATACTTCTTTTAATAATAGTATTTAAATGCTTATGGTTGTTGAAAAGAATAATAAAGTTGAAGACTATAAATTTAAGAAAGGAAATTTAAATTTTGCTGTGATTGGTCATGTAGAGTGGATAGATTTCTTAAAGGTCGATCAATTACCAAAGCCCGGAGTCATTTCTCATTCTGATAAGTTTCTTGAGTATCCAGCTGGTGGGGGATCAATTATCGCTAAAAAACTTTCTGAATTAACTTTAAACCAAATTCATTTTTTTACTGCATTAGGAAATGACGATTATGGAGATAGATGCTTCAAAATTCTTTCAAATATGGGTATTAAGTTGCATGTAGCCTGGCGTGATAAGCCAACTAGAAGAGGGTTTAGTTTGATTGACTCTCAAGGTGAGAGAGCAATAACAGTTATTGGGGAAAGGTTAGCTCCAACTCATAAAGACAAGTTAAAATGGGATATTTTAAAAAAAATGGACGGAATTTTTATTACTGCATCTGATTCAGAGATTTTTAAAATCGCTAGATCAGCTTCAATATTATGTACAACACCAAGGGTGGGATTAAATACAATTAATAAATCAAATGTCCTTTTAGATGTATTAATAGGCAGTAATCTTGATCCCGGGGAAGTTTTTTCTTTTTCTGAATTATCGTTAAAACCCAAATATACTATTAAGACCGAGGGCGAGAATGGAGGCATACTATTCCCAGGAGGGAGATATAAGGCTCTTAAAAACAAAAAATTAAAAGTTGATTCTTATGGATGTGGCGATTCTTTTGCTGCTGGGATTCTTTATGGAATGGCATCTAAATGGGATATAGATAAAAGTTTAAATCTTGCTAAAGTAATGGGAAGAGACGCCAGTGAATTTTTCGGACCATATGCAAATAGTGATGAAAAATAATTGATTTAAGACTTTCATGAACAAACTAGAAAATAAAAATAAAAATATTCTCGTAGAAAACCTTATTCTTTTCTTTTTATTTACTGTTTTTTTAGTATTTAAATCTTTAAAAACTTTATCTAAAGTTTTTACCTATGGAATCTTAAAAAAAGAAATATTAACTACCAAAAGTAACTTAGGCGTAGATATACAAATAAAAATTAAATAGGTAATGAATATATTTTTAGTTTTTCTAATTTTAGGATTTATTTTTTTTGGCTACAAAAAAATTAATTCAAAAAAAACAAAGAACTTTAAATTAGAAAAATTTAAAAATAAACTGCAGAGCACCCAAACTAATATTGATAGAATTTTTTTAAGAGAGGAAGAAAAAACCTTTTCAAACCCTAATATTAATATTTATATTGGAATTTACGATAACGAAGATAATATAAATAAAAAATCGAATATACACAGAGCGAGACTTTCAAAATTTAAGAAATCTAAATTAAATGGAGAAATGATATTTCAAGATAATGAACAAAGAATTTATAAATTTAATAATGGGAAAAAAGTTTACTTATAATATTTAATTTCTAACTACATTCAAGACTTTCTCTTGTTGAAACGCCTGTTGTTGGATTGATCCCATCAGCAATTTCACAAAGATTTCTTTGGTCTTCGCTGTCAAGAATGGCATAAGAAAAATCTGCTCCTTCTATTTGAGCTCCTGCAAAACTGCTGCCTGATGCGATCATATTTATTAAAACAGCATTTCTAAGATCTGTTTTTTGGAAATTTACTCGATCAGAAAGAGTATCAGTCAGGTCGATCCCATTTAAATTAGAACCTTTTAAATCAGATAGGGTTAAGGTGGTACCATGTAAATCAACATCACTAAAATCCGCGTCTCTAGCAACCGCTCCAGCTATAGAAGACAAATGAAGATCCTCTCCATGGAAATCAAATCCTGTAATATTGGATCTTACGTAACTTGGTACTTCATCTCCTTCTCCCTTTACAGCTACATTCGCCCCTGCAAAAACTGGAGAGGACAAAACCAAGAGAGAAAAAGTTATGCATAAAAAATATCTTAAATACTTAAAAAATTTCATTTTAAAAAATTTGAGTATTTTTATTTTATAACAATTAGATAATTTTTAAAATTGATGTATAAATTTGGAACTCCTTTTTAAAATTATTTAACACTATAAATTTTAAATTTAGGCTCTAAATTAGTTATGCAATTTAAAAGCTTTTTGTTATCTTTGCTATTCGTAACCTTGAATTCAGATTCAACGGTACCTTCTTTATCTCTAATGGCTTGATTTAAAACTATGGAACCGTTTTCGTCAGATACTGATCTATGAAAAGTTCCTCTAGGTATTCTTAAAATATATCCACAAGATTCTAATCTAACTTTATAAAATGGATAATCCCAGCCAAAATTGACAAGATAAAATGTTCTTCCTCCAGAGATAGCCAGAAGATTATCTTCTTGATTATGATGTATGTAAAATTGCCAATTATTAAATTCTTCATCGTTTGGCGGACTAACTGCAGGCCCACTGTGAATAACTAGATCTCTATAGTTTGATTCATTAACACTAATATCAAAAAATCTTACATCTTTTGTATCGCGAAATTTTTCATAACTTATCAATTCAAACATTTTCGATTTGTTTGATTTGATAACTGGAATTTCTAAACTTGAGTTCAATTTTCTTTAAAGATTAAACAAATGAAAACAGATATATATATCCAAGAACGTATCAATTAACACTAAAAAAGAAACATATTATTATTTATATTTTTTTTGTTATTTTGAAAGATTAAAAATTTAGTGTTTATTTAATTTCAAGAGTTTTGATTTCCCAGGATAAAGTATTTTCTAAATTATTTTTTCCAATAAAGTTTCCTGTAATTACAGAGGTTAAATTAGATTTTGAAGAGGATACCAATGTTAAATATCTATCATCTATTAATCCTTTTCCGCTTGGATCAAAACCTCTCCAACCAGCACCTGGAATATATAATTCAGCCCAAGCGTGTAAATCCAACTCAGAGGGTAAGGGATCTTCAAAATGATAACCACTTACAAATCTACTTGGGATACCTATAGACCTGCAAGCTTCAACCATTAGCATTGCTAAATCTCTGCATGAACCTATACGTTCTCTAAGCGTCCTGCTAGCCGGCCATGCTGGACCAGTATGTCTTTTGGTATATTTAACCCGATCTTGAATAATTTCTATTAGTTGGTATGTAAATGATAATGCGTTATTAATGCTTCCTGCTAAGGCTTCTTGGGCAAGTTCTACTGCAGAAGGATCGTGTTGTCCATTTGGCATCCATCCCTCTAATGCTCCCTGTAAATCTCTGTTAATAATGCTTCTACAAAAAGGTAATGTTAAATCTCTATTTTTAACTCCATCAATAATGTTTGGATGTTTAATAGTTTCAACTTCGCTGATTGATTCAATAATTAAATTATCTGTTAATCCATTGAATCTGATTCTATTAATCTCTTCTCCGCTGGCAGCAAGTAATGGATAAATAATTTCTGGTTCTGGAGTTATTTTTAATTCAAAATTCTTTAGCTTTTGGAATCCATTGGACCTTGGCTTTATACATAATCTATGCTCGCCTAATTGAACAGGGTCTTCGTATTTATATTCAAGTTTGTGAAGGTATTTAATTCTCATTAATAAACTTATTAATTAATAAAATATTTTTCTTGAATGAGTTCGTTTAATTTATTTAAATCCATTTGCAATGAATCGATTGCCTCATGTAAACCATCATTGATTATATCTTCAATTCTGATATAACTCCACTTTGCTTTAAGCAAACCTCTCATGCATTCTAGTTCTGAAGGATTTTCAGTTGAAGGAGAGGTATCAATTGTTTTAAGAGTATTGCTTATCCCATCAAGACAGTATCTTACTGATCTAGGGAAAATTGGATCAAGTAAAAGAAATCTCGCAACTGAATTAGGCTTTATAGAATTTTGCTCTGCTTTCCTAAACATTTGATAAGCTCCAGCTGAACGTAAAAGTGCTATCCATTGCAGCTCATCAAGAACTCCTCCAAGTTCATCTAAGCTGGGAAGGAGTAAATAATATTTCACATCTAAAATTCTTGATGTTTTGTCAGCTCTTTCGATTAATCTTCCAAGAATGCTAAATCTCCAGGCAAGATCTTTGCTTAGAGTCGCATCTGTAATTCCATAAAAAAGCTGACATTCCCTCCTTATTTCACTTAATTGTTCTTGTCTGGGTTTATTCCATATTGCTTCTCCTTCTTGCATATTCCAATATAAAATATTAATCTGTTCCCACATTTCTGTGGTCATGACATCTCTGATTTGTCTTGCATTTTCTCTTGCCATTTGAATGCAAGAAATTATGCTATTTGGGTTTAAACGATCTCTTATTAAAAAATTAATAACGTCATCGGGTTTTTTCTCTGGGAATCTTTTATCAAAAGATTCTCTATCACTCGAAGCATCAATTAACGGGAGCCAAGGTTCTGCACTTCCTGGCGGACAATCTAATGACATTGCTTCACTTACTTCCACGAAACGAGATATGTTTTCTGCACGTTCTAAATAACGATTGATCCAATAAAGAGATTCTGCTACACGACTTAAAAGCATATTATTTACCTACAACCCATGTATCTTTGCATCCTCCTCCTTGAGAAGAATTGACGACTAATGATCCTTTTTTTAATGCTACCCTCGTAAGCCCACCAGGGCTTACCCATGAATCTTTCCCTCTCAAGATATATGGTCTTAAATCAACATGACATGGATAGAGTTCTCCATCACATAACGATGGCACTGTAGATAATTCTAAGGTTGGTTGTGCTATGAAATTTCTAGGATTTTTTTTAATTTTATTGGCAAATTCTTCTATCTCACTTGTTGTTGAGTGAGGTCCAATTAACATTCCATAACCCCCAGCTTCTGCGACAGACTTAACAACAAGTTTTGGTAAATTCTCAAGGACATAATCTCGATCCTTTTGGTAATGACAAATATACGTTTCTACATTTTTAATAATAATTTCTTCATCAAGATAATATTTAATCATTTTTGGAACAAATGAATAAATCATTTTGTCATCTGCTATTCCAGTCCCAGGCGCATTTGCCAAAGCAACATGACCTGCCTTAAAAACATCAAGTAATCCGCTAACACCAAGGCAGGAATCTTTTCTGAAATTAAGAGGATCTAAGAAATCATCATCAATTCTTCTGTAAATGACATCTACTCTTTTTAATCCAGAGGTAGTTTTTAAATATACATAATCATCATTACAAACTAAGTCATGACCCTGAACTAGTTGGATGCCCATTTCTTGAGCTAAATAACTATGTTCAAAATAAGCACTATTAAAAATTCCAGGAGTAAGTAGAACTATCTTGGGAGTATCTGTCCATACTGCAAGTTCTTGAAGAGTTTTTAAAAGATATGATGGATATTCATCAATTGGTTTTACTATTCTTCCAGAGAAAAGATTAGGAAAAATATTTTTCATAACTAATCTATTTTCTAAAAAATAAGCAACCCCAGAAGGGCACCTTAAATTATCTTCTAAAACATGCCAATCTCCTTTTCTGTCCCTTATTAAATCAAGTCCTGAAATTTGACACCATTTATTTAGTGGCGGTTTGAAGCCTATCATTTGAGGTCTCCAACCTTCTGAACTCTCTATTAATTCTCTTGGAATTATTCCATCATTAATTATTTTTTGAGAATTATAAATATCATCTAGGAATAAATCAATTGCCTCAAGCCTTTGTTTTAGCCCTTTTTCTAAAGTTACCCAATCATCTCTACTAATTATTCTAGGAAGTGGATCAAAAGGTAATATTCTCTCAGTACCTTTTAAACCAGTATCATTTAATCTAAAAGTTGCACCATGTCTTAGTAATAATTTTTTTGCTGCAGAATGATTCCTGTTTAATTCCTCAAGACCCATATTATCTAAAGATGAAAGAAGTGGAATCAATATTTCTCTAGCAGAGTTAACATTATCCTTAAAATATTCATCAAAACTATTTTTAGGCTGATAACTTGAAAACATATTTTTCATCGTTTAGTAACTTTTACTTTAGCTTTATATCTTTATTCGTATTTATGGCTACCAAAAATAATATCTCTAGACTAGATCTATATCATTATTTTGATCATTGAAGTATATTTCTTAAAAATCTAAAAGGCATGAATTCTAGTAATTGGCAATTTGTTTTTTTTAGATATTTCGCAAGCTTTCTTTTTATCCTCTCTCACAGTTTGCTGGTTCTTGATCATCTACCAGTAGGGGCCGCACTTCATGGACTTGGAGAAGTTTTTATTGCACCTTGGGCTTTCAGGGAAAGAGCATGGGATCTTGTTGTTATTGCAGTTTTATTTTTCTTCTTTGATATCTGGGGTCTTATAAACACTCCATGGAATTAACTGATATTATTTATTTACTAATTCCGGGAAAATCATAATAAAAATGAAGTTTTATTTTAATCAAATTTATAAAATAATTTTTCTTTTATTACTTACGAATAGTTCTAATTTATATGCACATAATTTATTTAATGGTGGTTGTAAAGAACATTGTGGGCAAAAAGTTAAAGTAATAAATAATAAAAATAAATCAAAAAATATTGATGATCAAATAAATATTGAGAGTAAAAATTCTTGTTTAAATAAATCTCTATGCAGGGGATAATCACCTAAAGATTTTCAATTTATTTGAAAGTGTACTTTTTTCATAATCATAAAGAGATTATTTTTTTTTATTATTGTAAAAACCAAATTATTTAAATATCAAATGACGACAAAACCTCCTTTACCTCCTTTTAATGAAGAGACAGCAATAAAAAAAGTGAGATTAGCTGAAAATGCATGGAACACTAAAGATCCCGTGACTGTATCACTTGCATATACAGAAGATAGTTTTTGGAGAAACAGGAGCGAATTTTTAAGAGGAAGAGATGAAATTGTAGAATTTTTGAAAAGAAAATGGAATAAAGAAATTGGCTATAAACTTATTAAAGAGTTATGGGCATATGATTCAAATCGAATTTCTGTTCGATTTCAATATGAATGGCATGACGAAGAATATAATTATTTTCGAGCACACGGCAACGAAAATTGGGAATTCTCTGAAACTGGTTTAATGCGTAGAAGAGAGGCAAGTATTAACGATATTCCTATAAACAAAAAAGATTGTCTTTTTACATGGGGAGAAGGTCCACGTCCAGGAGATTTTCCTGGCCTAACGGAACTTGGTCTTTAAAATTTATAAAATCAAATTGAATAAAAAAAAATCTTTAATATCAGTTGATAGTTCAAATTTTGGGAAATTTACCGAAATATAAACTTATTGTTTATTTGATTTAGAGGATTAATGATCTTTACAAGGTGAACATTCTTCACAATCTGTACATTCACAAGGACAAATGCAACCGCAACTGGGGCAGGTATCTTTCTCATTAGAAATAGAATTGTTTGTTGGTAATATATTTGGTTTAGTAGTAATCATAATAATTAAGTTGATGATTAATTATTAATAATATAGCTTATAAAATCAATTGTGGCAGTGATTTTATTATTTTTTAAAAAAAAATTTATAAATATATTTTGAAAATGATTATCATTATTGTAGACCAAATACTAGTTCTTAAGTATTATTTAGAAATTAAACTTTTATTCAAAATTATAATTTAAAATAAATATTCTGTAATCATTAAATTATTTTTATTGATGATTTTTTTATCCACTTTATATCTAATGAAAGTAAATTATAAGAATCATTTTTCCATTTTTCTACATCCAAATTATTTTTAAATTTTTCATCATGTAAAAATTTTGGTAAATCATGAACTATCTTTATTAATCCATCGACAACACAAAACTGGCCAGGATTAAGAACATTTTGGTTGATTTGACTTTGTCCGATATATCCTAGATCAATAATTTCTTGTTGAAATTCTAAAAATATAAAAATCTCAAAAAGATTAAATTCAAATTCTTTGAAATATTTATAGTAGGGATCCCAACTTCTTTCCATTGTTAATTGATTGATTAATAAAAATAAATGTGTGACTTTAGTTACCTTTAGAAGAAGAAAAATTTTTTAAAATAGAGAAATACTAAGTTTTAAATGAACATTTTTGGAATTGGGTTACCAGAAATTGCCGTAATTGTTATACTGGCATTGCTTATTTTTGGGCCAAAACGTTTGCCTCAACTGGGAAAAACTATTGGTAAGACCTTAAAAGGATTACAAACTGCTTCTAAAGAATTCGAGAATGAAATAAATAAGACTCTCAAACTTAATGAAAATGATGAATAATTAATTACTGTTTTCTATCTTTAAATTACGAAAAACTTTCTACCACTTTTTATAGGGCAAGAATTTGCCACACATTTTTACTAAAACCCTATCCCCTTTTGGGTCTTCAACCTTATCAACTTCAATTGAAAAATCAATTGCACTCATAATTCCATCACCAAATTTTTCTTGTATTACATCTTTCATTGGCAGTCCATATACTTGCATTATTTCATAAAATCTGTAAATAAGAGGATCTGTTGGGACAACAGGATCTAGGCAGCCTTTTACTGGCGGCGTTGTTAATTGATCTTCTAGTTCTGATTGTAAATCAAGAGCATTAATTAAAATATTAGCTTCTCCTTCAGAAGCTGTAGCTTGCCCATAAAATAAGCTTGCAACCCATACTTCATCTCTATTAATCAATTTACCTAAATCTTCAAAGGATAATTTTTTTTCTTTTTTTGCTTTTAATAGTATTTGTGTAAATGAGGGTAAAGTCATAATTAATTGTTGTTTTTTTTAGTGCAGAAGAAGTCTAGGTAACCTCTTCTACAGCTCTTGTTTCTCTTAATAGATGTTTTTCCAAACGCATTTTAATTTTTAAATATTTAGGGTCTTGTTCAATTTTTTCTCGATCTCTTGGTCTTTCTAAATCAACTGAAATTTCCTCAGAAATTATGGCAGAAGGACCGCTTGACATCAAAACAATCTTGTCAGATAAAAGCAATGCTTCTTCAATACTATGAGTAATTAAAACAACTGTTACTTTATTTTTTCTCCAAATGGATAATAATTCATCTTGTAAATAGGATCTGGTTAATGCATCAAGAGCCCCAAAGGGTTCATCCATCAACAACATATTTGGATTAATAGATAAGGCTCTGGCAATTGCAACTCTTTGCTTCATTCCTCCAGATAATTCTTTTGGGAATTTATTTGAAGCTTTTTCTAAACCAACCATTCTTAAATATTTTCTAGCTCTTTCTTTAACATCAGCTTTTGTTTTCGCTGGGAATACAGTATTTAAGGCAAACTCAATATTTTGAATAGTTGTCAACCACGGCATCAAAGCGTAATTTTGAAAAATTACACCTCTATCGGGACCTGGACCTTTTATGGCTTGTCCGTCAATAACAATTTTCCCAGATGTTGGAGCTTGTAAGCCTGCTATTAAATTTAGCAATGTTGATTTGCCACAACCAGAAGGACCTATTATTGATACAAATGTGTTCTTCTCTATTTTTAGGTTAATATCTTTGATAGCTTCAAATCCACTTCTATTTCCTTTGGAACGAAAATCAATAAACTTCTTTTCTTTAAAAAAAATCTTACCTAAATTTAATAATTCAAGGTGAGAATAATTTTCATTAGAGGAAGATGTTTTTGATGATTTTTTATTCATTTAATTAATAAGTTTAGATACTATAGTCGAATTTATCTTGAAGAAATCCAAAAAATTGATCCAAAATAAATCCTGTAAATCCAATTATTATTATTGCAACAAATATATTTTCAAGGGATAAATTATTCCATTCATTCCAAATAAAATAACCAATTCCTGTACCCAATAGCATTTCTGCAGCAACAATCACAAGCCAAGCTGTTCCCATTGATATTCTCATCCCTGCAAGAATGTTTGGCATGATTGCTGGCAAAATAACCCTCCTAATAGTTGTTGATTTACTTGCTCCTAAAGATTTAGAAACTCTCAAATAATCAGGATTAATACTAGCCACACCAAAAGCAGTATTAATTAATGTTGGCCAAATACTTGTTATGAAAATAACGAAAATGCCTGTGATCTCTGAGTTTCTAAAAACAAAAAGTCCTACAGGAAGCCATGCCAAAGGGGAAACAGGTTTTAAAAGTTGCACATATGGATTTAAAGAGGACTGAGCTAACTTCGACATCCCCATTAGAACCCCCAAAGGAACAGCGACTAAAACAGCTAAGCTATATCCAATTAATACTCTTCTTAAGCTTATAAGTAAGTTAGTTCCAATTCCTAAATCATTTGGACCATTATCAAAAAATGGATCTGATACCCACCAAATTAATGATTCTATTGTTTTAAATGAACCTGGGAAATTCTTGACTAATAAACCTTGTTGAGCAATTACTTGCCAAAGAATTATAAAAATTAAGAGGCTCAAAATTGCTACTACAAAAGTAAGCCGTGTAGAAATAGCTTTGTTCATCACCTAGATTATTTAACTAGAAATTCAGAATTGTTGTATTAATAAATACTAATAAAAACAATTTTTATAAATTAAAAACCGTCCCTTTTAATTTGATCTTTAATGTATTGCATTGGGTTACTTGGATCAAATTCATCATAAGCTAAGATTTCTTTTCTAAATCTCGCAGTTGGTGGATTGCCCCCCATTTCTCTTTCTAAAGCTTGAGCTTCGTCAGTCAAAAATATTGAAGCACTATTAGGATTAAAATCTCCTGCCTGAATTGCAGCAACTGCACCTCCTAAATCCCAACGAATTAATTGAGATTGGATCCAATGAGAGAAACTTTGCCAAGGATAAGGCTTAAAGTCAATTCTGTCTGGTACATTTTGTTTTTTACCTAATCCATCATCAAATTTGCCTGTAAGAACAGCTTCAACAACTTCTGTAGGTTGGTTTAAAAATCCTCTTCCAGATATAGCTTTTGCAACTTCTTTTCTATTAGAAGGAGTTGAGACATAAGCAGCAGCATCAATAATAGATTTATTTAGAGCTCTGAAAGTTTCAGGATGTTCCTTTATCCATGGTTCTCCTGCGGCAAAAGCACAACATGGATGACCTGGCCATAATTCTTTAGTAAGAAGATGTATAAAACCTGCATCTTCGTAAACCGCCCTTTGATTAAAAGGATCAGGCATTAAGTATGCATCAATATCACCAGCAACTAACTGTGCAATACTATCTGGTGGTGGAACAGGACGAATCTGAACGTCTTTATCTGGATCAACTCCACCTTTGGCTAGATAATATCTTAATAAAAGATTATGCATTGAATATGGGAATGGAACCCCAAAAACGAATCCTTTCATGTCTGCAGGACCATTAACTTTTCCTTTATGACGGTTAGCAACAGTAATAGCTTGTCCATTTATATTTTCAATGCTTGCTAGTTTTACACTGAATGGCGCAGTTCCTAATCCAAGTGTCATGGAAATTGGCATTGGAGCTAGCATATGGTAAGCATCTAATTCACCAGCAATTGCTGAATCTCTTACTGCTCCCCAACTTGGCATTTTGACAACTTTTACATCCATACCGAACTTGTTATAGAAACCCATTGGTTCGGCCATAATGATGGGAGAAGCACAAGTTATAGGTATGAAACCAACTCTTAAGGTTTGTTTCTCTAAATTATTTACATTGATAGGGGTGTCATCAATTGGTTGTTTAGCAGGTTTATTTTGGTTGGAACAAGCAACTGTAATTAGTGCTGCACCTGCAGCTAAGCTAGATAAAAATTGTCTTCTACCCATTGGCGAAGAGGCTTTTGTTTTAGCAAAAAACTTACCTGCTTGAGGTCCAAATGCTGCTTGAAAGGCTTGATCTAATCCCCCTGCTTCTTTAGCTAGTTCTCTAAGCAATTGCTCTTTGTAAGGGTCACCATTAGAAGCATTTTTATAAAATAAAAGATCTCTCATTTCTGCAGTTGAAATAGCATCAGCAATTTCATAAGCTTCATTTTTGATAAGGCCCATCCTAGAAAAATCTGAAATTATTTCAGCAGGGTCATCTGGCATGTCTGCCATAAAATTTTCATGATCATTTCCTATTGGCCTACATTCTATGCATGCACAGAAATAACCATGATCGTTAGATGGATTTAAAAAGTTATTTTTAAGAAATGTTTTATTACTTGAGGTATTATTCTCTGAAATTTGATCTGAAGTTTTGCATTCAAAGTTATATTTTTGAGTGA
>QCBG01000019.1 GCA_003279115.1 Prochlorococcus sp. AG-347-E03 | reverse complement strand
AAAGGTGAATATACTAATTAATTCTCATCTCTCCTAATCACTTGTTATGACTGTGTTTTAAAGAAAATCAATAAATCACACTTTTACGTCGTATATTCGCTATTTATTTCAACATACTTTTTAGAAAGATCGCACCCCCAAGCTTTGCCTTTCGATTCGCCAGAATTTAGATTAATCATAATTCTTACAATATCATCTACTAAATATCTACCTTTCATTCTGGACTTAATATAGTCTGTGACTGTTTGTGGATCATATTTATTTAACTTACCGTTTTCCAAAATCTGAGCATTTCCTATATACAAGTCAACCTCATTTAAATTAAATTTCACTCCAGAATTGCCTGCAGCAGAAATGATTCGTCCCCAATTCGGATCACAACCATGTATCGCAGTTTTTACTAAGGCAGAATTACAAATAGATTTCGCAAGCATAATTGCATCATCTGTATTTTTTGCTCCTTGAACCAAAACTTCTAATAAACAATTTGCTCCCTCTCCATCCCTTGCAATATTTTTTGCCAAGTTCTGACATACAAAATCAATCCCTTGTTGGATAATTGGAAAAAACCTTTCTTCAATTTTCTCTCCTGCATTTATTCC
Organism: Prochlorococcus sp. AG-347-E03; assembly: GCA_003279115.1. Lineage (GTDB taxonomy): Bacteria > Cyanobacteriota > Cyanobacteriia > PCC-6307 > Cyanobiaceae > Prochlorococcus_A. Next base: position 18,169 of record QCBG01000019.1, on the reverse strand, counting down.
AACAAAAGAATCATTTGTGCTTGTCTCTCCATCAACTGATATTGCATTAAAAGATTTTTTAACCGCAATAGCAATCATTTTGTCCCATTCTTCTTTTTGAATACCCGCATCACAGGTTAGAAAAGCAAGCATTGTAGCCATGTTGGGGTAAATCATTCCTGAACCTTTTGCAAATCCTGCTATTTTTATTTTTCTACCTTGAATAATCGTTTCTATTGACACTTTTTTCAAAGTCAAATCAGTAGTTAAAATTGCTTCTGCTGCATTTTGAAAATTATTGCACCTTAAATCACTAACTAAATTCGGTAAATTTTTTACTAAATCATTTATTTGTATTGGAACACCAATTACACCAGTTGAGCACATTAAAACTTCTTCTTCTTTTATTCCTAAAAGTTCCGCAATCTTTGCTGTAGCAATTTGATAATGTTGAATGCCAAGATTTCCTGTACATGCATTTGCTTGTCCAGAATTAATTAGTATTGCTCTTACAAAACCTGAAGTTGTTTTAATCCTTTCCTCACAAATATCTACACAAGAAGCGCGAACTATTGATTGGGTAAACATCCCACTAAAAATACTTCCTTCTGGAGCGAGTATTAGTGCTAAATCTTTTTTATTAGAAGCTTTTAAACCAGCAGATATCCCAGCAAAAAGGAACCCCTTTGGTGTTACCTTACTGTCATCAACAAACGACCAATGGGAATCTAACTGGCTCAAACTCTTTAGCATTTGAATTCATACTAACTACTCTTTAATACTAAAGAAACTAAGTAATTAGATTATTATTAATTATATGGATATTCTTCAAAAATCAAAAAACAACCAAAGAAGGATTGGTTTAACAGGAGGTATTGCAAGTGGGAAGACAACCATAACTAATTACATTAGAAAATATAAAAACATACCAATATTAGATGCAGATCATTTTTCAAGAGAATTAATCAAACCAAACACATATGGATATAAGAAAGTTTTAGATTATTTTGGAAATAAAATTATTGATAATAAGAGCAATTCAGAAAGGGAAATAAATAGAAAACTTTTAAGGAACATTATTTTTCAACATTCAGAAAGCAAAGAATGGATTGAAAAACTGCTTCACCCCTTAATTAAAGAAAGAATGATAGAAGAATGCAGTCAATACACAAATAATCAAACTATAGTATTGGTTATTCCATTATTGTTTGAAGCAAAATTTGAAGATATTTGCACCGAAATATGGTTAGTTAAATGTCCTAAAGAATTACAAAAAAAAAGACTTATCACAAGAGATAAAATTAGCGAAAAAGAGGCAGATGAATTGGTAAATTTTCAATTAAGTTTTGAAGAAAAAAGAAAGTTATCAAATATTATTTTAGATAATTCGGGTGATCAAAATAAATGGATAAATACGATAAAAGAGCTTCTTTAAGCTTTAGTTATTCAATTTTTCCATAAGAAGTTTATTTGCAAGTTTCGGGTCAGCTTTACCTTTGGTTCTTTTCATAAGTTGACCCACGAAAAAACCTATTAACTTGGTTTTGCCATTTTTAAATGCTTGAACTTCATTTGGATGTTCATTTATAAGTTCATCAATTATTGGTAAAATACTTGAAGAATCAGATATCATTGCCAACCCTTTTTCTTCAACTAATTTTTTCGGAGAAATATTTTTTTGAATAAGTTCAGGCAAAATTTCTTTTGCAATTTTTCCACTAATAGTATTATTTAAAATCATGCTAATCATTTCAGCAAGATTTTCAGGACTAAGTTTTAAGTCACTAAAACTAAGTTTATTTGCTTTTAAATAACCCACAATATCACTCGTTACCCAATTTGAAGCTAGTTTTGCATCAGCACCATTAGCAACTGTTTCTTCAAAAAAGTTTGCCATGTTAATTTCATCAGAAATCACCCTTGCATCATATGCAGATAACCCAAATTCTCTTACGTATTTATTTCTTTTCTTTGAAGGCAATTCTGGAAGTTCTTTTAACCATATTTCTTTTTGAGCTTTCGTTATTTCAATTGGGCCTAAGTCAGGATCGGGGAAATATCTATAGTCACTGCTACCTTCTTTCATTCGCATACTTTTTGTTAGTTGCTTAGCTTCATCCCATAACCTTGTTTCTTGGAAAATTTTTCCTCCATTTTCATAAACTTCAATTTGTCTGGCTATCTCATAATCACAAGCCTTTTGAATTGCAGAAAATGAATTCATATTCTTGATTTCGACTTTGGTACCAAAAGGAGCATCAGGTCCTTTTCTAACTGAAATATTGACATCACATCGCAAAGAACCCTCTTGCATATTTCCGTCTGATACACCTAGATATCTAACTGTTCTTCTAATCTCTGAAGCATATTCAGATGCCTCTTTACCTGATCTAATATCTGGTTTACTTACAATCTCACAAAGTGCTATTCCAGCACGATTGTAATCAACTAAAGAATATTTAGAACCAGCTAATCTATCACTACCTGAATGGACTAGTTTTCCAGCGTCTTCTTCCATATGTAACCTTTCTATACCAATTTTTTTGATATAAGTTTCTTTGTCCTTTTCAATTATTTCAACCTCTAACCAGCCATTTTCAGCTAGTGGCTCATCAAATTGTGAAATTTGGTAATTTTTAGGAAGATCAGGATAAAAATATTGTTTTCGATCAAATTTACAATGTTCTGCAACATTTAAATTTAATGCTAAAGAAGTTTTTACAGCGTACTCAAGAACAGTCTCATTCAAAACTGGAAGAGTTCCTGGTAATCCACAAACAACAGGATCTATATGCGTATTAGGTGCATCACCAAAAGCTGTTGACGCATATGCGAATATTTTACTTTTCGTATTAAGCTGTACATGAGTTTCCAAACCAATAACAGCTTCCCAAGATTCCAAATTGTTCATTATCAAAAGTCTCTATATTAATATTATTGGATATAACGGAAAAGAGGACCAAAACACAAATAAAAATATTTATTATTAAATGACACAAGAACCCAAAAAATCAATATTAATTATTGGCGGTGGACTTATAGGTTTATCTATTGCTTATGAATTTTCTAGAAATAACTTCAAAGTTTTAGTTTTAAGCAAAAATAGAAATGAATCAGCTGGATTTGTTGCTGCAGGAATGTTAGCTACGCATGCCGAAGGACTCGAAGATGAATTACTAAAATTTGGCCAAGAAAGTCAAAGCCTAATTCCAAAGTGGATAAAAAATATTGAACAAGATAGTAATATTAAATGCGGTTTAAAAAAATGTGGCATAGTAGTTCCTTTTGAAAATAAAGAAGATCTTGAAAAGTTTCCCACTTATAAATATGGAAAATATTTAAATCACAAAGATCTTCAAACAGAAATTAATGGAATAAATTCTATTTGGAAACATGGTTTACTTTTTGAACAAGATGGTCAAATAGATAACCGAAGAAGACTGATGCGTGCTCTTGAGAGAGCATGCTCCTTGCATGGAGTCGAATTTCAGGAGGGATCAGAAGTAGAGGATTTGACATTCGAAAAAAACAAAATTACAGGTGCAAAAGTTTTATGTGCCACTGGGGAAATAAAAGAAATTCACTGCGAAAAAGCAATTATATGCAGCGGTGCTTGGAGTAAAAAAATTTTTAATAAGATTCCAGTCTTTCCTGTAAAGGGACAAATGCTATCAATACAAGGTCCAACAAATTTTTTGAAAAGAGTTATTTTTGGTCCAAAAACTTATCTAGTTCCCCGTGATGATGGACTTATTATAGTTGGAGCGACAGTTGAAAAAGATGCAAAATTTAATCAAGGTAATACTCCTAATGGAATAAAACAACTGCAAGAAGGCATTCACTCCTTATTGCCAGAAGCTATTAATTGGCCACAAATGGAACATTGGTGGGGATTTAGACCTTGCACACCAGATCTAAAACCAATAATTGGAAAATCAAAAATTGAAAATCTTTTTATAGCTACAGGACATTACAGAAATGGGGTTTTATTTTCTGCAGTAACAAGTGATCTTCTTTTGAAAGTAGTTCAAAATAAAAATCTCAAAGAAATAGAAAAAAGCTTTTTAGAAAAATTTAATTTAGATAGATTTGCGATTTAAATTTTAATTTTCAGATCGCCATTTCGAATCAGAAGTTTCCCACTCACATAATTCCTCTTCTTTAAACCATAGATCAATTTCAAATTTTGCTGTATCTTCTCCATCAGAACCATGAATAATATTCCTCCCAATATCAATCGCTAAATCACCTCTAATAGTTCCAGGCTCTGCTTCCAGAGGTTTTGTTGCACCTATAAGTTTTCTAGCACTCAAAATAACTCCTTCGCCTTCCCACACCATTGCTACAACAGGCCCACTTGAAATAAAGTCTACTAAATCACCGAAAAAGGGTCTTTCTCTATGTACTCCATAATGATTTTGAGCAAGTTCTTTTGAAGGAATTAATTGCTTTAATCCAACCAATTTAAATCCTTTTTTTTCAAATCTGCCAATAATCTCAGAAACATATCCTCTTTGAACTCCATCTGGTTTAATTGCAATAAAGGTTCTCTCTTTGGTCATTTAGTTAATAATCACTCTATGTATATTCAACTTTTGGGTGGTAACTTGGCAAGTAATCATTAAAATAAAAGATATTGTTTTGAGTTTTATTCAAAAACATTTATTAATCACTAAGACATAAATTGACCAATTTTGAGCCGAAAAAATTAAAGAGTATTTGGACTATTGAAGATAGTATTTCGACTTATAACATAAACAAATGGGGAGATAAATATTTTTCTATAAATTCCAAGGGAAATTTATCAGTAACTAAAGACATAAAATCTGCAAATAAGATTGATCTTTTCAAGCTTGTCAAAGAACTTAAAAGTAGAGAAATAAATCCTCCATTAATCATAAGATTTAACGATATCTTGAAAGATCGCATAGATGCACTACATGATGCTTTTTTAAAAGCAATAAAAACCTACAAATATGAAAATATTTATCAAGGCGTTTTTCCAGTCAAATGTAATCAACAAAAAAATGTATTGGAAAAGATAATCGAGTTTGGTAGCCAATGGAATTTTGGTTTAGAAGTAGGAAGTAAATCAGAACTATTAATCGGACTTGCACTTCTTGAAAACCAAAATTCATTGTTGATATGCAACGGATATAAAGATAAAAAATATATTGAGATTGCTACTTTGGCCAGAAAGCTAGGCAAAAATCCAATAATCGTTATTGAACAACGAGATGAGGTAAAAAGAATTATTCAAGTAGTTAAAGAACTTAACGCGACTCCATTGATAGGAATAAGAGCAAAGTTATCAAGTAAAAGTAGTGGTAGGTGGGGCAAATCTATTGGAGATAATTCCAAATTTGGATTATCAATCCCAGAAATTATGTTGACGATAAAAGAACTTCAAGAAGCAAATCTTATAAAAGAAATGAAATTGCTCCATTTTCATATAGGAAGTCAAATTAGTGATATTGCTGTAATCAAAGATGCATTACAGGAAGCGAGTCAGATATATGTCGAACTATGCAAACTAGGAGCCCCAATGCAATATATCGACGTTGGGGGAGGATTAGGAATAGATTTTGATGGAACTAAAACCTCCTCTAACACCTCTACTAATTATTCTCTTCAAAATTATGCTAACGATGTAATCGCAACTATTAAGGATTCATGTGAATTAAATAATATCAAGCATCCAACCATAATCTCAGAAAGTGGAAGAGCAATAATTAGTCATTGTTCAGTTTTAATTTTTAATGTCTTAGGAACAAGCCATGTCAGTTCCAAACTACAAATCTTTGATAAAAAAAATCAACAATTAATAATTTCAAATTTACTTGAAACTTTCTTTGAATTAAAAAAACTTAAAAATAAAAAAATAAATTTATCTCAAATAATTGAACTATGGAATGATGCAAAAAAGTTTAAAGAAGATTGCTTAGTCGCTTTTAGATTAGGATTTTTAAGTTTGGCAGAAAGAGCTTATGCCGAAGAAATTACTTGGGCTTGCGCAAAAGAAATTTCTAATAACCTGAATAATGATGAAATAAATCACCCTGATTTATCTGAAATTACAGAAACTCTTGCATCAACTTATTATGCAAATTTATCTATCTTTAAATCTATTCCCGATAGCTGGGCAATAAATCAGATTTTTCCAATAGTACCAATACATAGGCACTTAGAGGAGCCTTTCTGCAAAGGCAACTTTGCAGATTTAACTTGTGATTCAGATGGGAAACTAAATAATTTTATTGATGATGGAAAAATTAAATCATTACTAAATTTACATAAGCCAGAAGAAGATAAAGATTATCTAATTGGAATTTTTATGACTGGAGCATATCAAGAAGCATTAGGAAACTTGCACAATTTATTTGGCAGTACAAACGTTGTTCATATAGATATAAATCAAGATAATTCATATAAGGTTAAAAATATTATTAAAGAAGACAGTAAGTCTGAAATTTTACAATTACTAGATTACAGTTCATCTTCTTTGGTTGAATCTATAAGAATTAATACTGAATCAGCAATTGATCAAAAAAAATTAACTATTGAAGAAGCAAGGAAATTAATAGATCAAATCGAAATTAGTCTAAGAAAAAGTAGTTATTTATCAGAATAACTTTCTAATGTTTTTTGCAAATGATTTTTAGCATAATCTAGAGCATCACTTAACTTATCAATATCTTTAGCACCTGCTTGAGCAAAGTTAGGCTTTCCTCCTCCACCTCCCGAACAAATTCTTGCAATCTCATTAATTAATTTACCTGCATGCAATCCTATTTTTACTGCATCATCACCTAAAGAAACTACAAATAATAACTTTCTATTTTCTGGATTTGGTATTCCCCCAAGAATCACTATTGCTTTATTTCCTAAATGAGAAGTTAAATTAAGTGCTGCAGATTGCAAAGAATTACCATCTAAGCCATCAATCTGATTAACTAAAATTGAAAAAGAATTTAATATTTCTGCGGATGATTTTATAGAAGAGTATTTAAAATATGCAATTTCATCTTTCATTTTTTGAATCTCTTTATTCTTATTAATAAGCTCTACTTGCAAATTATTAACCCTTTCAAAAAGTTGATTAGGATTTGCTTTTAACAAATCACTTAGTTGATTTACTAAAGCATTTCTATCACTGAAATAGTCTAATGCTGATTGGCCTGATAATGCTTCGATTCTTCTTACTCCAGCTGAAATTCCTTCCTCACTAATTATTTTGAAAGAACCTAATTCGGATGTAGTTTTAACATGTGTGCCGCCACAAAGTTCCATTGAAACTCCTGACACATTAACAACGCGCACTTCATCATCATATTTTTCTCCAAACATTGCGACTGCACCCTTTTCAAGAGCCTCATTCTTGGACATATTTTTGATTTCTAGGGCATGATTTTCCATAATCCAAGAGTTAACTAAAGTCTCAATCTTAGAAATTTGATCTTTAGAAATAGGATTAGAGGAATTAAAGTCAAATCGTAATTTATTAAAGGCTACTAATGAACCTTTTTGTCCAACACTTTCATTAACAACTAATTTCAGTGCAGATTGTAATAAATGAGTAGCTGTATGATTTGCAGCGGCCTTAGCTCTATTAGAGGAACTAACATTGGTCATAACTTTTTGTCCAATAGTTAATATTCCTTTTTTGATCGTTCCATAATGTAAAAAAACATTTTTTTTTCGAATAACATTATCAACCAAGACCTCTACATCTTTTGAAAATATCCTTCCAATATCACCAACTTGCCCGCCAGATTCTCCATAAAAAGTTGTCTGATCAAGAACAATTAAAACTTTCTGGCCTTCACTTGCTTGCTTAACTAATGTTGTATCTAAGAATATACCCTTAATTTCAGCTTCCGAAAGAAGTGAATCATAACCATTAAAAACAGTTTTGTTAAAAAGATCTATTTCTCGCTCTAAGGATCCCTCTAATGTCAAATCAATATTACTTGAAGCAGCTTTAGCTCTCTCTTTTTGTGCATTCATTTCTTCTTCAAAACCCTTTACATCTACACTGATATTATTTTCTTTAGCAATTTCTACAGTCAGTTCTAAAGGAAATCCATAAGTATCATAAAGTTCAAAAGCTTTAAAACCAGAAATTAATTTCTTCCCTGAAGAAATTAACTCATCTAGCAATTTCTCTCCTCTTTCAAGAGTTTCCCTAAATCTTATTTCTTCAATTTTTATCTCATTCAAAATTAAATCATTATTATTTTTTAAATCAGGATAATTATTTTGCATTAAATTGATCCCGACAGTAGCAATATGCGGTAAAAATTCATCTGTTATACCTAATAATCTTCCATGTCTGACCATTCTTCTAATAAGCCTTCTTAATATATATCCCCTGCCGAGATTACTTGCTGCTACTCCATCAGAAATTAAATGAATTACAGCTCTTGTATGATCTCCAATGATTTTTAAAGAAATTTTGTTTTTATCATCTGAAGAAAAATAATCAATATTTGCAATCTCACAAATTTTTTGAATGATAGGAAAAATTAAATCTGTCTCATAATTATTTTGCTTTTTTTGTAGTATTTGAGCCATCCTTTCAAGACCCATTCCTGTATCAATATTTTTAAATTTTAAATCTGTCAATTTTCCTTTAGAATCACGATTATATTGCATAAAAACAAGATTATAAAATTCAATAAAACGATCTCCATCTTCTAAATCAATATTCTGCAGGCCCTTTTCAGGATGAAAATCATAATAAAGTTCTGAACAAGGTCCGCATGGACCTGTTTTGCCAGATGACCAAAAATTATCTTCCTCACCTAGTTTCACTATCCTATCTGGATGAATACCAATTTCATCTCTCCAAATTTTTGCAGACTCTTCATCTTCGTGAAAAACACTTACAATTATATTCTCAACAGAAAGTTGATAAATATTAGTAACTAATTCCCAAGCCCATTTAATAGCCTCTCTTTTAAAGTAATCTCCAAAAGAGAAATTACCAAGCATTTCAAAAAAAGTGTGATGTCTTGCTGTAACTCCAACGTTTTCTATATCGTTTGTTCTAATGCACTTTTGGCTAGATGTAGCCCTTTTTGATGGTCTTTCTTTTATACCTAAAAAAACTGGTTTAAAAGGGAGCATTCCAGCAATTGTGAGCATAACCGTAGGATCATCTGGAATCAAAGATGCACTTGGAATGATTTTATGTAATTTTTCACTATAAAATTTTAAAAAAGCATTTCTTATCTCATCTCCAGTAACTATTTTTTTAATAAGTTGAGATGTCATTTATCCAGAATGAGAAGAATAAAAATTAAAGAAAAGCGTAATTTCGGTTATTTCGCAAAAATGATCACGCGGATCTATATTCTATATAACTAAAGTAATATTATAAAGCGAATTATTCTATGACAGCCTCTGCCCAGACAAGTAATTCTAAATTGGCACAAATTAATAACAAGTTGACAGTCCAAACTCAAAACTTTTCTGGTGATTCTTGGGCTATAAGATCTTTGGATTGGGATCGCAGTAGATTTGATATTGAATTTGGTCTAAGAAATGGAACTACTTACAATAGTTTTATTATTGAAGGCGAAAAAATAGCAATTATTGATACTAGTCACGCAAAGTTCGAAGAATTATGGTTTGAAGAATTACTGAAAAAGGTAAATCCGCAAGAGGTTGATTATCTAATTACAAGTCATACAGAACCTGATCATTCTGGTTTAATAGGTAATCTTTTAGAATTAAACCAAAATATCACAGTAGTTGGATCAAAATTAGCTCTTAAATTTATTGAAGACCAGATACACATACCTTTTAAGCGTCTAGAAGTTAAAAGTGGAGAATTTTTAAATCTAGGAACTAATCCTAATAGTGGTTTAGAACACAATATTGAATTTATAAGCGCACCAAATTTACATTGGCCAGATACAATTTTTTCTTATGATCACAGCACCAATGTTCTGTATACTTGTGATGCATTTGGGCTGCATTATTGTTCTGAAGAGTTTTTCGACACTGATCAAAAAGAAATATTTGATGATTTCCGTTTTTACTACGATTGTTTAATGGGTCCAAACGCTAGAAGCGTTTTGCAAGCAATCAAAAGAATAGATAAGTTACCTAATTTAAAAACAATTGCCGTGGGTCACGGTCCTTTGCTTCATAATCAAGTAAATTTTTGGAAAGAAAAATATCAGGAATGGAGTAGTACTAAAAGCAAAGGCAATGAATTTGTAGCTGTATGTTACATAAGTGATTATGGATATTGTGATCGACTAAGCCAAGCTATTTCTCATGGAATAAGTAAAGCAGATGCGCAGGTTCAATTAATTGATTTAAGATCTTCAGATCCCCAGGAATTAACTGGTTTAATTTCTGAATCAAAAGCAGTAGTTATCCCCACATGGCCAGTAGATTCTGATAATGATTTAAAAAAATCTCTTGGGACATTGTTTGCCGCATTAAAGTCTAAACAATTTACGGCTGTTTATGATGCATTTGGAGGAAATGATGAGCCTATAGATTCCTTAGCTAATAAATTAAGAGAACTTGGTCAAAAAGAAGCTTTCTCCCCTTTAAGAGTTAAAAACATTCCAGATCCCATTGTTTATCAACAATTCGAAGAAGCTGGAACTGACTTGGGTCAATTGATAAACAAAAAGAAAAATATTGCTTCAATGAAGAGCCTAGATTCTAATTTAGATAAGGCACTAGGAAGATTAAGTGGAGGATTATATGTAGTTACAGCTAGCCAAGGAGAAGGATCTACATTTAGACAAAGTGCAATGGTTGCAAGTTGGGTTAGTCAAGCAAGTTTTACTCCTCCAGGTATTACAGTTGCAGTAGCAAAAGATAGAGCTATTGAATCATATATGCAAGTTGGAGAGGGTTTTGTTGTCAATATCTTGAGAGAAGACAACTATCAAAAAATGTTCAGACATTTTTTAAAAAGATTTGCTCCTGGAGCTGATAGATTTGCAGATGTAGATGTGATTAGTAACATTGCACAAGGTGGGCCAGTCCTATCTGATTCACTAGCCTTTCTAGATTGTACAGTCAGTTCCAGACTAGAGACTCCAGATCATTGGATAATATACGGGATCGTTGAAAATGGTAATGTCTCAGACTTATCATGCAAAACAGCTGTCCATCACAGGAAAGTTGCTAATCACTATTAAACCGAATTTAATTCGGTATTCTTAGTAAAGCACTGGTTTTAATAACTTAAAATTGAAAAACTATATTTTTAGATTTGGCTTAAAAATATAGATTCTAATTACTACTAGGCTTTTGATCTATAGTCATAAATCTATTAAAAATTAACCTCCAATATTAAATAAAAACCATAATTATTTACATTCGGCATTCCCAATGCCTGCACCTAAAACTGCACCTAGAGGTATAGTCCATCCATATGCATCACTTTTTGATAGAGATGCTGCAAGTCCGCCACCAATCAATCCACCTAAAGTTGTACTTCCAGTACACTTTGGAGCAGGCTTATGTTCCACATATGAAGTTTGGGATTCGGTCTTGTGATGATAATGATTTAATACGTTGCGATTACTATTGCATGGGATAGCAACTTTCTCATTATAAGATTTGACATAACCCGGGGAAATTGAGGAGCCCGGAATATATTTTTCCCTGTATTCATATCGAAAGCACTTTTTTTCATATGCATATCCTTTTTGTGACTCATATGTTTGTCGATTACTAAAATCTCTAATGCTTTCATAAGCATTAACTGGTAGAACAGCACCAAAGAAAAGAGTTGTGATAAGAATTTTCATTTTAAAAAATAAGATATTTTCAACAACTCACTCACACCTCTAAACAATAAATTATTTGTTAAAAATTTAAAGTCGAAATATTATTCTTTGCCAACTGTCACATGTGACAGTTGAACAACAATCCACTTTCACTTTCCTTGAAATTGATATCCGTTTTAATTTAAATAAGTGTGAGAGAGTAATTTTACTTAAAAGTGGAAACAAGGAAACACTTATTTAGTAAAACCATAAAAAGATCTTTAAAAAAAGGGATCTTTTTTTTTGCTAATTTTTTGCGAGATGGAAAACCTACATTAAATAACTCGTTATTAGGAATGTTATAGGTATAATCAATTGATACACAACAATTTCAAAAGAATTAAATGTTCTGGTCGATATTGAAAATCCGTTGGAAGTCAATATGTCGACTCTTCAAGACTAATTAGTCGCAAAACACTACTAGAAAATAAATCTTTAAAATGTCAGAAATTAATATCAGCTTACCTTCAAAGAATAATACTTTTTCAAAATTTGAAATTACTGAAAACTTTACTTGCATAAGATTTCTGGATCAAAATAAAGAAAGATTTGAACTTGAATTTAACCTTGAAAAAGGAACGTCTTTTAATACTTTTTTAATTAGAAGTAATGAAGAACTTTTTATTATTCATCCACCTGAAAAACAACATTTAAATATATTTATTGATGTACTATCTCATTTTACTGATCAATATAATTTAAATAAAATTAAAGTCATTTCTGGACATATCAATCCTCAGATCATAGAAACTATAAAAAAAATTAGTACGCAATTCAAAAACTTAACTATTATTTGCTCTAATCCTGGCTTTAAGCTTATTTCCGAACTTTGGAATCAAAAAAATCCCAACTTAAAAAACTTTCTTGAAATTCAATTACCCAAAATAAACATTATTAAAAAGGAACTTAATTTGGAATTAGAAAACATCTCACTAGATTTAATTCCTATTCCAACAGCACGTTGGCCTGGAGGACTAATAGTTTATGAACGTAATCAAGAAATACTTATAAGTGAGAAAATTTTCTCTGCACACATTGCATCTGAATATTGGTCAGAAACAAATAGAGTTAGTACTGAAATTGATAGAAAACACTTCTATGATTGTCTGATGGCACCAATGGCTAGTCAAGTAGTATCAATAACTGAAAAAATTGTAGATTACGACATTAAAACTATTGCGCCATTACACGGTCCATCTATCGAATATAGCCTCAAAAGCTTTTTAAATGACTACATAAGATGGGGTCAAGATGTCTCAACAAATAATCCTAAAATCGCTTTAATTTATGCAAGTGCATATGGAAATACAGCATCCATAGGAGATGCTTTAGCAAAAGGGATAAATAGAACTTCAGTTGAAGTTGAAAGTATTAATTGTGAATTTACCTCTAATGAAATACTTGTAAAATCTATCCAAAATGCTGATGGATATTTAATAGGATCTCCTACCTTAGGAGGTCACGCACCAACTCCTATAGTAAGTGCACTAGGAACATTATTATCAGAGGGTAATAGAGATAAACCAGTGGGAATTTTTGGAAGTTTTGGCTGGAGCGGAGAAGCAATAGATTTACTTGAATCGAAATTAAAAGACGGTGGTTTTGAGTTTGGTTTTGACCCCATTAGAATTAAATTCAGTCCAAATAAACCAAAGATTAAAGAGTTAGAAGATATTGGAACTCACTTTGGGAGAAGAATTATAAAAAAAGTAAAGAAAAAACCTAGAAAATCAGATACGGGAATGATTACAAGTAAAACGGACCCAAAGTTACAAGCTCTTGGAAGAGTGATTGGTTCACTCTGTGTTCTGACTGCCTCTAAAGGAAAAGATGAGAATAATATCAAAGGAGCTATGCTGGCATCTTGGGTTAGTCAGGCAAGTTTTTCCCCGCCAGGATTAAGTATTGCTGTAGCAAAAGATAGATCAGTAGAATCCTTACTTCAAGTTGGAGATTCATTCGCATTAAACATTCTAAGTGAACAAGATTTCAAAGAACCTTTGAAAAGATTCACAAAACCTTTTGCACCTGGGGAAGATAGATTTGAAGGTTTAGATACTGAATTAACTCCAAATAACCAGATAATCATTCCTGAGTCTTTAGCATGGTTAGATGCTTCTGTAAAAGAAAGAATGGAATGTGGAGATCATTGGGTTATATACGCTGAAGTTCTCCACGGTAATATATTAAAATCCGATAGTCTAACAGCAGTACATCATCGTAAAACTGGTGCTAGCTACTAAATTTATTTATTTAATTTATGACTGAATCAAAAGATCTAATAATAATTTCAGCTAGTTGTGGAAAAAATCTAGAACTTTCTGAAAAATTTCTTGAAAAAAGCAATGAACTTAAATTAAGTGCAGAAATTTTAGATCTTACAACTCTTGATATTCCACTATTTAATCCACGTATCCATAGCAAAGAAAATATTTCAGATGAAGTAGAAGAGTTAAAAAAAAAGCTTTTTGCAACAGAAAAGTGGGTGATTTGTGCTCCTGAATATAACGGATCCATACCTCCCATTCTCTCCAACTTCATAGCATGGCTCTCTATCTCGGGGGATGACTTTAGGAATTTATTTAATGGTCAACCAATTGCAATTGCAACATTTTCTGGTGGCATTGGATTAGAACTACTTACCTCATTACGCATTCAACTAGTGCATCTAGGAAGTCAAGTATTAGGTAGGCAACTTTTGTCCTCATATAGTAAACCTATAGACACAAAAACTATTGAAGATATTATTCAAAGACTTTTACAAATGAAAAAATTAACAACATAAACTTTAAAAGCAAGATAAATTCAGTTATTTTCGTTCCAAACTTTTATGATTTCTCTAGCCATAGGAAGTGCATGTACAGACCCTCCACCAGGAGTATTTTGTGCAAATGCAACTACAAGCAACTCACTCTTTTCAGAGGGAGTAAAGCATACAAACCATGCATGATCTAAGCCGCCTTCACCATCTTCAGCAGTTCCGGTTTTGCCTGAAACTGGAGGTAAATTTGAAACTCCATAATTAATTGATACTCCTGTACCAGACTCTACTACTTTCCTGAGACCATCTTTTATCAACCTAATATGAGTTGGGTCAATATCGATTTTAATAAGTTTTTTGTCTGATAGTTTTTCATCATCTTTTTTAGCTAAATGAGGATTAACTAAATAACCTCCATTTGCAATCGCAGCATATGCTCGAGCTAGTTGAATAGGAGTAACTTGAACAACAAATTGTCCAATAGACATACTTGCTATATCTTCTGGAACCCAAGGAGTTCTCCCTGGTTGGCCCCAACCTCTACCTTCTTTGGCCCATTTACTACTTGCTACCAATCCTATATTTTCTTGCTCAGAAATTTCTATTCCAGATAAAGAATTAAAACCAAGCTTTTTGGAAACCTTATGAATTTCATCAACACCTACTCCGTAACCTACTTGATAAAAAAAAGTATTACTTGAAACTCTTAAAGCATCTTCATAACCTATGATCCCGAAGCCTAAATCATTATGCTCCCTAAAACATTGACTCCCATAAGTGATACATGGTTTAGTTTCCAACATGGTATCAATTGGAAATTTTCCACTTTCTAAACCAGCTAAAGCCGTTACAATCTTCCAAACACTTCCTGGATCATAAGCATTTAATGCTCTATTAAAAAGAGGTTTTTCAGGAGAATTGAATAAATTATTATATTCTTTTTCAGGCTTGAAATCCTTTGAAAAAAAATTCAAATCAAAAGTAGGTTTACTTGCCATCGCCCTTATTGCACCATCTCTTGGATCCATAACTATTATTGCTCCAGCTTTTTTGTCTTTGAGAACTTCTTCAGCAACTAATTGCAAATTTATATCAATAGTCAATTCAATATCTTCACCTTGTCGAGAGGGCTTTACCCCTAATGATCTTTGGAATTTGCCCAAAGAATTCACTTCGACCATCTCACCACCCCATTCACCTCTTATGAAATCTTCATAGACATATTCAATGCCAGTTCGACCTATTAAATCATTTAATTTATATCCCTTTTTAGATAAAAATTTGTATTCTGAATCAGTTATTGGCTGTGTATAACCAATAACGTGAGCAGCAAGTGATTTATAAGGATAATTTCTAATTAATTTTGTAGCTATTTCAAAACTAAATAAATTATCTTCATTTTCCTTAAATTTTATTAATTGTTCTACATTTAAATCATCAATAATATTTACTGCAAGTTTTTGATTTCTTAAACCATCAAAGTATTTTTTTTGAATTAGATTTTGATCAATATTTAATAAGTCAGAAATAGTTGATTTATGTTTTTCCCAATATCTTTCTTTTAAAGATTGTGGTTTTATTATTAGAGAATATTTAACTCTACTATCTGCTAAAACATAACCATTTTTATCAAGGATTCTGCCGCGTATTGGTTGAGAAGCGATAAGTCTAATCCTATTCTCATCAGACATTTTCTTAAAGGATTCATAATTTAATAGTTGTAAAAAAATTAACCTTATTAAAATCAATAAAAATGAAATAGAAGAAAATATAATTAAGACTAGTGGTTGTCTCTTTAATGGAATAACTTTTTTATTGGAACTATTTTTTATCAAAAATTTAAAATTTATCTAAATATTTTTTTTCTATTAGGGAAATACTTTTACTTATATCTTTCAGTCTAATCATTAAATTTTTATAATCATCTTCCTCAGTATTTAGGAGATAATCATCATTCTCTAGATCATAAGTAGTAAATTCTTCATTCATAAACTTTTAATTTTAATTTCAGTATTTATATATTCCAATGTTAAATAAAAAATTTATTTTTTCAAAAAAATATTAAGTACAATCATAAAAAATTATAAACAGATTAATTCAACTGTTCTAGGTTTTGTTCAAAGTAAGGATTACAACTATTTTTAGATATTCCTAAAGACCATCCAACGAATGATGAGATGAATATCGTTACGATTAATGGTAAAAAAGCTTGCTGAGTATTTTCAAGACTAAACCATTCCTTCCAGCTACTAAAAAACCTTTCTCTTTGAAATTTTCGTTTTTCATTTTCTAATAATCTCGCTTTTTTAGCAAAAGATTTTGTAACCCACTTTTCGAAAGGTATCTTTTTTATGATTGCCATTTTTCTCTCAACTTCTAATAACTGTCCTGAACTAAGATAAGGATGAAAAGTACTAATCAATTCAAGAGTTTTCAAAAACATTTCAACAGTTGCATCTTTGATTAATTTTTGCTCATGACTTAAATCAGACCACTCTATTTCTGGATAAAAACGATTCCTATTTGGATGAATTTGATCCTCTGACATTTGACCAGGTTCTCTAAGCCATCTATTCGTATTCTCGTCGAACCTCCGCCAATACAAAAAAGGATTAATGAAAATTGTTTTACCAGATATTTTTACTACATCTTGTTGAAGATGATTAGTTATCTTTTTGTCAGAGTTTTTCAAATTTATCAAAAGTCAAAATTAAGAACCTAATACAAGATTATCTTTTATTTATTAATTTTCCAGAAATATCAAAAAAATTTTCTATTAGTATTAAGTTATTGATAATTGCCAGCGTTTTTTTAAATAATTACAATATTCACAACTTAATGAAGGTTTTGGGAAAGTTTCCGAACGTAATAAATTGACTGTATCAATTACCTTGCGCTCTACCCATGAAGTAGAGCAGTCTAATCGAATTAGATTTACATCAAAATTTAATTGATTATTAAAAAACTCTTCATTTTTCTTTCCATTAAAATATAAAAGATAAGCTTCCTTAGCAACTTGAAAACCATTTTTCTCAAATAACCATTGGTACATTTCCAATTGTCTTTTATAAGCTTTTGCATATTCGTATTTATCATAAGTCTCAGACCAATCAAAATTATTTCTTGATGTTGCTTTTACATCAACGATAATAAGATCGCCATTTTTTTTCTGCCAAACATCATCAACAGCCCCGCCAAAATCATAATTATGCTCAATCGATTTATATCTGATTCCTTGAAAATTACTTCTCCAGCGTTCTAAATCTTTGTGTTTGAAAGGAACAGCATCAATATCATTTTCAATAAATAAAGGGTGTGGCTCCTGAATTCTTCTGTAATGATCAAATTCATTTTTACATAAATTATCCACAGCGATATTTAGAGTAAATGGTAACGATGGTGGTTTTATTTGATACTTTTTATCGAGTACACAACATCTAGGACAACTAAGATATTTTTCGACAGTAGATCTACTTAATTTAATAATTTCACTCATTATGTTAAATCTAATTTAAAAAATTTGATAAATTACCTCCAATAAATTGATTAATTACTTCAACCATCACTATGAAAAAAGTAATTTTGCTTCAGAAGCAAGTGCTAAGGAAAAGTATTAATAAGATTA
>QCBG01000018.1 GCA_003279115.1 Prochlorococcus sp. AG-347-E03 | reverse complement strand
TTTTTGTAGGTTCATCAAGAAAGTTTGATGTTAATTTCCATAAGTACCAGCTACTAGCTAGTAGAAGAATTAATCCCAGTAATTGCATATTTGTTTTTTACTATGCTACAACTTTTTAAATGTTTTCGATAAATTAATTTATTTAATATCTATAGAATTATTTTTCTTAAAATCTAAATTAAAACTTTAACCAGTGAAAAAAAATTCTATCTAGCAGCCAAACAGTTAATCCCCCTTCTAAAAAAGCTAGCCAATACATGCCGTAATCTGAAAATCCCATTTGTTCTTTGACTGTTTTAATCAATTTTTTGTGAGCTTGAACGAGATCTTTCATTAATAATTAAATTTGTTTAAACCTTTTGTATTTCTTTGATTAAAAAGCCTTTCCCGTAGCAAGATAAACACGTTTTAGTCTCATCTAAAGAAATTCTTAGAAAACCTGCTCCATTACATCTAAAGCAATTTACTTTAGTATTTGAATAAAGTTTTGATTTGATTTTAGCAGCACGATTTAGGTAAGAAATTGTTTCTTTACGTCCGTTTGCTTTTGCAGCTTTGTTTAAGAGCTTTTTGTAGTTTACTTTAAGTTCTTGAGTATTCATCTTTTATAAAAGCGATGATGCAAATATAGGGAAAACTAGATGTTTAAATAATTAAAAACTTTGAATCTTCCTTTAATATTTCTAATCTGATCTCTTGCTGAGATTTCAATAATATAACTAGTATTTGTTCTATATGTTTATTCTCAAAAGTATTAAATTGTATATTTAATAGAAATTTTATATTTGAAAAAATAAAAGGTTTTTTGTGTGATCGTTTAGGTAATATGATTTTGTCTTGGATAGAGAGTCTAGAAAATTTATTATTTATGAAAATAATTTAAAGCTAAATAAATCATCCAGCTTTTTTTAGGTTTTTTACTAAAAAATCATTTTCATTAGTTAGGACTTTGAGCTTGGATTTTTTCAGTTCTTTTTTTATTTCAGGAGTAAAATTCTTTTTGGTCACTTTTAGATTCATGAAATTTGAACTTAAATTTGATTAAAGGCAACCTGGATCCTAGTGATCCCAAAAAAAAAATGTGGATATATTTTTATAAAAAAAGAAAATATTTTATTTTGCACATAGAAGATTTAATTTAATCAACATATTGTGGAAAACCCTGTTGAAAAACACAAAAAAAGTGGATAACTCTCGGGGAGCATGTTCAAAACAAGCTTTTCTGGAATAATTTTTAAGTATTAATACTTCATCAAGAAAAGTTTAAATATAGTTTAAGATGCACCATAATCTATTGTTATAACTGTGGGATCATTACTTTTATATTTATGAAAAGGATTTTATCTAGAAACTAGTATTGAGAAAAAATAAAAAAATTTATTTTTGATTGATGTATCAAATTGACAAATAAAGTTAAGAAAAATAAAAGGAAACTTGAATTTTTGAAAATTTGTCTCATCTGTTGAAATTAAGTCTTGATTCGGTTTTCTCTATGAAAATATTTCTCAAACCTAAAATTAATCGAATAAGTTTAATTGAATCTAAATAATTAAAATGACAGAAGAAAAAAAGGATCCAAAAAATTGTTCTAGAAAGAAAAAAATTATGTTTGCCTATGGTTTTATACAACTTGGTTCTAGTTTCGTATCTGCAATAGCTTTAGCTGCGATTGCTTTTGGATTCTGTTCAGTAAAAAAAGAGTCTAAACTTTTTAATAAATGTGTTGCCGAAATTATTGAAGATGGTGGTACTAATTCAGAGGCGGTAAGGTATTGCAATGGGGGCAATTAAAAGTCTCTCACAAAAAAAAAATTAAATGGATTCGACAAGTGATTTGATTATCGACTCTTTAAAAGAGGAGCCAATTGGAGAAACTGATCACTTTATTTGGTTCATAACAGATATTGGTATTGCTGCTCTATTTAAAAGAAACCAAAACAATGAAATTTATAGTTCAAATGTCGAAATTGAGGCTAATAAAATTGGTTTAGATATAACTAAAGAGGAAAAAGAGTATCTCAAAATAAAAGAGAAACAACTTTTCTTGTTTTATTCATAGGTTTAGCTCTTTTTTACTTAATAAGAAGGCTCAAGGTTAAAGGCCGGCTCCATAAAATTGTTTTCGCTAATTAATTCGTAGGTTAGCTCTTTATTTAGGGCATTTATATATGATGTATAAAGTTTTCCCCAAACAAATTCAAATTCATCTTTACTTAAATTCTTGAAAAGAATTTCTCCTTTGAAGTAAATGTGATAAGAATCATTCATCATGGAAAATTAATCTTATCCTTTTTAACGCAGGTATATATGTGTGTAGTATTGGGTGCTACTAAAAAGAAATTTATATGGTGGATTTAGAGATACTTCTAGACAATCCGTGTATTCATTTTTTGTTTTTTGAATAATCCGACTGTCTCATCAAGATCCATACAAGGCTGAATACTGATATCCATCAACCTTCTCCAGGGATGCCATTGCTTCCAAATTGTCTCAAGGGAATCGGCACTCACTACAGAATGTCCGATTCCATTTTGAACCATAAAAATCCAAGAATGTACCTCGTAGTTTTCAGGTCGGTTTTGGGGCCCACCTGATTCGTACCAATTTATTAGCATTTCTGCCCCTTCTTCTTGATCCTCACCATCTGTAAATTCGTAGGAAATCAAATACCTTTGCATATAGATTATTTTTAAAATCTCTAAACTATTTTAACTCTAGATTTAGATATTGCCTCCCAATTTAATTAATGCTATGAAGTTTATAGAAGTAATTGTTTTAAATGACCGAAAGATTTGGGAAAATTAAAAAGAATATTTTGACTAATTTATCTTTTATAAATAAGACAATCTTGAAGTATTTTCAAAACCATGATCTGTTCGTATAGCTTCAGTTATCAGATAAAATTTGATACTTTTTAAAATACCTTAAATTAGTTACCATATTTTTACTGCATAGATACAAATGATAAATAAAAAGGATCAAAGCGATCCAATTGATAATTTAGAGTATGAAAAAGTTCTAGAAGAAGAAATAATTAATTCCTACGAAAGTAAATTTCTGAAAGATACTCAACTAGACACAAAAAAGACTAAATTTTACAGACTTAAAAGAACACCTTTAGAAATACTAAATAGGATATTTTTCTTTTTCTTTATTGGAAGTTTTCTTTTCTCTTTGTTTTTAGCTTATTCAGAAAGTAAGTTGTGGTTCATACTTTATGTCATAAGTGCATTGTCTTGTGTTTTTTATACTCCTAATAGAAAAGCACTTAAAGAGTTAATAGCAGCTTGGCCAAATATAGAGGATCTCATTAAAGGGAGGAGTATGTGGAGAAAAGGCAAGTAAATAGATTATGAAACCTTTAAGTTCATTTAAAAAGTGGTTATTAAATATCCTTGTGCCATACATAGAGGGCACCAACAAGAAAAAAGAGGATAAAAAATGAGTCTAATAAAAGTTGGAATTATTGTTGAAATTTTTTTGTTTGTTGGAGTTTTTTTATGGGTTAAGAAACTAAATAGTAAACAAAGTAGGCAACCATCTTTATCAAAAAAAACAATAAAAAACCTCAAATTTTAGAATTTTGATCACAAAATAAGGAATCTCTATAAAAAGATCACTTTTATCGGGAAATTATTTACTTTTTTCTCTCACTTTATATATGAAATCGGTTAGAACATCTACATCGTTCTTAAAAAATATGGTTTCTTCCATCCAAGGTCTTGCTCCAATAACTAATCCATTAAATAGTGTCTTAATAGAAAAGAAACTAATAAATGTTGATCAAAAGTTTATTCAACTTGTTTCTCTGGCAGAAGGGTTACCTCGTACAGAAGTTATTGAAAGTGGTAGAAATTATTGGAGAGGTGTTTGTAGGAGCTTGATTTTTAGATTTCCAGATGACCTTGAAATTTTAAAGCTTGATGTAAGAAGTTATGTAGATAGATCTAAAGGAATTATTCAGATAAGATCTGCAGCAAGATTAGGGCAATCTGATTTAGGTGTAAATCTTAGAAGAGTGGAATACTTGTTTAATCAATTAGAAAAATTTTAATTAATCTATTTTTTATAAATTTAAGGTTCTTTTTACTAAATAGGTGTGCTTTAATTCATAAGAATATTTGAAATGCCATGGTAAAGATAATCTTAGTTGGAATTATTGTCGCACTTGTATATTCTCAACCTGACCTTCGTCTTACAGTTGCTGATTGGTTAAAAGCAGCTTCTGATTTTCTTATTGAATCAGTGGAAGTAAAACCTTGAATTAATTTTTAATGAAGCTTTAAAAAATACCTGAAACAGTAATCATTTGTTTAATGCACACAGCCACGAAAATAAATATTATTATCCTACTTAATATATATTTCACTTAAACAAATAAATAGTTTTAGGAACATAATAGAAAATTTTTTTGAAATTTTTGAATAGTTTACGATAATAAGGGATATGAAGCTTAGATTATTTGAGTTCTATTTTATTAAAGACTATTTAAGGCCTTGGTTTGGTCTTATATATTCTTTATTCTTTCTGTTTTTTTTAGGTGCAATTGGCTATCGAGTAACAGAGGGATGGGAATGGAGTGATTGCTTATGGATGGTTTTGATCACTATTACCACTATTGGTTTTGGAGAAGTTCAACCTTTAAGTCCTGAAGGCAGAATAGTTACTGTTTTAGTAATCGTTGGCGGATTGATCTTTATTCAATTTACCTTTCAAAAAGCTGTTAGATTATTCGAATCCGGCTATTTTCAAAGAGTAAACGAATTACGTTTTAAAAGACTTCTTAGAAAAATGGAAAATCATGTAATTTTGTGCGGATATGGGAGAGTAGGTCAGGAAATATCTAACCAAATCAAAACGCAAAATATTCCAATTATTGTAGTTGAGAGCGATGAAGATAGAAAAAAGATTGCAGAAGATAATGGATTAGAAGTTCTTTGTGCTGATGCAACACTTGATGAAACCTTAAAACTAGCTGGATTAGATAAATGCAAAAGTTTGGTTGTTACCTTACCCAATGATGCTGCAAATTTATATGTTGTTCTAAGTGCTAAAGGGATAAGAAGTTCTATAAGAGTAATAGCAAGAGCTGGAACAGAGGAGGCTGCTAGCAAATTGAGATTAGCTGGAGCAAGTATTGTTGTTAGTCCTTACATAGCAGCGGGAAGAGCTATGGCATCAATGGCTTTAAGACCAATTGCTATTGATTTTCTTGATCTGCTTGCAGGAAGTGAATGTGAAATTGAAGAATTTGAACTGAGTAATGATATTAGTCTTTTTGAAACTGCAGAAAAGATAACTCTCTTAGAGCTTGGAATAGGTAAGAAGAGCGGAGCTAAAATATTGGCAATAAAAGAAGATGAAAAATTAATAACTAATCCAGGAGGTGATTTTTTACTTCAGCCAGGTCAGGTATTAATTGCATTTGGTAGTAAAGAACAACTAAATATTTTGAATGGTTTGTTGGGTAATCTTGTTGTAGCAGTAGAGCTCCTAAAATAGATATATCTTGTGTAAGAATTAAAGGTTAAATTAGTTATAGGTATATAAATTGAATGAAATGAAATTATTTAAATTTCTATTTGTAATTCCTGTAATAACTATAATAATTATTTTTCAAACCTCTTTGCAAAATAGATATCTAATGGCTTCTGAGATTAGAGATGGAGAAACAATTTTTAGAAATGTTTGTGCAGGCTGTCATGTAAGAGGTGGATCAGTCGTTCTTAAAGGATCTAAATCATTAAAACTTTCTGACCTCGAAAAAAGAGGTATAGCAGATGTAACTTCAATAAAAATAATTGCTAATGATGGGATTGGTTTTATGAAAGGTTATAAAAATAAATTAAAGGATGGAGAGGATAAGGTTCTTGCACAATGGATTATTCAAAATGCAGAAAAGGATTGGGAGTAAATGAAAAGAGTACTTCTTGCATCGTTTTTATTTTTATTAGCTGAGTTTTCTTTTGCTGAGGAATTAACTAATTACACAATTACATCTGATTCTCAAATAAATACTTTAGAAGGAGATTTAGAGGCTAAGGGGAATGTAGTCATTAAGAGTAATGGTGGTAATTTTGAGGCTTATTCTGACAAGCTTACTTTTGACAAGGATGATAAATCTCTAAAACTTATTGGTAATGTATATGTAAAAAATTTTGAGTCTGAAGAAATTGCAATTGAAGAAACATCTGGAGATGAGTTAACCATATTTACTGATACAGGAATTTTTGAATTCAAATCTCAAAATAAAAATAGAGTAAAAACAAAAATTAAATTCTAAATAAAGAGTTGATATTTAATTGAAAATTTTAATTTCTAGCTGAGCTCTAAATGCCAATATAAATAATAATTTTTTATATCAAAATAATTTGATTTATATATCATTAAATTTTTAAATTACCTATTGGCTGTAATTTGTATTATACAGACTTATTTCTAATTACAAAGTGGGCATTTTCAAAAAAGTCCTTATTTTTTCTTCTGCTATCTCATTATTTCTCTCTCAAGAAGCGATTGCTTCAAAAAGATTGAGCGGAGCAGGTGCTACATTTCCTTCAAAAATTTATACTAGGTGGTTTTTTGACTTAGCCAAATCAGGTGGACCAAGGGTTAATTACCAAGCAGTTGGTTCTGGGTCTGGCAGAAAAGCATTTATAGATGAAACTGTAAATTTTGGTGCTTCTGATGATCCTATGAAGACTAAAGATATAGCAAAGGTATCAAGAGGTTTAGTACAGATTCCTATGGTTGGAGGAACTATTGCTTTTGGTTATAACTATGATTGCGATTTGAAACTTACTCAAGAGCAAGCAGTACGAATTGCAATGGGTATGATTAAAAACTGGAAAGAATTAGGCTGTAAATCAGGAAAGTTGACTTGGACACATCGTTCTGATGGTTCAGGAACTACTAAGGCTTTCACAAACTCTATGGAAGCATTTTCACCAATATGGAATTTAGGAACTGGTAAATCAGTTAAGTGGCCAGCAGGCGTTGGAGCAAAAGGTAATTCTGGTGTTGCAGGTGTAATTCAAAACACTCCAGGTGCAATTGGTTATGTAAACCAGTCATATATTAAAGGTAATGTTAAGGCAGCTGCACTTCAAAATCTTTCAGGGGAGTTTCTAAAACCATCCGCAGAAGCAGGAGCTAAGGCTCTTAATGGTATTACTTTAGATGAAAATCTTGCGGGTAAAAATCCTAACCCAACAGCAAAAGGAGCGTACCCTATCGCTTCGTTGACATGGATACTTGCTTACGAAAAAGGTAATGGTAGAAATACTAAAGCAATCAAACAAGCCTTTAATACATTGTTAAGTGATGAGTATCAAGATAAGGCTTCATCCCTTGGATTTATCCCCTTAAAAGGGAATATCCTTTTGAAATCTAGAGCTGCCGTTGAAAAAATAGGTAATTAAATTTTTTTAATAGATGTCAAATTATCATGACTTTCATATACCTTTAACCTCTCTTAAAGTCTTTTACAACATTTAGTAGTAGATTTATAGAGATATTCTTTTTTTAATGGAAGAGAAATTAACTCTTTTCAAGAATCGTAAAAGATTCGGTATCGAAAAAAATATAGATATTATCTTCAAGAATACTGCTCTAGTCTTTTCTAGTTTTGTAGCAATAATACTTTTAGGAATTATTTTAGTAGTCTTTTTTCAGTCATTTGAATCCTTTTCAAGGTATGGCTTGAAGTTCTTAGTAACCTCTGAATGGAATCCTGTAAAAGATGAATACGGAGCTTTTACCGCAATATATGGGACTTTGGTAACCTCATTTCTTTCGTTATTAATAACTATCCCTTTAGGGGTTGGAACTGCAATATTTATTACCGAAGACTTTGTGCCGAAAGTTTTTAGAGAAATAATAGGTTCTTTTGTTGAATTATTAGCGGCTATTCCATCAGTTGTATTGGGACTTTGGGCAATATTTGTGATGGAACCTTTTTTTAGAGCCTTTTTTGTCTTTTTACATAATTTCTTTGGTTGGATACCTTTATTCAGTACAGAACCCACAGGTAGAAATTCCTTGTTGGCAATATTAATTTTAGTAGTAATGCTTTTGCCAATAGTTACCTCCATTGCAAGAGATTCACTTAATCAGGTACCTAAAAAGTTAAGAAATGCAGCCTATGGAATTGGAGCAAGTAGATGGAAAACAATATTTTCAGTAATCTTGCCAGCAGCTTTATCAGGAATCATGGCAGGAGTCCTATTGGCTTTAGGTAGGGCAATGGGAGAAACAATGGCTGTCACAATGATTATTGGTAATTCCAATGCATTTAGTTGGTCTCTATTATCTCCTGGATATACCATTTCCTCCATGCTTGCAAACCAGTTTGGTGAAGCTGATGGAAGTCAGGTTTCATCACTTTTTTATGCCGCTTTTGTACTGATGATCCTATCTTTAGTGGTCAATATCTTTGCTCAATGGCTAGTTAAAAAATTTAGTCTCAAATATTAGATAATTATGAATTCACTCTATTACCAGAAAAGATTATCAAGGAATATAGGAGATAAATTCTTTACTTCTTTATCAGTAATTTGTGCATTGATAGCAATACTTCCTTTGATTTTTCTGGTTACTTATATTCTTATTAAAGGTGGATCTCAAATTACACCAGAACTATTTACTTTAGAACCAAATCCACCTGGAGATGATTTAGATGCAGGTGGTATTAATCCTGCTTTGATCGGGACATTAATAATAACTACCATTGCTTCAATTATTGCAATACCAGTAGGTGTTGGCGGTGGAATATATTTAGCTGAATATTCAAAAGGGGGTGCTTTTTCAAGGTTTATTAGATTTGGGGTAAATGTTTTAGCTGGAGTTCCTTCAATAATTGCAGGTGTATTTATTTATGCCTTAATAGTTTCTACAAAGATCTTATTTGGAAGTATGTACAGTGGTTTGGCTGGAGGAATGGCGCTCTCAATATTGATGTTGCCTACTGTGATAAAAACGACTGATGAAGGTTTAAAGTTAGTGCCAAATGAATTGAGATATGCCTCTCTTGGTGTTGGAGCAAGTATGTATACCACCATATTGAAAGTTACTTTGCCCTCTGCCTTTAGGTCTATTGCTACTGGCGTTGTACTTGGAATCGCAAGAGCTGCAGGTGAAACAGCACCTTTGATATTTACGGCTTTATTCTCTTACTACTACATAACTGGCTTTGGAGACTTGTTTTATGAGATGGGTTCTTTGGCTGTTTTGATATACAATTTTGCTCTTGAACCTTATGATGCTCAAAACAAATTAGCCTGGGCAGCTTCCTTTATTCTTGTTTTGTCGATACTATCAGTAAATATATTTTCAAGGATATTAGCCGCTTTTACTGAGAAAACTAAGAGAGTATAAATGATTAAAACTAATAAAAAAACACTAAAGAATATCATTTTATCTCTAGAGAATGTCTCTATTAGCTATGGAACTTTTGAAGCTGTAAGAAATGTTTTTTGTAATTTTAAAAAAGGAAATATAACCTCCCTTATTGGCCCTTCAGGTTGTGGTAAATCAACTGTTCTTAGATCATTAAATAGGATGAACGATTTGATTCCTAATTGTTCGTTAAAAGGAACTGTCCTCTTTGATGGAACTAATATTTACGATAAAAGAGTAGATCCAGTTGAAGTCAGAAGAAGAATTGGAATGGTTTTTCAACAACCTAATCCTTTTCCTAAATCTATCTATGAAAATATTGCATTTGGGGCAAGAATTAATGGCTTTACAGGAGATATGGATGAACTGGTCGAAAGTTCACTAAGAAAAGCTGCCTTGTGGGATGAATGTAAGGATAAATTAAATGACAGTGGTTACTCTTTATCAGGCGGACAACAACAAAGACTATGTATAGCAAGAACCATTGCGATTGAACCCGAAATAATTCTCATGGATGAGCCATGCTCAGCTTTAGATCCAATCTCTACTTTGAAAATAGAAGAGACTATGCATGAACTTAAGAAGAATTACACAATAATAATCGTTACTCATAATATGCAACAGGCTTTGAGAGTTAGTGATATGACTGCATTTTTCAATGCAATTGAGTATGAAGATGGTGATGGAGGAAAGGTTGGTTACCTTGCAGAATTTAATTCGACAAAGAAAATTTTTAACTCTCCAAAAGAAAAAATCACTCAAGAATACATATCAGGTAAATTTGGTTGATGTTAAATTTTTACTTTTTAAAAGAATAATTTTTACTTTTAAGAATGCGTAGGGGTAGACAAACAGTATAAATACCTATATAGTTATTTCGAATTAGTAAGTTTATCTTTGAAAAATTACCCTTTTCTACCTTTCTTGATTTTTGCAGGGGCTCTAATAACAACTGCAACAATTGGTTTACCTGTATTTACTTCATAATTTAAAAGTATTTCTATTTCAGGTAATCTTATGGTTTTAGTAAAAAACAAAGAATTAATAGGAAGTCCTCACAAATCATTGAGAATTGGATATTTATTTGACTTTCTGAAAAAAAGAGAGATTATGAATCTGTGTGTGAGTGAAAAATCTGTATTTAAACCATTTTTAAAGATGGTTAATTTCTAATTTATTTATCATGGATAAAACTAAAGAACAGTTAGAAAAATTAAGAGAGGTAGCAGAAGCATCTCTTACAAAAACAGAGGAACTTCAGAAAGTTCTTGCTCAAATTGAAGCTTTAATGTCCAGGGAAGAATCACAAACATTATCAAAGAAGAAATAATTATTTAAAAAATAATTTTAGTTTTTGTAATTTTAATTACACCTATACAAATTCATTGTAGTTATGAATTGGAGTATGCAGAACCCGTTCCAAAGTTTTCTGTTAGGTCTCGAGGTCTTACCTTCTTTAAGTAAAAGACCTCTTTAATTTGTTTGTTTTTATTATATTTTTATAATCTGCTTATTTAGTTGATTACTTTATAGATTTCTTTCGAACAGACATTTACGTCGAAAAATTCAGTATTTACAACCTCTATTCCTGTTTTTTCTGTAACTTCAACTGTAGCATTACATTCATCTTGCTTAAGAGCCATAAAACTTGATTTTTTTTCTTCTATATCTAAATCAATATCAGTTCCAGTCTCAGTATGTTCTTCATATTGCTCCATTACAAGGGTAAGTGCCTCTATTTCAACGGAAAAATTCTCATTGGCTTTTGTTCCAAAAGTAAAACTAAGAAATGGAAATAAAATTAAGACTATTAATGTTTTCATTTCTAAAAAATG
This sequence comes from Prochlorococcus sp. AG-347-E03, assembly GCA_003279115.1. GTDB lineage: Bacteria > Cyanobacteriota > Cyanobacteriia > PCC-6307 > Cyanobiaceae > Prochlorococcus_A. Next base: position 11,053 of record QCBG01000018.1, on the reverse strand, counting down.
CGTTTATTTTTTTTATAACGTGTATTCTCCGCTAAAGAAAGGGGCATTAATTTTTTTATTGCTAAGTTTGAGTGTTCTTAATTTAGTAAAACAATTTCTCAATAATCTAAGTGATGAAAATATTTAATAAGACTTTTAAGTATAAAATGATGTACCTAAAATGAAAATTAATTCAATTCTATAGGATTTTTTACACAAGATTTTATTTCGATAATTTCTTCCTCAGAAATAATTGCCCATTTTCTAAAAGACTTTTTACAAGGATACCCTCCTGTTAAGTCTCCAAATGCAGGCAAAAATAAAGTATTTTTATTCTCATCCATTGCAAAACATCTAAAGGATAATTTATCTCCTTTGCTTTTTAAATAGAGTTTTGGATGATAATGTCCACAAATATTAAGGGTTTTATTATTTTCTAAATTAACTGGTTCATGGCTGAAAATAATATTTTTTGTTTTTCTAGTATTAAAAATTTTTAAACTTTTAATATCACAACCTACATCATGATTGCCAAGGACAAGTTCAATATTTGTTTTTAGTAGTTCAGGTAGATCCTCGACTTTTTTTTGAAGAGTTTTATCTATTGAAAATTTACTGTGGAATAAATCTCCTAAAATTATTAACTTTTCAGGACTATATTTTTTTACTATCTTTTTTATTCTTGAGAAATTATTTTCATCTGAATTATTAGTAAGAGGTATACCATTTTGCTGAAAATACTCAGCTTTCCCAAGATGAACATCGCATATTAACAATTCTTTTGTTTCTTCCAGAAATAACGCTCTTGAAGGAAGCATCTCTAGTAATGTATCTTTCCAATAAAATTTATAAGAACTTTTTTTCATTTAATCACTATATTTTTTTATAAGTTTTTCTACTCTTTTTTCTATTGGCTCATTACTTAAAGTATTTTTAAGTCTCTCAACTAATAAAGGAAAAGCAAAAGGGGTCGGCGATTTTATTTCGTTTAGAATGATTTTTAATTCTTTTAATCTTTCTAATGATCTAGATATTCTTTTATTTTCTAAATGGTAATCTTTTACTTCTTGATGCGATTGTCTTATCAAAAGATGGCCTTTTTCATATTTAGTAAAGACATCGTAGAAAAGACTTGAACTTATTTGAAGTTGAGAAGAGGTTTTTGATTTGGTTGGATTATTTTGATTTACTAGTCCACTTATTTGGGCAATATTTTTAAATCTGCGTTTAGTTAATTCTGAAAAATTAATTGCATTTTCTAGATCTTCTTCTAATTTTTTGTTGTCCAGAAAGTAATCTACTTCTTTTTTTATTATGGAAAAATCATAATCTTCTGAGGTGGTTAAGCTGAATCCAAAATCATTAGCAGTAATACTAAATGTAGATTGTTTTACTTTTGCCAATCTTAAAGCCCATAGAAATGCAATTCCTTCATTTACAAATTTGCCATCAAGTGTAAAAACAAAAAGATTTGATAAATCCTTGGTTTTATATATCTCCATAAGGAATTCGTCTTTTTTTGGAATATTTGAAAGAACCTTTTGTTTCTCCAATATTGGTCGTAATGAATTTAATTCAGGATTTAAGTAATCATAATTTTTTAATTCATTGCAGAAGTCTATTTCTTTTCTCAAACTTTCACAAAGTAGATCAGAAATTGCCATTTGACCTCCAACCCATGCAGGAATTAGAGAACTTTTTTTTGTTGATTTTTTAACGTATAAAACCATATCTCTTATTCTTATAAATTGAAGCATTTTCCCGGCGAAGTAAAAAGTATCTCCTGAATTTAATTTTGAAGCAAAATTCTCTTCTAAATTACCTAGCGATTTACCTTTCACATATTTAACATTGACAAATTTGTCACTTGTAATCGTCCCAATATTGAACTTATGCATTCTTATTAAAGATTTGTCTTTTACAAAATATTTAAAGTGTTCATTATTATTTTGTGATTCTTCTTTAACTATCTTTTTATATTTAGGGTATGCTTTAAGACATTTTCCTCCATATTCTAAAAAGTCAAGACACCAATTCCAATCTTGATCTTTTAAGTTTCTATAACTCCAGCAATTTTTAATTCTTTCTTTCTCAATTGTCGGTTCAAAGCCGTTTCCACAGGCTAGAGTTATTAGATGTTGAAGTAGCACGTCATAGGATAATTCAGGAAGTCTAATTTCTTCAGATATACCACTTTTTATTATTCTTCTCATTGCACTAATCTCTAGCAACTCTAAAGAATTAGTAGGCATAAAAATTATTTTTGATTTTCCGCCTGGCCTATGAGCACTTCTTCCTGCTCTTTGGATAAGTCTGGCTAAATTCTTGGCACTGCCAATTTGTACTATTTGATCTACAGGTTGGAAGTCAACGCCCAAATCTAATGAGCTGGTGCATACTACCCATTTTATTAATCCGTCTTTAACCCCTTCCTCAACTCTTTTTCTATCTTCTTTATCAAGGGAGCCGTGATGAAGTGCAATTTTGTCTTCCATCTCTGGGAGAAAAAATTTAAGACATTGATACCATCTTTCAGCTTGATTTCTTGTATTGGTGAATAATAAGGTGCTTTTATTTTTATCTAGGATTTTTAAAAGTGAAGAATGACTTCTGATTCCAAGATGGCCACTCCATGGAAAAGTCGTTTCCTCCTCTGGTAAAACACTTATAATTTCGATCTCTTTTTGAATATTCGTACTTATTATTTTGGGCTTAATAGCCCTCATACCAACTATTGCTCTTGCCGCTTCTTCAATATTTCCTATGGTTGCAGACATTGCCCAAATTTGTAAATTTTTTATATTACCTCTTAGCCAACTTAAAGATAATTCGCATTGGTTTCCTCTTTTACTGCCCATCAATTCATGCCATTCATCAATAATTATTGATGACAACTCCTTAAACAGATTATTAGATTCTTTATTTGAAAGTAAAAGAGATAGAGACTCTGGAGTGGTTATAAGAATATTAGGTGGTTTATTTAATTGCTTTCTCTTTTCATATGAGGTGGTATCTCCATTCCTAATTTCAACAGTAATTTCTTTATTAAAATGTAAAGCTGCTAATTGTATGGAATTTTTTAAGTCTCTACTTAGCGCTTTTAAAGGTGTTATTAATAATATATTTACACTTTTATTATTTTTGGGATTTTCTATCTGTGATAAAGGTCCCATTAATGCAGCATAAGTTTTGCCGCATCCAGTAGGAACTTGTATTATTCCATTCTCCCCATTTAAAAATGCTTCCCATGATTCGATCTGGTAGGGTAATGGCTCCCATCCATTTGTGAAAAAAAACTGTTTAATTTTAGAAATCAAATCAATTTGATTTCTATTTTGCTTACTATTTTTAGTAATATTTTTCATGATATTTTTTTCATCAGTTCATAAGCATTCTCTAAGCTATCTGCATCATTGATTTTTTTATCTTTTCTCCATTTTGTTATTCTTGGAAATCTTACAGCTATGCCTGATTTATGACGTTTTGAAGTTTGTATTTTCTCAAAAGATATTTCGAATACCATTTCTGGTTTCAATGATCTAACAGGGCCAAATTTTTCTATTGTATTTTTTCTTATCCATTTATCTAGCTCTTTAATCTCAATATTCGTTAAACCGGAATATGCACTTGCAAATTTAATTAATTCTTGGTCTTTCCATAATGCAAAACTGTAATCTGTGTAAAGACCAGCTCTTCTACCACTTCCGCCCTTAGCATAAATTAGAACAGCATCCAATTGCATTGGATCAACTTTGTATTTCCACCAAATACCTTTTTTTCTCCCGGAAGAGTATACAGATGTCTTTTTCTTAATTATTAATCCTTCAGTATTATTTTCTCGAGATTTTTCTTTCAAAGTTAAAGCATCAGTCCAATCTTTAGGATAGATTAAATCGCATATTCTAAAAATATCATTGATATTATTATCAGTTTTATTTCGCCATTTTGAAAAATATTTTTCTAACTTAATTCTTCTATTTTCTAATGTAATTTCTCTTATATCTCTTCCATTTATCTCTAAAAGATCATAAGCAATAAAAATAATTGGATATTTTATTTGAATTGATCTAGAGGGAGATTTTCTATTTAATCTTTTTTGAAGAGAAGAAAAATCAAAGGCAATTTGGTCTTTAAAATTCCAAACTAATAATTCCCCATCAAGAACAAAATCATCTTTTAAATATGATATTTTCTCTACTAATTCTGGGAAAGATTCATTTACTAATTCTTGCCCTCTTGTCCATAACGAAATATTACCTGATCTTTTTATTAATTGAATCCTGATACCGTCGTATTTCCATTCAAATTGAAAATCATTTATTGAATGTTTGAAGATTTTATCTTCAAAAGTATTTGCTAAAAGAAATGGGAATGGTTTGGAATTTAACTCTTCAAGATTGATATTCTTATTAATTAAAAATTCATATGAGTCAACTGAAGGCTTGAAACAACCCATCAATCTATGCGAAATAATTTCTTCGTCAATATTAATAAGTTTTGATATTGATTTTGTTATTAATCCGATAGAGACTCCTATTCTAAAAGTTCCTGTAAGAATTTTATTAAAAATTAGATGGTTATCTTCAGGCAATGATTCCCAAATATTTTTAATTTCCAAATTTTTTTCCTCCTCATTAAGTTTTGATAATTCAGGTATTGTTTTGCTTAGTAATTCATTGAGACTTATATTTGATAATTTTTTATTTTTTTTAGTTGTTTTATTTTTAAGTAATAACGTTATCACCTCAGCAGAATCTCCAACTTTTAAGTAACATGTATCAATTAACCATTGAGGATATTCATATATTTGAGAAAAAAGATTTTTTAAATATCTCCCACTAATAAATCTCTTATTACTTTTTCCAGTTAGTAAATATATTGCCCATGAATTATCTATTGGTTCATTTGAAAGAAAATAATTTTTTAAAACTTCAATTTTATTATTTGTACTATTAATTGAATCTAGATCGCCGAATAATTCTGAAAACTTTTTTAAACTCATATTTATTTACCGAAGGAAAGAACATTTATTGATTCCTTTGAAACTAAATATTTACTTAAGGCTTCACTATCTCCATGATGAAAAAATACATTTTTTGCTTCAGACTTTTTTATCACTTCCAGAATCCCATCCCAATCTGCATGGTCAGATATTGCGAATCCTTTGTCATAGCCTGATCTTTTTCTTAAAGCTCTTATTGACATCCATCCACTAGCAAAGGCTGTTTGTATATTTTTGAAATTTTTTAGATAAGAGCCTTTACTTAAAGATGGCGGTAATAATATTAGACTTCCTTTAAGTTCATCTAACTGTTTTTTATTTTCGATTTTAATAGTATTTTTAATATCAATTCCAAGTTCCTTATAACAATTGTTCATTTTATAAATACTGCTATGGGAATAAATATTACCTTTAAAATCTGTTTGACTAATTTCGTTTAACAATCTCTGAGCTTTTCCAAGTGAATAGCAGAAAAGTAAAGAAGTTTTTTCTGGCGAATTAATTATCCATTTTGAAATATTATTTGCTACTTTATTAGTCTCATCCCACTTGAATATTGGTAAACCAAAAGTACATTCGCTTATTAAATAATCAGTTTTTACTATTTCATATTTTTTGCAAGTCTCATCTTTTTGGAGCTTAAAGTCACCTGAAATTAGCCATTTTTCTTCGGCAAAGATAAAACTTATTTGACTGGATCCAAGGATGTGACCGGAAGGATGAAAAGAAATATTGATACCATTTATTTTGAATTCTTCTCCATAATCAAAAGTCTTAATTTCGATATTATCTCCAACTCTTTCTTTTAGAAGTATCGCAGTCTCATTAGTAGAAAGGTATTCTTCACAGCCAAATGTAAAGTGATCAAAATGAGCATGGGTTATTAATGCTCTTTTTACTGGCTTACTTGGATCAATCCAAACATCAGCAAGTTCACAATAAAGATTTCCATCTTTATATCTAATTAAATCTTCTTGGTTAGTTTTCAAAACTCCATCTCTTACAATGAAGTTAATTTAGCTAATTATGCCCATGCTTGTTTTGATAAAGCTATGGCTGAAATTGTTAGTAAAGCAATAACTACAACTTTGTTGCTCCAATTAATCATGAATGAACTAAATCTGTTAAGAGAAACTCTATTAGATGGCAAAATTTTCTGATTAATTATGTGATGATTTTCATTATTTTCTAAGCAATTTAAATTTTTAATCTTATTTATTAATTTAGATTCACAAGTTGAGAGTTTCTCTACTTGATTTAATAAATCCATATCTTCTGGTCTTAATAAAGTATTTAATTCTTTAATTTGTATCTCGTTGTTTGATAGAAATTCATTTACTATCTTATCTGTATCTAACCCATTCTTTATTTTTAAAAGAATATCATCTCTTTCCCAAGATTTTTCAAGAGAATTTAGAATTTGGTATACTTTCATTTTAAGTATTTTTACTTATAATAAATTATTATTTTTTTCTACTGTGGCTTATTCTTTTAGGAATTAGAAAAAATAATTTTTATTTAAGATTTACGAATAAGTCTGTTTGCAAAATAGTTTATCTTTTCTTTCTTTACAATATTTTTTAAACTGCTTTTAGATTTAACTTTATTTAAATTAATAACTTCATCTGATACATTTTTACCAGTTTCAAAATAGCTTTTAATTTTTTCTAATTCTTCTTTATTTAATCTTTTTGTAGCACCTTTTGCATTTATTCCAAGTTTCTTGCAGGCTAGTAATATTCTATTACTTTCGACATTAAGATCTTTGGCAATAGTGAAAATTGGGATGTTGATAGACATTATTTTATTTACTATGGAATTTATTATTAATAATATATTTATAAATTAGAAATTAAATATATTTTAACTATTATTAATTTCAAAATTTATTGTTTAATTAGGCCACTTCATCTTCGAAATTATTTAAATCATTAAACTTTTTTTGCATGGTTGGGTTATTTCTAGTTAATTTCTTTACTGTTAAGTCTTGAGATTTGCTGTCAGCGGATAAAAGATGTTTTTTCGAGAGAATTAAAGCCTCTCTAGTTTTTTTTAAATGTATTATTGATTTATCAATTTCTGAAATTGCATCATTGAATCTATCTTGGGCCAGTGAAACATTTTTGCCAACGGAATTTTTAAATTGCTCAAGAGTACTTTCAAAATTAGTTATGTCGTAATTCTCGCGTTTCATTAAATCAATTTGTGTTTTGTATTTTAAGGTTTCCATAGATGCATTTCTTAGCAGAGAAATAATCGGCAAGAAAAATTGAGGTCTTATGATATACATCTTTGGAAATCTATGAGACACATCCACTATGCCTGAATTATATAGTTCACTATCTGGTTCTAACAGAGAAACGAGTACTGCGTATTCACAAGATTTTTGCCTTCTATCTTTATCTAATTCTTTTAAAAAATCTTCGTTCTTTCTTTTATTAGTTCCATTTAAACTTTCGTTCTTCATCTCAAACATTATGGACACGACTTCGGTTTTATTTTCATCAAATTCTCTAAATATATAGTCACCTTTACTTCCAGAAGTGGCATCATTATCCTTTTCGAAATATGAGTTTTTAAAAGCAGAGGCACGATTCAAATTAAATTGGGTTTCGCAATGAATTTCTAAGGTTTCCCCTACCATCTTTGTAGATAATCTAGATTTCATTTCTCTTAACTCCTGGATAGTCAGGTCCCTTTCACTAATTTTGTTCTTAAACTTTTCCTCTATTAATTTTTCATTAATTGAATGTTCAAGTTTCATTTTTTCAATGGAATTTGTTAATGAAGAGTTTTCTTTTTCTAAATTAGTAACAGCTTCACTTACTTTATTTTTTAAAGATAATTCTGAAATTAAGGACTGGTTTTTAATTTCATCCTTTAACTTGTTTAATTCATTATTCAGTGAATTAATTTTGTTTGTTGCTTGGTTTTTTAAATCATTCAGGGCATTTGTTTTCTTTTCTTCAGCTATTTTTAATTTAGACTCCAGAGTTTGAATCTCAGACTCTTTCAGGCTATTTTGCTCTACTAACTTTATTTTTAATTCGCGCTTTAAAATTTCCAAAGCTTTTTTATTATCTTCTTCAGCCAAAAGAAGTCTTTCTTTTATTTGTTTGTTAAATTCCTCATCTTTTATTTGAAGAAGTATTTCTTCAAAGCTGCTTGGATCAATTCGGAAGGTTTTGCCACATGAAGGGCATTTAATATCTTTCATTTTTTAATTACAAAATTAATAATAGAAAGGATTTAATATTCGAATTATTTAAAAAGAATATTATTCTTGACTAAGAATAATCAATGATCCAATCTTATGCATCAAAAATTAAAATAATTCCTCAATGCAGGTTATATTAATCCAGATTCCTTAAGAATATTAATTTTATTTGCTAATTCAATATCTGCAGAAGATATTGAGCGATCTAACGTTTTGTGAGAAGAAACTGTGTAACCACTATCATCAACAAATTCATCTTCCGCATCTTTTAATTGGGCATCTTCATTTTGAAGATCTTTAAAATTATCTGATTTGAATATATTTGACTTACTTATATTGCTATATCCAAAATTTGCAATTCCTCTGGCATCTAATGCCTCCTCAACTAATATTCCAACTACCTTAGATCTACTTATAGATTCGCTCTTAGATATTTCATCAATAATTTCAAGTACTCTTTTTCTCGGTAGATATCCTATTCTTTTAACTTTATTTTCCATGAATCTTTACATATGACGATATTGTAACACTTCTGTCAAATCAAGTCAGATTTTTATTAAAAGTACTAATTGTAAATTTTAATTATGAGATTAAAGTATAATTTTTGAGGGACAGTCATAGAAAGTTATTTCTCAAATAGTAATGAGGATGGTTTTCAATGCTTCTTCTACTTACTCTTTCAGATTGAGCCAATTTCTGAAAATTTCTTAATTTAAACTCTAAATCTTATGAAAGACAAGCTATATGATAATGCTGACAGCTTTGCAATGTCATTTGATGAGGAATGGAAAAATATTGATTGTGAGGATTTACGGTCAAAGATAGATAAAGTATTCGAACTTTTAGCAGACCATCCCTTTTTAGTCTCTAATCCAGAAAATGCAAGAAAGATGGCAGAATTTAGAATATTTTCATTAAAAAAATTTCAATAATTTTTTTAGTCTTAAATTCATAAGAATTACATATTTGGCGAATTAAAAAATCCCTTAGTATATAAAAATATTATTATGCCTATTATTGGACCTATCCCAAAAACAAACAGTACTAATTTAGCAGAATTTTTTGTTTGACCTAATTCTTGATTTTTTCTATTTGATTTAGCTTGAACTTTTCTTGACTTTTTCTTTTTCATAAAAGATACAATACTATATGATGCGATATTAAAAGATTTTGATATGTTGTTAAGTCTCAAAATCTCTTTAATTTAACCAGAATTATTCTGATATCAAAAAAGTCAATATTGTATAATGTAATCAATAAAAAGCAAATATGAGTGCAACTAAGAGAGAGGAAGTATGTTCTCACCTTAGATATATAAGGTTAGAGCTTAGAGAAATGCATCAAATGCTTATAAAAGAAGATTTGATGCCGGATATTAATGAAGCAAAGGAGGTGCATGCACAATTGGATGCCTTATTAGAGTTACTTTTAGAAAAAAGAGTAAATAAGATAAAAAGCCAATTTTGAAAAAATTTAATTTATTTGAATTAATTATGAGTAATTAGTAGTAGCTGATTCTATTTTTTTGCGATTATCATGCATCTGTTCTAATTTATTGTAAATTTCTTTAATTTGGATCTGTATTAAATCTGTGGAATTTATATTGCTTAAAGCATCCATCGCTGATAGAAGACTTTCCTTAGCCTCTATCAAATGCCTACATTCTTTACTTCCTGCTTCGTATGACATGAGAATTTAAAAATTTAATTATGTCAAATATATAAAATTTTGTTCCGTATTGATTGATACTCTTATCAAATGAAAGCTAAATATTGTTATTTAAAATACAGAATAGGCAATAATCTTTATTAAAATAAAAAAAAAAGAAAATGCAAGAAAACTCGAAAGACTATGAATTCTGTATTGAAGTGGCTTTAAATAACGCAAAAAAAAGAATTAATCTTTTAGATAATTCAGATAAAAAATGCGTTTTAGAAGAATATAAGGAATGGATTAATGATGGTTTAAATAAGCACTCAGTACTACTTCTAAGGGAAGACCCAATTATCTAAAAAGATGTAAAACCTATTTTAATTATTTGTATTCGAAGTAACCTTTAATAAAAAATAAAGGCTAACAATAAAAGTGATTATCAGTGTAATAGTTAATGAAGAATAACCATACATAATTATATCTAAAACATTACGACAACTATAGCAGTTTAAATTAAATACTCCTTTAATTTAGTTCTCTTTAAAAAGTGAAGAAATGAATTTATATAAATTTTCTTCTTCTAAAATAATTTCTTTAGCTTTATAATTTTTTAGTTTCTTAAAAATTAAATTAATTAGATATTTTGATTTTGGTGACATAAGATAAAGCTATTTTTCTAATAAATAAATTTTCTCTTCGCCAATTTTATCGGGTTTTGTTATTTTACATCCCTTATCTTTTTCCATATTGCAATCTTTTGTTGCAGGAACTGATTTCCATGTGCAAATTTTTTCTTGTGAATCCTCTTTTAAGATAATCCATCCATCATCTAAGTATTCTGAAATTCCATTCTCTCCGCAGGAAAACTTTATTTCCATTCTTTTCTTTTCTGAATTAGTATTCGAATTAATATTTTCTTCTAAATTATTTACGGGAGATTCTTTATTAATTGATGAACTACAAGAACTTAAAAAAATTGAAATTAAAATTATTTGTGTTACGTTTTTTATTCTTTTCATTTTTTAATCTTTGATGAATCCTATTTATTCAAATTATAGTTTATTTTGATTCTATTACTTTTAAAAGTTGATCCATTTTATTCATCAAATTCTTCACATCATCGGGTTGAGGTAAAATTAATTCTTCAGTAACTTCTAAATGCATTTTTTTTAAGTTTTGTCTTAAATCTTTTAGATGCATTT
>QCBG01000017.1 GCA_003279115.1 Prochlorococcus sp. AG-347-E03 | reverse complement strand
CCATTTTGGGCTCAGCAAAACTATGAATCCCCAAGAGAAGCCACAGGAAAGATAGTCTGTGCAAATTGTCATCTTGCACAGATGCCTACAATCGCAGAGGTTCCACAATCTGTTGGAGCAGACAGTGTTTTCAAGGCTGTAGTCAAAATACCCTACAAAAATGACTTAAAAGAAATCGGTGCTGATGGTTCTGAAGTCCCATTACAAGTTGGTGCAGTTGTAATGCTGCCAGATGGCTTTAAACTTGCTCCACAAGAAAGATGGACTGAAGAAATCAAAGAAGAGACAGAAGGGGTCTATTTCACTAATTACAGTGAGGAGAAAGATAATATTATCATTGTAGGACCTTTACCTGGCGATACAAATAAAGAAATAGTTTTCCCTGTACTTTCCCCTAATCCATCCACTAATAAAGAATATCACTATGGAAAATACTCGTTACATATCGGAGGCAATAGAGGTAGAGGTCAGGTATACCCAACTGGAGACAAAAGCAATAATGTAGTTTTCACTTCTTCTACCTCAGGAACTATAAATTCAATAGAAACAATTGAAGATGGTAGCTATAAGGTCAATATAGAAAACGATAATGGGGAGATAACTACCGAAGCGGTACCTGTTGGTCCTCAACTTATCGTAAAAGCACAAGACAAAATTAATGCAGGTGACCCTCTTACTAATGATCCCAACGTTGGTGGCTTTGGACAACTAGATGCTGAGGTTGTACTTCAGAGCCCTTATAGAGTTATTGGATTGATTGCATTCTTCATTGGTGTAGGCCTAACTCAAATACTTTTAGTATTAAAGAAAAAACAAGTAGAAAAAGTGCAAGCAGCAGAGGGTATCTAACTTTCTTTAAATGCTTATACTTCAAGCTTTTATACAATCTCCAGGAGAAACTTTTTTAAATTTAGGATTTATAACTATTAGATGGTATGGACTACTTATTTCGGTTTCAGTTTTAATAGGCCTATTTGTATCTAAAAAACTAGCAAAGGCAAGAAATATTAACCCAGAGTACATTAGTGAAATACTTCCATCATTAATAATCTCTTCAATAATTGGAGCTAGAGCTTATTACGTAATTTTTGAGTGGAGGCAATATAGTGGAGAGAACTTTTTTACTTCTTTTGAACTATTTAATAACATCATTCAAATACCTTCGTTTCTCGCAGTTTGGGAAGGAGGCATAGCAATCCATGGAGGTCTAATTGGAGGATTAATATCTATTATCTATTTCTGTAAGTCGAAAAACATTAATTTAAAAACTTTTATAGATATACTAATACCCTCGATTATTCTTGGACAATCAATAGGAAGGTGGGGAAATTTTTTCAATAATGAAGCCTTTGGAGTGCCTACAAATTTACCTTGGAAATTATTTATACCTATCCAAAATAGGCCATTGGAATTTATTAATTATGAATTTTTTCATCCTACATTTCTCTATGAGTCATTGTGGAATCTTTTAATTTTCATCGTCCTTATTATTACCTTTAATAAACAAAATAAAACAGATTTTTTCAGGCCTGGCTTTATTAGCTTTCTTTATTTAATAAGTTACAGCTTTGGTAGATTCTGGATTGAAGGTTTAAGAACTGACCCACTATGCATTGGTGGACTTCCGCCTTTCTGTGATAGCGGTATTAGAGTGGCTCAATTTATAAGTATTTTTCTATTTTCTTCTGGATTAATTGGAATATTTTTTTTAAGATTAAGAACATATAGTGGGAAAAAATAGAAAGAATGGATAATAAAATATCCTTTATTGGTGTTGGTCCAGGCGATCCAGAATTATTAACTTTAAAAGCATTAAAAAAGATAAAAATTGCAGATGTCATTATTTGGACTGATTCTCTAATTCCTGAAAAGATTTTAGATTTTTCTAAAGAAGGTTCTGAAAAAATAAAAACAAGTTCACTTAACTTAGAGCAAATCACCTCAATTATGATAGAAAAAATTTCAGGCAGGGAAAACTGTTGTAAGGTTGCATGATGGAGACCCTTGCCTTTTTGGAGCAATTAGAGAGCAAATTGAAATTTTAAAAAACGAAAAAATTGAAATCGAGGTTGTTCCTGGAGTAAGTGCTTTTCAAGTTGCTGCAGCATATCATGAAGCTGAGCTAACCATCCCTGATGTAACGCAAACAATAATTTTAACTAGGATAGGAGGGCGAACAGGGATGCCCGAAAAAGAATCTCTGAAAGATCTTGCGAAACACAATTCCTCTATATGTCTTTATCTAAGTGCTAGGCATGTGAAAAGATCTCAAGAAACTCTACTAGAGTTTTACCCTCCAGAGACTAAAGTGATTGTTGGATTTAGAGTATCTTGGGATGATGGTTGGACATCATTAATAGAATTAAAAGATATGGAAAAATTTTCTATTGAGAAAAAACTAATCAGAACAACCATTTACATAATTAGCCCAGCAATTAGTAATTCTCAAAAAAAGATCTAATCTTTATAATCCATCTTATAGGCATCTCTTTAGGAATAAATAATCTTAGAGTTGATAGAAAAATATTAATTACTATAATTAGTAAAAATTTATTTGTTTTGAAAGAAATAAAATCTAATCCAAAAGACAATACCAATAGAGAACAATCCTCCTTAAAGAGAATTGGAAATTTTATTAAAGAGGCAAGGTTAAGTAGAGAGCAATCTGTTGAAGAATTGGCTTCCGATTTAAAAATTGGATCCCATCAACTTAAAGCCATTGAAGAAGGTAATGAAGAAGAACTACCTGAAAAAGTATTTGTCAAAGCAATGGTTCGTAGAATTTCACAGAAGCTGAAACTTGATACAGAATTTATAATGAATGAATTCCAGACAGAAAGGCAAGAGATAAAAATTGAAGAAATAGTTGAAGAAGTTGCTAAAACAACTGTTAAAACTAGACAATCTAAGGATCTAAGTCCAGTAGGGTTTTGGATATTTATTTTAATTTCAGGCCTTCTAGGACTAATCGCCTCAACCTTAATTTTTAATTTATTTTCAGACTCTTCTCAGAATCAAACTCCAAAACAAGAACTTATTAAAAAAACTAATTAACTTTTAAATCCAAATTTTTTAGTTCTTTTATTACATTACGACATAATCCTAAGTTCCATTTTTCAAGAAGAAGATCATGGTTACTATTTAAAGGTAAAAGTTCAAATATAAGAATATTTCCCTTCAATTTTATTTGAACTGAGGAGATCACCTTGTCAGGTCTTTGATCAAGAGATGCTGCTAGTCTCAAAATCAATGACATTTCAAGAACCAATTTTTTATCTTCTTTGGATATTAAATTTTGCCAAGACTCATGTCTTTTCCTGGGTAGAGTCTTTCGATGGTATCTAGCAATTGAAGCAATAATATTTGTTTCTGCTTCAGAATATCCCAACAACTCACAATTTTTTATTAAGTACCAAGAGTGTTTGTGATATGAACCATTATTCACGAATTTCCCACAATTATAAAGATTAGAAGCTGCCCAGAGAAGTTCTTTGGCTTTAGGGTCATTATCGCTATGAAAGATATTACTAGTCTGATCGTAGATTTGAAAGGCAATATCGATAACTTTCTCAGCTCTAGTACCATCTACGCCAAACTTTCTAGCCTGATGAACTATGGTTGTTTTTCTAATATTGCTTTGAATATTTAGCTCGTTTTTTATTATCCCTTTACGAAGCATCCAATCAACAACTAAACCCTCTCTAAGAGCCCTCTCACTTATAGTTAATTCATTAAAGTTCAACATCTCCATTGCGGTGTTTAATATCAATGCTCCTGGAACAATTATTTCTGCTCTCCTCTCACTTATTGAAGGTATTTTCTTAATTTCCGAAACTGGCAATTTAATTAGTTTTTCCAATACATTTTGTAAATTTTCCCTTTTAAATTTATAACCATGCAACTTTTGTTTAGATTCTCCCAAATCATCTGAGATCAAATTGCCTAATGAAGTTGCAGTGCCACTGGTTGCAATCATAGATAAATTCTTATCTCCCTTAGATCTGCTCTTTATTTTTCTAACAGATGGTTCTAAAGATCCTTTAATAAAAGTTGTTAGAAAACTCGATCTTTCTGAATTTATAGACTCTTTACTTAAAAAATCATTTTTAAGTCTTACCGCACCAATTCTCGAACTGGTAAGAGCTCTAGCATCTTTTTTATCAGCAAGTATTAATTCTGTAGATCCTCCTCCTATATCTATGATTACAAAAGACTGATCTTCAAAAGCCATCCCAGAAAGAACACCAAGGTAAATTAATCTGGCCTCCTCAGAACCACTTATCATTTCTATTTGAATATCAGTTTCATCAAGCACTCTTTTAATAAAATCTTGACCGTTTGGAGCTTCCCTAACTGCACTTGTTGCTGCTGTTACTATTTGTTTTACTCTATTACTTTCACAATATTCCTTAAATCGCTTAAGACTAACTAATGCTCTTTGGATTGATTCATCAGTAAGATTGCCCTCCTCATCTCTTTCTCCAAGACGAGTGGTTGATTTATCAGTAAATTTTATTGAAAATGATTTCGATTCTACATTAATTTCTGCTACCAAGAGATGTGTAGAGTTAGTTCCAATATCTATAGAAGCTACTAAAATTTCCTTTTCTTGAAAATATTTTAAATCTTGTTCCTTTATCATTTCTTTTTATAAGATGCAGATATCTTTAATCCATTAATAAATATACCCAAGATTGATTATTAAATAAAAGAAATCACTTAATCCTAGTAAGATTATTTAAAGTTATGAAATATACAATAGAACATATGCAAAATAAAAATCTACAGATTAAATTAGGTACTTTTTTTGAATTATTAAGGTGGAATAAGCCGACTGGAAGAATGATCTTACTTATTCCTGCTGGATGGAGTTTATATTTAACCCCAGAGGCTAATCCAACATTTTTAATGTTGCTAAGAATAATACTGGGAGGACTACTAGTAAGTGGATTAGGCTGCGTGGTTAATGATATTTGGGACAAAAAAATTGATCAAAGAGTTATTAGGACAAAAAATAGACCTTTAGCTGCAAATAAAATCGGTCTTAAAACAGCTTATTCAATTCTTTTCTTTTTAATTTTATGTAGCTTCTTTTTAACTTTGTCACTACCTCAGCCTGGGAGAATACTTTCCATTTCACTTGCTTTTTTAGCTTTACCTATTATTTTAATTTATCCTTCTGCCAAAAGATGGTTTAAATATCCTCAATTAATCTTATCCATATGCTGGGGTTTTGCTGTCTTAATTCCCTGGGCTGCGAATGAAGGTAATTTAAATAGTATTGTTTTATTATTTTGCTGGCTAGCTACAATTTTTTGGACTTTTGGCTTTGACACGATTTATGCTTTAGCAGATAAAAATTATGATATCAAAATTGGAATAAATAGTTCCGCTGTTAGCCTCCAGAACAATACAAGAATAACTATTCAAATTTGTTATTTTTTAACTTCTTGTTTTCTCGCATTATGCGGATTTATTAATCAAATGGATTTTATTTTTTGGCCGATTTTGCTTACAACTTCAATCTTAATGCAGAGAGATATACTAAAAGTGTTTCCTGAGGAAAAGCAATCAATAAAAAATATTGGGAATCACTTCAAAAATCAATCAATTTATGGAGGAGTCCTTTTATTAGGAATTATTATTGCCTCATAAATACTAAATATGGTTTTTAGATTAAAAAAAGGGGATCTTATAGATATTTTAGCTCCAGGCTCCTTTATTGATGAAGACGAAAATTTTCAAAAAGGCATAGAAATCTTAAAAAACTGGGGCTTGGAAATTAATGAAAATAATTCTCTATCAAAAAAATTTGGTTATTTTGCAGGTGATGATCTAACTAGATTTGGAGAACTGGAAAAAGCTCAAAATAGTAAGCTAATCATTTTTGCAAAAGGAGGCTGGGGTTCAGCAAGACTTTTAGAAAAAAAACCTTCTTGGCAGGATGGTTTAATGCTTGGATTCTCAGATACATGTTCTTTATTACTATCTAAATACTCTCAAGGATTTATAGGTTCTATTCATGGCCCAATGGTTACTGGGCTTTTCAAAGAGCCAGAGTGGAGTCTTGAGAGATTAAGAAATTTACTTTTTGAGGGGTATGTTGAGGACATAAGAGGAATTCCTTTAAGAGCTGGAAAAGCTAAAGGAGAAATTATCGTTTCTAACTTAACTATTGCTACTTTTTTAATTGGTACTAATCACTTTCCAGATTGCAAAGGAAAAATAATAATTTTTGAAGATATTAATGAAGATATTTATAAAATTGACCGCATGTTGACTTACCTCAGAATGACTAAAACACTTTCTGAAATTGCTGGTATTGGATTCGGAAGTTTTTCTAATGATTCCTGCGACCTTGAATGGAAAGATTTACTAAAAAACTGCATCATTGAAAGACTCCAAGAGTTTGATTTTCCTATTCTTTTTGACCTCCCAATAGGCCACATAGCGGGAAATGCTTGCATTCCTTTAGGATACGAAGCCACCTTAAATGGTGATAATGGCATTCTTAGTATCCATACAACTTTTTAACTAGGGATTCTTCACAAAAAGTTTTGCTATTTTCAAATCTATAGGGGATGTAATTTTAATATTTGAATAAGTTCCTTCAATAATCTTCACTTTCCAATTAAGCATTTCGAATAGAGAGGCATCATCTGTGACTTTCCAGTTTTTATTAATTGCCATCTTATGAGCTTTTTTTAATCTATCTACTAAAAAGCCCTGAGGAGTTTGCGCTGCCCATAAATAATTTCTATCTGGTGTTTCTTTAATAAAACCTTCATTATCGACAATCTTTATAGTGTCAGTTACCTTAGTAGCCAAAATTACAGCTTCATTTTCATCTAATTCCTTGGCACAAAGGTCTATCAATTCAGGACTAATTAGACATCTAGCACCATCATGTATTAAAACTTTTTCAGCATCTTTTGGTAACGCTTTTAAACCATTAAAAACTGACTGTTGTCTGGTGTCACCACCATTAATCCAATGAACTTTATGGGCAAAATCCTTTGCTGAATTTAATAACAAATTTTTATCTTTTGGTTGCCCAATTATTCCAACCCAATTTGTTGAGATTGCAGAAAATACAGATTTAAGTGTCCAATAAATCAAAGACTCTCCATCTAAATCAATAAGTAATTTATTTTTTCCAGCTTTCATTCTGCTACCGCTCCCTGCAGCTGGTATTAAAAAGTGCACAATAGAAGAACTTAATATTTTCTAGATAATTATAAATAAAAGCAATATCTTTACACAAATAGTACTACGATTAAAAATTATAAAATTTCAAAATGTCCAATACAGATTCATTATCAGGCAAAGTTGCTTTAATAACTGGAGCTAGCAGAGGGATTGGTAAAGAAATTGCTTTAGAACTAAGCCGATTAGGAGCAGAAGTTTTTATTAATTACTCTTCTTCTGATGAAAAAGCTGAAGAAGTTGTAAATTTAATAAAAAATTCTGGAGGTAAAGCTCATAAATTAAAATTTGATGTTTCAAAAGAGGATTCTGTCAGTTCAGCTTTTGAAGAAATAATCAAAATTAAAGGCACCATTGATATCCTCATTAACAATGCTGGGATTACTAGAGATGGACTATTGATGAGAATGAAATCGGAACAATGGGATGATGTACTAAATACAAACTTAAAAGGAGTTTTTCTTTGTACAAAATATGCTTCAAAATTTATGATGAAAAAAAGAAGTGGTAGCATCGTAAATATTTCATCTGTTGTTGGAATAATTGGTAATCCTGGTCAAGCAAATTATTCTGCAGCCAAAGCTGGGGTCATTGGATTTACCAAAACTTGCGCCAAAGAATTTGCCTCAAGAGGTATAAAAGTTAATGCAATAGCTCCAGGTTTTATAGAAACAGAAATGACTGAAAGACTTAATACTGATGAGATTCTAAAAGTTATTCCTTTAGGGAAATTAGGAAGCTGTACTCAAATTGCAAACTTAGTGTCATTCTTAGTTTCAAGTGATGCAGGAAATTACATTACAGGGCAAACAATAAGTATAGACGGGGGAATGAGTATTTAGTTATGTACTTTCATAAGGCTGACCTAATTCATCTCTCAACCTCCTAATTTTTTGTAAAAGTTTTAGTCTTCGACTTCTAGCTGTTAATGTCAAGAAAAACCTTAAAGGAAAATATATTAATGTCATAGCAATCGCGAAGATTGCGGTAAGAGTAAAAATAAGATTATTTGTTTCTTCCATAACTTTAAGATACTCTTATTTGAGTTAATTTGTATGTCTACTTAAAAGAAATTCGGCTTTCCCCACTTAATTAAATATCCCTTAAAAATGATTCTATGGAAGATTATAATAAGACTAAAGATTGAGTAAACATGGCTAAACAGTTAAGTTTTTCTAGTGAATCAAGAGAAGCCCTAGAAAAAGGTGTAAATTTCGTAGCTAATGCGGTAAAGGTTACTATTGGGCCTAAAGCAAAAAACGTAGTGATAGAGAGGAAATTTGGTTCGCCAGATATAGTTAGAGATGGGTCCACAGTTGCAAAAGAGATTGAGATTGAGAACCCTATTTCTAATTTAGGTGCGAAATTAATAGAACAAGTTGCATCCAAGACAAAAGAGAGTGCAGGAGATGGAACAACAACAGCCACCATTTTGACTCAGAAGATGGTTCAAGAGGGATTAAAAAATATTGCTTCTGGTGCCAGTCCTATGGAGTTAAAAAAAGGTATGGAGGTAGGCTTGGCTTTTGTTCTAAAAAAATTAAGTTCCAAAAGTATTTCATTAAGTGGTTCTGATATCCAAAAAGTTGCAACAGTTAGTGCTGGAGGTGATGAAGAAATTGGATCTATAATTTCGAAGGCAATGGATATTGTTACTTCCGATGGTGTAATAACTGTTGAGGAATCTCAATCGCTAGATACAGAATTGGATATAACTGAAGGAATGTCTTTTGATAGAGGCTATAGTTCTCCATATTTCGTAACAGACCAAGAAAGACAAGTTTGTGAACTTGAAAACCCTAAAATATTAATAACTGATCAAAAAATTTCAACTTTAGTTGATCTAGTGCCAATACTTGAAGAAATTCAGAAATCAGGCTCATCTTTTCTAATTCTTGCTGAAGATATCGAAGGAGAGGCTTTAACCACCTTGGTTTTGAATAAGAATAGTGGAGTGTTAAACGTAGCCTCCGTAAGAGCTCCGTTATTTGGCGAGAGAAGAAAAGCTGCCCTTGAAGACATTGCTATTCTTACTGGAGCTAAGTTAATTAGTGAAGATAAATCGATGACACTTGATAAAGTATCGATTAATGATTTAGGCAAAGCAAAAAAAATAACTATCACGAAGGACAAAACTACAATTGTTGCCTTCGAAGACACTAAAGAGTTAGTTAAAGCGCGAGTAGAAAAATTAAAGAGAGAAGTAGATATAACAGACTCAGAGTATGACCAGGACAAAATCAATGAAAGGATAGCAAAATTAGCTGGAGGAGTAGCACTTATCAAAGTTGGAGCTGCAACAGAAACAGAGATGAAGTACAAAAAGTTAAGAATCGAAGATTCCCTTAATGCTACGAAAGCTGCTATTGAAGAGGGTGTAGTTTCTGGAGGTGGACAAACTTTAATTGAAATATCAGACGAACTTCTAAATTTAAGTCAAACATCTTCAGATGATTTAAGAACAGGGATAAATATACTAAAAGAAGCTCTTTTGGAACCTACTAAACAAATAGCAAAAAATGCTGGTTTTAATGGTGATGTAGTTGTCGCTGAAATTAAAAGACTTAACAAAGGCTTCAATGCTAATTCAGGAAAATATGAGGATTTAAAAGATTCAGGAATATTAGATCCAACCAAAGTAATAAGACTAGCTCTTCAAGATTCAGTATCTATTGCAGCTATGCTCCTCACAACAGAAGTTGCGATGGCTGACATTCCAGAGCCTGAAGCTGCAGCCCCAGGAGGTCCAGGTGGAGATCCAATGGGTGGCATGGGTATGCCAGGTATGGGCGGAATGGGTATGCCAGGTATGGGTATGCCAGGTATGGGTGGCATGGGTATGCCAGGTATGGGTGGCATGGGTATGCCAGGTATGATGTAAAGAACTAACTAGCTTTTTTATCTTTATTTATCCATCTTCTTAAATTTTTAATATTAGGTAGTGGTAATTTTGTGGTTTTAATATATTGATTTACTTGATTAGAATCTTGTTTGATATTAAAAACTTGATTATTGTTAGAAATTTTTAAGTAATTTGATTCACAGTTTGTTTCTTCTAAATTTTCTAAAGTTTTTAAAGATTCAAGCCTAATTTGTTCTTGATTTTCTTCTTCATGATTTTCATCAATTAAAGTTATTTGTTCTTGATTTTCTTCTTCATGATTTTCATCAATTAAAGTTTTTTGTTCTTGATTTTCTTCTTCAAACTGATATTCCCTCAGTGCTGAGCTATGGATTAATAAATCATTTAAAGAATCAATACCAAATCTATGCACCCACTTAAGAACAATATTTTCTTTAAGCAAAATATTATTTTCTGAAGAGGCTTTTTTAAAAACCTCTATTAGATGATTTTTTAAAAGCATAAATTTATTAATTTAACTTTCTATTTAACAGAGGCCTTATGATAATCAAGGAAAAAACTGTTAAAGAAAATAAAATTGATATACAACTCTTACAAGTTAAGTCACCATATGGGGCATGTAAAGCCACTAATTCTAAATTCATAGTTTCTGTGTAAGCAGTCCTAATAGGTTCAATCGCAAAAGTTAATGGATTTAATGATGCTAACCACCTAAGCCAATTTGGCATGAAAGAGATAGGAGCTAAAGCTGTACTTGCAAAAAGAAGAGGTAAGTTTATTACAAAAATAAGAGCTATTAATTCAATATGTCCTGGCAAAACAAACGCTAAACATAAACTTATTGATGTCACAAAAAGAACTAATAGAATAAGCGTTGTAAACACAATTCCTAATCCATATAAGTTGGGCCATCCATAACCCAAAATGTATGAAACAACCATTATTACAATACTCTGAACAAAGCTCAATATTGTTATGTAAAAAAAAGAAGATAAAACTATGGATAATCTACTGGTTAAAGGAGCCACAAGTAATCTATTAAGAAATCCAAACTCTCTATCAAACATTAAAGGAAGACCAGAGTTTAGGGCTCCGCTAAAAGCAGTAAAAACAATAAGTCCCGCTCCTAAAAAATTCCCATAAGAATCAACTCCTGGTAAAAAACCTTCAGGAGCCTTAGAAAATAATGCCCCAAATAAAAAAAGCCAAATTATTGGTTGTAATATTCCAGCTAAAAGAGTTGATGGTCTTCTTTTTAATTGAATAAATAATCTCTTTGTTAAGGCGAATGTTTCTTGATATAAAAAAAATAAATTATACTGTTGTAATTCCATAATTAGCAGTAATTAGTATTTATTATAGTTAGTTAACCAAAATTTTTTTTATCGCATTGATTGCTTTGATTCTTTTTTAAGGTCTCTTTTCCCCGTCATAGAAATTTCAGCATCCAATAACGTTTTTCCTGTTGCCTGAAGATATACATCATCCAAACTTGGCTGACTTTGGGTAAGAGAAAAAATTTCAAACTTTGAGAAGGCCAATTCCACTTTGAGCTTTGTAAGTAAATCTTTTTCCTTATCTGCTACAAAATTTATCGAGAAACCTTGAGCTTCATTTATGATAATCTGACTAATTCCATCTATTGAAGATAAAATTTTACATATATTTTTTGCTTCTTCCTGATTACTAAATTCTCTTACTTTCAGAGTTACTCTATCTCCTCCTAATTTATTTTTGAGTTCTGCAGGAGTCCCTTGTGCTATAACTCTTCCATCATCAATTATCACTAATCTGTCTGCCAATTTATCTATTTCATCAAGATAGTGACTGCTTAAAATAATAGTCATTCCATTATTTCTCAAATCTTTCAAAAGTTTCCATATAATATTTCTACTTTCAATATCTAAACCAACTGTAGGTTCATCCAATATTAATACTTGGGGCAAATGTAAAAGTCCAGCTGCAAGATCTATTCTTCTTTTCATTCCCCCTGAATAAGTTCCGCACTTACGATCAATCCAATCATTCATTTCTAATTGATCTATTAATTTCTTTATCCTTTCAAATTTTTTGTTTTTGTTGATGTGATATAAATCTGATTGAAAATCCAAAAGTTCTCGTCCAGTTAATATTTTATCAAGTGCAATATCCTGAGCAACATAACCAATTAATTCTCTAATTTTCCTTGAACTTTGTATCAGATTAATATTATTTATAAAAACTTCTCCACTATCGGGCTCTATTAAAGTAGCGAGTATTTTTATTAATGTTGATTTACCAGCACCATTTGGGCCTAGTATTCCGAATAATGTGCCAGATTCAATATCCATCGATAAATTATTTAATGCCTTGATATCTGAATAAGATTTTGAGAGACCTTTAACTTTTATATAATTCATCAAACTTATTATTTACTTAAAAAACATTTTACATCTAATTTAATACCTAAGCAGGGATACTATAGATAAAAATATTTGCATAGATTGCTGCTCAAATTCTACCGATAGTTGTGTTCTGGAAATTAATAACAAAAGACAAATGCCAAACATATAGAGAATAGACCACCTAAAAAGAGACTTTGCTCTTGAAAGATCATCAGGAGATTTCTGTAATTCATTTATTAATTGCAAAAGTCTTCCATTAAATGGCAATAACATAATTCCGTATAAGAGACCCCCTTCAGGTAAAGCAAAGACTCCCATAATACTCATTAAAACTGTTGCCCATCCGTAACGAGAAATCGCTTTAGCAGTAAAGACAGATCCTTTAACAGAAGGGAGCATAGGAATACCAACAGATGCGTAATCATCCTTCAACAAAATTGCAAGTGCCCAAAAATGAGCTGGAGTCCATAACATTACTAAACCAAACAACCACCAACCACTAAGACCCACATGCCCTGTGGCAGCAGATGCTCCAACTAAAGGTGGAATAGCACCGGCAACTCCTCCGAAAACAATATTTTTTGTCGTACGAGGTTTCAAAATAACTGTATATAAAATTACGTAGCTAAATAAACCAAGAAGAGTTAAACCCGCAGCCAAATAATTTACACCACTTACTAAAAGCATCGAAGCTGCCAAAGTACAAGATACGGCAGCTAAAAATACAGTCTCAGATGACAACTTTCCTGCTGGCAAAGCTCTTTTGCTAGTTCTTATCATCCTTTTATCTAATTCCATTTCCCACAAGCAATTAAGAGCTCCTGCTGCTGCTGCTGCCAAGGCGCCTCCTCCT
This sequence comes from Prochlorococcus sp. AG-347-E03, assembly GCA_003279115.1. Classification (GTDB taxonomy): domain Bacteria; phylum Cyanobacteriota; class Cyanobacteriia; order PCC-6307; family Cyanobiaceae; genus Prochlorococcus_A. Next base: position 9,792 of record QCBG01000017.1, on the reverse strand, counting down.
AAAGTACAGATAAGTTTTGGTGAAGACAAAGGCCATTCTTCTGTTAAAGCCATTCCTCCCAAAGTTGTTGCTAATAAAAGTGGGATTAATCTAGGTTTTGCTACTTCAAGCCAAGGCGGCAAAGATAATCTTTTTCTTGAAGGTACAACTTCATCCCTAATTGGAGATTTATAGTTCAATTTTTCTAAGTTACTACTGTTCATGAATTGATACCAACCATTTGAGAATTTAGGGAGTGTTTTAACCCTTTTTTGGTAAAAGGATTTCTAAAAATTAATGTTGTTAATATCGCAATAAATAAAGAGGCGTTAAGTTGATGACCTATAATAAAAATAGGTTCATTCAAGTTTGTTTTAAGACTCAAAACACCCAAAGAAATTTGGGAAAACAATAGGAACATAAGTGCTGAGAGATATTTCCAATTTTCATTAAACAAACTTCTCTTATAAATTGCAGTGGCAATAATAAATAGAATTGAAAAAGCAATTGGAAAAGCAAATAATTTATGAGTATTTAGAATTAGACATTGTTTGTTAAAAGATAGGCAAATATGTGCTGACCAGGTTGATGAAAGCCTTACCCCAATAAAAGATTGGATCAGAGTAAGTAAAAGAGGAAAAAATAATAATAATCTCCACCAAATTAATGGCTCTTCTATGTCGTCATTTTCTAAATTTTGATTTATTGAAATTGTTGTAATGAGAAGTAGAAAAGCTATTAAAAGATGGCCCGTAACAGTATACGAATCAAGCAGATTTATTACTGTTAATGCTCCAAAAGAGCCTTGGACAATAACGAGAAAAAGTAATAATGAATAAGTTTTAGGTAACCAATTTGGAATTTCGTTTTTCCAAATAATTGAAAGAGCAAATTTAAAAAGAATTAATGTTCCAACCAGAAAAGCATCTAAACGATGGAACCACTCTAGAAATACTCTTAGGTTCATATGATTAAAAGGCAAAAAAGATCCATAACATAATGGCCAATCTGGACAGGCAAGCCCAGCCTCCATTACTCTCGTAGCACCTCCAATTACGATTAGTGCGATGAGTGCGAGTACACTATGACTTCCCAACCTTTTAAAAATTGTCAGATATTTTGATTTATATAAATGGTTATTAATCAAATGGGTAATCCCTATTATTTTGCATAATAAATTAGATTCAAAAGCCAAACATTAATTAAAAATTAATATGTTTAATTTAAAAAATAATTCTCTAATTTAATCTTTTTTCCCTGACAATTAACTCTAAAAAGTTACTAATAATACGCCTTTTATTTTGTAAATCTTAAGAAGTTGTGAATTTAAATGTTTTTCTTTTAACAAAGGATGCAGGATTAAAAAAAATGAATATCTTGAGGATATAAATACAAATTTTTTAGAAATCAATTGTTAAATAAAAACATTTATTTAATACTAATTATTTCCCTCGTTTTTGCTATATCTTTTTGGATTGGTTTTAATGTAAATTTGCTCCCAGCTGAAGCAAGTATTAATGCACCAATTTATGATGAACTTTTTAAAATTCTTTTCATCATTGGATTAATTATTTTTATTGGAATGACAATAGCAGTAATTTATAGCTTATTTAAGTTTAGGAAAAGAAATGATCAGATAGGCGATGGTATAGCTTTAGAGGGAAATTTAAGCTTAGAAATTGTATGGACAATTATCCCTTCAATAATTGTTTTATTAATAGGTTTATACAGCTACAACATCTACGATCGAATGGGAGGGATGAAAGAATTAAATCATAACCACGAAATGATGACTTCTAACACTGAAAAAATATGGGCTGGAATAAGTCAAAATTCTGATAATGAAATAGCAATAAATAATTTATCTATTGAAGTTTCAGCTATGCAATTTGCATTTCTATTCAATTATCCCAAGGGCAATTTCATATCAGGAGAACTACACGTTCCAGTTGATCAAAAAGTATCAATGAAAATGGAATCCAAAGATGTAATTCATGCTTTTTGGGTACCAGAGTTCAGGATTAAACAGGATATTATTCCTGGACAACCGACTATTCTAAATTTCACTCCTACAAAAGTAGGAAAATATCCGATAATTTGCGCAGAATTATGTGGCCCATATCATGGAGGAATGAGAGCATCCATAATTGTTGAAAAAGAATCTGATTACAACGAATGGTTTAACAAAAATAAAAAACCAGAGGTAAATTTATGACAATATCAATTGATCCACAAAAAACTAATAATGAGAGCCTTCAACCTAAAGGCTGGCTGAGATACTTTAGTTTTAGCCTTGATCATAAAGTAATTGGGATACAATACTTGGTCTGCGGTTTTCTTTTCTATTTAATAGGAGGGACCTTAGCTAGCGCAATAAGAATTGAACTAGCTAGTCCAATGTCTGATTTTATGCCAAGAGATGTTTATAACCAAGTTTTAACTTTACACGGAACAATAATGATATTCCTTTGGATAGTGCCTGTAGTAAACGGTGCTTTTGGAAATTATTTAATTCCATTTTATGTAGGTGCGAGAGATATGGCATTCCCAAGATTAAATGCCGTAGCTTTTTGGTTAATCCCTCCTTCTGGTTTGATGCTGGTAGCAAGCTATTTTGTTGAGGGTGCTGCTCAGGCTGGATGGACGGCTTATCCTCCTTTGAGCATAACTACTCCACAATCGGGACAAATTATTTGGATTCTTAGCGTTCTATTACTTGGAGGCAGTTCTATATTTGGTGGAATAAACTTTATAGCGACCATTATCAAATTAAGAAGGCCTGGATTAAAACTTATGCAATTGCCAATGTATTGTTGGGCAATGCTTGGGACAAGTTTATTAGTTGTTTTGTCAACTCCTGTTTTAGCAGGCACTTTAATTTTACTTAGCTTCGATATTATCGCTCATACAGGGTTTTTCAATCCTGTTTTAGGTGGCAATGTAGTAGTTTATCAGCATTTATTTTGGTTTTATTCTCATCCAGCTGTATATATTATGGTACTTCCCGCCTTTGGTTTAGTAAGTGAAATACTTCCTATACATGCTAGAAAACCACTTTTTGGATATACAACAATGGTTTTTTCAATAATGGGGATAGTTGTTTTGGGTTTAGTTGTTTGGGCTCATCACATGTTTACCAGTGGAACTCCCCCTTGGATGAGATTGTTCTTTACTATCGCAACAGCATTTATTGCTGTTCCCACAGGGATAAAATTTTTCAATTGGGTTGCAACATTATGGGGAGGTAAAATTTCAATCAATAGTGCAATGTTATTCTCTTGCGGATTTATTATAAATTTTGTTTTTGGAGGTATTACAGGAGTTGCTTTAGCACAGGTCCCTTTCGATATTCACGTACATGATACCTATTTCGTCGTAGCCCATTTTCATTACATAGTTTATGGCGGTACTGTTTTTATTATTTTCTCATCGATATATCATTGGTTCCCCAAAGCAACTGGGAAAATGCTTAATGAAAAATTAGGAATTTTACATTTTATCATTACCTTTATTGGATTTAACTTGTGCTTTGCTCCTCAACATTGGCTCGGTTTAAATGGAATGCCCAGAAGAGTTGCAGAATATGATCCTCAATTCCAGTTTGTTAATCAAATCAGTAGTCTTGGGGCTCTCTTGATGGCTATAAGTACAATTCCTTTTTTAATAAATGTTTTCCTTAGTCTTAGAAATGGGAAAGATGCTGGAGATAACCCTTGGAATGCTCTTACACCTGAATGGTTAACATCTTCTCCACCTCCAGTTGAAAATTGGGAAGGAGAAGCTCCATTAGTTCCAGAACCTTATGGTTATGGTAAAGAATTTTCTGAACAAAAATAAAAACATATGACAACTCTAGATAGCTCAAAAGAAATTCAAAAAAATAATTCTGAAGTCAATGAAACACATGAAGACTTCAGAATGTTTGGTCTTATAACTTTCCTAATTGCGGACGGAATGACTTTTGCTGGATTCTTTGCTGCTTATTTAACTTATAAAGCAGTTAATCCATTACCTGATGGTGCTATTTATGAATTAGAACTACCAATACCTACACTCAATACAATTTTGTTACTTGTTAGTAGTGCAACTTTCCATAAAGCAGGCAAAGCACTTTTAAAAGATAAAAACTCTGATTCCCAAAAATGGTTATTTTTTACTGCTTTTCTTGGAATTATATTTTTAATATGTCAATTATTTGAATATTTTCATCTACCTTTTGGATTAACTGATAATTTATTTGCAAGTACTTTTTATGCTCTTACTGGTTTTCATGGATTACATGTCACTTTAGGCACTTTAATGATTTTAATTATTGGTTGGCAATCTAGAATCAATGGCGGAAGATTAAATAGTCAAAATATGTTCCCATTGGAAGCTGTTGAATTGTACTGGCATTTTGTAGATGGAATATGGGTTATTTTATTTATTATCTTGTATCTTTTATAAGAAGCTAAATTTAAAAATTAAATATATTTTTTATTAATTTATATTGCCACAGTTCTCCTTTTTAGTAAGAATATATAATTAGAAATTTGTCAGATAATGCTAGAGGGAAAAGAACTTCTTGAAAAAGCAAAATTATTAAGTAAAAAATCTGAAGATGAGATAGCAAAAGGTTGTGGGTACGTTGGTCCTAGCGGGAGAGTCTTAAGAAAAAGTTTTTACAAGGCACTTATCGAAGCCAAGGGTTACCAAATAGGAAATGGTCGTAAGGGGAAAAATGGTAATAGAGCTTCAAGAGGCAGACAGACAGAATTCAAAACTAAGGTTCACGGCAATGGGAACCTATTAATAGGTCATGCCTACACCAAAAAATTAGGTCTTGAACCTGGTCAGGAATTTAAAATCGATCTAAAAAAAGAATCAAAAACAATTTATCTGATTCCATTAAATTAAAAAATATATTTTACCAACCGTTTTCTTTAAGCCACTCAGAAGAAATATTATTTGAAGAAAAATCTTCTTTACTATTTTTATTAAACAAAAGTAATTTCTCTACATATTTAATTAGTGCATCTGCCTCAAGGTTTACGCTGTCCCCAACATTTAATTTATTCAGATTTGTGTTATGCCAAGTATGAGGAATTATTGCAATAGTAAATATTTCTCCTTCCTTCTCATATTTTGCAATTGTAAGACTTATACCATTTACACAAATACTACCTTTGTTAACTACATATTTCGAAAAATTATTATTTATCCATTTTATGGACAAAAGCCAAGATTTCTCTAATTTTTCTATATTCTCAACTATTCCAAGACCATCAACATGCCCACTGACTATATGCCCTCCTAGACGGTCAGACACCCTAAGAGCGGGCTCCAAATTCACAATCTGATTCGAGTTAGATTTTAATCCTAAAGTTGTTTTTTTTAATGTTTCCTCACTAACGTCAACAGTAAATTTATTTTGAAAAATCTCTTTAACTGTCAAACAAATTCCATCAACGGCAATACTGTCACCAATTTCCATATCAAAAAAGTTATCTAGAATTTCAATTTCTAAAATATTTTTTTCTTGTTTTAGTTTTCCAATTGATTGAATTATTCCTGTGAACATAGATTTAAGATAAATATTTTTGCAAAATTTTGTATTTACTCTAATTTACTTTAAATCATTTTCAACTATAAATAAATTAAAGAGTAAATAAAAAAAATTGATCATATTTAAATGATTATTAACTCACAAAAAAGACCATTTGGTAAAGGGGAGAAAGTGAGCTTATTCACTTTAGGAACAATGCGAGCAACTGAAAGTCTCGAAAAAATGTATAGCATAATAAAAAATGCATATTATGTAGGAATTAACCATATAGAAACAGCACCTTCTTATGGTGATGCTGAATCACTTATTGGAAATTCAATAAAAAAATTAGAAATAGAAGAAAATATAAAAGAAGAAAATTGGGTCATTACTACCAAAATTTTACCAAAGGGTGATTTTGACTTTTTAAAAAATAATTTTAATAATTCTCTTAAAAATTTAAAACGCAAGAAAATTAATAATCTTGCAATTCATGGACTCAACTTAAAACAACATCTTGATTGGGTTCTAGCTGGAGAGGGAAAGAAATTCATATCATGGATACTTGAGAAGGAACTAGTTGATCAAGTTGGTTTTACTTCACACGGAAGTTATTCACTTATTAAAGAAGCAATTAACTGTAAAGTTTTTAGTTTTTGTAGTCTTCATTTACATTATTTAGATCAATCTAAAGTTACTTTGGCAGAGGAAGCTATAAAAAAAGGTATGGGGGTATTAGCAATATCGCCTGCTGATAAAGGCGGTAGATTATATTCTCCAAGTGATGTTTTGTTAGAGGCATCTAGGCCTTTTCATCCATTGGAATTAGCATATCGATTTCTACTATCAAAAGGCATTACAACTTTGTCATTAGGGGCGACAAATAAAAAAGATTTTGAATTTGCGAATAAACTTAGAAACTCATGCGAGAAGCTTACAAATCTCGAAAAAAGCGCCCTGAATAAAATTGAGGAAGTTGCGAAGGAAAGATTAAACTCAACCAAATGCGAACAATGTAGATGTTGTCTTCCATGCCCAAATGAAATACCTATTCCAGAAATACTTCGTTTAAGAAATATATTTATTGGTTATGGCCAAGTAGAATTTTCAAAAGAAAGATACAATTTAATTGGGAAAGCTGGCCACTGGTGGGAAGAAAAAAATTCCTCATTTTGTCAAGAATGTAATGAATGTATTCCTAAATGTCCTAGTAAATTAGATATACCAGATTTATTAAAGCAAACCCATAACTTATTAATTGAAACTCCTACAAAAAGATTATGGGGATAAAGATTCATTCCAGGAATTTTCAAGATTAATTTTTTCTTCATTTGTTAGAACAGGGAAAGACCAACTATTATCCCAACATTTCTTAGAAGGGCCCGTTATGGGGTCAATCTCAGATTTATATTTACTTTGTAAATAATTACTATTGAATGGCAGATACCAACCCTCACTTACTAATTTATCTACTGTTGATTTATTTTCTAAAGATTTTATCCATTTAATTAATATTTGATTTTTTAGATTTGATCGACTAAGAATAAAATGCCAAATCAAAGGCACTCCTTGGCTTGGGAAAACTAAAGAAAGCCTTGGATCTATTTTTAAATATTTTGAGCAGAGACTATAAGGAACTATAGCGACGCAAGCGTCAGAATTAATCAACCAATTGAGCATATTTTTATCATCAAATACCATTGCTTGGTCTTTGAGTTTTTTTAAAGAGTTATATGAATTAATTTTTTTAGCAATGGACAATAATATTCTGGGACTTTGCGGAAAAATGATTTTCCCTGTCAATTTTTTAGAAAGTAGGAAATCCCATGAAGTTCCGGCTGAATTTATTAATTCTTTATTGTTTTTAATAACAATAGTGTAAGGTACTACGCCAATAGGAAATAATTTATTTCTCTGATTTTGATTAAAACTTCCCAAATAATCTATCGATCTTTTATCCAAATTTTCTATCAGTTGATATTCATTTATTTTTTCAAATTCTGCAAAATCTATACTAGTAATCCATCCATCGTTTATTAAAGTAAAATCAGAATTGAGAATTATGTTTCTATTGTTTTGTAACTTAATATTTTCAAAATTTATTTTTTCCTGTTTCCAATCTTTTGGAATCGTATCTTTAAAAGATTTTGGATAAAAAGAATTTTGTAGTGCAATTTTTAAATTATTAGGAAGATTAGTGCAAGAATTTAAGAGAAATAAAAGAGAAAGTTTACCATAATTAAAAAATTCTCTTCTGGTCGCAAATTTTGAAAACATTCAGCAATCCTTCTCTAAAGAAATTTGACCTAGGCTCTTCATCATTTCCAGATTTTGTTGACACAATGAAACTATTTCTTCATTTTTGAATCCATCTAAAAAGGCAAGCAATGATATCCCACCAGCCCCTACACCTTCTTTTACATGGCCTAATTCATATTCATTCAATTCTTTGTATTTTGAAGATTTAAAATTTAAAGGACTTGCCAAACCCAATAAGTTAATATGATATTTCTCATTAATTAAATTCAATAAATCACTTAAAGAATTATCTTTTAAGAGCCAGCTAGTTGTCGCAACAAAAACATCCTCAATAAAGTTATCTTTATTGTTTGCACCCAAGAATTCTAATACAAGCACAATGACAGCCAACATTTGACTTCCACCAGACAAAATTACAGGTTGTTTTGTTAATCTAGCACCAATTAATAAACCCATTGTGAAAGCTTGGAAAGGATCTCCCAAAGATGCAACAACATCAAAAGAGTCAAAATCAGTCTTTAAATTTGAATTTAAAAGTCCTTTTTGAACTACTTTTCTTCTTAGTTCTCTTGGAGCTTTATATAGACTACTCCCTACTAAATTAGATACCTGCAAACCAAAAGCTTCCATTACTGCCTGAGCAGTTGTAGTACCACCTGGTACAGATTCAGAAATCAAGATGGGTTGTTTTGAGGATTTTCCTATCGCAAGACCTCTTTTGTAGAGATTCATAACTCTTTCTTTGGGCATAGATTTACCAGTAGTAAGACAATTGGATGGGCCCAAATCTATATCTTCTATAACCAAATGATTAAAATAAGGTTTTATTTCTATCCCCAGAGGAACAATAACTGGGTTGATATTAATAAGCTTTGAACAAACATGACTTATTAGGGCAGGAGTGACTCCTGCATTTAGGAGAGGTAATTTATATTTATGATCTTTTGAAGCACCCTTAAGCAAAAATTCGGCATCTGCGAGAGCAGTTCTTCGCCTTGATTTTGCATTGATACCAGCAGCGGAAATTCCGGGAATTTGAGATGTATTAGTACTAGCAATTACAAGAAATATTTTGAAATCTTTTATATTGTTTTTCAGTGTTTGTATCTTATTAAGTTGTCTTTTTATATTGGATTCATTACCAAAAAAATTTATCCCTAATTCTGTACTATACATTTTTTCTTTATATCAATTATTTAAATCAATCAAGCTATTTAATAACCTTGGAGGATCTGGGATAGTTAATTTAAATCTTGGAAACAGAGAATAGGCAACTACATGTACCGTTAAAACATAAACTATTTCTTGAAAAATTATTAATAAAATTGCACCTAATTGGATACTCAAAATTGAAGGAGACAAAGGTAAATTAAATAATCCAATGAACTTTTCAAGTAGACCATAACTCGCTCTAGTTATTAAGACCCAAAGATTATCTCCAACCAAAGTAGATAATGCTATTACTCTTAATAAGAAGCCAAGGGTTCCAATAATAACTCCTACAGTTACACTAAGTTTCCAACTCTTTTCTTTAAACCAACACCAACCCAACCAAAAAGCCAAGATCCCATAAGGAAATAAAAATAAAGTTCCTCTGACAGGACCCATAATTATAAATAAAAGTAGAAATTGTATTAAAAGTCCTTCCAAGGCAGTTTTGGTTCCTCTTCTCAAGTGCAAAAGGATCATTGGTAGGGGTAAAATCAACCTTAATAAAGCGCCCCCAATTGGCAAATAATATAGTGCAACCCATAATAAAGAAGAAAGAGATGCCAGATATGAGGTCTCAACGATATTTAATGCTTCATTTTTTGTTTTTATTTTCATTTTTTCTAAAATAATTTCATTTAATTTTTATTCATACTTTTATTTTTTGAATCTAAGATACGTTCAATCTTTTCTATTTCAAAATTTACCTCAGAATTACTTAATATGGAATTTAACTTTTCAGTAGGATCTTGTGGATCTACATCTTTTAGGATGAATATTATTTTGTAAGATTGAAGCTCAATTTTTCTTTTTTTTGGAAA
>QCBG01000016.1 GCA_003279115.1 Prochlorococcus sp. AG-347-E03 | reverse complement strand
TTTTGTAAGTTCTTTTACACCATGAATTTTTAAAATTTTAGTCAGAGTATCCCTTAGATCTTTTCTTTTAACTATTACATCAACAAAACCATGCTCAAGTAGATATTCAGCTGTTTGAAAATTATCGGGTAATTTTTCTCTTAATGTTTGTTCTATAACCCTTCTTCCAGCAAACCCAATAAGAGCTTTAGGTTCCGCCAAAATTAAATCACCTAACATTGCAAAGCTTGCTGTTACTCCCCCAGTGGTTGGATGAGTTAATAAGGGCATATAAAGAAGATTTTTTTCTTTATGTTTTTTTAGTGCTCCAGATATTTTTGCCATTTGCATGAGACTTAACATGCCTTCTTGCATCCTTGCTCCTCCTGATGCGCAAACAATAAGAATTGGAAAATTTTCTAAAGTTGCTCTCTCAATTATCCTCGTAATTTTTTCCCCAACTACTGAGCCCATGGATCCTCCCATAAATCTAAAATCCATAACAGCTAATGCTAATGGAATTGAATTTACAGAACAGATACCTGTTACGACTCCATCTCTTAAACCTGTGCCTGATTGACTTTCTTTAATTCGATCAGCATATGACCTTCTATCTTTAAAACCTAAAGGATCTGTAGGACTTAGTGAACTATCAAACTCTTCGAATGAATTTTTGTCAGCAATTATATTAATCCTTTCATCGCTATTAATCCTATTGTGGTGTCCACAATTACTACAAACATTAAAATTTGAAATTAGGTCTTTTCTATAGGCTACTTGCGAACATTCTGAACATTTAACCCATAATCCATCTCCCTCATCAGTATCTTGCGAAACTTTCCCAACAAATTGATCTTTACGCCTTGCGGCAAACCAGTCGATTAATGACACAACGTTTCCTGTTTTTTCTATTTAAATCCAAATAAGGTACTTTTATCAAGAAAGATATATAAATATTTGAGATCTTCTGGATTTAAAAACTCCTCAAATTATAAAAACATAATGATTTGAGTTGATAATCGAAAGTTAATTATTATTTATTTTTCTCCTCAATCATTTTATGAATTATTGGAGTGAGAATTAGTTCCATTGCGAAACCCATTTTACCTCCATTTACAACGATACTTGTCGGACTTGACATAAATGAATCGTTAATCATTCCAAGCAAGTATTGAAAATCAATCCCCCATTTCTCTCTGGCCCCTTTTCTGAAATGTATTATCACAAAGCTCTCATCAGGAGTTGGGATATTCCTGCATATGAAAGGATTAGAAGTGTCAATTGTGGGAATTCTTTGGAAATTAATATCGGTTTTGCTGAATTGTGGGCAAATGTGATTTATATAATCAGGCATTCTTCTCAATATAGTATCCACAATGGTTTCCGCTGAGTAACCTCTTTCTGCGTTATCTCTATGGATTTTTTGAATCCACTCTAAATTTGTTATCGGAACAACACCAACAAGTAAATCAGCATAAGATGCCACATTGTATCCATCACCCTCTACCCCGCCATGCAAACCTTCATAAAAAAGCACGTCTGTTCCCTCAGGAATATCTTCCCATGGAGTAAATTGGCCAGGTTCTAAGGATGTTCCAAGTCTTGTATTGTGTTCTTCTGCTTCTTCAAGACTATGTAGATAATATCTTTTTTTTCCTCCTCCAGTTTCACCATAGATTTTAAAAAGTTCTTCTAGCTTGTCAAAAAGATTAGCCTCTGGACCAAAATGAGAGAAATTTTCACCTTTTGAAAGAGCCTCTGCCATGGCTTTTTTCATAGGCATTCTCTCAAATCTGTGGTAACTATCCCCTTCTACAACTGCGGGAACAATATCTTCTCTAGCAAAAATATGCTCAAAGGCTCTTTTTACTGTACTTGTTCCTGCTCCTGAAGATCCTGTTACAGCAACTACTGGATGACGTTTTGACATTTTTTAAAAACAATATCTAACGATTCTGACAGGTCATATGCCAACTTTATGTTTTACTTAAAAATATTTTTTTATTTATTAATTTTTTTTTAAATTTCATCCATTATTTTATCTCCAATTTCACTGCAAGATAGGACTTCAGAAGACCCATCAGCTAAATCTGCTGTTCTAAATCCTTTTGATAAAACTTTATCAATGGCATTTTCTAAATTTTCTGCAGCTTCTTCTTCATTTAATCCAATTTTTAACATCATGGAAGCAGATAAAAGCATTGCTATAGGATTCGCTATGTTTTTACCAGCTATATCAGGAGCCGAACCATGAACAGGTTCAAAAACTCCTGGCCCATTATTGTTTAGAGAAGCAGATGGAAGCATACCAATTGAACCAGTTAACATTGCGGCTAAGTCGCTTAAAATATCTCCAAATAAATTACTTGTTAAAATTACATCAAATTGACCAGGATCTCTAACTAATTGCATTGCTGCATTATCAACGTACATATTACATAGAGATATGTTTTTATCTTTTGAGGAGATATTTAAAACTGTATCTCTCCACAATTGACTAACCTCAAGAACGTTTGATTTATCAACAGAACATATTTTTTTATTTCTTTGGTTAGCAATTTTTATTGCTATTTCAGTTATTCTCTCTATTTCGGCCGAATCATAAACCATCGTATTGAATGCTTTTGGGATTTTTGTATTTGTTATATGTCCTCTTGGTTTTCCAAAATAAATTCCTCCTATTAATTCTCTTACAACAATAAGATCTACATTCTCAACGATTTCTTTTTTTAATGTACTTGCATCTAATAGAGATTTTCTGATTTTGACAGGTCTGATATTTGCGAAAAGGTTTAGGGCAGACCTTAACTTTAGTAACCCACTTTCTGGCCTTAATTCTCTTGCAAGAGAGTCATATTTAATATCTCCAACACATGCTAAAAGTACAGCATCACTTTTTTTGCATTGATCTAGTGTCTCATCTGGAGCAGGAGTCCCATATTTTTCATAAGCTATCCCTCCAAATAATTTTTCAATTATCTCAATATTGAAATTATGATTTTTTGAAAGCTTTTTTAAAACTTTTTTTGAAACTTCTGAAATCTCTGGTCCAATCCCGTCTCCTGATAATAAAACAATCTTATATTTCTTCATTTAAAGTTTTGTTTAATAGAACAATAAATTATTGCTTGTCTAATTGTCTAAGTTTTTTTGCTAATTCTGGTAATTTTTTAAAAATACTTGAACTCCTTAGCCATGATTTATTTTCCATCGCGGGGAAACCACTAATTACCTTGCCATCTTCTATGTCACAATGAATTCCGCATTTTGAACTCGCTGTGACATTATTACCAACTTTTACTCTATTATTTACTCCTACTTGTCCTGCCAAAATAACACCATCTCCAATATTTGCTCCTCCAGCGATACCAACTTGAGCGGCAAATGCACAATTCTTTCCAATTTTTACTCCATGACCTATTTGTATTAAATTATCCAACTTTGTTCCCTCATCAATAAAAGTAAATCCAACTGCGGGTCTGTCAATACAACAATTCGTTCCAATTTCTACAAAACTCATTATTTTTACACCACCTTTTTGAGGCATCTTTACCCATTTGCCATTTTTAGGAATAAAACCAAATCCCTCTGATCCAATAACAGAATTTGAATTAATTACACAATTATTTTTTAGAGTGGTATTTTCGTAAATAACACAATTTGGATGAATTATATTATTATTTCCTATTCGAACATTGCCTAAAATTGATGATCCAGGAAGAATATAATTATTGTCTCCAATTAAAGTATTTTCTCCAATATAGACATTAGGTCCAATATGGCAATCTGCTCCAATTATTGCTGTTTTATCTATAACCGCTGAAGCGTGAATTCCTGGTTTTAAATTGATAGTTTTATATAAACAATCCAATACTTCTGCAAATGCAATTCTTGGATTTTTAACAATTATGTTTGATATATTGTGTTTCTTTAGGGCACTAACGATTTCATCGTTTTTAGTAGTTATTATTGCTGATGCTTTAGTTTGATCTAATTTTTCTTTAAGGATATTATTTTCTTCTAAAAAAGATATTTGATGTTTAACTGCAGCATCTAAAGAGGCAGCATCATCTATATTTAAATCTTCGAATATATTGGCACTAATAAAATTTGAATTTCCTTTTTTTATTAGATCAACTAAATCACTTAAAAGCATTTTTCAGTTTTAATTTTTTCTAGGAGAGAGCAAGAACATCTCTGTGTACGACAATTATCGAGGAATTGTTATTTTCTTTATTATTTAAGATACTTCTTAATTTGTCGCTACTAATTGATACTAAACCTTTTGCAACTTCTTTATCATTTGTATTTACGATTTTAACTGCCTGATTAATCGTAAAGTTTCCTTCAACGTTCTTAACACCAACCGCTAAAAGTGAGGCACCTTTTTTTTTAATTGCAAAAGAAGCGCCATCATCTAAAGTAATTTTCCCTACTGTTTGAATTGCATGTGAAAGCCAACTTTTTTTGTTTCCAATAGGTTTTTCTACTGGATAAAATAAAGTTCCAATTTTATTATCATTAAATATTTCAATTAAGTTTTTTTTATTAGTTCCATCAACTAATTGGACTTCAACTCCTCCTTTTGTTGCTATTTCTGCAGAAATTAATTTTGTAGAAATTCCTCCTGTTCCCCATTCATTATTTGAGTTTTGAATATTTTTATCTTTGATTTCCTTTAATTCACTATTATGTACTTCCGTAATAGGTTGCGCATCTTTATTATTACGTGGATCTTTTGAGTATAGATTTCCAATATCGGTTAATAAAATAAGCTTGTTAGCATTTATAGCCAAGGCAACTAAAGCAGAGAGGGTATCATTATCTCCATATTTAAGCTCTTCATTTGCTACGGTATCATTCTCATTTACTATTGGAATAACATTTAAATCGATTAATTTTTTTAAGGTTTTAGAAGCGTTATTAAAGGATTCTCTTGAATTGAAATCAGCTTTAGTTATTAAAATTTGAGCAATATTATGACCCAATTTATTAAATACCTTATCGTATAAGGACATTAAATTAACTTGACCTACAGCAGCAGTAGCTTGAAGGGTACTTAAATCATTTGGTCTAGTTTTAATATCTAATTTTTGGCAACCTAATCCAACAGCTCCACTAGTTACTAAAATTAATTTATTCCCTTCTGAAAGAAAACTTGCAAAGGATCTAGAAAGGTTTTCAATAACTTCTTCTGTAGATGTTTCCTCTGTTCCTCTTAAAATACTAGTACCAATTTTTATAACCCAAGTTTTCATTTTATAAAATGAGAAATTAATTTTTCTATTTTCAAAGTTAAATTAAATTTTATAGGCAAGCCATCTCTATTTAATCGCTTAACTAATATTGTTTTTATATCGCATCTATTCCCAACAATAATATCTGTAAAAATCCTATCGCCAATAATGGCTATATTTTTAGGCTCACTGCCAATTTCTTTGATAGCAGACAAAGTTACTTTTTTTCTTGGTTTTGATGCATTGTATTTATACCTTAAATTTAATTCTTTCGCTATTTTTGCAATTCTTTTTTTTGATGGATTATTACTTATTAAATATAAGGAGAAAAGTTTTTTAGATTCTATGATCCAATTTTTTACAGCTTTTGGGATCATATTTGATTTTCTATTTACTAGAGTCCCATCCACGTCTAGTAATAAAGAATTAATTCCTTTTTTTTGCAACTCAGATTGAGAAATATTATATATTGGTAAGTTTGAATCCCAATTGACTTTTAGGATAGATCTCATTTATTTTAAGAACTACTTTTTTCTAGCTCAGTTTCAATCAAAGGCTGAATTTTATCAAACTCATCATCTTCAACCAATAAGGCACCTTTGTCTTTTAATTTACCCACAATAAAAAAAGGATCTAGTGGTATATATAACCCATATTCTTGGTCAAAAAGATTAAAGTTAACAAGCAATTCATAACTCTCACTATCATCATCGACGTAATCTTCTTCTAATTCATCGTAAATTGGTTCTTCAAGTTCTCCTGATACTGTTAATGTAACTGCTGATCTGATAAGTCTTAAATCATGTTCCTGAAGAACTGCTTCAGCATTTTTTAGTATTTGTTCATTTTTATCTATTTTTTCAATTAGTTCAGGTTCATCTTTTTCATTTATCTTAAAAAGACTTACTGGAGTATCAACTGGCGTTAATAAAGCATATTCTTGGCCTTCAACACTAACTAATTGTTCAAGATAACAAAATAGCTCGTTTCCATTTGAGTCATTTAATAAAAGAGTCTGTGCATCATAATTATCATTTGAATTGGCTTCTTTCATGTAAAAATTATCTATCCTTTTTAATACTAATATTTTATCTGACGTTTACCAGCTATTTCTTCTAATTCAGGACCTTCTTCAATCCATTGTTCAAGTATTATTTTGGCTGAAAAACTATCAATCAATCCGGATTTATCTTTTTTTATTCCAAGTCTTTCTGAAGATTCCCAAGTTGAACTATGTTCGTTGACATAAGAAAATGGAAGCTTTAATTCATTTGAAAGTAATTTACCGTAATTTTTACAGTCAATAGCTTGAGTGGTCATTTGACCTTCTTCATCTAGCGGAATACCAACAATAAACCCAGTCAAATTAAATTTATTTATATAATTTCTAATGATTTTAATCTCTTGATTATTTTCAAACCGTATTACTGCTGGAAGTATATTTGATGTTATGCAGAGGGCATCACAATAAGCTAATCCTATTCTTTTGGTACCTATATCCAAACTCAAAATTGACTTGGGTTTGGGTTTACAAAATTTCACTTTGTTTTTAATGGAAAAGGAGATGGATATGGATTACCTTGTGGACTTAATTTTTCAAAGATTGATTCCAAAGATTGATTTATTATATTTACTTGTTTGGCTTCATTCTTAACTATTGAGTTACGTATAAGAATTATTTCTTGATTTTTTTCTTTGAAATTACATTCTGCGAGAAAAAGATTTAATTGTGAATTTTCTTTATAGGTTTTTTAAATATGAAACAGGTGATTTTTCAAAAAATCTTTTTATAAATTCTTTTAAAATAGAATTGAATCTCTTATCCCAATATTTACTTATAGTTAACGTATAAATTTCTTCGTTTTGATAATTTATATCTTTTAAAATTGTACATAAAACTGAATTTTCATATATTAAGGCACCACTGTTGGAGTTATTTCTTTTAAGAATGTCTTCTTGATCAAAATCTAAAATATTTCTTATTAAGGGAGATTGATTTGATCTTATGAAATTAACTACTTTTAAAATATTTTGTTTATTAATGTTTTGGAATTCATTAATTAATGCATAGGCATTGGTATTTTGCTTTATAGATTTATTTAGATCAGAACCATCCCAAAGGATTATCTCTCCTAACGGTTGAAAGCCTAATTCTCTAGAGGTAGATATGAGGTCAACATTATTTATATCAGAGTTTATTATCCAACTTGAAGTTTTGATGTCTTTTATTGAGATAGACTTTTTTATCAATCCTAAAGTTAATTGTTTATCTGTTAAAGAACACTTGTTGTTAATCAACTTGGGCTTAGATATTTTTAAGCAAGTTTCTTTTTTGTTTAAAGGAAAAATATTCAAATAACCAATAATTTCGTTTCCATATATAGCAATTATGCATTTATTTTTATTTTTCTTAAGGTTGTTTAAAAAAATTTTTAAGTCATCAAAGGTATTTATAATTGCCATTTTTAAAAACCAATTATTCAATTCCTTATTTTTGATATCTATTAAAAGGTTAATGTGTCTTATATGGAGTTCTTCAAAAGTTACTTCCATTCCTTTTTTGGATTGAAAAGAATAAGAGGTATCTTTTTTCATTTACTTTTTTTCTCTTATTAATACTATAGGGGTTTTTTCATCTCCATTGCCAGCTGGATTAGATATTAAGTTTCTTTTGAGTATTTTATTTACTTCTTTATTCGAACTAGCTAAGACTTTCACACCTCCAAGATCATTAACATCTACTACAGCAACATCTACATTCAGATGGTTCGAGACCTCCTTACAAAATAAATCTGCATTGAGAGGACCCATAACTATACTCTTGTCGTAAGGTGTAACTGTACCGCTCATATCATCAATGAGAGATGATTCTGAACCAGTTAACCTATAAAACATACCCTTAATACCAAATAATTTGAAGAGAAATCCAACAAATAGTGCAAAGGTTATTCTTGTGACTCCGATTCTATTTATTAATAATTGCATGCCGCAAGCTGTTGCGAGACTACTTGTAGGGTGAAAAAAATAACATAAAGTTTTTGAAAATAAACTATACTCTAAATTTTGAGGGGAAATATATCTATTTTGCATAATCGCTAGAGGACTCTCACCAATTGTTAAAATATCATTTTTTTCTACAATTTCTTTGCAGTATTCAATCACAGTATTTACTGGGTTATCAAAGCAACCAAGTAAATCAGTTTTAATAGCAAAAGCTTTATATTTATTATTTAAAGGAATTTCAAAAACTTCTTTCGCCCTTTCTTTTTGAATATCTAAATTAATT
Source organism: Prochlorococcus sp. AG-347-E03 (assembly GCA_003279115.1). GTDB lineage: Bacteria > Cyanobacteriota > Cyanobacteriia > PCC-6307 > Cyanobiaceae > Prochlorococcus_A. The sequence goes on along the minus strand of QCBG01000016.1, from coordinate 15,927 downwards.
AAAAAACAATCCTTATTATTTGAAATACCAAAATGTCCATAGTTCTCCCAAAATACTTTTAACCATAGATATTTTATTTTTTTTCTAAAATTATTATTGATAAATTTATATATGACTCTTACAAATAATTCTGAATTTGACTTGATAATTGTTGTTGGCCAGTAATTTTTTAAATTCTTAATTTTATTATTTTCATATATATAAATATCTTCTTTATAATTAAAATTTTGGCAATATTCGTTACCTTTATTTTTAAAAAAATCTAATTCAAAATTTATATCAGATACCATCGTCTCTTTGGTTTTACTTTTATTAGTTATTTTTAAATCAATAATTAATTCGTTTAAACCATCCTTTTTTTTGATTTTGTAATTTATAGGTACCAGATTTAACTTTGATTTGGGTGAGTTTTTAATATATAAATCTGAAAGAATTAAAAAAATTAAAAGAACTAAGAGGATATCCATTAATATCATTTTTTAATTAATTTTTGCTTTTATCTTTTTTTTCAGAAATGATACTGTTGTATTCATTAAAACTTTCAACAGAAAATGTCGTACCTTCAATATCAATTCCTTTTATTTCTCCTATAACTTTGTTTAATTCATCGATATTAATCATTCCATTTTGATCATATTTAACTTCACCATCACTATTTAAAATAATGGTTTGTGGAATTAATCCGTTCCAATAATAATTAGGTTCATTTCTATGATCAGACTTTTCTTTATCCTGTAATTCATCAGTAGTTAGAGCAATGATATCTATATTATTTCTCCAAATCAAATCTAAACCAGATATTATCGGAGCCATAGCTTTACTATCTGAGCTATCGTCAAGATAAAAAAATAAAACTGCAACTCTTTTATTGTTTAATGATTCCTGAAGAGTTGTCTTAGGAGGAACTATAGCCCCATTACCTGCGTATATAGGAAAGATGTTGCCATCGTAACTATCAGAATCTCTAGATGCATTTGCTTTATATGGACTTAAGAAAATTAATGCTATTAGGATCCATTGAATTATTTTCATTAAAGTTTAAAAACTTACTTTGAACTTGATCTTCCTAATCCTTGAAGGATTCCTTTCCCCACTAAACCGATAGCTTTGCCAACAACCTTTGTAAGGAAAGTTACGAAAAGATTACCGATATATTTTACCGCAACTTCTAACTGCGGTGCTACGGCATCTCTTATCTCAACTAACAATGTAACTTGTTTTTGTAGCCATTCTAGATTCTCTAATTCTTTCTCCCTATTTTCATTTTTAAAGTAACGGGTAAATTTTTTATCTATTATATCAATATATTCTCGTTTACTCTCGTACAAGTAGATAGGCTTATAAATATAGTCATGCCAACGATTGTAGTTATTAATATTATTTCTAAATCTTTCAAAATTTCTTGTTGATTGTAATTCGGGATTTATAAGTACAGTTCTTAATTCAGGCCAAGAAGAACAAATATTAAAGATTTCAGAAGCTAATAAATTACAGTTTCTGATTATCCAATTTGAAATTATATTTTCAAGGATCAAGAACGATTCTGTTTCATATAGAGGGAGTAATTTCCCATCATAGTCAAGAGCTTCATTTTTAATAATTGGCTCAATAAACATTATTGATTCATGTGATTCTCTATCTATCTCTTCGCAACTCACCTCACTATAAATAAAATCATTTATTGAGATAGATTCGCTTCCTTTTTTTAATCGAAAATAGCTCTCTGTGATATTTGAAATTGTATTAACTTTAAGTTCTTTTATAAGAGAATTTAAATCATCTTTAAAATCTTTCTCCTTATAGTTTTCTTTAATATTTTTTAGTAAATTATCTAACTCATCTAACATTTTGCAAATAAGTCGTGAAATAAACTCTTTCTTTATCCCAGATAGAATTATTGATGAATTATTAAACTCAACCTGTAAGTTAGTTGAGCTATATCTTTCGTTTAATCTATCTAAAATTAAATTCCATATTTCTGTAGTGTTTTTATCTTTAATGAATACAGTGTTCTTATTTTCAAGATTATTTTTATTGTCAGTGTAAACTGCCTCTGTATAAAGCTCTAGTGAATTACCCCATAAGAAAATTAGAAAAGATTTTGCAGTAATAAGTTCTCTTAATCTTCCTTTTAAAATAAATTTGTAAAATTCTGGTGTTGAATCAGAGTTGACATATTTGAATATATAATTAATTTCAGAGTCTATTTGTTTGAGACCTGAAGTTAGAATTTTTTGACTAAAAGAGAGAGGCTTATTTTTGTTTAATTGAACTCGGGAATTATTTTCAATATCAAATACCCTTCCTCCATTTAAAATGGTATCAATAGATTCAAGAACTTTTTCTGCACTAGGATTTAAAAGAAAACCTTCAGCATTTAACGATGGAGTGGTATTCGCTTCATAAACAAGTTCGCCAGAGAGAATTATAAGAAACTTTGAATCATCATATCTTTCTCTTAATTTTAATAATTCTAACCTTATAAGATCTTCTGATTGGAAATTAAGAACATTCCATATAACTAAATCCGGAGTTTTATCACCTGTTCCATTATTAAAATTAACGTCTAAATTTTGGTCTATTGATGTTAACTTAAGCGATAAAGATTCTGCTATTAAGCTTGGAGCAATAATCAATATCGATTTTTTTGAAATTAATTCCAAGACTAGATTTCTTATCTCTTATACAAAATTAACTAACAATTACTGCAAACACCAGCCTTAAATCAATTTTTATACTCTTTTAAGCGTAGTAATTTCTGTTTAAATCAAGGTCATTCAATCTCTCTGATGAAAATACATTATTCGCTTCTTTTATCGTAAATTTATTTTCATATAGAGCTTTACCCACAATTACTCCAAAGAGTCCAGAGTTTTCAAATTTTACTAACGATAATAAATCAGAAATTGAACCAACACCTCCTGAGGCTATTACTGGAATATCTGTAATTTCAAGTATGCTTTTTATGAATTCTTCATTTGTCCCTTCTAACGTCCCATCTGTATTTATATCTGTAACAATAAAACTTGCAATTTTAAATGAAGAAAACTCCTTTACTAGATCTATGGCAAAAATGTTAGATTGCTCAAGCCAACCCCTCGTACTAACTTTTCCATCTTTTGCATCTATCCCAACAATTATCCTTCCAGGGAATTTATTTGATAAGTCTTTAACTAGCTCTTTATTTTCTATTGCAGAGGTTCCCATGATAACTTTATCAATACCATAAGAAAATAGTTGTTCTATCCTTTCTTGAGACCTTATCCCTCCACCTATTTGAATAGGTATGTTTATTGTTTTTGCAATCTTTTTTATTGAATTATCGTTTTTTGGGGATCCAGTTTTTGCAGCATCCAAATCAACAATATGTATATATTTTGCCCCTTCGCTTTCCCAAAATTTAGCTTGCTCATGAGGCTCTTTGGTGAAGTCTTTTCTTTTATTAAAGTCACCTTTAAAAAGCCTTACACACTTACCATTCATTAAATCAATTGCTGGTATTAGGTCCATAGAAACATCCTTTTCATTAATAACTTATTAGTAGTACTATTCATTATGTAATTCTATTTAAGATTACTACTTCAGTTAAATATTTTTTGAATATGAAAATTCTTGTAATGGGCGGCACTAGATTTGTTGGCAAGTCTTTGGTTGGAAAGTTATTAAGTAAAAATTATGATATTGATATTTTCACGAGAGGTAATAAAAGTAATCCTGAAAAAACAAATTTAATTAAAGGTGATAGAAATAATTCAGAAGATATCGTCAGACTAAGAAATAAAAAGTATGATGTTGTTTATGATATTTCTGGACGAGAGTTAGAACAAACCAAACTTCTTATAGAAAATTTAGATAACACTTTCCTTAGATATATATATGTCAGTTCTGCAGGTGTTTATAAAGATAATTGCGAACTACCCTTATCCGAAGTTGATCCAATTGATCCAAAAAGTAGGCACAAAGGAAAGTTTGAGACAGAAAATTGGTTAAAAAACCAAAAAATTCCTTTTACAAGTTTTAGACCTACTTATATTTATGGACCAGGAAATTATAATAAAATTGAAAATTGGTTTTTTGAAAGGTTATTTACAAAAAAATCTATACCAATCCCTGGTGACGGTTCTTTAATTACTCAGCTAGGTCATGTTTCGGATCTAACTGATGTAATGATTAGGTGTATAAATTTTGAAAATTCCAAAAATAATATTTACAATTGTTCAGGTGAAAAAGGAGTAACAATCAAGGGTTTAATTTATTTCTGTGCGAATGTTCTTGGATTACACCAAGATGAGATTTCTTTAAGAACATTTGATTATCAAAAATTAGATCCTAAGTCTCGAAAGGGATTTCCAATTAGATTAAATCATTATCAGACTGATATTTCTAAGATAAAACGTGATTTAGAGTGGGTGCCAACTTTTGATTTACTTAATGGTTTAAAGAATAGTTTTATGCATGATTTTAATAATAAAAAGAGTGAGGAGTTTGATGAAAATTCAGATAATATCCTTTTTAATTCTTAAATAGCCTAATAAAGTCACAAAAGTCAGGATGAATCCCAACCAATAAAAAATAAAAGCCAGATTATTCAATAAGCTAATTTTTAATGGTGTAAAGAAGGTAATTACTGAAATAAAAAAGAAAAATGTTTTATATTTTCCTAGCATTGATGCTGGTAAACCGTCTTGTGTAGAGTTCCTGAGGCTAGAGATAATTAATTCCCTAAATAAAATTAATGACAAAGACCAGAAGGGTATAAAATTATTTTTACAAAGGAAGGTTAAAGGAATTAAATAGAATACTTTATCGCTTAAGGGATCAAGGATAGCTCCTAATCTGGTTTTAAGTTTAAATTTCCTTGCAATTAACCCGTCAAAATAATCAGTTAAACCTCCAATAATAATCAATATAAAGACATAAAAAGGACTGTTAATTTCTAAAAAAAATATTAATGGAAATACAAGGAAAAGGCGAGATATCGATAATAAATTGGGAATATTCAATGCCAAATTTTTAAGATTTTTTCTTAATAACAAATTAGTTTTTGTATATAAAATATTTTACACTCTCAACAAGCATAAATTTTTAGTAAAAATTTTAAATGGTTTTTGATGCTAGATCCTAAAATTTAATTTAAATCTGAATCCTAAAGATTATAAACTCAACTTCTCTTTATGAATCATAATGTTTTATATTACAAAATTATTCATTATATCTAATGCAACCTCATAGCCTAAAGCTATCTCCAGACTCTGATTTGATAAATTCAATTAAAGAATATTCTTTATCGAATAATTTATACGGGTATGTTTCTGGAGTGGTCGGTAACCTTAGAACAGTTTGTATTCAATGCCCAGGAAATCAAGAGATAAATAAATTTGAGGGAAATCTAGAGATAGTTTCTTTAAATGGACATTTTAATAAAGGAGATGTTCATTTACATTTGAGTTTTGCAGATGAGGGATGTAATGTCTTTGGCGGGCATCTTGAGGAGGGATGTATTGTAAAAAAAGGTACTGATATATTATTAGTTTCTTTTGACCAAAAAATTATTAATATCTCAAGAGATCATTTGTTAATAAATGAATCACGTGTAAAAGCATATATTTTAAAGGATTGTCCTTGGTCTAAAAGAGCAATTAGGTTGCTTAATTCTTTATCTATCCCTCATGAAGTTACTTTAATAGACAATGATGAGAGCTTTCAAAAAATAATGTCTCAAAGTAGCCATAATACTTTCCCTCAAATTTTTTTGGATAATAAATTTTTTGGAGGATATGATGAACTTTCAGAACAAGCAAAATTTGATAACTTAAGTTCTTTTAAGTAATCTAAATTTTTTAACTATCACGATTAGTGAGCTTTTCAGAAACTAATTCATCCTCTAACTGCTTTATTAACCTTGATACAAGACTTTGAAATTCTGGTTGACAGCCTTTAAATGCTGCTTTATGTCTTATTGGTTCATTTCTAGTTCTTAAGTCAGTAAGCATTAATTGTAATGCGTCAATTTTAGGATTTATTTTCATTGTTTTATTTTATATATTTACACCTTTTAAATCATTTGCATAGCCTTTTTAAAAGTTATCTTTTTATTATCATTTGAACTTGTTACTTCTATTAATTTATTTATGGATTCTTTGTTTTTCAAAGAATCTATACAACATTGAGCTACTAATCTTCTCGGAATTGATCCATTAATTTGAGTATCCTCCTTTGAATAATTTATATTTTCTGATTTAATATCCTCATTTTCCTTTAATCCTCCAGGTCTTATAATAGTCCATTCGAATTTTGAATTTCGAAGAAAGTTTTCACCTATTTTCTTCCAAATAAGAATTAAACCAAACAAGTTTAATGGGTGAAATAATTTACCACTACAAAGCGAACTAACTAAAATAACTCTTTTAATTCCAACTCTTTTGCAACTCTCTAATTGTCTGTAAACGCCTAATGCGTCCACCTTTGCAGGTCCAGTTAAATCTAATGATGCTCTCGCACCAGTCGCAATTACTAAAGCATCAATATCTTTTAATGCTTTATCAAGTTCCTCTTTTTTATCTAATGAAAGCCTAAATGTTTCTAAATTCTCTAATCCTTCTGAAACTTTTGAATTCTCTCTAATGATTTGCCTTACTTTATATCCTTTCTTAAGTGCCTCTTCAGTTATTCTGTAACCTGTTTTCCCCGATGCACCACTAATTGCTATTTTCATGATTAAAAACTAATTTAGATATTATATAAATTTCTCAAGGCTTTTTACATATAAATTTCTTTTTTCTTTTGGGATAAAGAGTACGGCATAAATAACATTTTGTTCCATCACAGCCTCGTGCGGTGCAGTATTCTCTACCATAAAAGATTATTTGCAAATGTAAGGTATTCCAATCATTAATAGGAAATATTTTTTTTAGGTCTTTTTCTGTCTGAACTACACTATCCCCATTAGTTAAACCCCATCTTTGTGCCAGCCTGTGTATGTGAGTATCAACTGGGAATGAGGGTATTTTAAACACTTGTGACATTACAACTGAGGCTGTTTTATGACCAACGCCTGGAAGAGATTCGAGCTTATCAAAAGTATTCGGGACTATACTTTTATGCTTCTCAATCAAGAGTTTAGATAGGTTATAAATATTCTTTGATTTTTGATTTGATAGACCTAAAAATTTTATATATTCATAAATGCCACTGATACCTAGCTTCACCATCATTTCTGGATTATCTGCAACCTTAAATAAGTTTTTTGTTAATTCATTAACTTTCTTATCTGTAGATTGAGCACTTAAAACTACTGCCACGAGAAGTGTAAATGCATTTGTATGATCAAGGGGTATAGGAGGTGATGGATATAGATTTTTTAGTTCTTTTCGTATTATTTCTGCTCTTTCAGCCTTTCTCATTAAATTTGACTAAATGAATGATGTATAAAATTATACAGGAGATATTTTAGGTAAATATTTTCTGCTAATTTAAAATATTTAAAGTAAAAGAATTTGTGACAAATGATGCCTTAACAATTGATGATCTGCATCATAAATATAATAAACGAGATAATTCAAATTGGATATTAAATGAAATTAACTTAAAAATTGAAAATGGCGAATTATTAGGTTTACTTGGTCCTTCTGGTTGTGGAAAAACTACTCTTTTAAGATTAATCGCAGGGTTCGAGTATCCCTCCAAAGGTAGGATTTCTTTAAATAATATCGAAATTTCAAATAGGACAAAAATTCTAAGCCCTGAGAAAAGAAATATTGGCATGGTTTTTCAAGATTACGCACTTTTTCCTCACTTAAATGTTTTGGAAAATGTGTTGTTTGGTTTGAAAAATAAAAAAGATAGATCTAGAGTTGATTACTTATTAAATGTTGTAGGTCTTGATAGTTTTGTTGGAAGGTATCCTCATGAATTGTCTGGAGGTCAAAAACAAAGACTCGCAATTGTAAGGGCTCTTGCTCCAGGCACTAATTTTATTTTATTAGATGAACCCTTTTGCAGTCTTGATATACATGTCAAACTTAAATTGAGGAGTGAACTTCCAAATATTTTGAGAGGTTGTAATGCAAGCGGATTGATGGTTACTCATGATCCTGAAGAAGCCATGTCAATTTGCGATAAAGTGGCTGTTATGAATGAAGGTAAAATTCATCAAATTGATACTCCAATTAATCTTCTAAATAATCCAAAAACTATATTTGTTAGTAGTTTTATTTTGGGAAATAACATTATAAATATTAAAAAAACTGGTAGTTCATTAATGTCATGCTTAGGTGAAATAAATACTGAAGGGTTATTAAACAATGCACACGTCAAAAAAATGTCAATTTCGCCTAAATTTATCTCAATTAAAAAATCAGAATCTGGTATTGCTAATGTAATATCTAAAGAATTTCTTGGGGAATTTCTCATCTATAAAGTATCTATTAATGAAAACATTTTAAGGGTTAGAACTAATATTAATAATCTTTTAAATAACGGCGATAAATGTTCTCTTTCTATTAAAAATAATAGTTATTATTATTTATATCCTGGCGCACATAAGGTATATATATAAACTTTTATTATAGGCAATTACACTTCCCTCCCTTCCAATTAGAGCATTTTTTCTTTTTACATTTTTTCTTTTTATTTAAATATAATTTATTATTTAATAGCAGTTCTGAAAAACTGTACTCCAAATTCATTTATAGTATTGAGATTGATTTTCATTATCATATTATTTAATTTAATTTAAAGGATTAAATAATTACTAATTTATACAAAATGTTGTATTATTTATTTAGATTCTTTTTTAGTAATGAATGAAAATAATTTAAAGACAAAGAAATTTATTAATTTTGGCCCATCTGGAAGAGCTGTTGCACAACCCATGGACAACAGTCTATTGGATAATTTTTTTGAACATTTAACAATGGAAAGATATGCCAATGTTCAATATTTTTCTATCTACCTCTGGTTTCAAGAACGGGATTTAAATGGTTTTGCTTCACATTTTCTTAGCGAATCACAAGGTGAAATGGAGCATGCTCAAAAATTTGCAGATTATTTAATTGCAAGAGGTCAAAGTGTAAAACTAGATAAACTTCCTGCCCCCATTCAAACATGGGATTCAATTGAGGACTTAATTTCTTATTCTTTTAATATGGAGGCTGATTTGACTTCATCCTTACAGCAACTTTATTCGATTTCAGAAAGAATTTCAGATACAAGAACAAACGTATTTTTAGATCCAATTGTAGATGCTCAAACAAAATCAGAGGATGAATTTGCCAATATACTTGGTAAAGTTAAGTTTGCATCAAATCAACCTTCCGCAATCTTATTAATAGATAGTGATTTAAAGAAAAAATAAATTTCTTTCAAATTTATTTTCATTCAAGGTCCTTTTGGTCATTTCAACAAGTAAATTAGAAAAGTTTAATTTTCCATTGCTTTTTTTATTTAAGAGATCTGCTATTTGAGAAATTTCTTTTACTCTTTTAAATAAAGTTTTGTTTTCAGAAAATAACCTTTCTTTCAATGCTTTATTATGAGTAGTTTTGAAAGATTGCTTTATATTTCTGAGTCTATTTGATAAAACATAAACTTCCATTAACAAGTTGTTAGTTATTGATTGTGATTCCTTCATTTTTCTACAGTAGTGATGTTTCAATAAAAGAAGGCGCAACACTTACTGTTTGGGTGCCAATTGGAGCTAATAATAACTCAGATGATCTTAATTTTGAAATTAATCTTGTTGATGTAACTCGTGTTGAGCCGATTAGTTCTCCTATCCTTTCATGTGTTAGCCTAAAAGGAAGTTCACACCATTGACCACATCTTCTCCCTAAACGATTTACTAGTATTGAAAACAAAGCTTGTAATCTTTGTTCCGCATTCCCTAGATGTCTAATTCTAAGGAGTTGCAAAGTCCACTCATTTACTGCATCGAAACCAATATTCTCATCAATATTTACATTGCTATGAAACGACAAATCTGTTAAAGCTTCAACGCAAACACCTTCGCTACATAAAAGGTCAGTTCTTAATTGATCACCTGATTGTAAAAATGCAAGTGTCATACCCTCAGTTTCTTCGCAAGGGCAATAAACTCTAGCAATTCCACTTTCAACTTCTAGACATGTACCTTTTGGTCTTGATGAAGGGTCTATTAATACCGATTGTCCAGTTATTATTCTTACTGTTTTTGTCGGACTTTCTCCATAATTATGGAAATTCATTAATTTAATTTTGATAATGAGAATTATTATCAATTATGCACTAATAAAAAACTTATTGCAATAGATTCTCATTATCATTACATTATTGAAGTTTTTCTTTACATAGTATTTAGCAATATAATTCAAATAGAATTGTATGAAATTTTTTTTGATGAGCGTAAATAAAGTTTGTTTTAATTGTGGAAGTTCTTCATTTGTTTCAGATCGATCTTTAGGAGGTAAGATTGTGTGCTCTAAATGTGGATCTTCTTCATTTAAAAAAAAATCCTCTTCATTTTTTAAAAGTAAAAAATTAGTGCTTCTTGCAATTGCAATAGCTATTTTTATAATTGTTATTTAGATAATCTGTTTATATTCCAAAGTCCATTATTTTTAGTTACTTCTATTTGAATACCATATAACTTAGTAAGATTTTCACTATTGATAACCTTATTTTGATCTCCATCAGCGATTATTTTGCCATCTTTTAGCATTATGACCCGGTCATAAATTTGTGTAATCGTTGAAATATCATGAGTGACGCATAAAATTTTAGTATTTAATTTTGTTAATTCATTAACCTTATCAACTACAAAAAATTTTGATTTATAATCTAAATTTGCAATTGGTTCATCTAGGATTAAAATTTCCGGATTTTTGATTAATGCCCTTGCAATTAGTGAAATTTTTTTTTCTCCATCTGATAAATAGGAAAAATTCTTTTTAGATAAATTAGATATATTCATTTCCTTCATTATTTTTTCTACCTTATAATGGTCATTTACAGATTTATTTTGTACGTAACAATATCTTCCATAAAGTCCGCTTAAAATTAAATCAAAAACTTGCAAATTTGGATTTATTCTATTTTTTATATCATTATTTACGGTACTTATTTTTTTTCTTAGTTCCCATAAATTTATAAGTTCTTTGTCAAATATCTTCAGTTTCGATTCATTAGCTACTACTGGGTATATGTTTCTATTAATTATTTCAATTAAGGATGATTTGCCTGAACCATTTGGTCCAATTAATATTACATTCTCTGAATACGCAATCTTTAAATTTAAATCTTTAATTACACTAGTTCCATTTTTAAGACAATTTATATTTATTGCATCAAACCAAAATTTATTCAACACTAAAACTTATTACTCCAAAATATAATCAATTGAATTGAGCTTAAAATAAATATAAGAAGATAAAGCCAATTCAACCATGAAGGTCTATTTACTTTCTTCATAAATTATATTATTAACATAAAAAATATCAGCGGAGCAGCGAATCTTACAATTGTTTTTCTAATAATATCTATATTATTTGCAATTTCTAACTTCTTTATCTCAGGAGGATATTTCAATATCACTTTGTCATAGACATCAAGATTTTGGATTTTGTTAATATTTTTCCATGGTTCATCTTTATCTTCAGACTTCTTGTACCACTTCCAAAAATAATTTATTATCCTATCTTCTCCCAATAATTTTATCTCATCCTTATTTATAAATCCCATATCATGATTATATGTTTGTGTTTTTAAAATCATATAATCCTCATCGAATATCTTATAAAAAATCTTTCTTTGAGTCTCTTTAAATAATAATAGGTTATTAAGCAGTTTATTTTGTAGAAATTTCCTGTAGTGTCTTACTATCACTCTTGCTTTGTTGTTTCCTAGAGGGATATGATCTAATACTTGTAAATATCTTGATGAGGAAGGATTGCCTTTGTAAATTAATATCCTTCCTGGAGGTATGTACTTTATCCGAATAAATTCTTTTGTAGGGTCATTTTTGTAATAATAAATACTTTCAATGTATGAGGGATTAATATTAATTTTCTGGTTAAAACTAACTAATACGTTTTTATTCACGTCTTTATCTGGGATTGTATCGCCATGAACCCAAAAGATATGAAGGATATCTAGATGATTTTCAATAATCCTTGACCAATCACATTTGAAGTCGACTAATACTTCCTCAAAGACATAATCCTTATGTGAAAAACCATTTTCATATAATTCGTAGTTACTTATAGGCGTATCTTCACTTATATTATTTAAATCAGTCTCAGATTTTTTAGAAAAATGTACAAAAATATATCCATTTTTTTCTGAAGTTTTGTATTGAGATAAATGAATTCTTTTAGCGTAGTTATCGTAGTTATTATCAACTATATGGCGACATGTTATTCTGTCGAGATTTTGGCAACTTCCTCCAGATGAAAACTTTGCTCCATGATATGGGCAAGTTATTACTCCATCTGATAATGTCCCTCCAAAAAAGGAGGCCCCTCTATGTGGACAAATATTTTTAATGCACCTAACGTTTTTATTTTCATCTCTATAAAGAACAAGAGGCTCATCATATAGTGAAAAATAATATAGCTTATTTTTTTTTAGTTCTTTAGAGGGACAAATTGCATACCAACCAAATAAACCTATATTTAAATCTTTTTGAGTTTCTCTAATATCAAACGAGTCAATTTTTACTACCGTTCCTTTTTTAAATGGCTTAAGAACGGTATTAAAGTCTTTTGATTTAAAAAAATTAATTTGTCTGTTTTCCATAAATTAATTTCTTTTTTTAAATGACTGTTTATCTTTCGGAACTATAACCCAAGTAAATAATCAATTTCTTATAAAAAGAAAATTCTCTATTATTTGTAGCAATAATTATGTAGTTATTGAAAAATATTGAGTCTCTATCGTATCTATGTATCTTTATTTCATGTTTTTTGTATCTTTTGTGTTTCTTTCAAATTTTTTATGTAATCAATAGCATCATCAATATTTTTGTGGAAATTACATTGACCTAAGTAACAACCTATAAATCTTAAAAATTTTCTCTTGCCACCACTAATTTCATATCTATGTATTGTTCCGCCATCTATAGGAGCATAAATAAGTTCTGGTAAAGCCATATTAATTTTGTATTTAATACTTAATTAAACAATAATTCATGTTTAAATACATTTCCATAGCTCAATCCATATATTTAATAATTAATTTACTTATTTTTATATAATTATTTATTGAATAACCATGTATTATTTGTTATCTATTAATTATTGATAAGAATTTTTATTATGCCAAAAGCATTTAGGCGTTTTTTAAAAAAACTACCAAAAAAAATTCAAACTATAAAATACTCATTTAGAGAGTTTTTATCATCCAAAATATGAAATAGCTGTTCTGGTTAATAAATTTTTAATTTCTATAATTTTTAATAAAACATAGTCGGCATAGTTAAATTTTAAACTATATTAAATTTGCAATTTTGGAATATTATGATCAAAAGGTTTTTTGCGATATTCACTTTAACTTTTCTTTTTCTATTTAGTAGTCCAGTTTACTCATTAGATACTTCTTCAAAAACTCTTGAAAAGTATACTAAAAAGATTTCTAGCAAGTTCACTAGAACTTACTGCAACACTACCAACTTCGGTATTTCTTATGAAGGAGCTTTGGCATTTGCTATTGGAGAAACTAATAAGGAATTTAAAAATAATAAACTCAATAAGTTGATAGATTATTCTCTACTAAAAAATTCAATAGTTAATGATTTAGAAAATAATTGCCAGGTTTATAATTTCGATATTAGTAATTTAGAAAATTTGAAGTTTAACTAGAAAATGTATATTGTATGAGTCTTATTTTTTACCTATCCAATCATTTGGTTTCTCCATCATCCATTCGAAAACTCCTTTGGCATCTAGGTTTTTAGAAGCATAAACAAATAAAATTGGAAATATTAAAATTACTGCGCCAATAACTGCTAACTCTATTTTGCCGATCCCCATCTCAGTAAATGTTAAAGCAAAATAATTAATCATTGTATTTATTGAATTAAAATTTATTTCTACATAATTTATGAAAAAATTTGTATCCATTCACTTTTTTATAAAATATCTTAATTATTTATGGCGAAGTATATTTGTATAAAGTACCTATTTTATTGATGCCGAAATTTTAATAATTTAAAAAATAGGCTTCTGTTTGATGGTTATGAATCATGAAATTATTATTTTTACACCTATTTTTGCATCATTGATTGGAATTATAGTATTGAGAATATTAAAAAAAAGAAAAAGATCAGCTAAAAGTATTTATAAATTAATAGATGATTTGGAAAAAAAATACATATATTAATTTATTTTGTAAGAAAAAAGATTAATCGAATTCTATTCCAACTTCTTCTTTTAAATTTCTTTCCAAATCTGGAAGATGAGGTTCAACCCAATGATCTTTGTTATCAATTCCTGCTGCATTTACATAATTCATAATATGTTGATCGACTTGCTTGTAAAGATCATGCAAATTTAAATCCATACGAATATCATGTGCAATTTCAGAGACTTGTTTTTCTGTTAGACAATGATTTGGATGAAGTAAATCACAACATGGGATTCTCTTCTCGATCAATTCATTTAGATTGATTTTTATTTCATAATCTTGATGGACAGTCATAGAATTTATAGCTTTAATACTTTAATTGTAATTATGTTTATGGTTTTGTATATCTTTAGTCAAGAAACAAAGTTCTTTAATACATATACCGTAATTTTAAATAAATAGATCTTCCAAATCTTTATACAAATCATCATTCTCTTTTTGGTTTTCTATAAGTTCATGGTGATCTAGTGAAAGTTCTTTTTTTGAAGTATAGAAAAGATATCCAAGGGCTCCCAAGAGTAATGTTGTTGGTAAAATCATTAGCATTAAATTGACTTATAATGAATATAGTGCAACACTTATTACAGTCAAGTGCTGAACTTTAATTAATTTTTAAATGCCTACCAAGAAAAAAAGAGTTGGTTTTATTCCTAGAGAAGATGTTATGAGAATAATTGAAAAGTTGGGCACAGAGAATAATTTAAGTAATTCAAAAATAATAAGTATTTTGGTAGAAGAAGCACTTTCTATAAGAGGTATATTTAATAAAAAAAATGGTAAAGTAACTGAATCATATCAAGCAAATGATGATAATCCAAAAAACTTATTTGATAATTCTGTTGACTTTACAGATAATGCAAAACTCTCAATTGATACTAACTTAGGAAATCAATTTATTCCTAGTAAATCAACCCATTTAAATGATGAGAATCAGGAGGCTTTTGACTTGCAAACTTATAAAAAGTTTTTATCATTCTTAAAATTTCAAGAAATGATGGATAAATATAATACTTGATAAGGTGTTGCTAAGTGATGCACTGTGCGTTAAATTTTATTTGTATATATAGGAGATTCGCATATTAAGATTTTTTTCGTCATTTTTAAAAACTAAATTCAATTTATCTATAAAATATTTATTCCTATGAATTCATCTCTCCCAGGTTTATCTGTAAATCTCCTCCCTCCAGACAAGTTATATTGTAATTTTAGTTATTGGAGTTCTTTGTTCTCTCAGGATATGCAAATTTTATGGGATAGAGCGCATGGAGTACCTTTAGAAAAACTTCCAAAAGGGGTTTCTGATATGATTTTTCCGTATTTATTGCTTGCACTCTCAGACTATAAGACTTCGCAAATAAATAAAATGAATGGAATAGGATTAGACAATCTATTAAGCCTTTGGTTTGATAAGTACTTATTAAATAAAAATGGTTACTTCGAGCTAATTAAAAAATAATATTTAAAATTAGCTATTAATATCAAATTTGATTGCTATAAAAATTTATTGAGTTTAAACATTTTTTAAGTAATTCTTTACGAATTGGCACATCA
>QCBG01000015.1 GCA_003279115.1 Prochlorococcus sp. AG-347-E03 | reverse complement strand
AAAAGATTAACACAAGGCTTAATTCTAAAAATGTTATTGATTTTATATATGATATTTCTAAGGATGATCTTTTATATAAATATTTTTACATTGAAAATATATCTAAAGAAATTAATAAACATAATCTAAAATTAGATTTTACTAAATTTAATTTATTACAAGATAAAATTTATAAAATAAAAGAAGGTTTCTTTACTGAATTTGTACGAATATTTACCCAATTAGCTTATATAAAATTAATTGAATTAAAGAAAAGTTTTTCTATTTTCAACTTCAATGATCTAATAAAGACTGTAGAAAATAAATTTTTAGATTCGGAAATTACTAATAGTCATACTTTATCCAAAATTCAAAAAAGATTTAATTGTGTCTTGGTTGATGAGTTCCAAGATACAGATATTACTCAGTGGAATTTAATAAAAAAGTTCTTTAATACAAAAAATCATTTTTTACTTTGCGTAGGTGATCCAAAACAAGCGATTTACAAATTTAGAGGTGGAGATATTGAAACTTACTTAGATGCAAGATCTAATGCAATAGAAGTTTTTAGTCTTACAGATAACTATAGATCCTCAAAAAAGTTAATCGATGTTCTTAATAAACTTTATAAGAATGGACTTAAACAATCAAAGCTAAACTATAGTAAATTAACCTCGAGAATTAATGAAAATATTAATCCTGAATTTAAATTTAAGGATGTATTTGAAATTGTAGAATTTTCAAAAAAAGAAACTGATATAGAGGATTTTGTAACTCATTACGTAGTTAACTTTATTTTAAATAATAAAGAAATTGATATTAATAAAATTGCGATTCTTACATTAAATAATTCGCAATGCATAGATTTTAAAAAAAAATTAAATCAGTTTAATCTCCCATGCAAAATTCAAAATAAACAAAATATTTTTGATACTGAAGCAAGTTCTCTACTATTTTTATTCATTGAATGTTTATTAAATCCGAGGTCTTTAAAAAATATAACTTTGCTTGCTACTTCAAAGTTTATAGAAATAAAATTAGAAGATTTACTTGATAATGGAATTAGTAATAATTTAGAAATTTTAATTAATAAATGCATTACTTGGTCCCAAGAACTAAGAGAAAAAGGTTTTTTAAACATTGTTAATGAAATACTTATAAATTACAAGTCGTCCTCGATTATTCAAGATGTAGATTTAAATTCAAATTTATTTCAAATTTCAGAAATTGTTGAAATAGAATTAATAAATAATGATTTTGATCTCAATATAGTCTTCAACTGGTATAAAAATCAGTTGGATCATATTTTAAGAATTTCTACTGGAGAAGATTTTTTGACGAAAGATTATAATCTTCAAGATGGAATAAATCTTTCTACCATTCATAGTAGTAAGGGCCTCGAATTTGAAATAGTCCTATGTCCATATCTCTCAATTATTTCAAATAAGTCAAATAAAGTTAAAGGACCTCTTTGGAAATCAAATATTGATAGAAATATATACGTTAATATTTCTAATAATTACCCCAAGGTTGAAAAATTTAAATTAATTGAAGAAGAAGATTTATTTAAAGAGAGTGAGAGGTTAATTTATGTAGCACTTACGAGGAGCAAATATAAACTTATTGTTTTTAATGATTTAGAGGATACAAATAATATTTTAAATAATGATTTACTTAATAATTTGGAAAATATCAATTTTTATAAGTCTACTTTTGAAGTCAGGATAGATAAAGAGAAAATAAAAGAAATTTTTGCTAAGTTCCAATCCAACCTATTGAATAATAATCTTTGGAAAACAAATAATCTTAATAAAAAAATATCTAATGTATTTAATTCTGATCAATTTATTTCTTATTCAAGTTATTCTTCTTGGATACGTAAAGATAAAAATATTGTTGCAGTCATTAATCAATATAAGGACTATGAAGATAATATATCAATTATCAAAGATTCTAATTTTAAGAATTCAAAGAATTATCCTAATTATTTTTCTTATCCAAATCCCTTAAGTGAATTTCCAAAAGGAACTATTGCTGGGACTTGTCTGCACAAAATAATAGAAAGATTTGAATTTAGAAACGATAATAATCAAGAATTAATTGATTTAATTATTGAGGAATTGAACTTTCATCAGATCGATACTTCTTTGGCTTTTAAAGTAAAAGATGCGATTTTAAGAATCATAAATATATCTTTAGGAAGAGAATTACAAAATAAGAAACTAGTTGATATTCCAAATGAATACTTAATTAAGGAACTTAAATATGATTTAACCCTATCTTATGAAGGTAGAAATATTAATTCTAATGATTTATCAAATTGCTTTTTTTTAGATCAGGAATATGAATTTGGGGAAGAATATGCAAATAAAATAAATGATCTTCAAATTATGAATAAAGGCTTTCATTCAGGATGTATTGATTGTGTTTTCCCTGTAGGAAATAAATTAGAAGATAGTAAATGGTGGGTAATTGATTGGAAAAGTAATTTGATTTCTGGTAGTGATAATAGTGATTGTTTACCAAGAAACTATAACTATGAAAACATGAGAAAAGAAATGATTAAACATCATTATCCATTGCAATCACATCTTTATTTATTAGCATTGCATAGATTATTAAAGTGGCGACTTAAAAATTATCAACCACATAAACATCTTGGAGGATATATTTATTTGTTTTTAAAGGGATTGCCAGATTTTGAATTATTTGAAAAATCTAATTCTGAAGATATATCTCCAGGTATTTTTATAAGCAAAGCACCTTTAAAAAGAATTAATTATTTAGATAACCTTTTTTAGAATGACTAAAACTACTATAGATATTGAAAAGTTCCAATACGATCATATATTTAATTTAATCTTAGGTATTTTCAAATTTAGTAAAAAAAAATATGGAAATTTCGTAAAAGATGTAATAAGAATCTTATTAGAGTTTGAAAAAAATGGTGAGACTATTATTGATGTTGATAATTGTTTAATAAACTTTGAATTATTAGAGGATGGCTGGCCCAATAAACATATAGATGTTCTAAAAAATATAGGTTTGATTGGTTCCCTTCATTCTCCATTCGTATTAGTAAATAGAAAATTATCCTTATCAAAATGGTCAAAAAAGATAGAAAGGGTAATTAATTCATTTCTAAAAAACATAGATACCGATAATTTAATGAACTCAATAATTCATAAAAATGATAATAAAATTGATCAAATTAAAAATATATTTAAATATTCAAACTTAGTTTTCCTTCAAGGAGGACCAGGTACGGGTAAAACCACTTTAATAATAAAGTTAATACTAGAACTCCTTCAAATTGATAACTTTTTAAATATTGGTTTGTCTGCTCCAACTGGTAAAGCTACAGCTCGTTTAAAAGAAGCTCTTAATTATAAGAAAAATATTTCCTTTAGCAAATTTTTAGACCAAATAGAATTTCAAACTTTACATAGATGGATTTTAAATTCGCAAAATAAATCTCTTAAGTTGAAATTTAAACTTAAAGAGCTTGATATTTTCATAATCGATGAAATGTCAATGGTTAATATCGATTTGATTGAATCAGTTTTAAATTTGCTAGCAAAGGACTGTAAAATTATTTTAGTTGGAGATAAAAATCAATTGTCTCCAGTAAATAACTGTTCTATATGGAATTATTTGTTTGAATATTCCGATAATAGTTCAATTAAATCTTGTGTAGTAAATTTAGAAAAAACTTATAGAAATATTGGAGATATAGCATTAATTAGTAGTTTAATATTTAATAATGATTTTTCTTTACTTAATCAAAAGATAAAAGAATTAGAAAAAGATAATAATTCAAAAGAAATTACTATTTCAAAGAGTAGAGAAAAAGATATTCCAAAAGATCTATTATTTTCTATTACAAATCATCTAAAACAGTTAAATATTTCAACTTCAAATTTAAGTAAAAAAAAATATATATTTGATGAGAGTATTGATAACTTATTGCTTAATGAAAAAGATTTAGTAGATAAGATATTTCTGGATTTACAAAGTCACTTGATTTTATGCGAAAAAAATTCAGGAATATGGAGTGTTGAATATTTGAATGAAATTGTTTTTGGTCAAAAAAAACCCTATGACCTGAAAACTCTTAAAGAGGGTGTCCCGATCATGTGTACAAAAAATAATAATGAACTTGGGTTGTCAAATGGGGATATCGGAGTACTTATAGGTTTAAAAAATAAAAGAAAATATCTTTTTAGAAAATTTAATGATAATAACGAAGAAATTGTCACATTAATTGATCCATCTAATTTAGAAAATGTTGTGCCAGCAATAGCCATTACTATTCATAAATCTCAAGGAAGTGAATCTGAAAAAGTAAACATTTTGTGGTCCCAAAATTATAGAAGAAATCAATATGCTGTAAAAGAAATAAAAGATAATCAAAATTTCTTTTGCAGAGATAATTTTGAAAGAAGGTTATTTTATACTGCTGTTACAAGAGCGAAAAAATCTTTAAATATATATTATTTAAATTAAATTTTGTTTTTGAGAAATTAGTAATATCTTAACCCCAAGATGTTAGATTAATAATTCGGCTCTGAAAGGCTAATCAACAATTTAAGTTAATTTAGATATTTGTTGAATGCCTAATCAGAAGATTATTAGGCATTTAAAATGGCTTTAAAAAAAGATAGTAACTCTTTGGGTAGTGAGCAGGAAAAGTCTCAGAATGAAGATTCTTCCCTGCTAGAGTTAAAGAACTTAGATAACAAAAAAGAAATTGAATCTCAATTAATGGAAGTATCGAAAGGAGATGATAATGAGAATGGATTTCTCGCTTTTGGGTTTAATCAATCGATCTTAAACTCGTTAATAAAAAAAGGATATAAAAATCCAACTCCTATCCAAAAAGCTGCAATTCCCGAACTAATGTTAGGCAGGGATTTACTTGGCCAAGCACAAACAGGAACAGGAAAGACTGCAGCTTTCGCATTACCCTTAATAGAAAAACTTACAGATAATAAAGAATTAAATGCCAAGGTTTTAGTTATGACTCCTACAAGAGAATTGGCAACTCAAGTGGCAGAATCTTTTAAAAGTTATAGTTCTGAATCTAGTAATTTTAAGACGGTTGCCATATATGGAGGTACTGACTATCGAAATCAAATTTCTGCATTAAAAAGAAAAGTTGACGTAGTAGTTGGGACCCCAGGCCGAATAATGGATCATATAAGGCAGGGGACTTTTAAAATTATAGATATAAATTGTCTTGTTTTAGATGAGGCAGATGAAATGTTAAATATGGGTTTTCTTGAAGATATTGAATGGATAATAGATCAACTTCCGGAAAATAAGCAGATGGTTTTGTTTTCAGCAACAATGCCTAGTGAGATAAGAAATATAGCAAAAAAATATCTAAATGATCCCGCCGAAATATTAATCAAGAGTGTCAAAAAAGAAACTCAATTAATTTCGCAAAAATTTCTATATGTACAAAGGCATCATAAGTTAGATGCTTTAAAAAGAATAATAGAACTTAATAACGAGGGAGTAATTATTTTTGTTAGGACAAAACTACTTACTACTTCAATAGCTGAAGCTTTAGAGAATTCAGGTCATACTGTGGCAGTACTTAATGGAGATATACCTCAAAATCAAAGAGAAAATACTGTAGATAGATTGAAAAAAGGATTTATTAATATCCTTGTTGCAACTGATGTCGCAGCTAGAGGATTAGATGTTGAGAGGATAAAACTTGTTGTTAATTACGATTTTCCTTTTGACAAGGAAACATATACACATAGAATTGGAAGAACTGGAAGGGCAGGCAGATCAGGAGAAGCAATTTTATTTGTTAATCAAAGAGAAAAACATTTTCTAAGAAACTTAGAAAACTCAACAAGAACCAAGATTGAAGAAATTAATATACCAAGTAATAAAATAATAAATGAAAAAAGGATGGAGAAACTTATAGATAATGTTAATGAGAGTTCTTTAGCTAAAGATGAAAATGAAGAAAATAAAGCATTGATTATTGATGTACTGGATAATTTAAAAGAAAAATACTCCATGGATGACTCAAATATTGCAATGGCGGCGATTAATTTAGTAATAGGTAATAAATCATTTTTGGTTAATGACGATGATTCTTGGATTAATAAACAAAATAATACTGATCGAAATAGATCAAATAGAAATAGTAATAATCGTATGAGAAATTCAAATAGAAGAAATAATTATCAAAATGATTCTTTTGAAACCTACAAATTTAACTTTGGTAAATTTGATGGAGTTAGAGTTGCAAATATTATATCCTCAATCTGTAATTCAACTAATATAAATGGTAGATCCATAGGTAAGATTCAGATTTTTAATGATTACAGTTTGGTAGATTTACCCAGAGACCTGCATAGAGAAACTAAAAATAAATTAAAAAAAATTAAAGTCAGAAACTAGTAATAGAAAATGAAAGCTAACAAATATAATTTCTTTATTTTTGTGAATCTGATAGTACTATTAAACTCCTTTAATAGTTATTATTTAGCTCAAACTAAACAAAATTCAATTATAAAATTATTTTGTCTTCAGAGTGTCAAAGAGGAGATGATGAAAGCAGAAATGGAATATAGTGAAGAAATTGCGAATGAAACTTGTGATTGTTACTACGAAGAATTTATGCAAACTGCAAGTCATCAAGATGCAAAAACAAAATGTAAATTAGAAATTAAAGAAAATTTAAATCATAAAAGAAAAATTTAATTATTATTTTTATGAGGTCTAAGAACAATCAAAATCCAATAATTAGACTTTATTTAAATCTGATTGAGGAAAGAAGGTTACTATTTTTTGCTTTTCTTAGTTCCATAATTAATAAAATATTAGATTTAGCACCCCCTGTAATAATTGGTCTTGCAGTGGATATCGTTGTTAAGGAACAGAATTCATGGATTGCAGGTTTTGGAATAAAAGAAGTTCCAGCACAATTGATTTTTCTTGCATTTGCTTCAGGAATAGTGTGGTCTGGTGAATCCTCCTTTGAATATTTATATTCGATTTTATGGAGAAATTTGGCTCAGCTATCTCAACATAAATTAAGAATAAAAGCTTATGAGCATATCCAGGAATTAGATATGGATTTTTTTGAAAATGATAATACTGGAAGGCTATTATCTATTTTGAATGATGATATAAATCAACTCGAGAGATTTCTAGACCAAGGGGCTAATCAGATTATTCAGTTATTTATAACTGTCTTAATAATTGGGGGCACTATGATTTTTGTCGCTCCAAAAATCGCTTTATTTGCTTTCTTTCCTATTCCAATTATATTTTTAGGATCAATTAAATTTCAAAGGAAGCTTGCTCCAAAATATAGAGATGTTAGAAATAAAGCTGGACTGTTGGCATCAAGGCTTAACAATAATTTAAGTGGAATTCTAACCATAAAAAGTTTTACTAAAGAAAAATGGGAACTAAATAGATTAAATAAAGAAAGTCTCGATTACCAAAGAAGTAATAAGGCTGCAATAAAATTATCTTCTGCTTTTATCCCTCTTATAAGATTTGCAATTTTATTTGCTTTTATAGCGATTCTATTAATTGGAGGTTTCCAAACCTGGAATAAGACACTTGATGTAGGTACTTATAGTTTTTTAGTGTTTATTACTCAAAGACTATTATGGCCTTTAACTACTTTGGGGCATGTTTTAGATGATTTTCAGAGATCTATGGCTTCAATAGATAGAGTAATTGATCTCATAGATACACCTATAAAAATAAAAGATGGAAAATTAAAAATTGAACCTAAAGATATCAAAGGAGAAATTATTTTTAATAATGTAAATTTTAATTATCCTGGACGAGATTTAACTTTAAAAAACATAAATTTCAAAATTGAAAATAACTCAACATTAGGAATTGTTGGTTTAACAGGTTCTGGGAAAAGTACAATAATAAAACTACTACTTAGAATTTATGATAGTAATAATGGGTCAATAACCTTGGATGGGGTTTCTATTAAAGAAATAAATTTGAGGGATTTAAGAAAGTGTATATCTTTAGTAAGTCAAGAAACTTATTTATTTCATGGCAGTGTACAAGAAAATATTGCTTATGGCTCAATCAACCCAAGTCTTAAAGACATTATTAAAGCTTCAAAGATTGCGGAAGCTCATAAATTTATTGAACAATTACCAGATGGTTATAAAACTATTGTGGGAGAAAGGGGCCAAAGACTCTCAGGCGGGCAACGTCAAAGAATTGCTTTGGCGAGAGCTGTTTTAAAAGATGCTCCAATATTAATATTAGATGAAGCTACAGCTTCGGTTGATAATGAAACAGAGGCTTTAATTCAAAAATCATTATCTAAAATCACCAAAGAAAGAACTACTATAGTAATAGCTCATAGATTAAGCACTATAAAAAACGCTGATAATATTGTTGTTATTGATAAAGGTAAAATAGTTGAAAGCGGAAAACATAAAAGACTATTAGATCAGAACAAAGTATATGCTGATTTATGGAATGTTCAAGTAGGAATCTAATATAGAATTTCTAAACTATATTAAAAAGTTAAATGATTCAATTACATTACTAAACATACCGTCAACTTTATTCCATCTCTCTTCATTTGTACCCACAGCGAAAGTGTATAGTGTTCCTCTATCAATTACGACAGTAGCTAATTCGTGTCTGGCCTGTTCGTTTAAATTTAATTCATATTCTAAGTCATAGAAAATATGATTGGATGCCTCCCTCTTATTGGCATTTATAAGTTTCACCTCTCTGCCTGAACCTTCGGGAGCAATTACTTTATCAATTAATGTTTGACCTACTTCATTTGGGCTTCCTAATTGCTCTAATTGAACCTCTTTATTTACATCAGAAATAACTAAACTTAATGTCTCATTACTATTTATTAGATCATGATAAATAATTTCAGGTCCTCCATCGACTTTCACTCTAGTCCATCCTGTTGGATACAAAAAGGCATATCTTCCATCTGGACTTTGATAAGCTTCTAATCCTGCATTTAGTCCGCCACTACAAGCACTCAGTGTTAAACACAAAAAAATCGAAAATAAATATTTGAAAGGGTTAAATTTAATATTTTTCATTTTGTTTGAAAGTACTAACTGAAAACATAATAAGACATTAAAAGCAAACAATTATGGCAATTCAGAATTTTGCGTCTAAATTATCCCTAGAAATAGTTTGATTTTGATTACTTATACCAAACCGCTTTCAAAATTAATTGGTCATTTTGAGAAATTCCCTGGGATTGGCCCAAGAACAGCGCAACGATTAGCGCTGTTCATTTTAAAACAACCTGAGAGTACAATAAGAGATTTTTCAAAGGCTTTGTTAGAAGCACATAGTAATGTTGGTCGTTGCAAAAAATGTTTCAATTTGACTTCAGAAGATGAATGTGAAATTTGTAAAAATACTGAAAGAAATCAAAAACTTATCTGTGTAGTAGCTGAAACTAAAGATTTGCTTGCTTTGGAACGCGCCAGAGAATTCAAAGGTGTTTACCACGTTATTGGTGGTTTAATATCCCCAATGGATTCTGTTGGCCCCGAACTCTTAGAAATAAGAAGCTTGGTAGAAAGAGTTAGTAAGTCTGAAATAGATGAGATCATATTGGCATTGACCCCCAGTGTTGAGGGAGATACAACAAGTCTCTATATAGGAAAATTGTTAGCCCCTTTTACTAAAGTTACAAGGATTGCATATGGCCTCCCAATGGGTAGTGAACTTGAATATGTGGATGAAGTTACACTTGCCAGAGCCTTAGAAGGAAGGACAAAACTAAATTAGATAATGAGAAACAATAATCTAATCAAGAAAGAAAAAATCTTAAGACTTCCCTCTTGGATAAAATTTCCTATTAGTAAAGCTTCAGAATTCGAAAAAATACAAACACTCATCAAGAAATCAAATATCCATACTATTTGTGAAGAAGCAAGATGTCCAAATAGAGCAGAATGTTATGCCTCAGGAACTGCCACTTTCTTACTGGGTGGATCGATATGTTCTCGTTCATGTGCTTTTTGTCAGGTAAATAAAGGTAGACCTAGTTCTATCAATATTGATGAATGTACTCAAGTCGCTGAAGCAGTGAAAGTACTTAATTTGAAATATGTTGTTTTGACATCTGTAGCTAGAGACGATCTCCCTGATCATGGTGCAAATTTATTCATATCTACAATTGATGAGATTAGAAAGATTGATTCAACAATAAAAATAGAGGTTTTAACTCCTGATTTATGGGGTGGGGGCAAAAATTTTGATGAAACTAATAACCTTCAGACTGAGAGATTAAAGATGATTTTAGAAAAAGATCCAATATGTTTTAATCATAATCTTGAAACTGTTGAAAGACTGCAAAAAGAAGTTAGAAGAGGTGCAAATTACAAAAAATCCCTTAGTTTACTAAAAAAGTCAAAAGATATTGCTCCTCATATTCAAACTAAATCAGGCATTATGTTAGGTCTTGGGGAAACATTGGATGAAATAAAAAATACAATTCATGATCTTAAAAAAATAGATTGTGATCAAATTACAATTGGCCAATATTTAAGGCCTTCATTAAATCATTTGGCAGTTAAGAAATATTGGGATCCATCAGAGTTTGAATATTTATACCTCTTCTCTAAGGAATTAGGATTCAAGAAAGTATCTTCTGGGCCCTTAGTTAGAAGTAGTTATCATGCAGGTTAACTTTCTTCAATTAAAGAGAGTTTCTTTTCAAGTTTTTTCAATATGGAAAAACATTCCCCGTACATAAGTGTACCTGCGCCCCCCCATACCACTCTTAATAAAAGATCTACTGGGCTAGAACCAACTTCTTTCACAACTTTGAAGCCTATTAACCTGAAATATCTTACAAGTTTTTTACTATATCCTTCACTATCATAAATAGCTAAAAGTCTTGCTTTCTTGCTTGATTTTTTTTCAATTGCCCAAGCCATAGTTGTTGCCCATATTAATTCCGAAACAAAAGCAGGCGCTTTACTAAGGATTCTTAATGTATCAAGCTGAATTCCTTGTTTATTTAAGTAAGTCCAACCTTTCATTTCGGCCCAAATTTTAATGATGTTATCTTTCTGTTCAGCTACAACGATTCTAAAGAAACATAATCCGAGAGTTTCTCTAACTTGAATTTTAATTAATAATCCAATGGTGACTGCAAATTTTTCTAATTCTTCAACTTTCATGATTTTGAAAATTAGTCCTTACAGATTTTATGATTTTTAACTTTTAATGTATCGATCTGTTTTTGTCTTTCTTCAAATCTTTTCCTATCATCATCACTGAATTTATCTATGCAGAAATGACATTGGATACCCTTTTTATATTCTTTTCTTTTTTGATCTTGAACTGAAACTGGCATTCCACATGCATGACAAATCGAGTAGGAGCCTTTTTCTAATGCTTGATCTAAAGCAACTCTATTGTCAAAAACATAACATTCACCTTCATATAAGTTTTCTTCTTTTGGTATATCATCAAGGTATTGGAGGATCCCCCCTTTTAGGTGATAAATATTTTTATAACCCTTCTTTTTAAGCAAACTAGTAGCTTTTTCACATCTGATTCCGCCTGTACAAAACATTGCTATATTTGTAGATTCTTTATTTTCTAAATGACTATCTAAGTGATCATCTACCCACCTGGGGAATTCTCTGAAATTTCTCGTATTTGGGTTTATAGAATTCTTGAATGTTCCTATAGAAACCTCATAATTATTTCTAGTATCAATGACTATTGTATTTTGATTTTTAATTAATATATTCCAATCGGCTGAGTTAATATAAGTCCCATTATCTTGTGAAGGTTTTATTCCATTGATGCCCATGGTAACTATTTCTTTTTTGATTTTTATTTTTAATTTTTTGAATACTTTCTTTTTTGAATAGCTAGCTTTCATATTCAAATTTCTATTATCTGTATATTTATTAAGTAAATTAATAACAATATTAATTACATTTTTTTCAGCACAAATAGTTCCATTAATACCCTCACTTGCAAAAATTAATAAACCAGAGAGATCGTTTTCATTCTCGATTTCTAATAATTTATTTTTGAGATCAACAATTAAGTTTTCTTGAAATGGGAAGAAAGAATAAAAAGAAACTATCTTATAATTTTTGCCTTTCATAAAGAAGATAATGTTTTTTCACAAGTTTCAAAATCTTTGTTAAATGATACTCCAACCTCTTTAAGAAGGTTTCTATCTGATTGAAAAGATGGATTTGAAGTTGTGAGTAACTCATCTCCATAAAAAATTGAATTTGCCCCACATTGGAAACATAAAATTTGGGCTTCTTTTGAAAGTTTTTCTCGCCCTGCACTTAATCTTATTTTACTTTTGGGCATAAGAATTCTTGCTGTAGCTATCATCCTTATCATTTCAATAGAATCAATTTCTTTATTATCTTCTAAACCAGTACCTTCAATAGCTACTAACGAATTTATAGGAACACTTTCAGGGTGCGGATCCATGTTTGAAAGCACTTCCAATAGAGATGCCCTATCGTCATTAGTCTCACCCAAACCTATTATCCCTCCGCAACAAACATTAATTCCTGCATTTCTTACTCTTTTGATAGTATCTAGTCTGTCTTGATAAGTTCTAGTTGTAATAATATTTTTATAATGCTCAGGACTAGTATCAAGATTATGGTTATACGCGGTCAAACCTGCCTCAGCCAGTCTAGAAGCTTGTTCTTCTGTGAGCATCCCAGCAGTAACACATGCTTCCATTCCTAAATCTCTTACACCGCTAACCATCTCTAACATTGCATTAAAAGATTTCCCATCTCTAATTTCTCTCCATGCCCAACCCATACAAAACCTATCTGCACCTTCATTTTTTGCTATTTGAGCTCTTGCTAAAACCTCTTCAACTTTATATTGTGGGTGACTTTTGATTTCGCTGGCACTATAAATTGATTGACTACAATACGAACAATTTTCCTCACATCCGCCAGTTTTTACGCTAAACAATGATGCTAATTGAATTTCATATTTGTTAAATTTCCTGTGAACGATTTGTGATTCCCACATTAAATCAATCAGAGGCATATTAAGTATTTTTAATATCTCCTCTCTATTCCAATCGAATCTAATTTGTCCATATAGTGATTTATTCCATTCAGTCATTTTTGTTAGGAAGAACATTGAGAATCTTTAAAAGATTCATTTGTTAATGATTCTATACCGCCGAAACGTCTATCCCTTGATTGGTAATCAATTATTGCTTTTAGAAATTCATACTCATTGAACTCTGGCCAAAGTACATCAGATATATAAATTTCTGAATAAGCTAATTGCCACAAAAGAAAATTACTGAGCCTTTTTTCTCCACTAGTTCTTATAAGTAATTCTGGATCATTAATCCCTCGAGATAATAAAGCTGAATTAAATAATTCTTCATCAATTTCACTTGGTTTTATTTCCCCAGAAGAAGATTTTAATGCTAGTTCTTTTGCAACTTTTACTATTTCTTGTCTACCTCCGTAATTGACACAAACATTGAATAAAAAATCATTGTTGTTATTAGTTAGAGATTCTGAACTAGATATAATTTTTTTTAAATTTTCTGGGAATGGGGTTAAATCTCCAATAAATTTTATTTTTGTTGATTCTTCATGTATCTTTTTTATTTCATTCTTCAAAACTTCGCTAAAAAGATTTATGAGGAAATCAACCTCTTTTGTTGGTCTTGACCAATTCTCAGTTGAAAAAGCATAAACAGTAAGTACCTTACAACCTAAATTTTTTGAGACTTTGATAATTTCTTTTAGTACATCAACGCCTTGCTTATGACCAAATGATCGAGGCAACCCTTTTTTAGTAGCCCATCTTCCATTCCCATCCATAATTATTGCTACATGTTCGGGCACTTTTTGTCTATCTATTTTCATAAATAAGTCATCATTTTTTTTTCCTAATGTGTTTCCTAGACTCATTATTTAATCCTTTTTGTTAACGAAGATTTCTGAATTTTCGGTCTCTTTTTCATTTATTTCACTGATTATATTATCACTTGAATTTGTTTTTGGGGATGAAGCATTTTTGCCTAAAGATGATTTACTTGTTCCCAAAGAGTTTTGATTTCCAATCAAATTTATCAGAAGTTCTTGTAACCTACTGCTGGTAATTGGCCTTTCGAGTTTTCCCTGGTTTGCCAATGATAACGTACCTGTTTCCTCTGAAACAACAATACATATACATCTATCAAATCTTTCGGTAATTCCTAAAGCCGCTAAATGTCTAGTGCCGTATCTACTGATTCCTTGCCTTGAGAGCGGTAGTATTACTCCGGCAGATATTATTTTGTTCCCTTTCACAAGAACTGCTCCATCATGTAAAGGTGTATCTGTCGCAAAAAGATTTATCAAAAGATCAGTTGACAATTGTGCCTCAATATTGGTACCTGAATATAAAAAATCTTCAGGCCTTAAATCACTCCCCAAATCTACAACAATTAAAGCTCCTCTTCTATTTTGAGAAAGTTTTCCTGCAGTATCAACTAACTGAGTAATTGTATTTGATGTTGCTCTAAATTCCTTTTGAGGATTTCCTAGTAATACAGCTAATCTTCCAGTTCCTAATAATTCCATTAATCTTCTCAATTCCCCTTGCCAAAGGATTGCCAGGGAGAGAGAGCATGCAAGCACAACTGCATCAATCAATTTTGATGTTAATGGGAGGTATGCATATCTTTGAATAAACCATGCGGAAGAAACTAATAACAAATATCCTCTTAGGAGCCATAATGTTCGTTGTTCTTTTACTCTAGAAAATAATAAAAGCCCAAAACCAATAGCGAATAAGACATCTAATAAAAGCTTTAAATTTATAATCCCCCAGAAATTCACACTAAATACAAAATTAATCTAAATGTACCTAATTTTGCTTAATAAAGCGATCAGGCAAGACATCATATTTTAAAAGATCTAATGGACTTTCTCTTTTTTGAATAATCTCTGCTTCGCCATCACAAACTAAAAGAGCAGCGGGTCTTGGGATTCTGTTGTAATTAGAACTCATTGAATTATTGTAAGCACCTGTGCCAAAGACACATATAAGATCTCCTGTTTTGCAGTTTGCTAGTTCTATCTCCTTAAAAAGTACATCGCCTGATTCGCAGTGCTTGCCAGCAACAGTATATTTATTTTTTGAATTAGCATTAAAAGGGTTATTTACTAAACATGCTGAATAATTTGATTGATATGTTATTGGTCTTGGATTATCACTCATCCCACCATCAACAGAAAGATATGTTCTGATTCCAGGAATTTCTTTAAAAGCTCCAATTTTGTAAATTGTTATTCCTGCTGTAGATACGATAGATCTTCCAGGTTCACACATTAATGTAGGTAAATCTAATTTGTACCTATTGCATGCTTCAACGACAGATGTTGAAATTGTTTTAACCCATTCATCGATCGAAGGGGGATCATCATTCTCTGTATATTTTATACCTAAGCCTCCGCCTACATTCAATTCTTCGATGTCGTGGCCAAATTTTTTGGCTTCTACAATAACATTTACCATTATTTCTCCAAGATCCTTGTGAGGATCAAGTTCGAAAATCTGGGAACCAATATGAGCGTGTATTCCTTTTAATTTTAAATTTTTTGTATGTCTGATTCTGTTGAATAAAGTATTTAAATATTCAATTCCAAAACCAAATTTGCTATCAAAAGATCCAGTTCTTATATATTCATGTGTATGACACTCAATTCCTGGAGTAAAACGAACCATTATTTCTAAATTAATATTAAATGAATTTGATATTTTCTCTAATCTTTCTAGGTCATAATCATTATCCACAATTACTTTAATGTTATTTTTAACTGCAAACTCTATTTCCTTATCTGATTTATTGTTGCCATGAAATACGATTTTTTCTTTTGGGACCCCACCTTTGAGAGCAGTTAATAATTCTCCTTCTGAAACGGCATCAAGTCCCAATCCCTCAGAGGCAACAAGGTTACTCATGAAGATAGAACTATTTGCCTTGGAAGCATAAATGGGAAGAGATTTTCCTGGATAATATTTCTCTAATGCTTTTTTGTAAGCTCTACAAGAGTTTCTTAAAGTGATTTCATCTAAAATATATAGTGGAGAATCATATTTGTTAACTAATTCTTCAATAGAACATCCACCAATTGATAACTTCCCATCACTCCCTATTGATGTAGTAATAGGTACTATATTTTTATTGGGACTTTTTATGTCAATCTTTTGTTTTAAAAAGGATTTTTTTTCTTCCATGTGAGTATCCTCAATAGAGTTTTTCTAAAATTGTCATCAATAGTAATGACTTTATTTCAATTTTTATTTCTATTCATTATAAGATGTTAACCATTAAACAAATTAAAGAGAAAGATATTGATTTATGTTATGAGTTAGATTCAAATACGATTTCGTTGTGGAGTAAAAATCAATGGATCGATGAATTTAAAAAAGACGGTGTCAATGTATTTGGTTTATTACTTTCAAATTTGGTGATAGGAATTTGCGTTTTTCAGATAGTACTTGATGAAGCTCAAATAAATTTTTTTGTAGTAAATCCTAAATATAGGAAAAAAGGTTTTGGTTCTTTACTAATGTTGTTTTTGATAAAAGAATGTGAAAAATTAAGTGTAAATAAATTACTTTTAGAAGTCTCCAATACTAATTTTACTGCTGATAAATTTTATAGTCGCTTTGATTTTTTTACCATAGGTATAAGAAGAAATTATTATAAAGACGGTTCAGATGCTCTTGTAAAAGAAAAAATTTTAACAACTAAATAATTTGAAAACTTAATTGTGCGGATTACCAGAATGCTTGAAAATACTATAATTTACTGCTATATCATTAAAAAAGTAAATTTTAATCCAATAAAATTTACTTTTGGGTATTCACAAAAGCTCATTCTGAACACAAAATTGACATATTACTGGTAGGTTATTAGTAGAAATTCAATCTTGTAATGTTTGAAAGATTTACAGAAAAAGCCATAAAAGTCATCATGCTTGCCCAAGAAGAAGCTAGGAGACTTGGTCATAATTTCGTTGGTACAGAGCAAATACTCTTAGGTTTAATTGGTGAAGGTACAGGAGTAGCAGCAAAAGTTCTTAAATCACTGGGTGTTAATTTAAAAGATTCGAGAATAGAAGTTGAAAAGATAATTGGTAGAGGTTCAGGTTTTGTTGCTGTTGAAATCCCTTTTACTCCAAGGGCAAAAAGAGTTTTGGAATTATCACTTGAAGAAGCTCGTCAGTTAGGTCACAATTATATAGGAACTGAACATCTTTTACTAGGTTTAATAAGGGAAGGTGAGGGTGTAGCTGCCAGGGTTTTGGAAAATCTTAGTATTGATCTTACTAAAGTAAGAACCCAAGTTATAAGGATGCTAGGCGAAACTGCTGAAGTTGGAAGTGGAGCTAATTCAAACAAAGGCAATCTGAAAACCGCCACTCTCGATGAATTTGGAACAAATTTAACTAAGCTTGCAAGTGAATCAAAACTCGATCCCGTAGTTGGTCGTTATTCAGAAATAGACCGTGTAGTGCAAATATTAGGTAGAAGGACAAAAAATAATCCAGTTCTTATTGGAGAACCTGGAGTTGGTAAAACTGCAATTGCTGAGGGTTTGGCTCAAAGAATACAGTTAGGAGATATTCCCGATATACTTGAGGATAAAAGAGTTTTAACTCTTGATATCGGACTTTTAGTCGCTGGAACAAAATATAGAGGGGAATTTGAAGAAAGATTAAAAAAGATAATGGAAGAAATTAAATCTGCAGGAAACGTAATTCTTGTTATAGATGAAGTTCATACTTTAATTGGAGCTGGAGCTGCTGAAGGAGCTATAGATGCAGCTAATATACTGAAACCAGCACTAGCCCGAGGTGAACTTCAATGTATAGGAGCAACAACACTTGATGAATATAGAAAACATATTGAGAGAGATGCTGCTCTAGAGAGAAGATTCCAACCCGTCATGGTTGGGGAACCATCTATTGAAGATACAATTGAAATCTTAAAGGGGCTAAGAGAGCGTTATGAACAACATCATCGCCTTAAAATCACTGATGATGCTTTAGAGGCAGCAGCGCATTTAGGTGACCGATACATATCCGATAGATTTTTGCCCGACAAGGCTATAGATCTTATTGATGAAGCAGGAAGTAGAGTTCGTTTAATAAACTCAAAACTTCCACCTGAAGCTAAGCAATTAGATAAAGAATTAAGACAAATTCAAAAACAAAAGGAAGAATCTGTAAGAGACCAGAATTTTGATCAAGCTGGCCAATTAAGAGAAAAAGAAATGGAATTGTCTGCAAAAATTAAAGAGATACTTGAAAATAAAAAAGAATCTACAGCTGAAGTTGAATCTAATATTGATAAAAACTCCGTTAATAATGATTCAAAACTCTTACAAAATCCTATGGTTTGTGAGGAAGACGTTGCACATATTGTCGCTTCTTGGACTGGTGTACCTGTTCAAAAATTAACAGAAACCGAATCAGTGAAGCTCCTTAATATGGAGGAAACACTTCACCAAAGACTAATTGGTCAAGATGAAGCTGTAAAAGCTGTTTCTAGAGCTATTAGAAGAGCAAGGGTTGGGTTAAAGAATCCTAATAGGCCTATAGCGAGCTTTATCTTTTCAGGTCCTACTGGTGTAGGTAAAACTGAATTAACTAAATCTTTAGCTTCATATTTCTTTGGTAGCGAAGAAGCAATGATTAGATTAGATATGTCAGAGTTTATGGAAAGACATACAGTTAGTAAACTTATAGGTTCTCCACCTGGATATGTTGGTTTCAACGAAGGTGGTCAACTTACTGAGGCTGTTAGAAGAAGACCTTATACAGTCGTTCTTTTTGATGAAGTCGAAAAAGCTCATCCAGATGTATTCAATCTTTTATTGCAACTTCTTGAGGATGGCAGGTTAACTGATTCAAAAGGTAGAACTGTTGATTTCAAAAATACTTTGCTAATAATGACTTCAAATATTGGTTCAAAAGTAATTGAAAAAGGTGGTGGTGGTTTAGGATTTGAATTTTCCGGTGATTCTGTTGAAGATAGTCAGTACAATAGAATCAAATCTTTAGTTAACGAAGAACTTAAGCAATATTTCAGACCTGAATTCTTAAATAGACTCGATGAAATAATTGTATTTAGACAACTATCTAAAAATGAAGTTAAAGAAATTGCTGAAATAATGTTGCAAGAAGTTTTTGCAAGATTACAAGATAAAGGCATTAAATTAAGGGTAACTGATGCTTTCAAAGAAAGACTAGTTGAGGAAGGTTATAACCCTTCTTATGGGGCAAGACCTTTAAGAAGAGCAGTTATGCGTCTTTTAGAAGATAGTTTGGCAGAAGAAGTTCTTTCAGGGAGAATAAAAGATGGTGACAAGGCACTTGTTGACATTGATGAGAATAAAAAAGTTACAATCAATATCTCTTCTGAAGAGTCTCAACAAGAGCTGGCAGGCGCTAACTTCTAATAATTAATCATAAATGCAGTCAATCTCTCCAGAAACCATATTTAGGGGGAATGACGCTTGGGAAAAAGCTTTACCTCAAATTGTTAATTTAACTAAAAGCCCATTAATCCTGGGCAGGAGTATTCATACGAATAATATTAAAAATAAAATTTATAGAGATTTAAAAAATCAAGACCTAAATGTAAATTCAGCTAATTTACAATTTGATTGCTGTTATGAAGATATTTCAAAAGTTAAGAATATCATCCAAAATAATAATAATGATTCTGTTATAGCGGCAGGTGGAGGTAAAGTTCTTGATGCCGGCAAATATATAGCAGAAAGCCTTCATATCCCTTGTATTACAGTACCTCTTAGCGCCTCTACGTGTGCAGGTTGGACGGCATTATCAAATATTTATACGAAAAAAGGTCAGTTCATAAAAGATATTGCATTAAGTTCATGTCCGAAAATCCTTGTTTACGATCATAAATTTATTCAAACAGCTCCATCAAGAACACTTGCAAGTGGTATAGCCGATGCTTTGGCAAAATGGTATGAATCTTCGATAACAAGCTCAACTATAGATGATGGTCTTGTTCAACAAGCTATTCAGATATCAAGAGTTTTAAGAGATCAATTACTAATAGATGGAGAAAAAGCCTTTAAAAGTAAGCTTGAAAATAGTTCTTCTTGGCGAAAGACTATAGAAGCATGTGGACTTACAGCAGGATTAGTGGGAGGTATCGGTGGAGAAAAGTGCAGGACAGCCGCAGCTCATGCTATTCATAATGCAATTACTCAGATCATCACCCCAAATAAATTCTTACATGGCGAAATAGTTGGAGTTGGATTGTTATTGCAATTAAGACTTGAAGAAATGAAAAATAATAATAAATTAGCTGATCAGTCTATTAAACAACTGTTAGTACTCATGAAAGCATTGGACTTGCCAACTACTATTTCAGAATTAGGAATAAATGTTTTTGAAAATCAAAATTTAGATAAAATTGCTGATTTTACTTGTAGAGATAAGTCTGAAATTTACTTCTTGCCTTTTGAAATTAGAAAACAAGACATAATTGAGGTTATTGAAAAATTTGAACAACAAAAAATTAAAATATAATTATATCTTTGACTAAAACTCATTTTGAACAACTTAGTGATTTAAATGTTGATTTTTTTGAGAGTGCCAAAAAATCATTATTAGATCCTTTGGGTCTTTATTTGGCAAACGATGTAAAGTGGATCAAACTCAATGAGAATTGGAACTCTTTGAAATTCCCTGTGGTTATGGGAGGAAAAGGTCCACCTATACTTCTCTTACATGGATTTGACAGTAGTTTTTTAGAGTTTAGGAGAATATATGAATCATTAAAAAGAAATTTTCAAGTTATAATTCCTGATCTATTAGGATTTGGCTTTAGTCCTAGGTGCGCAACAAATGAATACAACCCCTCTAAAATAATTTCATATTTAATCGATCTCCTTAAGACCTTACAAATTACAAAAAATTTAAAAATTATTGGTGCCTCTATGGGAGGCTCAACAGCTTTAAAACTTGCTTTTGAAATCCCTGATTCTATTGAAAAAATAATCCTTTTATCTCCCGCTGGATTGTTTGGAAAACCTAAGAGTATACCTTTCCCTCTTAATCAAATAGGGGCTTCATTTCTAGGATTGCAGCAGGTCAGAAAAAGTCTTTGTAGGCAGGCATTTGCTTTCCCAAATGAATGTGTTGGTGAAATGGAAGAGCAAATCGCTTCAATACACTTAGGTTGTAGTGGATGGAGAAATTCACTCGCATCATTTGCTAAAAGTGGAGGGTTTGCAGGTACACAAAAATATATTCAAAATATCCCAATCAAAGCAGTATGTGGAGAAAATGATCGCATTCTTGGAAAAAAAGAGATTAAAAATATAAGAAAAATTCACAAATTAAATTTTATAGGGTTGCAAAATTGTGGTCATTTACCTCATGTAGATTTACCATCATTATCTAGTAAAATTATTCAAGATTATTTTTTGGAATAAAAGATTTCATAATTAATTTAGATATTTGATAATTATAAAAATGTAATACAAAACAGATGGAGTAAAAATGTAGCTGTCAATCCTGTCAAGAATGCCTCCATGTCCTGGTAAAAAAGTTCCCGAATCTTTTATTTTTGCATCTCTCTTCATCATTGATTCAATTAAATCTCCAACTAATGCCATAAGAGAAATTAAAATTCCATATAAAATTCCAACTAATAACGGATTTTCCCAATTAAGTAAAAATGCGAAAAATATTGCTAATAAAATTGAACAAGATATTCCTCCAATTAATCCTTCTATTGTTTTGCTAGGAGATATTGGAGAAAGAGATTTTTTACCAAGTGACTTCCCAACGAAATAAGAGCCAATATCACTAGCTACAATTAAAAAACAAGAGGTTAAAGTTAAGTGAAGACCTGTAGTATTAGAAAGGTTTTCAAACGAAATAAAACCTTGATTTGAACTTATTATTACTGACTCTAATCCCCTTAACTTAATCCAGTAACTTGGTAAAAAACCTAAATAAAATAAACCAAAAATTGAAGCTGCAATATCGGAAATTGTTCCAGGTTTAGGTTGTAAAAGTAACCAAGTGCATATTACAACTGAACAGATAGGTAAAATTGAATTTGATATTTCTCCTTCAAGCAAACCGATGGTTTCAAAAAAAGTAGAAATTATGATAATGAAAGATGAAAATAATGTGGTTTTTGTCGCTGGTTTTATTCCTTTAAATTCTGCCATCCTAAAAAATTCTAATAATGCTAGATAAGTAAGCAAAGCTATTGCTAATGTAAAAACCCATCCCCCTAATAAAACAACAATTAAACCAAATATTCCTATTAGTAATCCGCTTCTCAATCTCATATCAAATTTCTAAGTTTTTATGACTCTTATCTTAAAATTTAACAGATCTTTATTACATAAACTTTGATTATTTATCCAATTAAATCTATCGATATCAATTTTTTCTCCAGGAACTATTAGGGGTATCCCAGGAGGATAAGGGCAAATAATATCTCCAGATATTCTATTTAATGATTGCGAAAAAGGAATGCTCTGAGTCTTACTTCTCCAAGCAATTCCAATTTTAATTTCGGGCACTTCAACTAATTTAAAAGGCGATTGTAGTACTTGTAGACTTTTAAATTTTTTGGAATTTAATAATAATTTATTCCATAAAGTTTCAAATAAATTAAGAAAATCTTTTTGATTTGCAAACCCTAAGCAAAAAGTTAGAGTCATCATTTCGGGTAATTCAGCAATAAGACCATTTTTATAAAAAAATTTATCAGCAGTGAAACCATCAATTCCAACCTTAGAAGTATTCAATACTATTTTTAAGGGGTCTTGGGTTTCAATGAGGGGAATATTCTTTTGGATTAATTTTTTGTAGATACATTTTGCTTCTAAAATTCTTTTTTGATATTTTGATAAACTTTTTTTATTAAGCCAGTCTTTAATAGACTCTTCACAAGAAGAAAGTAATAAGGAACTTGGACTAGTAGTTTGCAACAAATTAATGCTATTGATTAAATTTTGCTCATTTATTAGATTTCCTTTGTACCAAAGCGCAGCAGTTTGAGTTAAACCATTCAGCGACTTATGCAATGATTGAACGACTAAGTCAGCGTTTGATATTAAAGCAGATTTTGGTAGGTTAAGGTTTTCGCAAAAAAGGAAATAAGAACCATGGGCTTCATCAACCAAAACAGGTAAATTCTTTTGATGACAAAGATCTATTAAAGGCCTTAAATCTCCTGCGTAACCATGATAAGAGGGACTTACAAGAATTACACCTACAATTTTTTTCTCATTAAAATTTATTTTTTTAAATACATTTTCCAACCAGTTTTTTGTAATCGGTTTGTAATGACCATTTTCTGATGAAAAATCTAGGTCAAAGAATATTGGTTGTATGTTTTGCAACGCACAGATTTTTATAACACTTATGTGGACATTTCTTGGCATGAGAATAGTTTCGCCAGGATTTGCCATTGCAATTACAGCTGATTGTATTAATCCAGAAGCTCCATTAACCCCAAAAAAGCAACCTTTCGCTCCATATTTATCAGAGAATTCTCTTTGAGATTTGGCAATCAATCCGCTTTGTGAAAGAGGGGAGCCTATCTCTGGTAGTTCTGGTAAGTCCCAATACCCAGGTTGTTTTTTTAATAATTTAACTAATTTCTTAGGTAAAGCTGCACCTCTGTTATGAGCAGGAAAGAAAAGTGACTTTGAAAACTTTTTAGTTAGAAAAGATGAAATGCTCATAAAGTATTATTGACATATATAGAATGAACTAATGAGAATCCTTTTTTGATATTTTTTAAATTTAATGACAAGGTCTTATTCGCAATACTCTGCAAAAGGTGACTTAATTTGGTTGATTCTAAGACCATGGATTTTTATACCAAGAGTTTTATATATCCTTTTAACTTTTATTTTTCTTTTTTTAAGAATACTTTTTCAAGGTAACAGTAAAAATAAAAATGTACAAAAAAATCTCTCAAAATATCTTTTTGATGTAATAACAGATTTAGGACCTTGTTTTATAAAATTAGGCCAGGCACTTTCAACCAGACCGGATCTTGTTAGACAAGATTGGCTGACAGAACTTACCAACTTACAAGATAATCTCCCAGCATTTGATCATAAAATTGCTTTAAAAATTATTGAAGAGGAACTTGGTGCGCCACCTAATGAATTATTTGATGATTTCCCTGAGAAGCCTATTGCCTCAGCAAGCTTAGGTCAGGTATATAAAACAAAAACAAAAAATAATTCTTATGTAGCTGTAAAAGTACAAAGGCCAAATTTGCACTTTCTAATAAGAAGAGATGTCGTGATTTTAAGGTTTTTAGCAAATTTTTTGTCACCATTTCTACCATTAAATATTGGGGTTGGAATTGGAGAAATAATTGATGAATTCGGTAAAGCACTTTTTGATGAAATTGACTACGAAAAAGAGGGGGAAAATGCTTTAAAGTTTGCAAATTTATTCAAAGATAACCCAAATGTTTTTGTCCCTAAACTGGAAAAACAGTACTCATCAAAAAGAATTATCACAACATCTTGGATTGATGGAGTCAAGTTAAGAGATAGGGCTTTATTGGAAGAAAATAACTTAGTACCTTCTTCTTTTATAAGAACTTGTGTGATTAGTGGTCTTCAGCAATTGTTTGAACATGGATATTTTCATGCTGACCCACACCCTGGGAATATGTTTGCTCTTAAAGGAGGAAATGCAGATTATGGAAATTTAGCTTATGTAGATTTCGGAATGATGGATACAATTACAAATTCAGACAGACTCACTCTCATAAAGGCAATTGTTCACATAATAAATGATGAATATTATCTTCTTGCTAAAGATTTTCAGAAATTAGGTTTTTTAACTAAAGAACAAGATCTTCAGAAACTTGTTGAACCATTAAAAGAAGTGTTAGGAGGATCTCTAACCGCTGAGGTTGGGAATTTTAATCTTAAAAATGTAACTGATAAATTTTCAAAACTTATGTATTCTTATCCATTTAGAGTCCCCAGTAGGTTTGCATTGATAATAAGAGCTGTTGTTAGTCAAGAAGGTTTGGCGTTAAGGCTAGATCCTGAATTTAAAATTTTAAAAATCGCATATCCCTACATAGCTAAAAAACTACTTACTGATAATTCTGATGAGATTTTAGAAATTCTTTTAGAAGTTGTTTTTGATAATAAAGGTAGAATTCAAATAGAAAAAGTTGAAAGTCTATTAAATATTTTATTTAAAGATTCTGAAAATATTAATTCAGACCTTATACCAGTTGCCAATGCTGGATTGAAATTATTTGTTAGTAAAAAAGGATCCGAAGTTCGGAAGAATCTTCTTTTAAGTCTTATAAAAGATGATAAACTAGAATTAACTGATGCAAGAAAACTTTTAAGTTTAATTAGAGATACATTTAGTCCCTTCAACATCGCAAAAAGTGCAGTTCAAAATATTATCTC
>QCBG01000014.1 GCA_003279115.1 Prochlorococcus sp. AG-347-E03 | reverse complement strand
AAAAAGCAATGATGTATTCCTCCAGAATTCAAGACGGTTCTGAAGCTATTGATTCAAATGAAAATATAAATGAAGTTGAAGGAGAAAATCTGGAGAAGAAAGTTGAGCAACTTAATTCTGCAATTGCTGATGTGAGGAAGCAACTTGAAGAGTTGGGGCAATAGAATAAAAAAGGTTCTCAAATAATATGAAT
Organism: Prochlorococcus sp. AG-347-E03; assembly: GCA_003279115.1. GTDB lineage: Bacteria > Cyanobacteriota > Cyanobacteriia > PCC-6307 > Cyanobiaceae > Prochlorococcus_A. The sequence goes on along the minus strand of QCBG01000014.1, from coordinate 30,961 downwards.
AAACTCAGATCATCTGCAATAACCCAAGGTGTGCAAAGATCCCCTAACAGATCGATGTTAAGAGCTGTTGGATTTAATGATGAGGATTTTAATAAACCTATTATTGGAGTTGCAAATGGATACAGTACCATAACACCATGCAATATGGGTTTAAATAAGTTAGCTCTAAAAGCTGAAGAGTCAATAAAAAGATCAGGTGGGATGCCTCAGATGTTTGGGACTATAACAGTAAGTGATGGCATTTCTATGGGAACAGAGGGCATGAAATATTCCCTAGTTTCAAGAGAAGTTATTGCTGATTCAATTGAAACAGCATGTAATGCTCAAAGTATGGATGGAGTACTTGCTATAGGTGGATGTGACAAAAATATGCCGGGCGCCATGATTGCGATTGCAAGAATGAACATTCCCTCAATTTTCATTTATGGAGGGACAATAAAGCCTGGGAAATTGCATGGAGAAGATCTTACTGTTGTTAGTGCATTTGAGGCTGTTGGACAATTAACATCAGGAAAAATTAATGAAGAAAGGCTTATCCAAGTTGAGAAAAATTGTATTCCTGGTGCTGGTAGCTGTGGAGGAATGTTTACAGCTAATACAATGTCTGCGGTTATTGAAGTATTAGGGTTAAGTCTTCCCTACAGTTCCACTATGGCTGCTGAAGATCTTGAAAAAGAACTAAGTGCAGATAAAAGTGCTGAGATATTAGTGTCTGCAATAGAAAAAGATATAAGACCTCTAGACCTAATGACTAAGAAAGCATTTGAAAATGCAATATCAGTAATTATGGCAATTGGCGGATCAACAAATGCGGTATTGCACATATTAGCTATTGCGAATACTGCAGGGATAGATATCAATATTAATGATTTTGAGAGAATCAGACAAAAAGTCCCTGTTATTTGTGACCTTAAACCGAGTGGTAAATTTGTGACGGTGGATCTTCATAAAGCAGGTGGGATTCCACAAGTAATGAAAATACTTTTGAATGCAGGATTAATTCATGGTGATTGCAAAAACATTGAAGGCAAAACAATCTCAGAATACCTACAGAATATTCCAGATAAACCTCCAACAAATCAAAATGTCATAAGAGATATAGATGACCCTCTTTATAAGAAAGGACATCTAGCGATATTAAAAGGCAATTTAGCGAGCGAAGGTTCTGTAGCCAAAATTAGCGGAGTAAAAAACCCTGTATTAACAGGTCCAGCAAAAATTTTTGAAAGTGAAGAGGATTGTTTAAAATCAATATTAAATAACGATATCAAAGCTGGTGATGTTGTTGTTATTAGAAACGAAGGTCCTGTAGGAGGTCCAGGCATGAGAGAAATGTTAGCTCCAACATCTGCGATTGTTGGTCAAGGCCTAGGAGAGAAGGTAGCTTTAATTACCGATGGCAGATTTAGTGGTGGCACCTATGGTCTTGTTGTGGGTCACATAGCTCCAGAGGCTGCTGTTGGAGGAAATATTGCTCTAATAAAACAAGGTGATTTAATTACAGTGGATGCTGTAAAACAACTAATTGAAGTTGATTTATCTGACGAAGAATTAGAAAAAAGAAAAAAAGATTGGGTAAAACCTACTCAAAAATACAAAAGAGGAATTCTTTCAAAATATTCGAGAATCGTAAGCACATCAAGCTTAGGAGCTGTTACTGATTTATAAATCAGTTCAAAGTTTATTTTCTTAATCAATAAAACTTTTTATCCTATTTGCTAAATTTTCTAATCTAGCGCTGTATTTCGGTGAGTTGCATTTTTTCCCATTATTGCTATCCATCCATAATGTTTTAACTCCAGACCATAATATTGGTTCATCAGGGAAATTAAGCTTAGAGATTACTAAAACCAACTCTTTATTTGATTTAAAAAGTTCTAATTCAAGATCATAAATTTCTAATCTTTTACCATCTTTATCTCGACATAATATATTAACTGTTAAATCAATATCTTCTTCTTCGAATTCGTATTCACCATTGATTTTTACTACAGAATGAACAAAAGGTTTATTTGTTAAATCTGCTGACTTAGCGATTAAGCTCTCTATATTTTTAGGAGGATTTTCAAATAACACTTATTGATTTAATTAAAACTTTTATTGAACCCTGTTTAAACTCATTATTAAGTAGTCCATCATCACCGAACTTAGAATGTAGTAATTGCAATCTTTTAATTTTAGATGGATTGAATTTAAATGGGAAACGTACTTTATTAGCTCTTACTGAAGGTTTTAGCTCACTAAAAGGAATTTGAACATTTGTTGTTCCAAATTTTTTTGTTGGGAATGATTTAATCCACCTAAGACCACCTGGAATAAATTCGGTTAGTCCTAGTAAAGCATCTTCACAAGCGACAGCAAATTTAAAAGTTCTTCCTTGTCCATCAATATTTAATTCAAAGGATGAATACTCAGATACATTTAAAGAAGGTTTATATATAGACGATCTACAACTAACAAATCCTCCTGCTTTCTCGACAATATTACCCTTTAATATCAACCCAGAATTTGAAATTTCACAATAAGCTGAACTTGATCCGCCCATAACAGTATCATTTAATGTTTTCCAACCATCAAACTCCTTTTTCTGGAATAAAAAATTTTTCTTACTCATTTAATAATTCTAATTATTTTTAGACTTTAACTAAATTTCCAATTCTTTTGCTGATTCTTGATCGCAAAATATTGAAATTTGATTAATAGATTTTATTAATTTTGATGGTGTTCTATCAATAGACTCCTTTTCATCTAATAATCTCTCAAGAGCAATTCTTTTATTGGCTCCACTAACCAAAAATACTATCTTTGATGAGGCTGAAAGGACCTTTGGAGTTAATGAAATTCTTTTTAAACCTTTACCTTCATTAAAAATCACAAAATCATCTACATTATTATTTTTTTGATAAGGGAATAGTGAAGCTGTATGACCATCGTCACCAAGACCTAATAAAGTTAAATCAAAGGAGGGAGGGTTTGATCCGCATTTTTCAAATAATTTAGAAATAAATTGATTTTTTGTAGTAACATCATCAGACTTTAAATCATTGAAAATTTCATAAAAAAAAGCTTTAGATCCAAAATTAGTTAACAATGAATTTTTCAACATTAACGTGTTACTTAATTCTGAATTTGGATCAACACATCTTTCATCTCCTAAAAAGACATCAACCATATCCCATCTAAGATCACTATTAGATAAGAGTTGATAGACAGCTTTAGGAGTTGAACCTCCACTTACACAAAATTTGAATCTATCTTTCTTTTTTAAAGTATGAACAATTTGACTTTCAATATACTTAAAAACAGATGTTGCTAATTCTAACTTGTCTTTATATATGTTTATGGTATATCCATTTTTGACCTTTTCAATCATTTCATCCATTCAGTATGAAAACTACCTTCCTTATCAATTCTTTCGTATGTATGAGAGCCAAAACAATCTCTCATTGCCTGAACTAGATTCTGAGGAAGTCTATTAGTTCTATAACTATTTAAATAATCTAAAGTACTGGATAGACATGGGACTGGTAAACCAGCTTTTGTGGATAAAGAAACAACTTTAGATAAGTTATCTAATCTTGTCGCAATTTCATTATTGAACCAATCATCAAAAATTAAATTTTTCAAATTAGGGTCTTTCTTATAAGCATCTTGAATTTTACTTAATAATTTTGATCTAATTATGCAACCACCTTTCCATATTTGCGCAATTGACGGCATATTCAAACCATAGTTATATACTGCAGATGCTTCTCTTAAAATATCCATACCCTGGGCATAACTCGCAATTGTGGCAAGGACTACAGCATCAAATAAAGGTTTCATTCCATCTGATATATTTCCCAAATCAAAATCCTCTATCTCTTTAGATGGAATAGTTTTTTCAATCTCACTACGTTGCTCTTTTAAAGAGCTCATTACTCTTGCATTTAAAGATGCATAAATAGTTGGGACTGATACCCCTAGTTCTAAAGCACTTACAACAGTCCATAATCCAGTACCTTTCTGACCAGCTTTATCTAATATTTTCTCAACTACATCATCTCCAGTTATCTCATCTTTTGTATTAAGACAAATCTCTGTTATCTCAACAAGATAAGAAGCTAATTCATCAGTATTATTCCAAATTCCAAATACCTCTGACATCTGCTGACCATTCATACCTTTGACTCTCTTCATAAGGTCATAAGCTTCTGCGAGTATTTGTTCAATTCCATATTCAATTCCGTTATGAACAGTTTTTACAAAATGACCTGAGCCTCCTGGTCCAACATATGCAACACATGGGCCGTCTTCAACTTTGGCCGCCATTTTTGTTAATAAGCTTTCTATAGCATCATATGAAGCCTTGGTACCGCCGGGCATCATGCTTGGCCCTTCTAGAGCTCCTTTTGCACCACCTGAGACTCCCATTCCAATGTATCCAAAACTTTTACTTTCAAGAGTATTTACCCTTCTTTCTGTATCTTTAAATTGAGAATTACCGCCATCAATTAATAAATCTCCCTCCTCGAGATATCCAGAAATATTATCTATAACAGCATCTGTTGCGGGTCCAGCTTTTACCATCATTAGAATTCTTCTAGGTCTCTCTAGCTTATTAACAAATTCTTGAAGAGTTTCAGCTCCCTCTATATTCTTCCCAAGACCACGACCTTTTAAAAATTCTTCAGTTTTTGAGAAAGTTCTATTAAAAACTACACTAGAAAATCCATTTCTCTCTGCGTTAAGAACTAAATTTTCGCCCATAACACCAAGACCTATTAAACCGAAATGTGCCTTGGACATAAATAATTAAAAAACTCAATAAATATAGTGTGCCTACAACTCAACAAAATTGCTCAAAAAAAATACTTTTGTCAGCGAAAAATGATCGAAAATATTTAAATTACAGTTCCATTCGCAATAGTTGCATTTTTAACAACAACAACGATCCCATTTCTGATATAAAAACCTAATTCTGGCTTATCTGCTTCTTCTACTCGATCTTTATTAATAATCACGACATTATCACCAATTCTTGTATTCTTATCAAGAATTGCTCTTTTTACAGTAGTTCCTTCACCTACTCCAAGTGGTGTTCCGCCTCCTTTTCTTAATTCAATCCTTTCTTCAGGTGATTCAAAGAAATCGGCACCCATTACTAGAGTGTCTTCAAGAACAGAATCACTTTCAATCCTACTTCTTACACCTAAAACACAATGCAAAATACTGCATGACTTTAAGATTGTACCTTCACAGACTATTGAATCAGTAATTTGAGCATCTACAAGTTTAGAAGGGGGGAGAAATCTTGGTCTTGTATATATTGGAAATTTTTCATCATAAAAACTGAATGGAGGTTTTGGTTGCTCAGTTAATGCAAGATTTGACTCAAAGAATGCACCAATCGTTCCGATATCTTCCCAATAATCATCGAATACATAGCTTTTAAGTGTATCGCCCCTATTAAGAGCTTCAGGTATTATGTCCTTACCAAAATCCGTATAACTAGGAAATTTATTTAGAAGATCGAAAAGAGTATTTCTGCTAAAAACATAAATACCCATGGAGGCTAAATAAGGTTTTTCGGTCGCCGACTCCTTACTTAATCCAAATTTTGATGTATCTACTGCCATTGCCTTCAGCTTCTCTCCAAAAGGCTTTTCACTGAATTCTTTAATATTTCCTAAATCATCTGTTCTCATAAGGCCAAAACCCTGTGCTTGGCCTTCATCAACAGGTAAAGCTGCGACAGTTAAGTCAGCTCCACTATCTCTATGATGTTGAACAAACAAACTGTAGTCCATTCTATAGAGTTGATCACCTGACAATATTAAATACTCATCAACATCCCATTCTTGAAATAACCATTGATATTTTCTAACGGCATCAGCAGTCCCTTCAAACCACTTTGGACTATCAGGAGTCTGTTGCGCGGCTAAAACCTCCACAAATCCCTGTCCAAAAGGACCATTTAAATTATATGTCCTTCCTATATGTCTATTTAGGGATGCACTATTGAACTGAGTCAATACATACATTTTCTCTATACCTGAATTAATACAATTACTAATTGGGATATCTATTAACCGATACTTACCTGCCAATGGGACAGCAGGTTTTGCCCTCATTTTTGTTAGAGGGTAAAGTCTAGAACCTTTTCCTCCTCCGAGGATGATGGCTAAAACACGCTTCATTCAATCTAATGGAGGTAGAGATACAACTATTTAAAGTAACTGATTATGGGCAAATTTAGAAACATGAATGGTCAGTTTAAATAGGTATTTCGAAAAATTGCTAGAAAAACTTAATATAAATTAGGGAAATTTAGCTATTTTTATCCTCATCCACCAAAGAAAACAATTTTTCAACGATTTTTAAAGAAGCTTGTCTTTCTTCTCTTGATTGAGGACTTCTCAACTTGGTAACAGGTGTGTGAAGTATTTTATTGATTATTCCTTTAGTCAGAGCTTCCACAACTTTTCTTTCTCTAGCAGAAAAATCTGGACCCATCCTACTAAGTGCTTTTTGCAATTCCTCTTTTCTTATTAACTCCAAATCTGATCTAAGTTTGTTAATTACTGGAACCGCCTCTAAACTTGCCCACCATTCTAGAAAAATGATTCTTTCTTCCTCTACTAAATATTCTGCTTCCTTTGCAATTTTCTGTCTAAATTCCTGATTTCTTGAAACGACCTCTTGAAGGTCATCTACATCAAATGAATTCACAAATTCATGTTGTTTTACATCATTAGATATGTTTCTTGGTACACCAATATCGATAAATTTAAGGTTATTACTTAAATTTAATTTTTCAATTCTAGCGAGATCAATTATTGGTTCTTCTGACGCAGTACTAGTAAAAACAAGAGAAGAAATTGATATATTCTCATCTAATTCGTTTAGTCCTTTACAAACAATTTCTATATCGGGGAAGTCTGTCGCAAGATTTAATGCTCTATCTATATTTCTATTGACAAGAATAAGTTTATGACATCCTTTTGATTTTAAATGAGTTATTAAAAGCCTACTCATTCGTCCAGCACCCACTACAAGAACCTTCTCTGGTTCCAGACTCACAAGAGAATCAACCCCCTTTTCTTGTCCAATTTTTAATTGTGCGAGTTCTACAGCTGCTGAACTAATTGATACAGCTCCAGTACCTAAATTTGTTTCAGATCTAACTTTTTTACCTGTACTAACAGATTGGGTTAACAATCTATTAAGAATTGGCCCAGTAGATTGATTCTCTTGACCTAATCGCATCATTTTTTTTACCTGAGAAAGTATTTGTCCTTCTCCTAAAACGAGGCTATCCAGTCCAGCAGAAACTTTCATTAAATGCAAAACTGCATCTTCTTGTCTAAAGCAAAAAAGATGAGGATTTAAATCTTCAAAAACAATTCCGGAATAATCTGATATAAATTCTTTAATTGATGAAATACCAGTATTTTTATCCTTTACTAGTGCATATATTTCTAGCCTATTACAAGTACTTAAAATTGACACCTCTAACACATTAGAGAAAGCTTTTAATGCGTCCAATGATTCTTTAATAGATTGGTCAGGAATACTTAACTTCTCACGCACTTCGACAGGTGCCGTGCGATGACTTAGTCCGACGACAACAATATGCATAAAATTAAAGGTGAATTTTTAAAGGCTGATACTCTTAGCACCATCTTTTATATGGACAGTATTTGTGAATCTTGCAGTACTATCTAATGTACTTATTACTAGGCTACTTGTTCTAACACAATCCCTTTCAAATTTAACTCCGTTAAATAATAAACCATCAGTTATTCCACTTCCTGCGAAAACAACATTTTCTCCGGATGCTAATTCGTTAGCTTCATAGATTTTATCTATATCTGTTATGCCCATTTCATTTAGACGTTTAATGTTCCCCTCTTTTGTGTAATCTGCCCATTCAGAGGTTTGAGCAATTGCCGGATCATAAACTAGTTGTCCTTGAAAGTGTCCACCTAAAGCTCTCATTGCAGCAGCAGAAATAACACCTTCCGGAGCTGCACCTATACCCATCAAGCAATGTGTTCCAGTCCCTGCAAAGCCACATGCAATTGCAGCTTGAACATCACCATCAGAAATAGGTTGTACTTTTGCACCACATCCACGAATCTCTTTAATTAAATCTTTATGCCTTGTTCTATCCATTACAACAACAGTAAGTTCTTCAATAGAGAGCTCCAGGCAATCACTAAGAATTTTCAAGTTTTCAGTAGCCGAATTTCTAATATCTACTTTCCCTTTAGCAGCTGGAGGAGCTGCTAATTTGTTCATGTAAAAATCAGGAGCATTAAAAAGGCCGCCGGTATCTGAAGCAGCCAAAACGGCCATAGAACCTCTTTGATTATTTGCACAAAGATTAGTTCCTTCACAAGGATCTACTGCAAAGTCAACCCCTGGTCCACTTCCACTCCCTACCTCTTCGCCTATATAAAGCATAGGTGCTTCATCTCTTTCACCTTCTCCAATAACAATTTTCCCTTTCATTTCAATTTTGCCCATTCGCAATCTCATTGCTTCTACGGCTGCTGCATCAGCTTCATCTTTCTGGCCAAGTCCTGTTAGTTTTGCTGAAGCTATTGCTGCTTGCTCGACAACTTCGAGAATTTCTTGAATTAAAGTTTGATTCACAATTAAATTTTGAGGATTTTCTAAAAGGTTTTGAGTATGATCTCATAAAAAATGTCATTTTTTATGAGAATTATTATGCTAGTAAGCTTTTTTTAACTCTTTACAGCTGTTACTTTATCAGGCCGTGACTTGAAATTAGGAATAAACAACTAAATATAGTATCTTTATTAAATATTTTAAAAATTAAATGACTAAGTCAAATCAAACAAATTTAGCTGGTGTCAATAGGCCAATTCAAATAATTCCTTCAGTTTTACCAGCAGATTGGGCTAATATGGGAGCATGTGTGAAAGAACTTGAGGAAGCTGGGGTAGATAGAATTCAATTTGATGTAATGGATGGCAATTTCGTACCAAATCTTACATTCGGTCCTGAAATGATTGCTGCATGCAGGAAATATTGCAATGTCCCTTTTGAAACTCAATTAATGGTGAGTCAATACAATTGTGAAACCATGCTTGAATCTTATGTAAACGCCACCAAAGGTGCGAATGGTGAGCCAGGAGTAGTAATAGCTCATGCCGAAGCAAATATTCATTTGCATAGAATTCTTGGAAGAATAAGAGACCTAGGAGGATCTCCTTCTGTTGCATTAAACCCTCATACTCCTTTTGAAATGATTAAAAACATTATGGATATGGTTGATCATGTTTTGGTTATGACAGTAAATCCAGGCTTTGGCGGACAAGCTTATATACCAACAATGCTTAATAAAATAAGAGAAATAAGAAACTTTGTTATTGAAAAAAACTTAAATATTGACATTGAAGTTGATGGGGGCATAAAAGCAAATTGGACTATTTCACAATGTGCCGATGCTGGTGCTAATTGTTTTATTGCAGGTAGTGGGATGTTTGCTTATCCAACATTGAAAGAAGGTTGTGAAGACTTGAGAAAAGTTGCACAAGAAGCTCAAAAAGGAAATGTAATTTCAGAGCCTCAATAAATATTATGGGTGATTTCTTAATCACCCAAATATCCATCCATAGCTATGTAACCCTATACCTAAGAAATTAACACCTAAATAACATACTAAAACCACTAAAAAGCCTGTAGATGCTAATAAAGCTGGTTTGCGTCCTTGCCAACCCTTGCTTATTCTCATATGGAGATAAGCGGCATAAAACAACCATGAGATAAATGCCCATGTTTCTTTTGGATCCCAACTCCACCATGTGCCCCAGGCCTCATTAGCCCAGACTGCACCAGAAATTAAACCGAGAGTCAAAAGAACAAAACCTATTAATATAGAACGATAACTTAATGTATCTAATTGTTCTGAATGAGAAAATTCAATAGGTGCAACTAAATCATTTAAAGGATAGTTATTAGAAAGTTTGAACCCTCCTATACCTGTAGAACTACTTCTGATTTGAAGCGGCTTATTTTTATTAATGAACAGAACAGAGATTGAAAGTAAAGAACCTATTATTAATGCCGCATAACTAAGCATTACGACACTAACATGCATTATTAACCAACTAGATCTTAAAGCTGGAACTAAGTTTGATGATAATTTCAAATCTTCAGGCAAAACAAAACATGCAAAAGCTACAGTAAGTAATTCAATAGGGATAGCTATTGAAGGAATTACTGGAGATTGGTATTCCCTTTCAACTAATAGTTGTCCCAATGTGATTCCCCAAGTAAGGAAATAAAGCGATTCATACAAATTGCTAATAGGAAAGTGTCCAGAAATTGACCACCTAAAAAGTAATTGCAATGTTATTAATAAGTTCACTAAAATAGTTATAAATCTCGCCGTAGAGGAAGATTTTTTTTTAAAAACTGCTCCTAAGGTTATTGGTAAGTTTATTAATAAGAAATAAAAGACAAGGAGACCTAAGACTGAAACCGGATCATATATTAAATTTTTAAAAAAGTTATCTAGTATCATTTCTAGAAATTTATCCCGTTTTAACATTCAATGACAATCAAATAATAATTTAAATCATTGATATGTGAGTAAATCTTTAATAATAAATTTTTAATTTATTTAGTAAAAAGATTTCAAAGTTTGAAGTCATCCCCTAGATAATACCTTTTGACTATTGGATTATCTGCTAGTTCACTAGATGATCCGTAAGCTAAAATTTTTCCTTCACTTAATACATATGATTTATTTGTTATTAAAAGGGTTTCCCTTACATTATGGTCTGTAATAAGAATACCTACCCCGTCGCCACTTAATTTAAGAATTAGTTTCTTTAAATCATTAACAGCTAAAGGATCGATTCCAGCGAACGGTTCATCTAGCAATAAATATTTAGGCCCCTTTCTACCTACAGTTAAGGCTCTCGCTATCTCGCACCTCCTTCTCTCTCCGCCTGAAAGTTGATAACCATAATTATCTACGAAATTATTCAAATTAAATTCATTAATTAATTGTTCTCTTCTATTTCTAATTGCCGCTCTACTAAAAGATGAATTCTGCAAAGCCAGATCTATATTGTCCTTAACAGTGAGATCTCTAAATATACTTGCCTCTTGCGTTAAATAACCTAAACCAAGTCTTGATCTAGTTGGAAGCGGAAGATTAGTTATATTTTTTTCATTCATTATAACTTGGCCTTTATTAGGTTTTATATTCCCAACTGCGATGTTAAAAGTGGTGGTTTTCCCCGCACCATTAGGTCCCATCAAACCTACAACTTCTCCCGGATTTACATTTATGGAAACATTATTTACTATTAATCTTCCCTTAATTGAAAGGGATACTTCTTGAATTTTTAAACTCATCTTCTTTGAGATCGATAAGCTAACTCATTTTCCTTAAAAGAAAATGAAATAGAAAACAATAATCCTATTAATGAGAAAGAAAAATTCATATTCATCAAAGAGGTTTCAAAAAAGGCCTATCGCCCTCATTTAATGTCTCTTTGTATTGTAATTTCCTTAATAAATCTTCCAAACATCGGCAAAAGGAATCAAGATCAATACCTAAATTAATCTTGGTTCTTGTTTTTATTCTACCCAAACCCTCTCCAAGCAATATAGTAGCTCCATTTAAATTGCCTTTACTTAAATGAAATTGCGATACAGACACTTGTAAAATCCCCTGAATAATTTGCCTTTCGTCGCCATCAACAGAATTCCAAATTTCTTCAAAAGCGTCATGAGCCTCATACCATTCATGATTATTAAAAAGATTTAAAGCAATATAAAGCGAATCTTTAAAATTTTTTGTGCTTTCTTCATTCATGAAATTAGTTATTATTATTTTTTCTTCCTATTTATTTTTCTCATTCTTATTGAATCAGGAGTGACCTCTAACATTTCATCAGGACCAATATATTCGAGTGCTCTTTCAAGGGTAATATCAACAGGTGACTGCAAAGTATCTAGTTCTTCTGCTCCTGCAGACCTCATATTAGTCAACTGCTTAGTTTTACATATATTCAACTCAAGATCTTGAGGTCTGCTATTCTCTCCAATTATCATTCCTTTATATACTTTAACGCCAGGTTTAATAAAATAAACTCCTCTATCTTCAGCATTTTTTAAAGCATAAAATGTAGCTACACCTTCCTCAAAAGCTATAAGAACGCCATTTCTTCTAGTTTCAAAGTCTCCTGTTTTAGGTTTATATTCATAAAAAGAATGACTCATGATACCTTCTCCTCTAGTTATCCTTACAAATTCCCCACGAAATCCAATTAATCCTCTTGATGGAACAAGAAATTCTAATTGAGTTCTACCATCTGAACTTGTCTGCATATTTTTCATCTCCGCCTTTCTCGAGCCAAGTTTCTCTATACAAGAACCAACGGATGCTTCAGGCACATCTAAAACTAAAGTCTCAATAGGCTCACATTCGACATTATCAATTTCTCTAAAAATTACTTGAGGTTGCGAGATTTGGAATTCAAACCCCTCTCTTCTCATAGTTTCAATCAAAATACCTAGGTGTAATTCTCCTCTTCCTGAAACTGAGAATCTATCAGGAGAATCAGTTTCTTCTACCCTAAGGGCAACATTTGTTAAAAGTTCCCTCTCTAATCTATTTTTTAGTTGCCTACTAGTAACAAATTTTCCTTCTTTTCCGGCGAAGGGTGAATCATTAACAACAAAAGTCATATTTAAGGTAGGTTCATCAACTTTGATTAATGGAAGAGGATGAGGAGAATCGGGACATGCTATGGTCTCACCAATATTAACGTCATCAAAACCGGAAACAGCAACAATATCTCCTGCGAAGGCTTCATTTATATCAATTCTTTGTAATCCTTCGAATCCCAATAATTTGCTAACTTTGCCTTTAATAGTTTTTCCATTTTCCTTAATTAAACTAGCTTGTTGTCCATTTTTTATCGTTCCATTATGGATCTTTCCAATTACAATTCTTCCTAAGAAATCAGAATAGTCTAATGTAGTTATTTGTAGCTGAAGAGGTTTATCAGACTCACCTACTGGAGGAGGAACATGTCTAATAATAGCTTCAAAGAGAGGCATCATATTGTCACTATTAGATTCCATCTCTTCTTTTGCAAAACCAGATAAGCCACTCCCAAAAAGATAAGGAAAATCACATTGATCATCATCAGCTCCTAATTCTAAAAACAAATCAAGAACCTTATCAATTGCTATTTCGGGTACTACTCGTGGTCTATCAATTTTATTTACAAAAACTATAGGCCTAAGCCCTTTTTCTAATGCTTTTTTTAAAACAAATCTTGTTTGAGGCATCGGTCCTTCATTTGCATCAACAATTAGCAAACAACCATCAACCATACCTAAAACCCTTTCAACTTCTCCTCCAAAATCAGCATGTCCAGGTGTATCTATAATATTAATTCTGGTGTCTTTATAATTAACTGCAGTATTTTTTGAGAGTATTGTTATTCCCCTTTCTCTTTCAAGATCATTTGAATCCATAACACATGTGGGGATAACTTCATTGTCTCGAAATATTCCTGATTGAGATAACAATGCATCTACAAGAGTTGTCTTCCCATGATCTACGTGAGCAATAATTGCAACATTTCTAATTTCTTTTATCGAAGATGACATTTATGAAATTTATATTAATAGTAGATTGACTCTATTAAGGCTAACTCAAAGAATGCTTATTATGAGAATTTTCTCTTTAAGACTTTGAAAAACATAATTTATTTGCAAAATTTAATTAATCAATTGGATTTATAATTTCTATTTGAACTCTCAAAAACTTTTAATGCCTCAATCGACCCCTCATATCTCCAATGCCAGGGTTCGTAATCAATATATTTATTAGATTTGTTAAACGATAACTTAAAGTGAAACTTAGCTGCATTCTTTTTTAGCCATCTAAATGCGTCAGTATTTTCAAATTCGGTTTCAAAGTCTGTCTCTCTTTGAGTAGCATCACCAATATCAATTGCAAAACCTGTACTATGTTCAGAGTATCCTGGAGGAGCTGAAACTCTAGCTCTTTCTGATGCTTCTTGATTTCTAATAGATTTTAGAGAATAAAAGATATCGTTTTGCAAATTTACAGATCTATAACCACTCAATAAGACCAAATATATGCCATCCTTTTTGGCCTCTTCTCTCATCTTTAGTAGAGAATCGCGCATATCAATATGAACTTCAATATTAGGCTCAATTAAAACTAGTTTCTCCTTAGAAATTTCTGCATAGGGTAAATGACCTAAAATTCTATGTTCATGATTTTTCTGAGCCTGAAAATTGAGATTATCAAGAGATCCTATTTCTATATTTTTAATTAATCGCAATGCAGCGACAGAGAAAATAAGAAAAAGAAATGGAAAAAATATTAATAGTTTTTTTAATAATATTGAATTTGGATTATTTAGGTAAGTTCTTTTAGCAAGTGGTATATCAAGTTGATCGATATCTTTGTTAAGTTCCAATATTTAGAAGTGAATTTGGAAAAGATATTTCGATATTAACTATTATTTTAAGAAATGCACTTTTATAAGCAAAAAAGATGTAGTTTTTATATACAGTATTATTTTTTTCATATGTTGAGGGTAGCTGTTATTGGTGGAGGTCCAAGTGGCTCATGTGCGGCAGAAATACTAGCTAAAGCTGGAATAAAAACTTGGCTCTTCGAGAGAAAATTAGATAATGCGAAACCATGTGGAGGAGCAATTCCACTTTGCATGGTCGAAGAATTTGATCTACCTGAGTCGATTATTGATAGAAAAGTAAGGCATATGAGAATGATATCTCCATCAAATAGAGAAGTAGATATAAGTTTAGATAGAGTTTATGGGAAAAGTGATACTGAGTTTATTGGGATGTGTAGAAGAGAAGTTATGGATGCCTTTATGCGCAACAGAGCCTCAGATCTTGGTGCTACATTAATAAATGGATTAGTTACTTCTATTGATACTGGCGATAATAATCAAGGGCCATATAAGCTTTCCTACTCAGATTTTACGAATGGAGATAAAAAAGGGGAGCTAAAAGAGCTTACTGTTGACCTTTTGATCGGAGCTGATGGGGCCAATAGCAGAGTCGCAAAAGCAATGGATGCAGGTGATTACAAAGTTGCTATAGCATTTCAGGAAAGAATTAAATTGCCTAAAGAAGAAATGAGTTACTACGAAGATCTTGCTGAAATGTATGTTGGAACTGATGTTTCTCCTGATTTTTATGGGTGGGTATTTCCTAAATATGATCATGTTGCTGTGGGCACAGGAACCATGCAAAAGAATCAGTCATTAATTAAAGGACTTCAAGAGGGTGTAAGAAATAGGGCAAAGAAAAGACTTGTTAATGGTGAAGTAATAAAGGTAGAAGCTCACCCTATTCCAGAGCATCCAAGGCCAAGAAGGGTAGTTGGGAGAATGGCATTGGTTGGTGATGCAGCTGGTTATGTTACAAAAAGTTCTGGAGAGGGTATTTATTTTGCGGCAAAAAGCGGAAGAATGTGTGCTGAAGAAATTGTTGAAGCATCAAAAAATGGTCAAGTAATTCCATCAGAAAAAGATTTAAAAAACTATCTTAAAAAATGGGATAAAAAATATGGCACAACTTATAAAGTGCTAGAAATCCTTCAAAATATTTTCTACCGAAATGATTCTGCTAGAGAAGCCTTTGTTGAGATGTGTGATGACATGGATGTTCAAAGACTTACTTTTGATAGTTACTTATATAAAAGAGTTGTCTCTATGAAACCGCTACAACAACTTAAAATTACGATGCTTACACTTGGTTCGATTTTAAGAGGGAAAGCCCTAGCGCCTCTAAAATATAAACCTGTTGATAGTGCTGTTAGGGAAAATAAAGAGGTAGAAAAAATGCTAGAAAATTATTCAATAAAGGGAGGAATTAAAGTTAAGAGTTCAAAAGTGTAAAGTCGGCAATTTTTAGAGAATAATTTCTAATTAAGCTCAACAAATTGAGTCTATTGTTTCTTATTTTTAAATCCTCTGACATTATTAGGACACCCTTTTCGTTATCAAATAAATCCTCAATAGTGCTTACATTAATCTCAAACAAATTTAGCAGTTCCAAATAATTGCAATAACCTTCTGAAAAAAGTTTTTCTAATTCTCCAATAAATTCAAAAACTTTGAATTCACAATCTTTTTCAAAAAGTTTTGTGTTTACATAATCTCTTGTTGAGAGAACGTCTCTTGAAATATCACTTTTATTTGCTAATTTGCTTACCCTAGTGATTACCTTCTGAATTTCAACAAAATTATCCTTTTCTTTATAATTAATAATAGAATTAAGCCTATTTTTAAGATCAACTATATTCAATACTCTTTTTTGAGATAATCCATCATAAGAGCAAACGGCCTTTATTAATTCTTTACTTAGTGATATTTCTTCTAGATGACTAACAATTCTTTGAACTAAAAATTCATTTAAATCGTTAAATACTGTTTCTCTTGAGAAGTTTAAATTCGGAAATACGATTTTCCAAAAATCAATAAGTTCTTTGAATAATTTATCTAAAGGTAAATCAAATTCATAATCCCAAATTATTTTAATCACTCCATTCAAATTTCTTCTTAAAGCATAAGGATCAGATGATCCACTAGGACGTTTACCAGAAATAAATATACTTATTAAAGTTTCGACCTTATCTGCTATGGAAACTATTGCACCATAGTTTGTGGAGGGCAAAGCATCTTTATAAAAAGAAGGTAAATAATGTTCAGCGACAGCCAAGCAAACATCCTCACTAAATCCCTCATATTTAAGATATTTACCACCCATTATTCCTTGAAGCTCAGGGAATTCGAAAACAATTTCGCTACATAAGTCGTTTTTACAGTATTTAGCAGCTTCTATTATTTTTTTTTCTTCTAAAGACTTATCATTTAAAAATTTAATAATTTTTTTAGTAACTTCCTCTATCCTTTCTACCCTCTGAAATATATTTCCAAGTCCTTTTAAATATGAAACCGATTTAAGCTTTTCATTTCTTTCGATTGAAGCAACTTTTTTGTCACTTTCTACGAAAAACTTTGCATCTGAAAACCTTGCCCTTAATACTTTCTCATTACCTTTGGCAATATTATTATTTGATTCTTCAAGACCATTTGAAATAAGGAAGAAAGTTGTACTAATATTTTTTTCAGAGCTTAAATCTAGTTTAGAAAAACTTTCGTTTTTAAATAAAAGAGGAACGTATCTCTGATGAATTTTCATGACTGTTGAGAGAACTTCAACCGGAAGATCAAGAAATTCATTACTAAATTTACCAATAATTAAGTCTGGCCATTCAACTAAATCAGTTAGTTCATTTAGTAATCCTTCTGAAAGGTCAGGTTTCAGATTTAATGATTTAGATGCCTGATTTATTAAACTTTCAATTTTTTCTTTTCTTTCTTTTCGAATAGCTATTACTCTATTTCGTTTCAATAATTCAAAAAAATCATCTGGATTCTGAACTTCTAAAACTTCATTTATTAACCTATGACTTTTTGTTTTATTACTTATTTTGATTTTTGGATCACATTCATCAAATTCAAAATCAAGAATTTCATCATTATAAATAGAGGCAATCCACCTAATAGGTCTTGAAAATTTTATGTTCCCACCCCCCCATTTCATAAATCGAGGGCCTTGAAGACTCTTTACTAATTTTGGGATGATTGAAGACAAAGAAATTTTTGTTGATAGTCCTTTTTCAATTTTCTTTCCAAATACAAAATCACCCTTTTCCGTTTTTTTTATTTCTAGCTCACCTACATCTATATCTAAGCTATTAGCAAATCCTAAAGCAGCATTAGTAGGACATCCATTTAAATAAGCTAAATTTGCTTTAGGCCCTTTTCTTTCTATTATATTATCTTCTGCATAATCAACTAAACCTTCGAGAAGTAGAACTATCCTCCTTGGTGTTGAGGTAACAACTATTTGTTCGAATTTGATCAACTTTTTATCCAATTCAAATTCTATTAGAGATTTAAATTGGTCTAGAACAGCATGAGAAAAATTTGCGGGCAACTCTTCTGTTCCTATCTCAAGTAAATATTTAGACAAGAAAAAAATATGACTTCACTTACTATAATTTACTACCAGTTAAATAAGCTTTTCGCTAATGTATAAAAAGAGATATGTTTTGGTCCTTTGATCAAGGTTGAGAAAGTAAAAAAGAAAAAAGATTCTGCTAAGCAAGAAACTGTTTGTTTAGCAAATGGACTTGAAGTGTCTAAATTTGAAAATTTTAAAGAAAATAGCCAATTTCTTAAGGAACCACTTGCTACAGAATTAATCAATGAAAGTGATCATTTTACTAATGATGCGGTTCAGTTATTAAAGTTTCATGGTAGTTATCAACAAGATAATAGGGAAAATAGAAGGCCGGGCAAAAGTAAAGATTGGCAAATGATGCTTAGGTTAAGAAATCCGGGCGGTGAAGTCCCTGGGAAATTATTTTTAGCATTAGATGAATTATCTGACAAACTAGGTAATGGAACACTTAGGGCCACCACAAGACAAGCGTTTCAAATGCATGGAATTAGAAAGGAGAACCTAAAGGAAGTAATTCAAACAATAGTAAATTCAATGGGCTCCACATTAGCTGCATGTGGAGACATAAATAGAAATGTTATGGCCCCTGCGGCTCCATTTGATTCGCCAGACTATATTATTGCAAGAGCATTGGCAAAAAAAGTTGCAGATCTTCTCACCCCAATGGCTGGCCAAGGTACTTTTTTAGAGCTTTGGGCTGATGGAGATTTAGAGTACACCATAAAGCCTGATGCAGATATTGAAGCAATTAGGAAGCTCCAATTTAAAGATAATGTTTTTAGTGGAATAAAAGATGAACCTCTTTATGGTTCAACTTATTTACCAAGAAAATTCAAATGTGCCGTAACAGTTCCTGGGGATAATTCTGTTGATCTTCTTACCAATGACATAGGAATAGTTGCCTTTACTTCTAAAGATGGAAACTTAGAAGGATGCAACTTCTATGTTGGAGGTGGTATGGGTCGCACACACAATAATGAGGAGACCTTTGCAAGGATTGCAGATCCACTTGGATATGTTGAAGAACCTAATGTTTATGAATTAATACAAAGTATTGTGGCTATTCAAAGAGATTATGGTGATAGAAAATCAAGAAAAAATTCGAGAATGAAATATCTTCTTCATAGAAAAGGTATTAAATGGTTCAAAAAGATACTTTCTGATAAGTATTTTAGAAAAGAAATTAAAAAAATTAGAAAAGAACCTGATAAGGTTCTTATTGATTATCTAGGTTGGCATAAACAAAACATAACCTCCCATTTCGTAGGTTTACCATTATTATCAGGAAGATTATCTGGAGAGAAGAAGAATATTATCACAAGTATTGTAAAAAAATATAATTTAGATTTAAGACTCACACCTAATCAAGATATTTTACTTTGTAATATCCCTAATAAAAACAAAGGTGAAATTCAAAAATATCTATCAAAAATTGGATACGAAAATTTAGAAAACATTAATGAAATACAAAGACACGCTTTAGCTTGTCCTGCTTTACCACTTTGTGGTCTCGCAATGACTGAAGCTGAAAGAATATTACCTGATGTACTAAAAAGGATTGAAAATTTACTTTTAGATCTAAAAATACAAAAGACAATATTATTCAGAATGACAGGATGTCCAAATGGATGTACCAGGCCTTATATGGCCGAATTAGCACTTGTTGGAAGTGGGCAAAACAAATACCAATTATGGTTGGGGGGAAGTAAAAATCTACAAAGGCTTGCTAAACCTTTTTTACAAAGAATGGAACTTAACGATTTAGAAAAAACTCTTCAACCATTATTTGATAATTGGAAGAGTAATTTGGATTTGGATTTCGGAGATTTTATAAATACTCAAGATGAAAATTATATATTAAATTTACTAAATGAAAATCAATAGAATTTAAATTTTTCCATAGAGGGCATTTGCTTTTTTATTTTTCCAAGCCCATAATTGATCACCATAACTAAAATGCCACCATTCATTAGGATGTTGAGCAAATCCGTATTTATTCATAATTTCCCTTAATAAATTTCTTCTACTATTCCAAATAATTGCTCCTTCATTCTTCATGTTTTCATAAAAATAAGGATTTGAGGTCTCGTCCATTTGATCAACCATGCTTCCCATTTCAACAAGATTTCCGTCTTTATCTGACAAACAAACATCCAATGCGCCCCCAGTTGAATGAGGGGGAGGGCACCTAATGTCATGAGAAGGATATGCCCAAAATTTTTCAACTTTTTTTAAAATAGATGGATAAGATTTTATATTTTCAAAAGAAATATCAATATCAGATTTATCACACTCTAATAAAAATGCTCTTTTAAACATAAATTCCTGGACTTCTAAAGGTCGCCAACTGTCATAAATTAAAAGGTTAAAACTACTCTTTGAAATCAAATAATCATTTACTTTTACTAATCTATTTACAACCTCCTCTCTTAGTTTCCAAATAGAATTTTTATCTTTATAAGGTGCTCCTAAATGAAAGTAAGGGTGGGGATCTAAAAACTTTAGGCAGCTAGGTATAGCTATTAATTTATCTCCATTATCTTTAATTGGTATTTTATTCCAAATTTTCAATTGAAATTTGCAATTGATTTATGGTGACATATATATCAAAAATTACAATGATAGTTTTCAATTTAAGAAATCGTGAATGAATTTATTATCAGAATTATCAATAAGTATATTCCTTAAAACAATATTTTCTTTTAAATCAGGATCATCACTAACAATCTTAATAGCCTCTTCACGAGCCTTATCAATAAGAAATTTATTGTTAGGTAAATTGTCCAGTACAAAATCAGGCAATCCGGATTGTCTATATCCTAAAATCTGGCCTGGTCCTCTAAGCTCCAAGTCTTTTTCAGCAATATAAAATCCATCATTAGATTTTTCCAAAACACAAAGTCGTTTATTTTCTAATCCATTCTTATCGGGGGTTACCAGATAACAAAAAGATTTTGTTGATCCTCTACCAACTCTCCCCCTTAATTGATGTAGCTGGGACAATCCAAATCTGTCCGAATTATAAATAATCATAATTGTGGCGTTAGGCACATCAATTCCAACCTCAATTACTGTGGTTGAAACCAATATATTAATTTCATTCTTTAAAAAAGAATTAATTACTTCATTCTTTTCTTGTGAACTTAATTTGCCATGTAATAATCCAACTTTTTTGTTAAAAAAGACCTCTTCTGATAAATGTTTAAATGTTTTCTTTGCGGAGCTTAAATTCATTTTTTCTGAATCTTCTATAAGTGGCAAAATCACATAAGCTTGCTTTCCCTTATTAATCTCATCTTCAACAATCTTAAACAAGTTAGTTAAATCATCTTCTGAAATTATTTTTGTAGTTATGGGAACTCTCCCAGGAGGGAGTTCTGTAATTTGACTCACATCTAAATCACCATAAATAGAAAGCGCAAGAGTTCTTGGAATTGGTGTTGCTGTCATTGATAACAAGTTAGTATTTTCTCCTTTATTTAGTAATCTATTCCTTTGAGTAACTCCAAATCTATGTTGTTCATCAATTACAACCATGCCTAATGCATTAAAGATGACTTTATCCTCAAATAGTGCATGAGTACCTACGAGGATATCTACTAATCCATTTTTCAAATTAGAGAAAATTTCTTTTCTCTTTTTTTGAGGAGTATTCCCAGTAAGTAGTTCAACAGAAACTAAAAGGGGATTCAAATATTTTAATAAATTTTTATAGTGCTGTTCTGCTAATACCTCAGTAGGGACCATAAAAGCACCTTGAAGGTTTTTTTCAATGACAATTAAAAGAGATGCTATTGCAATTATAGTTTTACCGCTTCCCACATCTCCCTGAAGCAATCTAGACATTGGTACGGGATTAGATAAATCTTTCTTAATTTCATTTAAAACATTTTCTTGAGATTTTGTTAATTCAAAAGGAAAAGTATTTAAAAATTCTTTTAATAAAGATTTCTTTTGAGGTAATTGTTGGGTAGTTACATTTTTATTCGTCTTTCTTTTTCTAAGTAGGAACTTTATTTGAAGTAGTAATAACTCATCAAAAACCAAACGTTTTTTTGACTCAATAAGTGCCTGTTGAGTTGGTGGGAAATGAATATTAATCAACGACTCTCCTTTTGATAATAAAGATAATGAATCAAGTTGTTTTTTATTTAAAATTTCTGGATATTGCTTTGCATAAATTAGTACCTTTTTCATAAGTTTTATAAAACTCATATTTGATAGAGTTTCACCTAATGAATACAAAGGTAATATTTTGCCTGAGAAATTAAAATTATCATTGTTATCCTTAAGAATTTCAATCTGCGGATCTACAAAAGTTTTGCCATACTCTGTCAATTTAACCTTACCGGAAATTGCTAATTTGGTTCCAGGGATATACAAAGATTTTTGAGATGTGAAAAAGGAGTAAGATCTAAATCTTCTCCCTAAAAAGAATTTTGTAACCTTTATTGAAGAAGTTTCATCAGAAACTACAATATTCATTATTGATAGATTACTATTTTTTTTACTCTTATGAATATAAAATCTTTTAACGTTTGCAATGCAAGTGTATAAATTCTCTGGTTTTAAATTTATTATCTTGACTCTATTCGTATAGTCTAGATATGTTCGTGGGAAATAATTAATTAGATCTTTTATATGAAATATCCCTAATTCATTAAGCTTATTTTTATAAACTTTTCCTACATTTTTTATTAATGAAATATCTGAATCAAAAGACAAACTTGAATCGGCTTTATTCAGAAAAACATTATTATTAATATTATAAGAACTTTCTATTTCTAAAGTTTTACCTAGTTTATAAAGATTTTTTCTTGTATCTATAATTAACCTTTTTCTTTGGTTTTCATCTAATTTATTATATTCGTTATATTTTTTAGAAAATTCATAAAATATCCTTAAATATTCGTCTGAGAGATTTAGATTATCCAGTTTTTTTAATGATTCATTCAAATAATCATTAAAATATTTTTCTCTTCCTAAAGTATTAACAAAATTATTTTCAGTTTCAATAGTAAGAGATTTTTGAAGAGGTCTTATCCAATCTTTAATTAATTTATTATTATTCTCGCTAATAGTCACATTTGAAAAAAGAGTTATTTTTCAACGTATCTTATTCAAAGTTATTTCTTTTTGCCTCCAATATGTCTCTTTTTTAATCAAACGCTGAAATTGATTTTTTAGCTGATTTATTTTGTTCCTTTGAATAGAAAGATTTAAATTTTTAAACTCTAACTCAACAGTAGATATATTGAAGAAAATAATGCTTTGAAAATTATTGCCGATTAATGATGACCGATTTAAGTTTAATTCGAAATTAATAACAAAAGGATGTGGATGTTTTATCATCAATTTTTTGCTTACCAAGTACTCAAAAGAATCTTTAGATATTATCTTTTTTATTAGATTGGCCTTAAATAATTCTTGGTTAATCTCGTATGAAAGATTCAGTAGTAAATTTTCCAATGACTTGTCTATTAAATCAAAACCATTAAAAATCTGATTTTTTGGTAAATTATCCATTTGATTGATATTATCTTTTCCTGAATATCTTGGTTTTTCAACCTTAAATTCTTCGATTAACTCGATTATGGAGGAAATAAATTGTTTTTCTACTCCTATATTTTCAATAATGTTGTTATTAATTAAATAATTATTATGGCCATTATCTAGATCAAGCGATATAAATTTCTCATGATTTTCAGCTTGATAATATTCAGAAGTATTTGGTAAGTTTTCAGTAATCTCGAACTGAATGGGTTCTTTTAATTGAGAACCATCTTCATATTGAAATTTTTCTTTTTGATCATCCTTTATTTTTGTGGAAATATCAAAAATAGTAAAATTAATTTCATTATTTATATTTTTTTCAATTTCATTTATCTTTAATTGTTCTACTGTAAAAAAGGGCAAATTCGTAAATATTAATTTACTTATTTTTTTTTCAAAAAGACTATAGAATTCATTTTCATTTAAGAAATTATCATTAATTTTTGGATAGCTATATATTTGATTGAGGCCTTTTTCTATAGAGATGAAAAGTAGATCTCTTACTAGATTAAGATAAAGTTCATATTCCTTATAGATATTTCTAGTTAATATTCTTTTTTTTATTTCTGCTCTCTCTAATTGAGAATTAATTTTATCTGTATCTATGTAATTATTTAAATTATTCAAATCATTCAAGTGATTAGTTTGTTTGCATTGATGCGACCTCTTCAGCAAAGTCCATCTGATTTTTTTCGATACCTTCACCCAGTGTATATCTTGTAAAGCGTCTTACTTTGATATTTTCCCCAATTTTTGCAGCCGCTTGTTTAACAAGATCCTCAACTGTTAGAGAACTATCTTTAATGTAGGGTTGTGAAAGCAAAACAAGCTCATTAAGTCTTTTTGCTATTCTCCCTTCAACTATTTTTTCTTTAATTTGTTCTGGTTTTCCAGATAAATCATCCCTACCCATTTCAATCTGCTTTTCTTTTTCCACAACATTTTGAGGTATTTCATCAATTGATACATACTCAACATTTGGGCATGCTGCCACTTGCATTGAGACATCCTTCAACAGCGATTGAAATATATCACCTCTAGCAACAAAATCAGTTTCACAATTTAACTCTAGTAGAACTCCCACTCTTGATCCAGTATGTATATAACTGCCAATTGATCCTTCAGCCGCAACTCTTCCTGATTTCTTTTCAGCACTAGCTATACCTTTCTTTCTTAACCATTCCAAAGCTTTTTCGACATTTCCGTCAGTTTCGTTAAGTGCTTTTTTGCAATCCATCATTCCTGCGCCGGTCTTATCTCTAAGATCTTTTACAAGTTTTGCTGTAATGTTTCCCATTGAAGTAATAAAAATAATTAGTAAGTTTTAATTTAGAATTTAATTTTTTTCGGAATTAGAACCCTTTCTGCCCTCATTTATGGCATCTGCAAGTCTTCCCAATATAAGTTGAACAGATCTAACTGCATCATCATTACATGGAATTGGAACTTCACACAAATCTGGGTCACAATTAGTATCCAACATCGATACTAATGAGATATCTAATTTTCTAGCTTCTAGTACTGCATTAGATTCCCTTCTCTGATCAACCAAAACCACTACATCTGGTAATCTTCTCATGCCCTTAAGACCGCCTAAGTATTTTTGTAATCTTTCAAGTTCTCTTCTTAATACTGCAGCTTCTTTTTTAGGCCTCATTGCTATTGAGCCACTACTTTCCATTCTTTCTAGATCCTTCAATCTTTCAATCCTAGCTTTCATTGTTGTCCAATTAGTCAACATTCCTCCAAGCCATCTTTGATTTACATATGCAGCTCCACAGCGGGAAGCTTCTTGAGCCACAACATCTGATGCTTGTTTTTTTGTACCTACAAATAGGAAACGTTTACCGCTTTTTGCTGCGTTTCTGGTCCATTTATACGCATTGTTCATACACAATGCTGTTTTAACAAGATCAATAATATGAACTCCGTTTCTTGCGCAATATATATACTTAGACATCTTGGGGTTCCAACGTCTAGTTTGATGCCCAAAATGAGCACCAGCTTCCATCATTTCTGATAGTGATACAACAGCCATAATTTAAAAGGGTTTCGGGTTAGCCTCCATCTGACGGGGAATTAATATTAATAATTCACCCGAAACTGTCAGATGTGTGAAATTTACTTCAAATATCTTAGCAAGTGATGTGTATTTCTTAAAGTTTTTTATCTTGATTTGGTTAACTCTTTAATGTATATCATATTTAGTGGGATCCTAAGTATCTCAAGTGCAAGTCTATTTCTTCTTATATTTACTAGGAATCTTAATAAAGGAAGGATTCTATCAACACTGATTAGTCCTCCCAAGCAAAGAATTTGCCAAAGTAAATTATGCAGAGGAGTTAATTGAATCATAAATCTAACCCTTAAATTTGGGTGTTTCTTATAAAACACTAAAGCCATTTTTGCTCTCTCTTTTTCTTGAGCTATTAATGAATCTATTTGTTCGCAATTAAATGGCGGATGCCAATGAAAACCTACTGCATTTGGGCATTTAATTAATTTTGTCCCAATTTTTTTTAATCTTTCTCCAAGTTCTAAATCCTCCCAACCGTAAAGGCTAAAAGAAGTATCAAATAATCCCACACTTAAAATCAATTCTTTTGATATCGCTACATTCCCAGTAGCAAAGTATGCAAAAGAAGTGTCCATTATTTTATGTTTTTCACTCTGAGGATTTAGAAAATTAGATGTATTGACTACCGAGCCATAGGTAAAACATTTTTTATCATTTTTTCTCCAAGAGGCAAGTAATTTTTCTACGTGGCAATTTATAAAATTATCTAAAACAATAAGATCACTATCAATGAATATAATGATTTCATATTTTGAT
This sequence comes from Prochlorococcus sp. AG-347-E03, assembly GCA_003279115.1. GTDB lineage: Bacteria > Cyanobacteriota > Cyanobacteriia > PCC-6307 > Cyanobiaceae > Prochlorococcus_A. Next base: position 4,497 of record QCBG01000014.1, on the reverse strand, counting down.
TTAATTACTCCCAGATTTCTTCCAAGTGCAGGCCCACCATGTTCTTGCTGAAATAGAATAACGTGTGGGAGATTAGCTTTATTTTTATTTATCCATGAGGTTGTACCATCAGTTGATCCATCATCAACTACTATTACTTCATAATTACGGATATTTGTATTTAATTTTTGATTCTCAAGCGCAAATAGACATTTCTCTAATATAGGTAATCTATTGTAAGTCGGTATAACAATACTTACATTCATGATTATGTCTTAAATATGCATGATATATTAAACAGCAAAAGATAAAAATATAAGATATTCCCTAATCAGCTGCACCGCCATTATTTGCTGTGCCTGTGACGTTTCCACCATCAGGTCTTCCATCAGTTCTTAATTTCCTTTTTTTGAATTTTCTAGCATAGGCTCTATTACGTTCCTGCTTTTCTTTTTTTAGATTCCTTCTCTTAGACATAAAATTTTAAACTTTTAATTATATTAGCTCACTATGAGCACTATATATTTTACCATCTTCCATATTTAATATCCTATCAGCCATATCAGAAATTCTTGGATCATGCGTCACCATAAGTACAGAACAATTTTGCTCTTTTGCTAGTTTCCTTAAAAGGGTTACTATTTCTCTTCCTGTGACACTATCTAAAGCAGAAGTCGGCTCATCAGCTAATAAAAGTTTTGGATTAGCAGATAAAGCTCGAGCAATTGCTACTCTCTGTTTCTGCCCGCCAGATAAGTCATTTGGCAACTTTTTATGATGTTCTTCTAATCCTACTGCTGACAACCAATTTCTTGCTATTTCACGTCTTTGTAAATATGTTAAACCTTTTATTAAATCGGCGCCCATCTGCACATTTTGTTCTGCTGTTAAACATCTCAGAAGATTGTGACCTTGAAAAATCATTCCAATACTTCTTCTAAGAATCTGACGAGTTTTCCTTGATGCTCCATTTAACTGATTATTTAATACAGTTAAATCTCCACTTTGACAGGTTCTCAAGGCACCAATTAATGTTAAAAGAGTCGTTTTACCACATCCAGAAGGTCCTTTCAAAAGAACCAACTCTCCTTTATCAATATTTAAATTAACGTCATTAAGAACTTGTTTTTTATTCTCATTTTTTCCATAAAAGTGACTCAAATTATTTATTGAGACTGTTTTAAGGTTTTTAACATTATTTTTTGATTTATTTGCTTTAACCATTTATTTTCAATTGTTAAAAAATTTCAGCAGGATCAGCGTCAACTAATTTACGCATCGCAACAGCGGCGGACCCCATACACATAACTAGAACTAATACGAAAATTAAAATAGTTTTGTCTGCGTCCATTATTATTGGGAGTTTAGTAGAACTTCTTATAACTGAGTAAAGTATTTGACCAGATAAATAAGCAGGTAAATAACCAAACAATGCCAACAAAAATCCCTCTCTAGCAACAACAAAGAAAAGGGACTTAAGTCTATATCCCATTGCTAGTAAGGTGGCGTACTCTGGGAGGTGATCTGTAACATCACTATAAAGGATTTGATAAACAACCACACACCCTACAACGAAACCCATCAATGCTCCCAAACTAAATATAAAACCTATTGCAGTACTATTTTTCCAATAATTCTTCTCAAATTCTATAAATTGATTTTTTGTAAGAACCCTAACATCATTTGGGAGTGAGTTATTTAATATCCTTGAAATCAATTCAGGATCAGATCCTTTTTTTAGCTTTACCAAACCAATTTCTATACTGCCAGGAGGATTAGCAGGAAAAAGTCTTAAGAAGGTTTCTCGACTAGTTATCAAATTACCATCTGCGCCAAAAGATGGCCCCAACTCCACAAGTCCCTCAACAATTACTCTTTTACCAGCAACCTCAGTCTCAACTTTTTTTTTAGATAAGAACCATTCTTCAATCGGTCCAAATTCAGGTCTAGATAGTTTGTCAAAAAGAACTCTTGATGGATTTCTCAATTTATAAGCTTTCTTTGAGAATCCATCATCTAAAAGAAGTGAATCTGAGGGATTAAATCCTAATGCGAGTATTGATCTAGTTTTAAGATTTTCGGGATTTCTCCAAAGTAAATAATTTAGATTAACGGGAGCAGTTTTTTCAACATCCTCTACTGCGAGAGTTTGAATTAATCTTCTTTTTGGGAATCCACTCATGCTTATAGAACTTTTTGATCTGGGACTTATCAAAACAAGATCGGCATCTAGAAGTTTATGAATAGTTACGCTCGTGTCAAATAAACCATCTCTAAAACCTAATTGCATAAACATCAAAATTCCTGCAAAACTGATTCCAGCTATGGCAACTGCTAACCTTAATGGTTGCCTAGTTAATAACAACCAAGCTAATGGTATTTTTCTAAATTTTAAAAAAGAAAAACTCATTAGGGAATAAATTTTGCAATCACTTTCATTCCTGCATAGTTTTGTACGATATCTATAGAATCTTGATCTAGTTTTACTAGTACCTCGATAATTCGTGAATCAGCATCCCCTGTTGGATCAGTCGATAGAACTTTTCTTTGTTTTACCTGAGGACTAATCCTAATCACCTTTCCCTTAAGATTTTTTTGGAAACCTCCATTCTCACTGCTCAATTCAACATTCTGAGAAATAAAGACCCTATCGATGTCAGATTCATAAACCTCTATCAAAGCTTCCATTTTCTGACTAGAACCAATATCCAAAATCCCTTCATTTTGAGGCCGTTCACCAACTCTCGTTTTTATTCCAAGGATAAAACCATCGATTGGACTCCTTAGTTTTGAATTAAATAGATCTATCTTAATATTTTTTTGATCTCCGATAAGGTTTATTTTCTGTTTTTGCAATTTTAATAATTCATCCTTTCTCTGCGAAAACTGTACAAAAGAATATGCATCTTTGCTCAAAGCTGTCTCATACCTTTGAATTTGATCTTTCTTTAGGGTAATTTCTTTGTCAATAATATTAATTAGATTTTCGTTTCTTTCAAGATCAGAGATTAATTTTTCTCCATTTTCAAAGATTGCGAGGATATCACCTTTTTTTACGAAATCCCCTTCATTTACTAAAATTTCGACAATTCGGGGGGAAGAGCCAAACTGACTTATTGGAGCTGCCAATTGTCTAATCTCTCCCGAAGGAGAAAGTTGACCAAGTGCGGCAACAGCTGTAATGGGAGGTATGAAATCTGAAGTTATTTCCTCTTTAAATTTTGAACTAGATTTATTATTTCCAGAACAGGAAACAACACCAAGAGATATTGGTGTAAATAATAAAAAGTAAATAAATAAATTTTTTAATATTTTTAATTTCATTAAAAATCGAAGAGCACTGTTTTGATATAGTTATTGACCCATTTTTCATCAAAATATTTTAAAAGAACCATGCTAGTCTTCTCATTTTTCATTTGTTGAACACAATAATTTTTTTGAAAATCTATTCTCTCTTGGATAATTTCCTCATTAACTTCCGGTTTAGCTCTCTTACTTAATTTGATCAAAATAGTGAGGTATTGATCCACAACTCTACAAAAATCATTTTTTTCAGATTTACTTTTTAAGGAAGCAAAAAATACATTATTAGAAAAAATCCCTCCCCATTTAGGAATCTCTCTCAAAGAGCTAAAAGAACTTTTATCAACTTCAGAAAGAAATTTTTCGTATTTCATTTCTTGATTTTGAGATGCAGGCGATAAATCAACAATTGCGGCTGAAACAATATCATTTATTTTTACTAAATCCATTCCAAAAATTGGAATATCAAAACTTGGATCAGGGAAAAAAACGCAATGGAGGATTTTAAGATTCTTTGAAAATTCTGCCACCTCAATATGTAATTTTCTAAATCCTTTTGCTTTATGAAATTCGTTCTCTATATAAAGTTCCTTGCCTATTTCATTGGATATTATATTAGAAAGATCTGGATTAACTTTTATACTTTTGAGGTTCTCAAGCGTGGATCTATGCTCTCTGATATTTTGTAATAAGTCCAAAATAAGAGGGTCTGTTAATTTTGTTTTAGTTAAAGATTCAGACAACAAGGGTAAAAAGTACCAAAATAAAGTTTAAAGAGAAAACTTCAATGAATGTAGGAGAAGTTAACTACTATACCCATTCAAGCAAAACAAAATGTGTTTTTGTGGATAATAAGGAATTGCCCCTTATAAGCATTGATATCTGGTGCAAAGCAGGCTCTTCATATGAGGAAGATGATAAAAATGGAACTGCTCATTTTCTAGAACATATGATTTTTAAAGGATCTAACAAAATAATGCCAGGTGAATTTGATCATAAGATTGAATCACTAGGCGGATTAAGCAATGCTTCAACGGGTTATGATGATGTACATTACCACGTTCTCATACCACCAAATAACTTTAGAGAATCACTAGCTCTTTTGACAAATATTGTAGTAGCTCCAGTTTTTAATCCTGAAGAATTTATAAAAGAAAAAGGGGTAGTTATTGATGAAATAAAACAACAAAATGATCAGCCTGAAGAAAAATTATT
>QCBG01000013.1 GCA_003279115.1 Prochlorococcus sp. AG-347-E03 | reverse complement strand
ATGCGATTGTGTGGAGAGGCCAGCAACAACCCATTGATTATGTTGAGGCTGAAAGAGCATGGGAAATTGCTAAGGCTGCTATTTTAAGTGGTTTATATAAGACAATAATCCTAGATGAATTGAATCCAACTGTTGATTTGGAGCTGCTACCTGTGGAATCAATACATCAAACGCTCTTAAAAAAACCTGCAGAAACAGAAGTTGTTATTACTGGTAGATGTAAAAATGAACCTTCATATTTTGAACTAGCTGATGTTTACTCAGAGATGGTTTGCCATAAACATTATGCAAATGTTGGAGTTGATTTGAAAAGAGGCGTAGATTATTAAATATTTGTAAAAATATTAATTGAGTAAAATTTGTTTTAACTTCTCAATGCCACCCTCGATAGATTTTGATTGAATTTTGAATTTAGATAATATTATTGATGCTTTGTCAGATCTTTTACCAGATTTGCATATAGTAAAAATTTCCTTAATTAAACTTTCTTTTTGTATAAATTCTAAGTCAGATGCTTGGTTTAAAAGACTTAGAGGGATTGATATAGAGCCTTCGATTGCATAAGTAGAAAATTCTTCATTTTCTCTAACATCTATTAAAAGTATTTTGTTGGATTTTGCTTTGTATAACTTATTAAAATCATTAGCATTGATTCTGTCGATTTTATTTTGTTTCTCAGAACATTCATCGTCATTATAAAAGTCCACAAATTGAGAAAGATTTTTTATTCTTTTATTTATTTCATCACTTTTTAAATGTAATTTTTTTATATTCATATTTAAGAGATCAAAAATCAAAATTTTGCCATCTAAAATTTCACCTTTTTTTAAAATAATTTTGATAATTTCGTTCACTTGAAGAATGCCTATTAAACCTGTAGCAACTCCCACAACCCCATATTCTGCGCAGCTCGGAATATCATTTTTTGACGGTGATTCAGGTAGTAGGTCCCTTAAATTAGGACTCTTTTTATTTAAATTGAAAACACTAACTTGACCTTCAAATCCTTGAACACTCCCAAAGATTAGAGGTTTATTTTTTATTAGGCACGCATCATTTATCAAATATCTAGTTCCAAAGTTATCTGAGCAATCACAAATCACATCAAATTCCTGAATTATTTCTAAGACATTTTCTGCAGTAATTCTTGTATCAAAAGTAAATATTTCAATATTAGGATTTAGACCATTAATTCTTTTCTTAGCAGAATCAATTTTCAAATTACCAATTGCATTTGTTTCATGAACTACTTGTCTTTGAAGATTTGACTTTTCTACATGATCATTATCAACTATTCCAATTTTTCCAATCCCTGCCGCCGCTAGATAAATTAATACTGATGAACCTAGACCGCCTGCTCCTACGCATAAGACTGAGCTGTTTTTGAGTTTTAATTGCCCTTCTTTTCCTATTTCTTCGAGTGTTAAATGCTTTTGGTATCTTTCTTGTTCATCTGCATTTAGGAAACTAAATTTGATATCTTTCAAGAACGTCATTCTTAATTTCGCAAATTAATCTCCTATTAAAATATGATAATTAAAATTTAAAATTTAACTTTTTGAAGGTTTGCTATTTTTGAAATTTTTAATATTTTTGTTAGAACAAGATAATATTTAAAATTATTCAAAAATCAAATTTCTTCAAAAATATGTTCAATATTCAAATATATAAATACTTTAAAAAAAAATACAAAATGTGTCGGTTCGGAATTACACAAGACAAAAAGGTAGCAAATAGATGAATTTTCCGTTATTGTCTGGTCAATATATTGAGATTACTGATTTCATGAGTGATAACACACCAGAGTCTAATCAAGACTCCGGCTCCGCTACAAGCTCAGAAACTAAAAGCTTTTCAGACAAGTACTCTGATGTAATGGGAAAAGTCAATGAAACCCTTGGTAAGGTTGATTGGACCCAGATGGGTAAGTATGGCAAAGCGGCGGGCATAATTGCTGTTGTCGTGATAGCTCAGATAATAATTAAAGTTATTATTGACACAATCAATTTTTTCCCAATTCTTCCTGGACTTTTAGAACTGCTTGGTGTAATCGTTGTGGGTCAATGGAGCTGGCAAAATCTTCGTACTAGTGAAAATCGTGAAGCTGTTTTAGATAAGGTACAAAATCTTAAAAAAACATATCTTGGATAGTTCAAGATTACATTTTAAGTATTGATTTAACGTATTCTTTTACTTGATTGAAGTATGATCCACCAAACATATTGGCGTGATTTAATATGTGGTAAAAATTATAAATAATAATTCTTTTTTCGAATCCCTTTCTTATTGGAAAAATTTTATGATATTCCTCATAAAATTCTCTTCCAAAACCTCCAAATAGTTTTGTCATAGCAATATCTACTTCATTATCTGCCCACCAAGATGCAGGGTCAAATATAACTCCTCTACCACTTTTATCTATTCCTACATTTCCTGACCACAAATCACCGTGAATAAGAGTATTCATTGGTTTATGATTCAGCAATTCTGATCTAATTTTTTCTTTAACCATATCTAAAGTTTCTTTGTCTAAAAAATTTGATTTAAGAATTGATAGTTGAGGTATTATTCGTAAGTTTAAAAAACAATCTATCCAATTATTTTCCCAGCCTTTCGTCTGATCTGTTAATCCTATAAAACCATCAATCGGATACCCAAAATTTTTTGGATTAGTTTCTCTTGAATGTAAGTGCATTTCTCCTAAACCTTTCCCAAGATTTTTTTGATCAAAATTTTGCATATCTATCCATTCCATTACAAGAATTTCTACTTTTTTAAAGTTTTTAAATGCAATAACTTCAGGAATAATTAAATTTTTTTGGTTACTATGCTTTCTCAAATTTTGTAGACAATATTTTTCAAATTCAAGAAAGTTTTTGTTCCTATCGTTTCTTTTAAGAAATAATTTTTTGTTTGCAAATTCTATTTTCCATGCACTATGGATATCTCCTCCATATACTTGTTCAATATTTTTTGGATGAGGTTCACCTAATTCATCACAAATTTCGCTAACTTCAAAAGGTGATAATTTTTGCATTTTAATGAGTAAGTCTGAAGTTGTTGTTGTAGGTGCTGGTATAGCAGGACTGACTTCTGCAGCAATTTTATCAAAGCAAGGTTTATCAGTAACTTTAATCGAATCTCATACGCAATCAGGAGGATGTGCAGGTACTTTTAAAAGAAAGAATTATATTTTTGACGTTGGCGCAACTCAAGTTGCAGGTTTAGAGAAAGGAGGAATACATTCAAGAATTTTTGATTTTTTAGATATTCCATCACCTGAAGCCACTATTTTAGACCCTGCTTGCATTGTCGATTTAAAGGATGGGCAAAAGCCAATATCTATTTGGTATGAAAAAAGTAAATGGATTGCTGAACAAGAAATGCAGTTTCCTGGAAGTAGTCGATTTTGGAATCTTTGTAACCTAATACATCAAAGTAATTGGTTATTTGCAAATAATAATCCAGTTTTGCCAATTAGTAATTTTTGGGATTTTTCTCAACTTCTCAAAGCACTAGTACCTTCAAACCTTGTCACAGGTATCTTACTTAAATCTACTATTTTTGATCTATTGCGGATATGTGGATTATCCAAGAATGAGCGCTTGATTAAGTTCTTAAATCTTCAACTAAAACTTTATTCTCAAGAGGACGTTTATAGTACTGCAGCATTATATGGATCTACTGTTCTACAGATGTGTCAACAGCCACATGGTCTGTGGCATCTTAAAAAATCTATGCAGTCTTTAAGTGAATCATTAGAAAGTTCATTAATTAAAACTGGAGTTAATTTAATTTTTGGACAAGAAGTTAATTCTATAAATTTTGACGACGTAAATATGTGTTGGCAACTATCTGCTAATTCGAAAAAAAAATCATTTATTTATCAAGCAAAAGATGTTATTTATACCGCACCTCCACAATCTTTGCTCAAGCATTTGAAGGGACCATTAACTAGAAAACTAACTTATAAAAATCGACTTAATAATTTGCCTGATCCAAGTGGAGCTGTAGTTTTTTATTCAGCATTAAAAAAGGAACACATTAAAAAAACATTCTCCAATCATTATCAATTTGTTTCAAAAGAATTTTGTTCGTTGTTTGTATCAATTAGTGATGATGGTGATGGAAGAGCGCCAAAAGGTGAGGTTACTTTAATTGCCAGTATCTTTACCAAAACTAAAGATTGGTTTGATCTAGATAAACAAACTTACTTAAAGAAAAAAAATGGTTTCATGAAAAAAATATCCCTTGAATTGGAAAGTCAATTTGATATTGATCCTGAAAAATGGCTACATAGAGAATTAGCAACTCCTTTGGGCTTTGAAAAATGGACAAAAAGACCTAATGGAATAGTAGGCGGGCTTGGTCAAAGTCCAGATATTTTTGGTTTATTTGGATTATCCAGTAGGACACCTTTTGAAGGTTTATGGTTATGTGGAGATTCGATTTATCCAGGAGAGGGGACTGCAGGTGTAAGTCAGTCTGCATTAATGGTTTCAAGGCAAATTTTAGCTTCCAAAGGTATAGAAAATCTTAGTTTATAAAATTTTGTCTGTTTTCTTTTGCTTCAGAAAGTTTTTTAGAAAGTGCATCCCAATTTTTTTCTTTAATAAGAGATTCCAGTATATTCAGCTCATTTTTAAAATTATTTATGGAATTTAAAACATTAATCTGATTATTAATAGCTAAATCTAGGCCTAGTTGTTCATTACCTCCGCCAACTCTCGAAGTGTCAGCAAATCCTGTAGCAGCTAATTTTTGCGAGAGATCTAATAAAGATTGATTATTTTTTGTTTGCGCAGTTTCTATGAGGGCAGAAGCTAAAAATATAGGCAAATGAGAAATTAGAGATACTGCTTCATCATGCTCTTTTGGCGAAGCTTGGCAAATTTCACAATCCATTGATTTTATGAGCTCGGAAATAGTTCTGACTGAATTTAAATCACTATTTTGTGTTGGGGTAATAATCCATTTTGCATTTTTAAAAAGACCTTCAAAACCTGAATCAACTCCTTTTTTTTCTGTGCCTGCCATTGGATGAGATCCGATAAATAGAGGATGTGAATTTTCCCATGTATTTACAATTGGTTCTTTTACAGACCCTACATCAGTTAATATTGTTTGCTGAGGTATTGATGCTACTAATTGTTGCGAAGGACTGATCAAATCTTTGATAGGCAATGCCAAAATTATTAGCTCACATTTTTTTAATAAGCTCAGATCACAGCTAACAAAATTTGCAAGTTTTTTATCCTTAGCTTTTTTTTCATTAAATTCATTATTTGCTATTCCATAAATTGTATGATTTAGACTTTGGAGTTTTAATCCTAAAGAACCACCAATTAATCCTAATCCTACTATTCCAATTTTCATAAATTAATTAATTCAAGAACCTCTTTTATTGATACCAATTTTTTGTATATTAGGTTCATAAATTTTGCATGTTTTCAAATTAATTATAAATGCTTGAAATTTTAAGTCATCAATATTTGAAAAATTTTTTGAGAGATCAAAGTATTAATTGGGAGCACATATATTCTTTTGGGAGGATAGTTTCCAAATGTATTGAAAATGATTCTACCTATCTAATTAATTCAGAAATTTTCTCTAACTATGATTGGTTACCTCCAATTTTGATTTCTTTATTTTTAAAGGAAGAGGATTCAACTTTTATTTTATCTAAAGAAAAAATCCAATTCATAAACCAATTTCAGATTGATTCATTGAAAAATCTAGGTTTTAATTTTATTTTGAAAAATGATCAATTTATTTTTGCAAATCATCATGTTCACTTGATAACTATCCAAAATTTTCTTAATGATCCCAATTCTCGTAATCTTAGAAATCATCGAATAGTTTATTCAGGAATTGAGGATATAAAACAGGATTTAAAAGATCATTTTAGGATTTCTTTACTTAAAAAGGATTGGACAAAAAATTTTAAAGAATTTGAATTAATCAATCAAAAATTTTTAAAAGTATATGATTCGTTGAAGAAAAAGTTCTTCTTGAGAAAGGTCTTAGGAAATAGTTATATCAATTTAGATGAAAAAGAAATTAGTTTCTTGTCAAATTTTTTTCATGAAAATTCTTTTTTTTCTGATAAATTTTTAAGCGTCAACAAAGCATTATCTCAAGGTTGGGCATGCTGGGTAAAGTTAAACGATACAAATTTAGATTGGAATTTGTATTTACAGCCAATAGATGAACTTTTTCAAATTAAGGAATTTTTTTCAAATAATAAATTTGTTTTTTTATCAGCATTAAGAAAAGATAATTTTTTCCAAATGTATTTTAAAAAGCATAGTTTAGATATTGATTTGGTTATTAATTTTAAGAGTAATTTTGAAGAGAAAAAGATTTCTTTATATATACCTTCTAAACAGTTGCTTCCTAATAATCCTCTTTTTACCAATTCAATCTTGGACAAATGCAAAAAGTTAATACTTTTTAGAAAGGGTTTAACTTTAGTGTTGTCTGATGATATTGATTTAAAAACTAATCTTGCTACAGAATTAGCTTCTACTTACGGGAAGAGAGTATTGCTAGAGACAATTCCCTCAGGTAGAAATGAAATCCTTTGCTCTAGTTTTGACTGGTGGATTATGAATTCTTATTTAATTCAAATTCCAGAACAAATTATCATTCCTTTACTTCCGATTCCGAATATGTCAGAACCCATTAATGCAATTACTGTCTCTCATAAAAAGAAGCTTTCTCAAGATTGGTTTAGAGACTTCTTTCTTCCTCAAGCTAGAATTAAACTTGAAAAATCTATTTCTCCTTTAAGAAGAAATTCAGGTAAGTTAATAATCCTAGATGGAAGAGCAAATAAAAGAAACTGGGGAAGATTACTTTTGCAAAACATTCAACCCTCAAAACAAATTAACTATATGCTACCTTTTGATTAGTTTATGATTTTGTAAATAACTAAAGAAAAATGGGAGAAGCAAAAAGACGTAAAACACTTGGTTTACCTCCAAAAAAAAATAATACTAAAACTAAAATTGATGATTCTCCAAGATTATTTGAATCGCTTCCCTTTACAATCAATCAAAGAGATAACCTAATTAAATTAAGTATTAAGGCCAGTTGGTTTGGAATCGGAGGGTTAGTAATCTTATGGATTGTAGTGAGATTTATAGGCCCTGCTGCTGGGTGGTGGACATTGGCTGATTCTTTATAAATCTAAGCTACTGTTTTTATATCATTAACAGCGATTGTATTAGCAGGATTGCTATTTAATGCTTTCATTGAATTAGAACTGACTTCAGTTCCTTCTGTTAATTTCTCTTTAACCATAGATTCTACTTTATTCCTGATTTCTATGTTTTGATCAAGCCAAATAATTGTATTATCTCTTCCTTGTCCAATATTTTCTCCTTCATAACTATACCAAGCACCTCTCCTTATGATGATATTAGTCTCTTCTGCTAAATCTAATAAGCATCCTGTTGTACTAATACCTTTCCCAAAGAGAATATCAAATTCTGCAATTCTAAATGGTGGTGCAACTTTGTTTTTTGCTACTTTCACTTTTGCTCTTATGCCATATTCCTCAGTACCTCTTTTAAGAGTTTGAATTCTTCTGATATCAAGTCTTACTGAGGCGTAAAATTTTAGTGCATTACCTCCTGTGGTTGTTTCTGGATTGCCGTATGTAACGCCAATTTTTAGGCGTAATTGATTCAGGAATATTACCGTACATCCAGATTTGCCAATATTTCCTGTTATTTTCCTCATTGCTTGGCTCATTAGCCTTGCTTGGCTTCCAATCACGTGATCTCCCATCTCTCCTTCTATCTCGGCTCTTGGGGTTAGTGCTGCGACCGAGTCAACAACAACAAGATCTACCGCACTCGATCTTATAAGTTGGTCAACTATTTCTAGAGCCATTTCACCAGTATCTGGCTGTGAAACTAATAAATTTTCAACATCAACACCTAAAGAGGCCGCATAAACTGGATCGAGTGCATGCTCAGCATCTACAAATGCAGCTACTCCTCCATTTTTTTGGACTTCCGCAATCGCGTGAAGCGTTAATGTAGTTTTTCCTGAACTTTCTGGTCCGTAAACTTCTACTACTCTTCCTTTTGGATAGCCTCCTCCTAATGCTAAATCTAAGGTGAGCGCTCCAGTAGATATTGTTTCTACTTTCATTCTTGAGGCGTCACCAAGTCTCATTATTGAACCTCTTCCAAAATTTCTTTCTATTTGACCTAAGACAAGACTTAATGCCTTGTCTTTTTCTTTTGATTCAGTTTTTTTCTTTTCTTCAAGGCTCATTGTTTGATTTATCGGTTAAAATTCTTGTAATTATTCTAAATTTGGAAATTTTTATTTAAACCAAACTTCATAAATACAAACTATAGTACACTTGTACTCTAGCTGATTATATTCAAATTGCAACTAATTCCTGAATACTATCTAATTTTAATAATTTGATTTCATTACTTAACTTATTTTTGTCTGATTCTTTCAAATATCCCCAATCAGCTAGGAAGCATGGAATGTGAGAAGTTTCTGAATTTTGTTTAATATCGATTAGAGTTTTTTTTCTATCTTCTATAAAGCCTAAAATTTCATAAGTTTGTGTAAGTTTTTCAGCTATTTTGATTTTTGTTCCTGATTCATAACCAAAAATAAATTCTGGAAAAATATTTAATTGTTTAAGAATTTTTTCTGCAAACATTCCCCCTTTTGTTGTTATTATTCCTGTCTTTATCTGTGCTTTCTTTAATTCTTGCATAAAACTTATAACTTCAAAAAATGGATTATGTAAATTTACCCACGATTTGAAATCTTTATCAATTTGAAACTGGCGAGATTTATCTAAAATTTTTTGTAAATCTTCGGCATTCCAAGAATTATCATTTAATATCTTTTGGCAATTGTGATGATAATTATTAATGAAATCATCTTTATTATCACTTTTTAATGGATTTTCTGTTTTTATAATTTCGTGCACAATTAGAATCATTTCCCAACCATATTTAACCCAAGGCCTAATTTCTTTGAAAGAATTTGGTACTGTTTTATAGAGTTTTTGATTAACAGAAATGCAAGGTGAATTTAAATATTTTTCACAGGCTAGCAAGGAACTATGCCAATATTCATGCATTCCATCGACTATTACTCCATCAAAATCAAATAGAAATATTTTTTGAGAAGACACCAATTGATTATTAGAACTGGGCCGCTAGGATTCGAACCTAGGAATGTCGAGACCAAAACCCGATGCCTTACCACTTGGCGACGGCCCATTGGATTTTCATTTTAATACATGAAAAGAATTTTTTCTATCAAAAAAATACAAAGTTTTTATAAACACGGCGTAGATTTTGAAAAATATTAATTGAATTATATCGATTTCCATGGCTCTAGAAATTTCTTGGCTTTTTTGATCGCTAAAGCCATTTTTTCAGGATAATCATAGAGTTTTTTGTTATTTTTGTGAGCAAATTCAATAAGGGGCTGCATAATTTTTCTTGCAGCACTTCCAAATGCTATTCCGTCTGGAAGATTGTTTGACTTTAAAAATTTATGAGTTTTTTCATTTGTTCCTCCTGCCAATTGAATTAATCCTGGTGGCAGATCTGAACCGATTTTTTCAAACAACTTAACTGAATCTCTACTTGTTATCGGAGCAAGATCACCAGACATTGGCCTTCCATCTAATTGCCAAATCAGGGGAATATTAAGTTCTTTAAGAATTTCATATCTTTCCCAAAGAGCCTTCAAAAGATCTTCTGGCTCTTGTGATTTTTGGAAAGATTGATTTAATCCACAACTAATAGATATCTTGTCTAATTTAGTTTCACAACTTTTAAGAATACTTACAACTTTTGTAAAAGAATCCCGGCGATTGATTTCTGTATGAATTTCTACTGCATTAGGCTTTATTTTTTGAATTGTTAATGCTAAATCATTTTTTGACAAATTATATTCATATTCACTTATTAGATTTAGGGGGCAACTATTTAAACATCTTCCACATCCATAACATTTACTCTCTTTGATCCCAAAATTATCAATTGCAAAGGTGGGGCATACTTTTTCGCATGGTCTTGGACAATGATGGGGACACTTTAATGGATCAAATTTTGCTTTACGAAAGTGGATATCTTTACCATCACTAATGCTTATCATTATTCCAGGCGAGTTTTTAAAGACTTTTTTCGCCCACTCGATTCCTTTTTTTGCTGCATGAACTATAGATTCTTCTGCGGCAACATCTATGTAGTCGACACCAGCAGCAGTATAAATTGCACATAAATCTTCGATAGCAACAATATCTTCATTACTTGCACCACAAATCAACTTAATCCATTTATCTTTTTTATTCTTGGTTTTAATCAAACAATTTAACTTTCAAATTCATCCAAAATATAATCACTTAATGGCTTCCATTCAAGTTTTCTTGAACCTCCCATTTCAACAACAATTGTAAGTTTGTTTTCTTTAGTGCAAATCTCTATCAAGCTCTCTAATTCTGATTGAGACAATACTTGACCCTCTAACAACCAAAGTAATTTTTTTTGATCATTGTCATTAAATAACTCAGAAGCTTGAGGGATTACTTGTTGAACTTCCCCAAGTGCACCGTTTCTTCCTACGCTTTGATGACCAAGGTGAGGTGGTCTTACACCATGCAATTTGAGTAAGAAGACTTCTGGATCTCCAAGCCCTCTTGCTGAGGTTATAAAAGTTTTAAAGCCCTTGGCCTTCATTCTCCTCAAAAGACGAGTTTCATAACCACCTTCAAGAGGAGCAAAGATTGCAAGACATTTGTTGGTTTTTAAATCGTTATGAAACTTTTTCCCTGTGAGAAGTAATGGCATAAAAATTTTCCTTTATTTCTATTTTATTTTATTTTATGGTACTTGATGATGTATGATTGTAACTCAGTGAATTTTTAAGCTCGCAAGCTAGCCGAGCCTCTGCAAAATTTCACATTTTTTAGCGTTTCGTTAAAAAATTCAGGTGGGTTTATCCCAAGAGAAACTATTTTTTTAAAGGTAAGTCTCAACCTTATTAATTGTTTTTTTATTCACTTTACCTCAATAACTGAAGGGTTTAGTTAATTGAAAATTGATTACGAGCTAGCCTAATTTAGTCTTATGTCTATCGGAATTTTAGGAAAGAAATTGGGCATGTCCCAACTTTTCGACGACAAAGGTAATTCGGTACCAGTTACTCTTATTGAAGCTGGACCTTGCCGTGTCACTCAATTGAAAACAACCGCTTTGGATGGTTATACTGCCGTTCAAATAGGTTATGGTTTGTCCAAAGAGAAGCATATAAGTAAACCTGAAAAGGGACATTTATTGAAATCAGGTGAAGAACTTTTAAAGCATTTGAAAGAATATAGGGTTGAAGAAACTTCATCTTATGAAATTGGAAATCAAATAACTGTAAATAACTTTGAGGTAGGTCAAAAAGTTGATATCAGTGGTAAATCTATGGGTAGAGGTTTTGCTGGTTACCAGAAAAGACATGGTTTTAGCAGAGGTCCTATGAGTCATGGTTCAAAAAACCACAGAGCGCCAGGATCTACAGGTGCAGGAACAACTCCAGGAAGAATTTATCCTGGGAAAAGAATGGCAGGAAGATATGGAGGAAAACAGATAACTACTAAAGGTTTGTTAGTTTTAAAAATTGATGATCAGAAAAATTTGCTTGTAGTAAAGGGTTCTGTCCCAGGTAAGCCCGGCTCAATTGTAAATATTAAGCCAAACAATGTTGTAGGTGAAAAAGGAGGTAAAAAATCATGACAACACTTGAAACTCTTAAGTGGGATGGTAAAAAATCAGGCAAAGTTATTCTTGATTTAGCAGTTGCCAAAGAAACTTCTTCGGCAGACTTAATCCATAGAGCAATCCTTAGGCAGCTAGCAAATAAAAGACAAGGGACAGCCTCAACTTTGACAAGATCTGAAGTGCGAGGGGGTGGTAGAAAGCCATACAAACAGAAAGGTACAGGAAGAGCTCGTCAAGGATCAATAAGGACACCCCTAAGACCTGGTGGCGGAATTATTTTTGGACCGAAGCCACGTTCTTATAATCTTGATATGAATCGTAAGGAACGTAGATTAGCTCTTAGAACAGCACTTATGTCCAGAGTATCTGATATGAAGGCTGTTGAAGATTTTGGATCCACTCTAAAGCAGCCTAAAACAAGTGACATCATAACTGGCCTTGCTCGATTAGGTATACAAAAAACTGAAAAAGTTTTGGTTATTCTTGATAGCCCGTCCGATGTTATAAAAAAATCCATAAATAATATTGAAAAAGTAAAATTAATCGCCGCCGATCAATTAAATGTATTTGATATTCTTAATGCTAATAAATTAGTAATAGGTCAATCAGCGATAGATAAAATTCAGGAGGTTTATGCATCATGAGTAAATTATTCGATTCTCGTTTAGCCGATGTAATACGAAAGCCAGTTATTACTGAGAAAGCTACAAACGCAATAGATCTTAACCAATATACTTTTGAAGTTGATCATAGAGCGGCAAAGCCACAAATAAAGGCTGCTATTGAAGCCTTGTTCAGTGTTAAAGTTATAGGAGTTAACACTATGAATCCTCCAAGAAGAACAAGAAGAGTCGGGAAATTTTCCGGTAAACGTTCTCAGGTCAAGAAGGCAATTGTACGTCTTGCTGAAGGAGACAAAATCCAACTATTTCCAGAATCTTAAGGAGTTTTAATCATGGCAATCCGTAAATTTAAACCTTATACACCTGGCACTAGGCAGAGAGTAGTTACTGACTTTAGTGAAATAACAAGTGCAAAACCTGAGAGATCACTAATAGTTTCAAAACATAGAGTTAAAGGCAGGAATAATCGTGGAGTTATTACTTGTCGTCATCGTGGAGGTGGTCACAAAAGGCAATATAGATTAATCGACTTTAGGAGAGATAAAAGAAACATAAACGCTAAAGTTGCTGCTATCCACTACGATCCTCATAGAAATGCAAGGCTAGCACTTTTATTCTACGAAGATGGGGAAAAAAGATATATTATTGCTCCGGCTGGAGTGAAAGTCGGACAAAATGTCATATCTGGAGAAAGTGTTCCTATTGAAGATGGAAATGCAATGCCACTTTCTGTTATGCCATTAGGATCTAATGTTCATTGTGTTGAGTTATATGCAGGTAGAGGCGCTCAGATGGTAAGGTCTGCAGGAGCTAGTGCGCAAGTTATGGCAAAAGAGGGAGACTATGTTGCTTTAAAACTCCCATCTACCGAGGTAAGACTTGTACGAAAAGAATGCTATGCAACTCTTGGAGAAGTTGGTAATTCTGAAATAAGAAATACTAGCTTAGGTAAAGCAGGAAGAAGAAGATGGCTTGGAAGAAGGCCACAAGTAAGAGGTAGTGTAATGAATCCATGTGATCATCCACATGGAGGGGGAGAGGGAAAAGCACCGATTGGTAGAGCAGGCCCTGTTACTCCATGGGGTAAACCAGCTCTTGGATTAAAGACACGTAAAAAGAACAAACCAAGTAATAAATTAGTAGTTCGAAGACGTCGTCGCGTTTCTAAGAGGAGTAGAGGAGGCAGAGACTCTTGATTACTTCATTTACTATTTCAATTTCTATTACCTAATCATGGGACGTTCACTAAAAAAAGGACCTTTTGTAGCAGATAGCTTACTCAGGAAGGTAGAAAAACAAAATACTGATAATGACAAGTCTGTTATCAAAACTTGGTCGAGATCATCAACGATTTTACCTTTAATGATCGGTCATACAATCGCTGTACATAATGGCAAGTCTCACATTCCAGTATTTATTACTGAACAAATGATTGGTCATAAACTCGGTGAATTTGCTCCTACACGCACTTATCGAGGTCATATAAGAGATAAGAAAGGAGCAAAATCATGACAAAAACACCTGAAACTACAAAAACAGCCATTGCTCATGGGAATTATGTTCGCGGATCAGCGTCTAAAGTGAGAAGAGTTTTGGATCAGATTAGGGGTAGGTCTTATAGAGATGCATTGATTATGTTGGAATTTATGCCCTATAGATCTACAGACCCTATTACTAAAGTTCTTAGATCAGCAGTTGCTAATGCAGAACATAACCTTGGAATGGATCCATCTACGCTAGTGATTTCCTCTGCATGGGCTAATAGTGGTCCTGTGATGAAAAGGTATAGGCCTAGAGCTCAAGGTCGAGCTTTTTCAATTAAAAAACAGACTTGCCACATCAGTATTTCTGTTGAGTCTGCTCCTATCCAAAATAATGCGGAGGTACAAAACTAATGGGACATAAAATACATCCTTCTGGACTTAGATTAGGAATTACACAAGAGCATCGCTCTAAGTGGTTTGCTACTTCCAAGACATATCCAATTCTTCTGCAAGAAGATTTTAAAATTCGCAGTTTTATACAAAAAAAATATGGAGCAGCGGGAATTAGCGATGTTTTAATAGCTAGAAAAGCTGACCAATTGGAACTTGAATTAAAAACAGCAAGACCAGGAGTTATAGTTGGTAGACAAGGAAGTGGTATTGAAGAATTAAGATCTGGTATTCAAAAAACTATAGGGGATAGAACAAGGCAAGTCAGAATAAACGTTGTTGAAGTGGAACGCGTAGATGCCGATGCTTTTTTACTAGCTGAATATATTGCGCAACAACTAGAAAAAAGAGTCGCCTTTAGAAGAACTATAAGGATGGCCTTGCAAAGGGCTCAAAGGGCTGGAGTCTTAGGTCTTAAAATTCAAGTAGGGGGAAGGTTGAATGGTGCTGAAATTGCTAGAACTGAATGGACTAGAGAAGGTAGAGTACCATTGCATACTTTGAGAGCTGAAATTGACTATGCAACACGTGAAGCTAATACAACTTACGGTGTTCTAGGCATTAAAGTTTGGGTTTTCAAAGGTGAAGTTCTCCCTAAAGAAGAACAAACTATCCCTGTGGGAGCGAGCCCTAAGAGGAAAGCTAGTAGAAGACCTCAGCAATTTGAGGATCGTTCAAATGAGAATTCATAGGAGGTAAAAAAATGCTTAGTCCAAAACGAACTAAATTTCGTAAACAACATAGAGGCAGAATGAGGGGAGTTGCCTCAAAAGGTAATACTATTGCTTTCGGTCAATTCGCTCTCCAAGCTCAAGACTGTGGATGGGTAACTGCACGTCAGATTGAGGCAAGTAGACGAGCTATGACAAGATATATAAAACGTGGAGGTCAAATATGGATAAGAATATTTCCTGATAAACCTGTAACAATGAGACCTGCTGAAACTAGAATGGGTTCTGGTAAAGGTAATCCAGAATTTTGGGTTGCTGTAGTAAAACCTGGAAGAATACTTTTTGAAATGGGTGGTGAGGATATCACTGAGGAAATCGCAAAGGAAGCTATGCGTCTTGCTCAATACAAACTTCCTGTAAAAACTAAATTCATCTCCACAGATAAAAATCAAGATGAAACAAAAAATAGTAAAAAATCTCAAGAGGAGGTTAAACAATGAAAAACTCAGAGTCTTTTAAAGAATTTAATAAATTAAATTCTGATCAAATTAATGAAAAGATTAACCAATTACGAAAAGATCTTTTTGACTTGAGATTCAAGCAAGCTACGAGACAGCTCAATGAAACTCATAAATTTAAAATTATCAAGAAACAAGTTGCGCAATTACTAACTCTCAGTAAGAGTCAATCTGCTTCTAAAACTACTTCTGCTTAATTATTAGTTATGGCACTCAAAGAAAGAATTGGTACTGTTGTCAGCGACAAAATGGACAAAACAGTAGTTGTTGCTGTTATTAACAGATATCCACATCCCACTTATAAAAAAATTGTAAGTAGAACTACACGATACAAGGCGCATGATCCTGAAAATACATGTGTTTTAGGCGATCGAGTTAAAATTAGAGAAACTAGACCACTTAGTGCTCATAAAAGATGGGCAATAGAAGAGATTCTCAATAAAACAAGTCAGGCTAAGGAGGTTAAAAAATGATTCAACAAGAAACTTATTTAACAGTTGCTGATAACAGCGGAGCGAAAAGACTCCAATGTATTAGGGTTTTAGGCTCAAATAGAAGGTATGCACATGTTGGGGATGTAATCGTAGCAACTGTAAAAGATGCTCTTCCTAATATGGGAGTTAAGAAATCTGAAGTTGTTAAAGCTGTTATCGTCAGAACTAAAGCTACATTAAGAAGAAATACTGGTAACTCAATCAGATTTGATGACAATGCTGCAGTATTGATTAATGAAGATAAGAATCCAAAAGGTACTAGAGTTTTTGGACCTGTAGCTAGAGAACTGCGGGATAAAAATTATACAAAGATTGTTTCTCTTGCTCCGGAGGTGATTTAAATGTTGGACTCATTAAAACAAAAGAAAAACTTCCAGAGAATAAAAATGAGAATCAAAACTGGAGATTTGGTAAAAGTAATTAACGGCAAGGATAAAGGGAAAACTGGTGAAGTTTTAAAAACTATCCCTCTTGAAAATAGAGTAGTAGTTAAGGGAATTAATCTTAGAACTAAACACGTAAAACCAACTCAGGAAGGAGAAACTGGAAGAATACTTACAGAAGAAGCATCTTTACATGCATCAAATGTAATGTTCTTTTCAAAGGATAAAAATCTTACAAGTAAGATTGAATACTTTATTGATAAAGAGGGGGTTAAGAAAAGAAGATTGAAGAAAACTGGTGAAGTAATTGATTAATTTTTCATCAGAAACCAGATTTCAACTTTTTCTAATTTATCAATTCTGACAAAGACCAGAATTAACAAAAAATTATGACTCTAAAAAATCGCTACAAAGAATCAATAAGACCAAAACTATTAAAAGATCTTGGTCTTAAAAATATTCATCAGGTACCTAAAGTTGTCAAAGTCAACGTTAACAGAGGTCTTGGTGAGGCAGCTTCAAATTCGAAATCTCTAGAAGCCTCTTTAAACGAAATGGCAACAATTACAGGACAAAAGGCCTTAATAACTAGGGCTAAAAAAGCTATCGCGGGTTTTAAAATTCGTGAGGGCATGCCGATTGGTTGTACCGTAACTTTAAGAGGAGACAGGATGTATTCCTTTTTGGAGAGATTTATAAATCTTGCTTTACCAAGAATAAGAGACTTTAGAGGAGTTAATCCAAAAAGTTTTGATGGGAGAGGGAATTACACCGTTGGAGTGAAAGAGCAATTAATTTTTCCTGAAATCTCTTTTGATAAAATAGATTCAATAAGAGGGATGGATATAACTATTGTCACTAGTGCGAGAACAGATCAAGAGGGTAAAGCTCTCTTGCAAGAGTTAGGAATGCCTTTTAGTAAGAATTAAAACCATGTCAAATCACGATCCTATTTCAGATATGCTTACTCGAATTAGAAATGCGAGTCAAAAGAAGCATACAACCACATCAATCCCAAGTTCAAAAATGTCCCTAAGTATTGCAAAAGTACTTCAAAAAGAGGGATTCATTTCTGACATTAACGAGGAAGGTGAAGGCTATAAATCACAAATCATACTTGGTCTGAAATATAGTGGTAAGAATAAATTCCCTACTATCCGGTCAATGCAAAGAGTTAGTAAACCTGGTTTGAGAATTTATAAAAATACTAGAGCTTTACCAAAAGTGCTTGGAGGTCTTGGAGTTGCCATAATATCAACTTCTAAAGGCGTCATGAGTGATCGCGATGCTAGGAAGCAAGGCATTGGCGGTGAAGTCCTTTGCTTTGTCTATTAAGGAGAATTAATCATGTCAAGAATCGGAAAAACACCAGTACTTATTCCAGATAAAGTTTCAGTTGATTTTGATGGATTAACAGTTACAGTGAAAGGCCCAAAGGGTGAGTTAAAACGTCTTATGCCTGAGGGAGTTAGTTTTGATAAGAAAGATAATACTGTTGTCGTAAGTCCTACTACAACCAAAATATACTCAAGACAGAGACATGGTTTATGTAGAGCTTTAATTGCAAATATGGTTGAAGGGGTTACTCAAGGTTTTTCAAAGAAACTAGAAATTGTTGGCGTTGGATCAAGAGCTCAAGTAAAAGGTAAAAATCTAGTTGTTAGTGCAGGATATAGTCATCCTGTAGAAATGATCCCCCCTGATGGTATAACATACAAAGTTGAAAGTAATACAAACGTTACCGTTTCTGGAATTGATAAAGAAATTGTTGGCAATGAAGCAGCAAAAATCAGATCAATTAGACCTCCAGAGCCATATAAAGGTAAAGGAATTAAATACCATGATGAGAGAATTCTCAGAAAAGCTGGTAAATCTGGCAAAAAATAATTTCAATTAAAAAAATGACCAAACTTTCCAGGAAATTACAAACCCAAAAAAGACATAGAAGATTAAGGAGATTCTTAATTGGTGATGCAACACGTCCAAGATTGTCTGTTTTTCGCTCTAATAACCATATTTATGCCCAGGTTATAGATGATAGCGCTCAAACAACTATTTGCTCAGCTTCAACTGTTGATAAGGAACTAAGAGAAAAATCTGAGAAATTACCTGCTGATTGTAATACTTCTTCCATTGTTGGCAAATTACTAGCAAAGAGAGCAATAAAAAAAGGTATTAAGCAAGTAATTTTTGACCGTGGAGGTAATTTATATCATGGTAGAGTTAAGGCACTTGCTGACGCTGCTCGTGAAGCTGGCTTAGAATTCTAACTTTTAATTTTTACTATGACTAACACTCCTACAAAACAAGAAATTCAATCCAAGAATGATAACGTTCCTGGAGCCATGCCTGCCGAACAAAAAAAGAATAATCGTAATGATCGAAAAAGAAATAGAAGAGGCGATTCGAAAAATCTAGAAAGAGATTCTGATTGGCAAGAAAGGGTTGTTCAAATAAGACGCGTTTCTAAAACTGTTAAAGGTGGAAAAAAAATGAGCTTTAGAGCAATCGTTGTTGTAGGTAATGAAAAGGGGCAAGTTGGAGTTGGAGTTGGAAAAGCTGGAGATGTTATAGGTGCTGTAAGAAAGGGAGTTTCAGATGGTAAAAAGAATCTTGTTAGAGTTCCATTAACTCCAAATAACTCAATACCGACTTTATCTAAAGGTCGAGATGGTGCTGCTAATGTACTAATTAGACCAGCTGCTCCAGGTACAGGTGTAATTGCAGGTGGTTCAATAAGAACTGTTTTAGAATTAGCGGGCATAAAAAATGTCTTAGCAAAAAGATTGGGTAGTAAAACACCTTTGAATAATGCAAGAGCTGCTATGGTAGCTCTTTCTCAATTGAGAACTCATAAATCTGCTTCAAGGGAGAGAGGCATCTCACTTGAACAGCTCTATTCTTGAAAAAATTATGACTTCAACATTAAATACACTTAAATCAAACTCTGGCTCAAGAAAGAAAAAATTGAGAAAAGGTAGAGGTATTGCTGCGGGTCAGGGTGCTTCATGTGGTTTTGGAATGAGAGGACAAAAGTCACGTTCTGGAAGACCAACACGTCCAGGCTTTGAAGGTGGCCAAATGCCTTTATATAGAAGAGTTCCAAAATTAAAGCACTTTGAAATAATTAATCAAAAAAACTTTTCTATAGTAAATTTAGATAAATTAAATGATTTCAAAGATAATGATATTGTTAATTTAGACTCATTAGTTAAAAAAGGATTGATTTTTAAGCCAAAATTTCCTCTAAAAATTCTTGGTAACGGAAAAGTTAATGCAAAGTTAACAGTCCAAGCTCATGCCTTCACAAAAGTTGCAAAACAAAAAATTGAGGACGCAGGTGGAACTTGTGAGCTTATAAATAATAAATAAATTTAAGAAAAAATTTAGGTAAGCTTCAAAATGTTAGTTAACAAAAGTAGAAACCCTAGCGCTTCTGAAATACTTTCTCAATTATTTTTAAACAAAGAGCTAAGGAATAGAGTTTTAACAACTTTAGGTCTTCTTCTTTTAGTAAGACTTGGCATATATATCCCCATGCCTGGTATTGATAGGGTCGCTTTTAAGAGTTTTATAGATCAAGGTGGACAATTAATAGGCTTTTTAGATATTTTTACTGGTGGAGGAATTTCCACTTTAGGAATATTTGCATTAGGCATACTTCCTTTTATCAATGCATCAATTATTATTCAGCTTCTTACTGCCTCATTGCCTGTTCTTGAAGATTTACAAAAAAATGAAGGAGAAGCGGGGAGACGAAAAATTGCTCAAATAACTAGATATGTCTCTTTAGGTTGGGGTTTTTTACAGAGTATTATATTTTCTTTAATTCTTAGACAATATGCAATTCAGGGGATAGGTGAAACTACATTTGTCTTGCAAACCTCCATAGCATTAGTTACTGGCTCAATGTTAGTAATGTGGTTCAGTGAAATTATTACAGAGAAAGGAATAGGTCAAGGCGCTTCATTAGTAATTTTTTTGAATATTGTTTCGACTTTGCCAAAGGCTCTAAGCTCAACTATTGAAAAAGCTCAAACTGGTGATAGGGGAGATGTTTTAGGTATAGCAGTTTTACTCGGAGTCTTTTTACTGACAATTGTTGGGATTATTTTTGTACAAGAGGGAGCTAGACGTATCCCTATTGTTAGTGCAAAAAGACAAATAGGAAATGCAACATTACTTCCTACAAGGCAAAGTTATTTACCTCTTAAATTAAATGCCGGGGGAGTAATGCCAATTATCTTTGCATCTGCTCTAATTTTTTTACCAATAACTATTGCAAACGTAACTGGTAATCCAGTCTTAATAAAATTAGCTAGTAGTTTAAATCCTGGATCTTCTAATCCATGGCCATATGCTCTTACATTCTTCTCATTAATTTTGGGATTCTCGTTTTTTTATGCATCTCTTACGATTAATCCAGTTGATGTGGCATCAAATCTTAAGAAAGGAGGTGTAGCAATACCAGGAGTAAGACCTGGAAGTAATACCGCAAACTATCTATCAGGTATACAAAATAGATTGACATTGTTAGGAGGATTATTTTTAGGATCAGTAGCTATAATCCCAGCTGCAGTAGAAAGAGCGACAAATGTCCAGACTTTTCAAGGTTTAGGAGCAACTTCATTATTGATCCTCGTAGGTGTTGCTATTGATACTGCTAAGCAAATTCAAACTTATGTTATTTCTCAAAGGTATGAGGGAATAATTAACAATTAATGAAAAAACATTTATTATTTTTAGGCGCTCCTGGAGCAGGCAAAGGGACTCAGGCTGAGTTATTAAGTAAAACCAATTCTTACTTGCACCTCTCCACTGGAGAATTATTAAGAAATGAAATTGAGATGGATTCTAACCTTGGTAGACAGGTAAAAGATATTATTAACCGAGGAGAACTTGTTAATGATGAACTTGTATTAAAAATAGTAAGGCAAAATTTAGACAAGGATAATAATGGTTGGATTTTAGATGGCTACCCAAGAAATTTATCTCAAGCAAATTCCCTGAATGAGGTTTTAATTGAAATAAATCAACCTTTAGATGTAGTTTTTTACTTAGATATTCCAGAAGAAGTTCTTATTAAACGTTTGCTTCTAAGAGGTAGAAAAGATGATACTGAAAAGACCATTAGAACAAGAGTTGATATTTATAAAAAAACTACAGAACCATTGATTCAATATTTTAAAGATCTTTCATTGCTAGAGTATATTGATGCTGATAGAGATTTAAAAACAATTTCCTCTGATATCAAACAAAAAATGGCTTGATGATGATGTAGAATATAATATTAACGTTTTATTCGCAAAACCCTTATGAAGGTCAGATCTTCAGTCAAAAAAATTAGCCCTGACGATCAGATCGTGAGGAGAAGAGGTAAAATCTATGTTATTAACAAGAAAAGACCTCGCAATAAACAGCGTCAGGGTTAAATTTAAACCCTTTAAATCAAACTTTTACTTACTCAAAACACGTGGCTAGGATTGCAGGAATTGACATACCTCGCGAAAAGCGAGTTGAAATAGCACTTACATACGTATATGGAATTGGTTTAACAAGATCAAAGCTAATTCTTGCTAATACTGGTGTAAACCCCGATATTCGTGTGAAAGATCTTTCTGATTCTGATGTTCAAAAACTAAGAGGTGCCACAGAGGAATTTACCCTAGAAGGAGATTTGAGGAGAAAAGAGGGAATGGCCTTGAAACGTTTACAAGATATAGGTTGCGTGAGAGGAAGAAGGCATAGAATGAGTCTTCCAGTAAGAGGCCAAAGAACTAGAACTAATGCAAGAACAAGACGAGGTTCTAGAAAAACAGTTGCTGGAAGAAAAAAATAATTAACTAAATCTATTTACAAATTTCAGTATTAAATTAAAAACCATGGCAGCTACAGTAAAAAAAACAGGTTCAAAGAAATCCAAACGTAATGTACCTAATGGTGTGGTACACATTCAAAGTACATTTAATAATACTATCGTCTCAATTACAGACACTTCTGGCCATGTAATTTCTTGGTCATCGGCTGGAGCTAGCGGATTTAAAGGTGCTAGGAAAGGTACTCCATTCGCTGCTCAAACAGCTGCGGAGGCGGCAGCTAGAAGAGCAGTTGATCAGGGTATGAGACAAATAGAGGTATTAGTTAGAGGGCCAGGCTCAGGTAGGGAAACGGCCATAAGAGCTTTACAAGTGGCCGGTTTAGAAATAACTCTAATAAGAGATGTTACTCCATTACCTCATAATGGATGTAGAAGACCTAAACGTAGACGCGTTTAGGTTCTAGCCATTCTCTAACACCCCCCCCCCTCAAAAAAACTTTAACCACATTTTTTTCCGTGTTGCAATACCAGATTGACAGAATAGACCATCAAGTAGCAGATGATCGCTCCCAAACAGGAACTTTTTTAATTGGCCCTTTAGAAAGGGGACAAGCTACAACTTTGGGTAATTCGCTTAGAAGAGTCCTTATGGGAGGACTTGAAGGAAGTGCAGTAACTGCAGTCAGAATAGCAGGAATTAACCACGAATATGCAACTATTCCAGGAGTTAGGGAAGACGTTTTAGATATTCTTCTCAATTGTAAACAACTATCAATTAATAGTTCTAATCCAGAGCTCGAAATAGGCAGGTTAGTAGCTAGTGGTCCAATGGAGGTAAAGGCGAACGATATTCAATTCTCATCTCAGGTTGAAATTGTTGATGGTGAAAAACCTATCGCAACTATTCAAGAAGGCCATAACTTAGAATTGGAAATACATGTAGAAAGAGGAGTGGGATATAGACCCGTCGACCGTAAGAATGAGGAGACATCTGCCATTGATTTACTTCAAATAGATGCCGTATTTATGCCAGTTAAGAGAGTGAATTTTACGATTGATGAAACAGCAGTTGCTGAGGGTGGAACAGGTAGAGAAAGATTAAAAATGGAAGTAGTCACAGATGGCTCAACAAGTCCTGATGATGCTATTGCTGAAGCTGCAAACCAATTAATAGAACTTTTTCAACCTCTAGCTACTGTTACAATGGTTGAGGAAATCCCTGAAGAACCCGAACCATCTCCTGAAGCTCAAATTCCCCTTGAGGAACTAAATTTGTCCGTTAGAGCTTATAATTGCTTGAAGAGAGCGCAAGTTAACTCAGTTTCAGATTTAATGGGCTTTAGCTATGAAGATCTTCTTGAAATTAAGAACTTTGGCTCGAAATCTGCAGATGAGGTTATTGAAGCTCTTGAGCGCATAGGGATTTCCATTCCGCAGAGCAGAACTTCCGTTTAACAATTTTTTAGATTATGAGACACCAACTTAGAATTCCATTATTGAGTAAACCTGCTGACCAGAGGAAAGCACTTTTAAGAGGTTTGACTACTCAATTAATTCGGGAAGGTAGAGTTACAACCACAAAGGCTAGAGCAAAAGCTTTAAGGAGCGAAGCTGAAAGGATGATTTCTCTTGCTAAAGATGGTAGTTTGGCCTCCAGGAGAAGGGCTATTGGGTACATATATGATAAAAAATTAGTGCATTCATTATTTGAGAAAGCAAATGAAAGATATGGAGATAGAAAAGGTGGTTATACAAGAATTGTCAGAACCGTCTCTAGAAAGGGAGATAACGCTCAGATGGCTATAATCGAACTTGTTTAGGATTGCTAATAATAAAGTCTTTCATTAGAAAACAAAACATTTGAAAAGGGTAGCTTTACTAATTCAATATGATGGATCTAATTATTCGGGCTGGCAAAGACAAAAAAATGCAACTACAGTTCAGGAAATTCTAGAGAGAGCTCTTTTTAAGATTACACATCATGTAGTAAAGACTTTCGCTGCAGGTAGAACTGATGCAGGGGTTCATGCATCGGGTCAGGTAGTACACTTTGACACTCATTGTGTTATTCCTGGCAGTAGTTATTCTGATGTATTAAATAGTCTCTTACCCTCAACAATTAGAATATTGGAATCAGTTGAGGTGAAATATAATTGGCATGCATGCTACTCAGCAATGTATAGACACTATCGATATGTCATTAACAATAGTAGGTTCTCTAACTTGTTCATTAATAATTGGTCATGGCATAGATATCAAAAAGTGCTTGATGAAGTTTCAATGGCAGATGCATCAAAGAAAATGGAAGGAGAGCATGATTTTTTTGCTTTTCAGAAAAGTGGAAGTAACAGGTCAACCTCTATTACAAAAATAAATAATATAGATATTCAAAGAGTGGAGGATTTGATTTTAGTTGATATCAAAGCTACGGGTTTTCTATATGGAATGGTCCGTTTGATTGTTGGACAACTAGTGTTAGTTGGCGAAAAAAAAATATCCCCAGAAATCTTCACAGATAGATGGCTTAATAAAAAGAAAGATGATGTTAAAGAATCTGCTCCAGCTAGGGGGTTATGTTTTGTAAATGCTGTATATGAAGAAAATGTTTTTAAAAAGATCAATAAAAAAGATTTTTTCCCGGTATTTTTAATTAAAGGTTTTTCTTAAGTATTTTGTTTAAAGAAATTTATTTGTGTAAATAATCCAAAAAAATTGTTTAAAACTCCTTCAATAGGTTAGAATTTAAAACTGAATTTAAATTTATTTGCATAAATTTGCTAAATGAATAAAACGACTACTCCGTCTTTAGAAACTATTGAAAGAAATTGGTTTTTAGTTGACGCAAAAGATAAAAAACTTGGGAGACTTGCTACAGAAATTGCAACCGTTTTAAGAGGAAAAAATAAACCAACATTTACTCCTCATTTAGATACGGGTGATTTTGTGATTGTTGTAAATGCTGAAAAAGTTGAGGTAACAGGTAAAAAAGCATCACAAAAATTATATAGAAGACATTCTGGCAGGCCAGGAGGAATGAAAATTGAAAAATTTGAGTCTCTTCAGGAAAGAATTCCAGAAAGAATCATCGAGCAAGCTGTTAAGGGTATGCTGCCACATAATTCTTTGGGAAGACAGCAATTCAGAAAATTAAAAGTTTATAAAGGTGCTGATCATCCTCATGCAGCACAGAATCCTGTATTATTGAATAACTAAGATAAAAAAATGAATAGTCAAATAAAAAACAAAGCTGTTTATTGGGGAACTGGAAGAAGAAAAACTTCAGTTGCTCGCGTTCGATTGATTCCTGGAAATGGACAAATTAAAATTAATGGTCGTTCAGGAGATGATTACTTAAACTTTAATCCTTTACATTTAAATTCAATAAAAGCTCCTTTGCAAACATTAGGCCTTGAAAATTCTTATGATATTCTGGTAAACGTTTTTGGTGGTGGATTAACTGGCCAGGCAGATGCTATTAAGCAAGGTGCAGCTAGAGCTCTGTGCGAATTATCTCCCGATAATAGAAAACCACTAAAAACTGAAGGCCATCTCAGCAGAGATCCTAGAGCTAAGGAAAGAAGAAAATATGGTCTTAAAAAAGCAAGAAAAGCTCCACAATTTTCCAAACGTTAAAACATTTAATCATGCCAAAATCAGAAATCCACCCAAAATGGTATCCAGATGCAAAAGTTATTTGTAATGGAGAAGTCGTAATGACAACTGGCTCAACTCAACCTGAACTTCATGTAGATGTATGGAGTGGAAATCATCCCTTCTTTACAGGAACTCAAAAAATTCTCGATACAGAAGGAAGAGTTGATAGGTTTATGAAAAAATATGGAATGGGTTCAGCTAATTCAGCGACATCAAAAAAGCAAAAAGAAGAAAAAGATTCTGATAAATAGAATTTCCATAAACTAAAGCATAATTTCAATTGGAATACTCAACATTAATAGCAAGGTTGAAAACTGCTTCAGAAAGTTTTGAAAATTTGGAAGTGCAGCTAGCAGATCCTGATATAGCTAATGATCCTAAAAAATTAGAATCAATAGCAAGAGAAAGGTCAAAGTTGGAGCCTCTGGTTACTGATTTTAATAAATTAATTGATACTGATAAAGAAATTGCAGATTCAAAAATTTTGTTGAAAGAGAATAGAAATGATAAAGAGATGGAAGCTTTAATTAATGAAGAGATAAATAAACTTGAGGAATGTAAGAACGAACTTATTCAAAAAACCACAATCGCTTTATTACCAAAAGATCCAAGAGATGAAAGAAGTGTAATGTTAGAAATCAGAGCTGGCGCTGGAGGTAATGAGGCTTGTATATGGGCCGGTGATCTAGCAAGAATGTATGAAAGATATGGACAAAAAATTGGATGGTCCGTAAAACCTGTTAGTGCTTCTGAGTCAGATATGGGCGGATTCAAAGAGTTAGTTATTTCCGTTAAGGGAGATTCTGTATATAGTCAACTTAAATTTGAGGCTGGTGTACATAGAGTTCAAAGAGTGCCAGCTACTGAATCCCAAGGTAGAGTTCATACTTCTACTGCTACAGTTGCAGTAATGCCCGAGGCTGATCCTGTTGAGGTTAAAATTGATCCAACCGATCTAGAGGTCGGTACAGCAAGATCAGGAGGTGCAGGGGGACAGAATGTTAATAAGGTGGAGACTGCTATTGATCTTCTCCATAAGCCCACAGGAATAAGAGTTTTTTGTACTCAAGAGAGATCACAATTGCAAAATCGTGAAAGAGCAATGGAAATTTTAAGGGCCAAATTATATGAAATTCAATTAAAAGAAGCTAATGCCAAAGAGAGATCACAAAGGCTTTCGCAGGTTGGAACAGGAGATAGGAGTGAAAAAATCAGAACATATAATTTTAAAGATAACAGGACAACTGATCATAGATTGGGCTCAAATTTTTCTCTCGAACCAATTCTCGCTGGTCAATTGGATGAAGTAATTTATGCATGCATAGCACAAGAACAAAAGAGAATGATGGAAGATTTTAATAATGAGGTAAATTAATTTTTTTTTAGATTGCAACCCCTATTACGTATTTACTCCATTCTTTATGCCTGCCAGAGTCAATTTGTCTTGTAGCCTCAAAATTTAGATTACTTAATGGACGGTAAGGTTTTCTTTTTAAAGGCATATTTGCCTCTTCTGGGGTACGGTTGCCTTTTTGTACATTACATTTAAGACATGCTGTAGTAACATTTTCCCAGTTGTCAGTTCCACCTCTACTTCTAGGTAAAACATGATCTATTGATAAATCACTTCCTCTATAGTTGCAGTATTGGCAAGAATTATTATCTCTTAGAAGAATATTTTTTCTTGTTAAAGAAACTTCTCTAAAAGGTACCTTGACGTAGTAACGAAGTCTTATAACTGTAGGCAATTTTCTTCCGCAATGTATTGAATATGATTTATCTTCCTCTAAGCTTTCTGCTTTACCTTTGATCATCAAAATAACAGCTCTTCGCCAAGAAGTGATGTTTAAAGGTTCATAAGATGCATTTAAAACTAGAGTCTGGCCCATGCCAAAATACAATTTACATGTCATGCTAACCGTATATTCCAATAAGCGCATATAATTGCGCAAAGTAAATGCAAATTCGGCAACCAAATCAGCAATTTAATTTTGATAAATATCCAAATTTTGATAAAGATATAGATCCGAAACAAAGAGCATGGATTGAAATCAATGGTAAAGCAATAGAAAAAAATGTAAGGCAGATAAGATCTAAATTAAGTAGAAACTGTCAATTTATGGCAGTTGTAAAAGCTGATGGATATGGACATGATGCAAGAGTAGTATCAGAATATGCAATCAAAGGTGGAGCTTCGCAATTAGGAGTTGCCACTTTAAAAGAAGGGATTAAGCTTCGTTCTTATGGAGTTAAAAAACCAATTCTTGTTTTGGGAAATCTATATACGAAAAGGGATTTAATAATAGCCCTTAAAAATGATCTTATGCCAACTATCAGTAGTCTTAGAGAGTGTTTAATATGCAACAATCTTGGTAAGCAGCTTGGGTTGAAATTTTCTTTACATCTTAAGGTTGATACTGGAATGTCAAGATTAGGATTTGAATCTTATAAGTTTATTCAAGAATTTGAAAAAATAAAATCTTTTGAAAACATTTCAATAGAAGGAATATATAGTCATTTATCATCGGCAGATGAAGAAAACTCATTAGATCCTAAAAGCAGTACTCAATTACAAAGACTAAAGTTTAAGGAATTATTAAAGCAAATTAACCTTGATAGTAATCACAATATCAAGATTCATTTGGCAAATTCTGCAGGCATGCTTCTCAATAAAGATTTTCATTTTCATATGGTAAGAGTTGGACTTTCTATGTATGGATATAGTCCCCTAGCAACAATAGATAAAAATTTATGTCTTAAACCAGCTTTATTTTTGAAGGTCAAAGTAGCTTTTATAAGAGTTATTGATAAAGGTGTAAGAGTAAGTTATGGAGGTAAATTTGTAAGTAGTAGAAAAACTAAATTGGCTGTATTGAGTATTGGTTATGCAGATGGAGTTCCAAGAAATCTCTCAGGTAAGATCAAAGTCATCTTTAAAAATAAACTGTATCCCCAAGTAGGATCGATAACTATGGATCAAATGATGGTTGATATTACAGGTTCAGATGAAATTAAAGTTGGTAGTACGATCGTTTTACTAGGATCTGAAGGTGATAAAACAATTTCTCCTATTGATTGGGCAAGGGAATCTAATACTATTCCTTGGGAAATTCTTTGTTCTTTTAAAAATAGATTGCCGAGAGTTCAAGTTGATTAGACATTTCGATTAAATAAATAATTTTGAATGTTTGCAAAAAAATTGATAATGTATAAGAACTGGAGAGGTGGCTGAGTGGTTGAAAGCGGCTCCCTGCTAAGGAGTTACAGGAGGTAACTTTTGTCGAGGGTTCGAATCCCTCCCTCTCCGTAATTTTTCAAAAATTTTTTTATTAATATTTGTTTTAAAACAAGTCCAGATTAATATCTGTAAGGTCATAAATAGAATTTAAGATTAAGTCAGCGCCTGCATTTCTAAGATTTATTTCGTAAGAATTACGTTCTTTTAATCGACAATTTAAATGTAAATGTGGGGGAGCTATTCCGATGCTTATGAATTTCTGAGATGGTATTTCCTTTCTAGCGTTTATAACTGTACTTATATCTGCAATAGTATCTCCTACATATGCAATGGGAATATTTGATTCGCCAAGTTTTTCTCCAATAAGCTTTTTTGATAAACTAATAAAACCTGTAGGATCAGGCTTTTCAGGTGCATCTCCCATAGATATTAATGGTGGTGATTGTAGTCCAAGTCTTTTTTCTAAAACAAATTTTGCAGAAGCAGACTCTGCACCACTTACAAAACCGAATATTATTCCATTACTTTCAATTAAATCAAAAAACTTTTTATCAACTAATAACTCCTCGTTTGTTATGTATCCAGACCAATATTTACTACTTTTACTTGGATCTCCACCAAAGTAAAACTTTTCAAAACATTTTACTATTTCTTCTCTTGGAGGAGCTTTAAGGTTTAATTTCTCTTTTTTTATACATCTTTTTATAAGTTCTAAACTTAAATCCCAGTCATTATTCCAGATCCCTTCATTTTTAGCATTATCAATATCTTTATAACTTGGCTCCCATCCAGAAAATTTGTAAACTGTTTTTTTTAATGAAAGTCTGTAACTATTTTCTACGCTGCGGATTACCCCATCAATGTCAAACAAAATTAAACCAATATTTTTCAATTAATTTTTAAATCATTATTATAAAAGATTAGTATTCTTATAAAAAAAAAGCAAAGAAAAATATTTTATTTATTAAATTATGGATTATCTAAACTTAATTTTGTAAATACCCTCTGGGAGTGAGAAATATCTCATCAACTAAGGTTGTTTGCGAATTGCCAATAATAATAATTGATAACATATCAATCTCATTAAAAGGAATAGTGTTTAAAGTAAAAAAATTTTTGGATTGATTTTCTCTCCCTACTTGTCTAGCTATTAAAACTGGAGTATCCCCATGTCTAGATTGTAAACATAAATCTATTACACTTTTTAGCTGCCAATTTCTTTCAATCGATTGAGGATTAAATAAAGCTATTACAAAGTCACCCAAAAGAGCTCCTTCAATTCTTTTTTCTATTAAAGACCATGGAGTTAATTTATCGCTTAAGCTTATTGAACAAAAGTCATTCATTAGTGGTGCTCCACTAATCGCAGCCGCTAATTGAACACTACTAATACCTGGGTGTACTTCAAAGTAAGGTCTATGTTCTTTTTTGATTTTTTGAAGTAGTTCTAAAAGTAAGCCAGCCATGCCATAAAATCCAGATTCACCTGAAGAAATTAAAGCCACTTTTATCCCTTCCTCGGCTAGTTTAATTGCTTTACTGCATCTGTCTTTTTCTTCAGTAAGTTTACTTTCAATTAAAACTTGGTCACTCCTTTTTAAGGGCTTAATTAAATCTAAATACATTTTGTATCCGATCCAAACAGTACATCTCGAAAGTGCTTTTTTTGCATTACTGGTTAGGAAGGAGATATCACCAGGCCCACTTCCAATAATATGTATTTCACCATGAGTTGGATCATATTGATTTTTTGATTCTGCTACAGCGATAGTTACAGCCCCAGATTGATTTTTAAAAATTCTTTTTTCTTTTAATAATTTTGATTCTATTCCTGCTGCGAGTAAGCAAGAGGCTTCTGCTACTGAAGGGGTACCAATTTCCCTATGTACGACATTTGATGGATTTGGGACAATTATTTTTGAAAGATCTTCTTTACTAAAAAACTTTACAGGCAAGTTTTTTTCTTCAGCAATTTCTAAAATTCCTTTCTCATCTTTTTTGATATCAATAGTTGCAAATCCCGCGATTGATTGCTGTGATAAATCTCCTGACCCAAAAAAATTATTTAAAGAATTTGTTATTAATTCTTTGCTTGTATTTCTTTCACATCCAATACCAATCCATAATACTGGCGGGTGCCAAGTTGTTTCATGATTTTCGAATATACTCACATGAAATGTTGATTCTGGTTTTTTAATTTCTTTTTCTTTAATTTGATTGATAAACTCCCCTGATTCTGAATTTTTCCATAAGCTAATTCCAGATGATTGTTTGCAAAATATTTCTTCGTTATTAGCTTGTTTAATTACTAGTTTTGACCAAGCTTTTATGTTGCCAGATCTTTTCCAACCCCATTCATTCCCAAATGCATCAAGATTTAAAAAACGTTGATTATTTGAATTATTAGTTTCTATTATTTCGCCACCAAGCAAATTAGCAATTTGACATGCAATATTTTGCGTATTTGACTGATGTAAGCCAATTAAAGGAACTATTTTGGAACATTTATTATCTATTACTATTACACCAGGATCTTTATCTTTAGAGGTTAAAAAAGAATTTATTATGCGTATTGATGCAGCAATGGAGCCTATAAAAATTATTAAATCTATCTCCGGCCATTTTTTAAGTAAGATTTCTCTTGGTTTTTGTACTTGAATAAGTTCATTTTCCTTTAAATTATCTTTTGAAGAACCTGCAATATATATATCTTTTACAAATTCTGTTTTTTTAAGCCTTTGTAAAATTTCTTTTGAATTATTAGATAGACCTATAGCAATTCCTTTCAAATCAGAAACTATTGATAGTTATGTTGCAATTATATCCTGTCGCTTGATTTAAAAAATTTTCTTTGAAATATAAAAAAAAATTTAAGAAATTTATATAAAATTTAAGTAAAAATACCCGTAACTATGTCATAGACTTGAATTTAACAAAATATTCATATAGTAACAATCATTAGAACATTTGTTACGTTAGTGCATAACGAAAGAATCTTTGTCTTATTATTTTTGAAACGAATATCTAAAGTTTCGAAGGATTCGTTTTCTTGAACATTATCATTATAAATATGTTCAAGATCCGATCAATCGGCTTTAATGTCAATTATTTTCGAGGTGCTAGATGACCATCAGCCCACCAGAAAGTGGAGAAAAAAACAAAAAAGTTTTGGAAGATCCTGTCAAGGCCGATCCAAGACCAATTGATTTTGCCAAATTAGATAAGCCAGGTTTCTGGTCAAGTAAATTATCTAAAGGTCCAAAAACTACAACTTGGATCTGGAATTTGCATGCTGACGCACATGATTTTGATGTGCATACAGGCGATGCTGAAGAAGCAACAAGAAAAATCTTTTCAGCGCATTTTGGACATCTTGCAGTCATTTTTATATGGATGAGTGCTGCATTTTTCCATGGAGCTAGATTTTCTAATTATTCAGGTTGGTTAGCTGATCCAACTCATGTTAAACCAGGAGCTCAGCAAGTATGGGCAATTGTTGGACAAGAAATGCTTAATGCTGATCTTGGTGCTAACTACAACGGTATTCAAATCAGTTCAGGAATATTCCACATGTGGCGTGCATGGGGAATAACTAACGAAAGCGAATTGATGGCTTTAGCAATAGGCGCTGTAGTAATGGCTGCGCTAATGCTTCATGCAGGAATTTTTCATTATCATAAAGCAGCTCCAAAAATGGAGTGGTTTCAAGACATTGAGTCTATGCTTAACCACCATATCGCTGGTTTAGTAGGACTAGGATCTTTAGCATGGGCTGGCCATTGTATTCATATTGGAGCTCCTACTGCAGCTCTATTAGATGCAATTGATGCAGGCTCTCCTCTAGTCATCAATGGTAAAGAAATAGCAACTATTGCAGATATGCCTATGCCGCATCAACTCTGTGATCCACAAATTATTGGTCAGATATTTCCAGGATTAGCAAGTGGTACAGGTAATTTCTTTAGTTTAAACTGGTTAGCTTTTTCAGACTTCCTTACTTTCAAAGGTGGACTTAACCCTGTTACAGGAAGCTTATGGATGACTGATGTTTCACATCATCATTTAGCTTTTGGTGTAATAGCAATTATCGGTGGTCATATGTATAGAACCAATTATGGTATTGGTCATAGTATGAAAGAAATATTAGATTCACAGCAAGGAGACCCAATATTATTCCCTGCTCCTAAAGGTCATCAAGGTCTTTTTGAGTTTATGGCAGAAAGTAGACATGCCCAGCTTGCGGTAAACCTAGCAATGCTCGGATCAATAAGCATACTTGTATCTCATCACATGTATGCAATGCCTCCATATCCATATATAGCTACTGACTATATGACAGTTCTTGGATTATTTACTCATCACATGTGGATAGGTGGATTATTCATAGTAGGTGCAGGTGCGCATGCTGGAATTGCAATGGTCAGAGATTACGATCCAGCAAAACATATTGATAATGTATTAGACAGAATTCTTAAAGCAAGAGATGCCTTAATCAGTCACTTGAACTGGGTATGTATGTGGTTAGGATTCCATAGTTTTGGACTCTATATTCACAACGATACTATGAGAGCTTTGGGTAGACCCCAAGATATGTTTAGTGATTCTGCAATCCAACTTCAACCAATATTTGCTCAATGGGTTCAAAGCATTCAAGCTTCAGCTGTTGGTACTTCTATATTGGCTGGTACGGCAGAAGCTTTACCTCATAAAGCTATAAGTGAAGTATTTAATGGAAGTTTAGTTGAAGTAGGTGGAAAGGTTGCTATCGCTCCAATCCCCTTAGGAACTGCTGACTTGATGATTCATCATATCCATGCATTCCAAATACACGTAACAGTTTTAATTCTTCTTAAAGGTGTTCTTTATGCAAGAAGCTCAAGATTGATACCTGATAAAGCATCATTAGGATTTAGATTTCCATGTGATGGTCCTGGTAGAGGAGGTACATGTCAAGTTTCTTCTTGGGATCATGTTTTCTTAGCACTCTTCTGGATGTATAACTGCTTATCAATTGTTATTTTCCATTTTTCTTGGAAGATGCAAAGTGATGTTTGGGGACTAACTGGAGGTAACTTCGCTCAAAGTGCCATTACTATTAATGGTTGGCTTAGAGACTTTTTATGGGCGCAAGCTTCTCAGGTTTTGACCAGTTATGGTTCAGCTATAAGTATGTATGGTTTGATGTTCTTAGGAGCACACTTTATCTGGGCATTTAGCTTAATGTTCTTATTCAGCGGAAGAGGTTACTGGCAAGAGCTGTTTGAGTCAATTGTTTGGGCTCATAACAAACTTAAAGTTGCTCCAACAATTCAACCAAGAGCACTATCAATTACTCAAGGTCGTGCGGTTGGCGTTACTCACTTCTTAGTAGGCGGTATCGCGAC
>QCBG01000012.1 GCA_003279115.1 Prochlorococcus sp. AG-347-E03 | reverse complement strand
AAGAATTTATAGATTAATTTTTTATTATGCATCTTTCACCTCAAGAAAAGGATAAATTATTGATTTTTTCTGCTGCGCTCTTAGCTGAAAGAAGGCTTAGTCGAGGTCTTAAGCTTAATTATCCTGAAACAATTGCTTTTTTAAGTTTTCAAGTTCTTGAAGGAGCACGAGATGGTAAAAGCGTAAGTCAATTAATGTCAGAGGGAACTACCTGGCTTTCAAAATCACAAGTTATGGAGGGCATTCCTGAAATGGTTGATGAAGTTCAAATAGAAGCGGTTTTCCCTGATGGGACTAAATTAGTTACTATTCACAATCCGATTAATTAGTTATGAGTAATTTAATTCCTGGCGAAATAATTCCTGAACAAGGTGAAATCGAACTAAATCTCAGTAAACAAGTTAAAACAGTAACGGTTTCTAATTCTGGAGATAGACCCGTGCAAGTTGGATCTCATTATCATTTTTATGAAGCAAACAAGGCTTTAATTTTTGATCGAGAAATAACACATGGTATGCGTCTTGACATTCCTGCAGGAACAGCAATTAGATTTGAACCTGGTGATACAACAGATGTCAAATTAGTTCCATTTTCAGGTTTAAGAAATGCGTATGGTTTTAATTCATTAGTTAATGGTTCTTTAAATAGTTAAAATTATGTCTTATAAAATTGATAGAAAAACTTATGCTCAAACTTACGGACCCACTACCGGAGATAGAGTAAGGCTTGCTGATACCGAACTTTTTATAGAAGTAGAAAAGGATTTAACTACATACGGAGATGAAGTTAAATTTGGTGGAGGTAAAGTTATTCGAGATGGGATGGGACAGTCTCAAGTAAGAAGAACTGATGGAGCTGTAGATACCGTAATAACAAATGCTTTGATCGTAGATTGGTGGGGAATAATTAAGGCTGATGTGGGTATAAAAGATGGAATGATTTTTGAAATTGGTAAGGCTGGCAATCCTGATATCCAGGATAATATTGATATTGTTATTGGTGCATCAACAGAAGTAATAGCTGGAGAGGGGCATATTCTTACTGCAGGTTCAATAGATACCCATATTCACTTTATTTGTCCCCAACAAATTGAGACAGCACTAGCCTCTGGAATTACAACCATGTTGGGAGGAGGAACTGGACCTGCAACTGGCACAAATGCGACTACTTGTACTCCGGGTTCTTTTCATATTTCAAGAATGCTTCAATCTGCAGAGGCATTTCCCATGAATTTAGGTTTTTTTGGAAAAGGAAACTCAACAAACGAGAGCAATCTTATTGATCAGGTTGAGGCTGGTGCATGTGGATTGAAGCTTCATGAGGATTGGGGAACCACTCCTTCTACAATAAATTCTTGTCTAAATGTTGCAGATAAGTTTGATGTACAAGTATGTATTCATACTGATACATTGAATGAGGCAGGCTTTGTTGAAGATACCATCAACGCTATTGCAGGAAGAACTATACATACTTTTCATACCGAAGGAGCAGGTGGGGGTCATGCTCCAGACATTATAAAAATCTGTGGAGAAAAAAATGTTCTTCCTAGTAGTACAAATCCAACAAGACCTTATACAAGGAACACATTAGAAGAACATCTTGATATGTTAATGGTATGTCATCATTTAGATTCTAAAATCCCAGAAGATATTGCATTTGCTGAATCAAGAATCAGAAGAGAAACTATTGCAGCAGAAGATATCTTGCATGATGTAGGTGCCTTTTCAATTATTGCTAGTGATTCTCAAGCTATGGGAAGAGTTGGCGAAGTAATTACAAGAACTTTTCAAACCGCACATAAAATGAAAGTTCAAAGGGGGCCGTTATCGCAGGATTCTGACAGAAATGATAATTATAGAGTAAAGAGATATATTTCTAAAGTCACAATTAATCCTGCAATAGCTCATGGTATTGATAAACATGTTGGGTCTATAGAAAAGGGTAAAATTGCAGATTTAGCATTGTGGAAACCTTCCTTTTTTGCGGTAAAGCCTGAATTAGTTGTTAAAGGAGGATCTATAGTTTGGTCCC
This sequence comes from Prochlorococcus sp. AG-347-E03, assembly GCA_003279115.1. Classification (GTDB taxonomy): domain Bacteria; phylum Cyanobacteriota; class Cyanobacteriia; order PCC-6307; family Cyanobiaceae; genus Prochlorococcus_A. The sequence continues at coordinate 32,592 of QCBG01000012.1, read as the reverse complement.
AAATGGGTGATGCAAATGCTTCAATTCCTACTCCAGGTCCTGTACATGGTCGACCTATGTTTGCAAGTTTCGGCCAATCTCTAATTAAGAGTTCTTTTACCTTTTTAAGTAAAAATTCAATTGAACAAAATATTCCAAATAAATTAGGCTTACAAAAGAAATGTATAGCCGTAGAAAATACCAGAAATATCAATAAATCAAACTTAAAACTTAATAGTAAATTACCAAATATTTCAGTTGATCCTCAAACTTATGAAGTTTTTTCTGATGGAGAACTTCTTACTTGTGAACCACTTGATGAAGTTCCAATGGCTCAGAGATATTTTTTGCTTTAAAAGTTTTTAATTAATTCTTTTTCACTTATCTTTATGTCTTTTGACCCCGCAATAGCTAAATCTTCTTGCAGTTTGTTCTCACAAGATAGAACTCTTGACCAACTTGGTAATTGAAGTGTCGTAGGACAAGCCAGATAATCTTCTGTAGCAGGTCTCAATAGTTTCGCAAACTTTTGTACTGATAATTCTTCTTCGTGCCTATCGTATGGAAGTTGATTAACTGCTGAATCTAATCCAAATTGTTTTACCCTATCTTCTCCAACTCTTTTGTAGAGAACTTCTAAAGTTGCTAGTTGAGTGCTAGTTAAGGTCTCGGCTTGATGCTCCATGAGACCTCTTAAAACACTTGAAAGTATTTCTGTACACATTTTTTGCAATCCTTCTTTAGAAGAATCTCCAATATTCTTATGTTTATGATCAAATAAACCTAGATCAACCTGGGCTATTTTTGAGGTCCTTACGTTTCTATAAACCTCTGATAATAAACCTATCTCTAAACCCCAGTCACAAGGTATTCTTAAATTCATAGCAAGGTCTTTAGTAAAAGCAAACTCACCTGCTAATGGATACCTAAATGATTGAAGATATTGTAAAAACGGACCCTTACCAACTAACTGCTCAAGACTTGCTAATAAAGGACCTACGAATAATCTTGTTGCTCTGCCTTGCAATTGATTTGTTTCTAGAGATAATCTACTGTAAAAAGCTTTTACATATGATATTCCATATGATTCATCCAGAAGTGGAAGTATCATTCTTGAAGGATATAAGGGACTAAAAGTTCTTATATCAGCATCAAAAAGAGCAACAACTTCTGATTTTCTAGTCGCAACTCCTATGCCTTGCCATACAGCCCATCCTTTACCTGGAGTTCCTAAAAGTTCTAGTCCATTTTTTTCTTGGCTTTTTAATAGCTCAATTACAGAGGGAGAATTAGTCCATTGAACGTGAACTGGGAATGGCATTGAGTCAAAAAATGATTTTGCTGCCTTAACTTGCTCAACAGTTTTTGCGGAGAGAGCAATTACTAATTCATTTAAGCCTGTAAGGTTTTTTAAAACTTCTCTTATATCTTTTAATGCTGGACGTTCAAACTCTTCATATAAGCAAGGTATTAAAATGCTAGTTGATCTTCTTTTAAGACTTTTGTTTAATTCTTTAAGTAAATTTCCTGTAACTCCATATTCATGTATTGTTGTGATTAAACCTTGTTGAAAGTCCATTTTCTAATTGATGTGCAGAATGGTATTAATACTTCGATGATTTTTTCAAAGTGAAGCAAATTGATTCAGAGAAAAAATTAGATAGATTAAAAATTTGTAAATTGTTAAAAACAATTTATTCAAATCATACTACAGAAGAAATTAATTTTATTTCAAACCAATTATTACAGATATTAGATGATTTCTCAGAGAAATCTGCTTATGAAGAAATAAGAGATAAGGAAAGGTGGAATGAATCTCATTCAGTTTTGATAACTTATGCAGATAGTATTTATAAAAATGGCGAGGCAACATTAATAACTCTTAGGAAGTTATTAAGTAAACATTTTGGCAGTCTTTCTAAAGTTGTACATATTCTTCCTTTTCTGAAATCCACAAGCGATGGAGGTTTCGCAGTCTCAAGTTATGATTCCCTAGAAGAAAAATTTGGTGATTGGGATGATCTCAAAAGTATTTCTAAAAATCATGATTTGATGGCTGATTTAGTTCTAAACCATGTCTCATCATCTCACCCATGGGTTCAACAATTTATTAAATCCCAAGAACCGGGTATATCAAATGTTTTTTCACCGATACAAAATCTTGACTGGTCAAATGTAGTTAGGCCTAGAAGTTCCTCTTTGTTTTCTCAAATAAATACTGATGATGGTCCTAAACAAGTTTGGACAACTTTTGGGCCAGATCAAATAGATTTGAATTGGCATAATCCTAAAATGACTATTGAGTTCTTAAATTTAATTTCTAGTTATTTAACAAATGGAATTAAATGGTTAAGGCTTGACGCTGTAGGTTTTATTTGGAAGGAATCAGGTACTACATGTTTACATTTACCTAAAGCACATTCAATTGTGAAACTCTTAAGAGTTCTTTTAAATAATCTTCTTGATGATGGCGTTTTAATAACAGAAACCAATGTTCCTCAGAAGGAGAATTTATCTTATCTGATTTCTGATGATGAAGCCCATATGGCATACAATTTCCCATTGCCACCTCTTCTCCTAGAAGCAATTATCACTTCAAGAGCTGATATTCTAAACTCATGGATTTTTGATTGGCCAGAATTACCTGAAAATACTACTCTTTTTAATTTCACTGCATCGCATGATGGTGTCGGACTAAGAGCTCTTGAGGGTTTAATGAGCGAACAGAGAATTAAGGATTTATTAATTAATTGTGAGAAAAGAGGAGGATTAGTAAGTCATAGACGTTTATCAAATGGTGATGATAAACCTTATGAATTGAATATTAGTTGGTGGAGTGCAATGGAAGACTCCAGTAGAGATAATAAAAGATTTCAATATGAGAGATTTATTTTGAGTCAACTATTAGTAATGGCTCTGAAAGGGGTCCCTGCATTTTATTTGCCAGCATTACTAGCTTCAGAAAATGATATCAAAAGTTTTTCTATGACAGGTCAAAGAAGAGATCTAAACAGAGAAAAGTTTAAATCAGAGAATCTTTCAGCTGTTTTAGATAATCCTGAATCTAATGCTAATAAAAACTTAAAATATCTTCGTAATGCTATGGATGTCCGATCAGAATTAAAGCAATTTCACCCTTGTTCAAAAATGAAATGTTTGTCTAAAGGTAGAAGTGATATTGTTGTAATCAAAAGAGGTAAAGGTCCTGAGTCTGTTTTTGCAATTCATAATATGACTGAAAATAAAATTAATTATCAATTGAATGATAATGATTTACCAAAAATAATTGATAATGATTTCAATACTCATGATTTTTTAACATCCACTAAATACAATTGCAAAAATATTAGTCTTGATCCTTTTCAAGTAATTTGGCTTAGTGCTTTATAAAAATGATAGAAAATTCTTCTATTTGGGTAGTAAGTGATGTAGATGGTACTTTAATGGATCACTCATATGATTTATCACCTGCTAAAGAAACTATAAAAAAGCTACAAAAATTATCTATACCCGTAATTCTTTGTACAAGCAAAACCGCTTCTGAAGTAAAAGTTATTAGAAAGGAACTTAACTTGACGGATCCTTATATTGTTGAGAATGGTGCGGCAATATATGGTGAATCTCTTAAAAGAGTAAATGGAGAAATTATTCTTGGAATAAAATACGAATCTCTTGAAGAAATCTTAAATTTTATTTCTAAAGAAATTGATTACAAACTTACTCCTCTTAATAATCTCACTGATCAAGAAGCAACTCAGCTTACAGGTTTAGTAGGCAACTCATTGAACTTAATGCGCGATAGACACTGGAGCATGCCTTTTTTAAATCCGCCAAGTTATTTAGAAGAGAAAATTAATATCTGTTGTAAAAAATTCAATGTTGATATTTTTAAAGGCAATAGAATGAGTCACTTATTATCTAAAAAATCGAATAAAGGGAAAGCAATAAATGCTCTTAAAGAATATTCAAATGTTCATAATATTGAAATTATAGGTTTAGGCGATTCTCCAAATGATTTGCCTCTACTTTTAAACTCAGATATTAAAATAGTTATTCCTGGAATAGATGGACCAAACTTAAACTTACTAGATCAATTAAAAGATTTGGAATTTACTTTGGCTTCTGAACCAAATGGATATGGTTGGAAAAATGAAATTAATAAATTAATAAATAAACGAGAATTAAGTTAGAAAGATGAAAGATTTAAATATTAATTTTCCGCTAGATAAATTTGAAAAATTAATTTTTGATATTGGTTGGGAATCTTTGGATGATTGGTTTAAATTTTGGAATAATCAAAAAAACATTCTTTCAATTAATCAATATTGGAACAATAAAGTAAATGAGGATTGGATTTGGGGTTTAGCTTTACCTCTCTTATCTCAGGCTTATAGATTTCATAATAATTTTTCTAATAGAAAAATTATTGGCATCTCAGCTCTCCCAGGAACAGGCAAAACAACATTAGGTAATTGGCTTGAAGCAATTTCTTTGAATTTAAATTTTAAAATTGCTGTTATTTCAATTGACGATTTTTATCTTCCTTCAGATGAAATGAAATTAGCAATTAAGAATAACCCTTGGAATGTATCAAGAGGTTTTCCTGGAAGTCATTCTGTAAAATTAATGTATGAAAAATTATTATATTGGAAAATAAATGGAGAGTTAAATGTTCCTGTTTTTGATAAATCACTGAGGAATGGCTTGGGAGATAGATCTCATTGGAGATTAGATAATCCTGATTTAGTAATTCTTGAGGGATGGTTTTTAGGAATAGAACCTTGCTCAATTGATATTAAGGATCAACACATACAATCAGCAATATTGAGTCCAAATGAATCTAGATATACATTAAAGATTCAAAAAAATTTAAATGAGTATTTAGATGTTTGGAGTTTAATTGACAATATATGGCATTTGAAGCCACTGAAGTTTGAATATATGAATATGTGGAAGTCATACCAAGAAAAAGAAATGCTTTTACAGAAAGGGAATGCCCTTCAAGATGAAAAATTATCAAATTTCTTGAGGATGCTTAATGTTTCTATTCCTCATCAAAGCTTTAATAATATAAATTCTTATGCGCTTTTGTTAATTGATCAAGAAAGAAATTTAGTTGAGGCTGGATTAAATTTGTAGCCATTTCTAAATTTCTTTTTTTTCAGTAATTTTTTATACATTTTTTTTTGCTACAAGTAGTGTTTAATAAATTATAATTTTGCTGATTTGGGATGGTTGAGTTTTCTTACAGAAATGAAGGTTGTAGGATGGTTGTTTTGAGGTGTATTGGTCCATCAAATTTTTTTTTAGAGAGGGTATTATTTCCCACTGATGTTCTAACTTTTATGGCGCCAAATGACTCGAGAGTAGAGATTTGGGGGAATGAACTATATGGTCCTAAACTTGAAGAAAGAATGAGGATTTCATCTGATAATGAAGATTCGACTTTAGTTGCTTAAATTAAGAATTTCCTAATTGTCTTCGAGTCATAATTTTTAACAAATACCTAAGTTTTATTGATATTATCTAACTAGTTTTTGTTATTAGTGATGAATTATTTTTCTTCTTTCGCAATAGGAGGATTTGTTCCTTCAGCAGCTATTGCCGGAGTTTTAATATTAGTTGGTTTAGGAGCATTCTTTTATCTTGGCATCAAAGGCCCTACAGATTATTGATCCTTAGATTATTTAAAAAACGGTTTTTTCTTAATACCTTCATAAACTATCAGTACAATTATTTAACTATGGAATTAACGACTATTTTATTTATATTAAGTTTACCTTTTGTTTTACTAACAGTTTATTTTGGAACAAAAAATGATTTTTACGAAAGTGAGAATTATAAAGGTGATGGCTGTGCTCACGATGTAAAGAGATAACTTTATTTATTATCACCGGTAAATACACAAGTCCCTTTTCTATCAAATTGCCAAACGAAAAAAATATCTCATTTGTTATTTTTTTGCTTGCATTATTACATGTATCTAAATCTTTCATTGGTATTGAGTGTAATGAAGGACTTGTTATTCCACTTACTTCTGGTCTACTTCCTTGCCCTTTCGGTAGGTTCCAATTAATAACTAATAATTAGCCTTAATAGAATCAGATAAAAAGAATTGAAACAAAGTAAATAATAATATTAAAAAAAATTTTTTTGCAGGGAGTTATATTACCTTTACTTACTAAATATATATTGTATTTTTAGAATTGCTATTAATTAATCAGGAAATTATCTAAGTTCTTGGAATATTTCAAATTTATTTTATACGGATTAATTCAGGGTTTAACAGAATTTATTCCTGTAAGTAGTTCAGCTCATTTAAAAATTATTTCTCTTTTTTTTTGGAATTGATGATCCAGGAATATCATTGTCTGCAATTATTCAACTTGGAAGTGTATTCGCTCTAGCTTGGTATTTTAAGGAAAATATTTTTAAATTAAAAAATCAACTATCCAAAAAAAATTTTTATCTATTTAATAAAAAGCTAATATTGTCAATTTTGATTGCTACTATCCCAATTATTTTATTTGGTGGCAGTGTAAAACTATTTTTTATTGATTTTTATGATAAATTTTTTCGTTCTAATGTTTCGATAGCCTTAGTTTCTTTCCTTATGGCTTTTTTCATGTTTTTAGCTGATAGATCGAAAAAAGGTTCTATAAATTTAAAAAATCATAATAATTACGATATTTTTTGGGTAGGTCTTTCTCAAGCTTTTGCTATCTTTCCTGGTGTATCAAGATCTGGTGTTACTATTTCTTCCGCTTTATTAGCAGGTTGGGAAAGAGGTGATGCTGTAAAATTCTCTTTTCTATTAGGTATACCAGCTATCTCTTTTGCTGGAATTTATGAGCTAATTTCATCTTTTAATAAACTTTCATCATTAAGTTTTTATCCTTTAATTGTTGGTCTTATTGCATCATTTTTATCTTCATTATTTGCTATTTATTTCTTAGTAAATTATTTTTCTTCAAATGGTTTAAAAATATTTATTTTATATCGTGTTGTATTTGGTGTCCTAATTCTTTTGTATTAATAATTCATTGTGAGAAAATTATTGTAATTATGTTAAGGTTTAAAAAAATTGTTCAATGAATATTTTAATAGCTTTTCAGCTTGGTGAAGTAGAGGTTTCAAACCTCACCATTTTAATATTAGTATTTTTTTCATCTTTTACTTTTGTAGCTGTTGGAATAAGCTCATATAAATTATACAAATCCCTTATAAATGAAGATGATAATTGATCGGAACGGCGGGATTTGAACCCACGACCCCCACTACCCCAAAGTGGTGCGCTACCAAACTGCGCTACGCCCCGTTCTTTTAATATAAAGTTTATGCTGATTTAAAAGTTATTTTTTATTGGATTGTTATCAGATCTCAATACACACTTATCAACTTGCCAATCAAAGTTTTCCCAAATATGAGCTTTTAATTTGTATTTGCTTCCAGGAAAATCTCCTAACTTAACTTTTGTAGGAGAAGCAGAACAATATTGCCTGCTACCTTTAGAGGCAAGATATTGTTGATGGTATTTTTCCGCGTAAAAGTAATTATTAATCAGTTTTATTTCTGTTTCAATTAAACCTAGATTTTTTTTATTTAATTCTTTTTGATATTGTTCTTTACTGGCTAATATAATTTTTTTATTATTTTCATTTTTATAGTATATTGCCGATCTGTATTGAGTACCGACATCATTGCCTTGTCTATTTTTTTGCGTAGGGTCATGACATTCCCAAAACATTTTTAATAAATCACTTATGTCTATTTCATTTTTATTCCATATGATTCTTACAACTTCTGAATGTCCAGTTAAACCAGAACAAACTTCATAATATGTTGGATTGTTTTTTTATCGCCACCAGCATAACCTACGGATGTTGTAACAACACCTGGCAGTTTCCAAAAGCATTTTTCGGCTCCCCAGAAACAACCACATCCAAATACAATTTCATCTTGTTTTGAATTAGGTTCACTTTTTATATCTGTATTCAATATTCTATGAAATGAATTTGCATCATTAGTTAAAGGATTCACCTCTTTGTTCATAATATTTTTTAGAAATTCGAACATAATTTAGATTTTTACATAATAAATTAAAGAATAACAATTAGCTTTTAACAATGTTTGTTGCTAATTCTCTTTCCCAAAGTTGTTTATACAATCCTTTCTTTTTTACTAAATCTCTATGATTACCTTCTTGAACTATTTCTCCTTTATCCATTACTAAAACTCTGTCACAAGTTGCAGCAACAGATAATTGATGACTAATCATTATAATTGTTTTATTACTACGTTCACGCATTTCGTCAATTATTTTTGCGGCTGTTTTGTTGTCTACACTTGCTAAAGCATCATCAAGAACGACAATAGGAGAATTGACAAGTAATGCTCTTCCAAGTGCTGTTCTTTGCCTTTGTCCTCCACTTAATGTAATACCTCTTTCGCCAACAATTGTTTTAAACTTTTGAGGAAAATTATTAATATCATCTATCAATCCAGCTTTTATGGCACTTTTTTTGACTGATACTTTAGATGCTTTTGGTTCTCCAAAACGTAGATTTTCTGTGATTGATGAAGTAAATAAAAATGCTTCTTGCGGAACAATAGATACATTTTTTCTTAGATCTTCTAGTTTGATATTTTTTACATCAATTTCATCTAAAAATAATTGACCGTCTGGAATTTCAATAGTTCTCCCAAGTGATTTCGCAAGTGTAGTTTTGCCACAACCCACAGGTCCAACTATTGCAATAAGTTCTCCAGGATATATTTTGAAATTGAGACGATTTAGTGAATTGAATTTTGAACCTGGATATTTTATGGTTAATTCTTTAGCTTCTAAAAAACCTTTTAACTTTTTCCTTAAAGATTTGGTTTTTGTTCCATCCACTATATTTGGATTGTTCATAAAGATCTCTTCAACACGATCTAAACTTACTTGCCCGAGTTGAAAAGTATTCAATGTAAAACCTAAGAGAGCTGTAGGGAATACAAGCCTTTCTACGTAAAGAATTAAAGCTACTAATCCACCTATTGAAATAAATCCACTTTCTAATTGATAAGTTCCTAATCCTAATAAAATCAATAGTGAAATAGAAGAAATACCTTGAAGCAATGGAAATAGTGTACTTGCTGTTCTAGCAAGTTTTATCGCAGAATTTCGATAAGAGTTATTATAAAAATCGAATTGTTTCTTCTCAGCATTTTCCTGTCCATAAATTTTTATAGCACTTATGCCAGAAAGATCTTCTTGTATAAGATCACTAAGTTTGGATAATGATTCTTGTTGAGCTTTTCTCTGATCAACCATTCTGCTGCCGAATAAGCTCACAATTCCAAGAATTAATGGAAATAATAACAGAGCTGATATTGTTAATGTCTTGTTAATTGAAAACATTGAAGGAATAGTAAAAGAATAAGCTAAGACAATGTTGCATAAACTTAACACTGTAAAACCCAAAAGCCTTCTTATGTTTTCAACATCACTTGTCGCTCTACTAATAATGTCCCCGCTCCCTTTTTTTTGTATCCATTCTGGGTCTTGAATAAGCAAATGATCGAAAAGTTTCTGACGAAGATTTACTTCAACTTTTCTTCCTATCCCAAAGACAATCTGTCTTGAAAATAGTCTGATTAAACCCATGCAAGTTGCTAAAAAGACTAACCACAATGATTTAGAAATTACAAAATCTGATGAAATACCTGTTTGTATTTGGTCAATTATGTTTTTTACTTCTATAGGTATAACAACACTTAATACATTGACCATTAGAAGGGCTAAAGCTCCATATAAAAATTCTTTTTTGTATGGTCTTAAGTATTTAGATATAACTTTAAACTTTAAATTTTTCATTTTGTTTTGGCAATATGATTAAGATAATGTTTCATTTTTAAATATGTGAGCTAATTTTATAAATGATTCAGTATTTATTCATGAGTAACGAACAAACTCATCCATTACATACAACAGACAAAATTATTATAGATTCTCTTATTACTAAAGAAGAACCAGAAGATCTCGATTTTATAAATTTAGCTAGATTAATAAATCGTTATTCAAACTTCCCTGGTGAATTTGAAATTAAAAGTGATATTGAAAAAATTTTAAATTTTTGGAATATTTCTAAAAATGAACTTTTCTCAAAAACAAAATTTATCTGGTCAAAAAGCTTTAGGCCAATGAACACAAATAAAGATTTAATAGGTTCAGGCTTTGATACTTCAAATTGAATTTCTATCTTCTTACAATCCTTCAATAAATAAATGTCTTCTAATCTAACCAATCCTGAAATTTTGAATACTTTATTAGGGGGTCAAAACCTTGATGAAATGACTTCTAGATTGTTAATGCAAAGATGGCTTAATGATGAAATATCTGATGTACAAACAGGTGCTTTTTTGGCAGCTTTCAGAGCCAAGGGCTGCTCAAGTATTGAATTGTCTTCTATGGCTGAGGAACTTCTAAAAGTTTGCAAATTACCAGTAGATAGACCAGATTTTTATATGGTAGATACTTGTGGAACTGGAGGTGATGGTGCTAATACGTTTAATATATCTACTGCAGTTGCATTTGTTTCAGCATCTTGTGGCGTAAAAATCGCCAAACACGGAAATAAAAGTGCAAGTGGAAAAGTTGGCTCTGCTGATGTTTTGTTGAATCTTGGCCTAAATCTAAATTGCTCATTAGAAAAAGTAATCTCTGCGGTTAATGAAATCGGAATAACATTCTTGTTTGCACCTATTTGGCATAAATCGTTAATTAAACTTGCTCCATTAAGAAAAGCCCTTGGAATTAGAACTTTATTTAATCAACTTGGGCCATTAGTAAATCCCTTAAGACCCAACGCTCAAGTATTAGGTGTCGCTTCTGAAGATCTTCTAGAGCCTATGGGAAGTGCTCTATTGAAAATGGGTATGAAAAGGGTAGTAGTAGTTCATGGTTCTGGCGGCCTTGATGAAGCATCACTTCAAGGAGACAATAAATTAGTTTTTGTGGAGAATGGTAAATTACGATTTTCAAAAATAAATATTTCAGATTTTAATCATGAAAATATTTCCAACAACAACCTTGTTGTCTCTGATATTGACTCTAATGAGGAAATTCTAGAGTCTGTTTTAAAAGGTTCTGGGAAAAAATCGCATATAGATGTTGTAGCCTTGAATGCTGCATTAGTACTATGGGCAGCAGGAATTGAGGATGATTTAAAAAAAGGCTTTAATAATGCTTTACTTTCAATTAATCAAGGAAAACCTTGGCAAAAATTTTTACACTTAAAAAGTTATTTATCCTAAGATTATTTAATTTCACATCGATGATTAAAACTTATAAGAAAAATGCAAAATTAGTACTAAGTAATGGATATATATTTCCCGGTTTTTCTTTTGGGAATTCTGGTACTGCTGTTGGTGAAGTAGTCTTTAATACTGGAATGACAGGGTATCAGGAGGTTATTACTGATCCAAGTTACCACGGACAATTATTAACATTCACCTATCCAGAAATTGGAAATACTGGCATAAATACTGAAGATTCAGAATCAACTAGCACTGTTAAAGGAATAATCGTTAGAAATTATTCTTCAAATAATAGTAATTGGAGATCTAAAAAAAATTTTAATGAATGGTTGGTTGAAAAAAATATAATAGGTCTTTATGGGATTGATACTAGAGCTCTTGTAAAAATTTTAAGATCAAATGGTTCGATGAATGGAGTTCTAACCAATGAGGATAGAACTGTAGAAAGTTGTCTAGAAATGTTAAATGAAACTCCAAAAATGGAGGGGTTAAATTTATCTAGGATAGTTTCTACAAAGCAAAAATATTTATGGCGAACTGCTACAGAAACAGATTTTGACGTCAGAAAAAGATATTCCGAAAAGTCTAATAAATTAAAAGTAGTAGCTATTGATTTCGGAATTAAAAAATCTATATTGAACAGACTTGTATCACATGGATGTGAAATTTTAGTCTTACCTTCTTGTTCTTCTTTGAAAGATGTTCTATCTAATAAGCCCGATGGGATATTTTTCTCAAACGGTCCAGGAGATCCTTCTTCTGTTACTGAAGGTATAGATTTAGCAAGATCACTTATTGAATATGGTGAAGTACCTTTGTTTGGAATTTGTCTTGGCCATCAAATATTTGGATTAGCTCTAGGAGGTTCTACTTATAAACTCCCTTTTGGGCATCGCGGTTTAAATCATCCTTGTGGAATGAATAGTCAAATTGAAATAACTAGCCAGAATCATGGTTTTGCTATTGACCCTAATTCCCTCTCTAAGGATATTGTTAAAATTACTCACTATAACCTCAATGATGCAACTGTCGCAGGCTTGGAAGTCAATAATAAGCCAATATTTAGTGTTCAATATCATCCAGAAGCAGGACCAGGTCCTCATGATTCAGATTATTTATTTAAAAAATTTGTATCTCTAATGTTAGAAAGATGTTGACATATTGTTTTCTTTTGATTTGATAATTACATTTGATACATTATTTTTTTGGAGGAATTAGATCATAGAAGATTTCCAGAAGCTAACTGTTTCTTTAAGAGGAACCCTCGAGGTAAAAACAAATATTATTGTTTTTACTTTTAAAGGCCAACTTGATGCCTTCTCAGAAAAACAATTTAAGACTTTTGTAACTAATAATTTAGTAAATAATCTTCCGTTCGTTATTAACCTCACAAAAATTGATTTTCTAGATTCTTCTGGCCTTGGAGCTCTTGTTCAGACTGCTAAAGAGTGTAAAAAGTTAAAGCTTGGTTTTTCAGTAGTTGGTAATTCAAGAGTCGCTCAAACAATTAAACTTGTACGTTTAGGCGATTTTCTTAACTTAAAGGAGAATCTCGAAGATGCTTTAACTTACTTAAAAAATTGAATTATTGGATTCAAAACTTGCTGCCATACGGCTCTCCAGAAGAGATAGGTGTTATTCAATTGGCTTGGCTAGGAGATTCAGTATGGGAACTTCATCAAAGACTAAGACATATTCATTTCCCATTGAAATCTAAAGAACTTCACTTATCAGTAGTTAATGAGGTTAAAGCAATATCTCAATCAAAATCTTTAAGTCAAATTGAACACTTGTTGAATGCTAATGAAATTGATTTAATTAGACGTGCAAGAAATAAAACAAAGCGATACCCAAAATCTTCAGATCCTACCATTTACTCCAGAGCAACTGGATTTGAAACCTTGATCGGTTGGTTGTTTTTAAAAGATCCTCAAAGATTATCGACTCTTTTTGAGTACCTTGAAATTAAAACTAATTGAATTTATGAAAAACCCACCAAATAATAAAAAACAGAACGTAAACAATTCAAAATATAATTTTAATTCAAAAAATAGTAATTCATCAAAAAAAAATAATAGATTCTCATTAAATTCGTTTAAAAATAAAGGGGTTAATAACTTAAGTGAAAGCGATAAAAATAAAGTAAATCACAAATATTTAAAAAGAACAAATCCAATAAATAGAGCTGGTACAAAATTATCTTCAAAGTCCAATGATATATATCAAGAGCTTCCAAATAAAAAAAATTTTGATGATTGGATATGGGGTAAACATTCAGTTTTTGAGGCACTTACTAGTGAAAGAGCTATAAACAGGATTTGGTGTACATCAGAAATATTTTCTTCAGAGAAATTCTATATTTTACTTAAGGAACTTAAATCAAAGGGAGTACTTATTGAAGAAGTCTCATGGAATAGACTTTCGCAATTAACTTTTGGTGCTTCGCATCAAGGTGTCGCTTTGCAATTGGCATGTTCTAAAACAATTCCCTTAGACAAATTAATCGATATTTCTAAAAAGAACTCTTCAAATCCTATTATTTTGGCCTTAGATGGAATAACTGACCCACATAATGTTGGTGCAATCATAAGATCAGCAGAGGCATTTGATTGTAAGGGTATAATCATTCCTCAAAGAAGATCTGCAGGATTAACTGGAACAGTTGCCAAGGTGGCTGCTGGTGCTTTGGAACACCTACCCGTAAGTAGGGTTATCAATTTAAATAGAGCACTGGTGGAGTTAAAGAAAAATGGTTTTATAGTAATTGGATTATCTGGGGATGGCCAAATACCTATTTCTAAGTTTCATGAAAAAATGCCTTTGGTTGTAATAGTTGGAGCTGAAGATAAAGGCATATCATTGCTTACTCAAAAAAAATGCGATTATTTATTGAGTATTCCCCTTAAGGGTAAGACATCAAGTTTAAATGCCTCTGTTGCAGCTGCAATATCACTATTTCATTTGACTAGTAAATAATCTCATAGTTGATATTGACTATTTTTAATGTCATTAAAATATTATTGTTTCAATACATTTATATAATTAATCAAATTTTCTTGAATTTTTACTGCAAAATTGTATAGAATTTAACAAGAATTATTGGTCTAAATTAGGCCTCAACATATTGATTAGAAATTTTGGAAACAAACTCGGATTAGCTTGGTGGGCTAAAATTGAGACAAAACAACCCGATGCAACATACTGGTTTGGTCCTTTTATTACCAAACGTAGTTTAAATGATAATATTACTTCTTTTATTAAAGACCTTTCTGATGAAGGTTCTAGCAAAATCACACACAGTTTAGTTCGTTGCAAAAAGGAAGAACCATTAACTGTTTGATAGTTTTTAATTTAAAAAATAAGTTGAGAAATGGATTTTAATTCTTTAAGAAAAGAAATTAATAATAAAAATGCTTCTGTTAAAGAGTTAGTAAATGATATTTTTAATAAAATAGATTCTAAAGATCCTGAAATTAATTCATATATTTGTACTACTAAAAAAAATGCATTAGTACAAGCTGAAAATATTGACAAATTGATTCAAAATGAAGAAATACTTCCTCCTCTTGCAGGAATCCCAATCGCCATAAAGGATAATATTTGCACAAAGGGAATAGAAACCACTTGTGCTAGTAATATGCTCAAAGGTTTTATCGCACCATATGAGTCCACAGCTTCAGGTAAGTTATGGTCCTCAGGTTGTATTTGTTTAGGTAAAACAAATCTGGATGAGTTTGCAATGGGAAGCTCAACAGAAACTTCTATATTTGGTGTTACTTCAAACCCTTGGGATATTAATAGAGTTCCGGGGGGAAGCTCAGGAGGAAGTGCCGCTTCAGTTGCCGCTGGATTATGTTCTGCAGCAATAGGCTCTGATACAGGAGGATCAATTAGACAACCAGCTTCTTTTTGTGGTGTTGTTGGACTGAAGCCTACTTATGGAAGAGTAAGTAGATGGGGATTGGTGGCATTTGCCAGCTCTCTTGATCAAATTGGTCCAATTACAAATACTGTTTCAGATGCCGCTGAGATTCTTTATTCCATATCTGGAAAAGATCCATTTGATTCAACATGTCTTGATAAACCTGTACCAAATTATTTGAGAAATTTAAACAAATCTATTAAGGATTTAAAAATTGGAATCATTAAGGATTGCTTTGAACATCCAGGCCTTAATCCAGAAGTTAAAGATTCTGTACTTGAAGGAGTTCAAAGATTCAAAAATTTAGGAGCTGAAATTGTAGAAGTTGAATGCCCCAGGTTTAACGATGGAATTGCTACATATTATGTAATTGCCCCATCGGAAGCATCTGCAAATTTAGCTAGATACGACGGTGTTAAATATGGTTACAGATCAGATGAAGGTTCTAACCTATTAGATATGACTTCAAAAAGTAGAGCTTTAGGATTTGGAGATGAAGTTCAAAGAAGAATTCTTATTGGAACTTATGCTTTGTCAGCTGGATATAGTGATGCCTACTATAAAAAAGCACAAAAGGTTAGAACACTAATAAGAAAGGATTTTGATAATGCTTTTAAAAAAGTTGATATTTTATTAACCCCAACATGTCCATCTACGGCATTTTTAAAGGGTGATTTTGTCAATGATCCACTTTCTATGTATTTGTCTGATTTATTAACTGTTCCTGCAAATTTAGCTGGACTCCCAGCAATAAGTATTCCTTGTGGTTTTGACTCTAAAGGATTGCCGATTGGACTTCAACTAATTGGTAATGTTTTGGAAGAGGATAGGATATTGAATGCTGCACATATTTTTGAGATTGATGCTCAGGTAATTAAGAAAAGACCTTTATTCTAAATTTGTATTAATAATTAATTTGTAATCAAAATATATAGACCTTTTTAATATTTTCTCTATCTTATATATATAAATAGACATTGTATGGGTTTCGTTTCTCTTCATAATCATAGTGACTACAGTCTTCTTGATGGAGCAAGTCAAATTTCAAAGATTGTAGATAGAGCTTTTGATCTTGGTATGGATTCTATTTCTCTGACCGATCATGGAGTTATGTATGGAGTTCTTGATCTGGTCAAGAAGTGTAAAGAGAAAGGTATAAAACCAATTATTGGTAATGAAATGTATGTGATTAATGGTTCTATTGATGATCCTCAACCAAAAAAAGAAAAAAGATATCATTTGGTAGTTTTGGCAAAAAACTATACTGGCTATAAGAATCTCGTAAAGTTAACAACAATTAGTCACTTAAATGGGATGAGAGGTCGAGGCATCTTTTCTAGACCATGTATCGATAAATTCCTTTTAAGTAAATATAGTGAAGGCCTTATAGTTTCTACTGCTTGTCTTGGAGGAGAGATACCTCAAGCCATCTTAAAAGGAAGACTCGACATAGCAGATGAAATAGCTCTTTGGTATAAAGAATTATTTGCAAATGATTTTTATCTGGAAATACAAGATCATGGCTCTATTGAGGATAGAATTGTTAACGTTGAATTATTAAAAATTGGCAAAAAACATCAAATTAAAGTCATCGCTACCAATGATGCTCACTACATATCAAATATGGATGTTGAAGCACATGATGCCTTGCTTTGTGTATTAACAGGTAAACTAATAAGCGATGAAAAGAGATTGAGATATACCGGTACAGAATATATTAAAAGTGAAAATGAAATGCTTGATCTTTTTAAAGATCATATTGATGATAATTCAATTAAAGAGGCAGTCAATAATACAGTAGAAATTTCAAAAAAAATTGAAGTTTTTGATTTGTTTGGTCAATATAGAATGCCTAAATTCCCTATTAATGAAAAAAAAGATTCATTTTCTTTACTAACGGAATTATCTAACGAAGGTCTCTTAAAAAGACTCAAAAAAAACAATATTAATGAAGTTGATGAGAGTTATATAAAAAGACTATCTTCTGAATTAAAAATTATAAAAGATATGGGTTTTCCTGATTATTTTTTGGTTGTTTGGGACTATATCAAATTCGCCAGGGACAACTCTATTCCTGTTGGACCAGGTAGAGGTTCTGCTGCAGGTTCATTAGTAGCCTATGCTCTTCAAATAACAAATATAGATCCTGTTGCACATGGATTATTGTTTGAGAGATTTTTAAATCCTGCAAGAAAGTCTATGCCAGATATTGATACCGATTTTTGTATTGACAGAAGAAATGAAGTTATTGATTATGTTACTAATCGATATGGAGAGGATAAAGTTGCGCAAATAATTACTTTTAATAAAATGACTTCTAAGGCAGTTTTAAAAGATGTTGCAAGGGTTCTAGATATTCCTTATGGCGAGGCTGATAAATTGGCTAAGTTAATACCTGTTGTAAGAGGAAAACCATATAAACTAAATGAAATGATTGCTAAGAACTCTCCTAGCCAAGAGTTTAGGGAAAAATATATTAATGAAAATAGGGTAAAAAAATGGGTTGATTTGGCTTTAAGAATTGAAGGTACTAATAAAACATATGGCGTTCATGCTGCAGGAGTTGTTATTGCATCAGATCCTCTTGATGAACTTGTTCCTCTTCAAAGGAATAATGAGGGACAAATAATAACCCAATATTCCATGGATGATATTGAATCGCTTGGATTATTGAAAATGGATTTCTTGGGTCTGAAGAATCTCACTATGATTGAAAAGACAGTTTCTCTGATTAATCAATCCACCGGAAAAAAAATAAATATTGATGATATACCTCAAAATGACTCTAAAACTTTTGATCTTATTGGGAGAGGAGATCTTGAAGGTATTTTTCAACTTGAATCTTCTGGAATGAAACAGGTTGTTAAGGATTTTAAACCAAATTCTTTAGAGGATATTTCATCTATCCTTGCTCTTTATAGACCTGGTCCTCTTGATGCAGGCCTTATTCCTAAATTCATAAATCGAAAAAATGGGAATGAAAAAATTGATTTTCCTCATCCTTTTATCGAGTCAATTCTTACTGAAACCTATGGAATTATGGTTTATCAAGAACAAATTATGAAAATTGCTCAAGACCTTGCTGGTTATTCTTTAGGTGATGCTGATTTACTTCGAAGAGCAATGGGTAAAAAGAAAGTATCTGAGATGGTAAAGCATAGGAATATTTTTGTAGACGGTTCTATGAAGAAAGGTGTAAAAGAAAAATTAGCAAATGATCTTTTTGATCAAATGGTGTTATTTGCAGAATATTGTTTTAACAAAAGTCACTCAACTGCTTATGGTGCAGTGACTTATCAAACTGCATTTTTAAAAGCCCATTTTCCTGTTGCATATATGGCAGCCCTCTTAAGCGTAAATTCTGGCTCTAGCGACAAGATGCAAAGATATATTTCTAATTGTTATTCCATGGGAATAGAAGTTATTTCACCAAGCATTAATTTTTCTGGGGTTGATTTCACTATTAAGAATAATCAGATTTTATTCGGGCTATCTGCAATTAAGAATTTAGGAGATTCTGCAATAAGAAATATAATTGAAAACCGAAATAGTTTTGGAATCTATAAGTCACTACCAGATTTGTGTGATCGTTTACCTTCTAATGTTCTTAACAAAAGAAGTCTTGAATCTCTAATTCATTGTGGAGCACTTGATGAGTTTTCAATTGATAATAATAGAGCTCAGTTATTGTCTGATCTCGAAAATGTTATTGAGTGGGCCTCTTCAAGAAATCGTGATAGATTATCCGGGCAAGGAAATCTATTTGATTCTAAAGAAGAATTCTCTAATGTTGCTTTTTCAGATCGTCAATTAGCTAAAGTTGATGATTATTCACTTATTGAGAAGTTAAAGTTAGAAAAGCAGCTATTAGGCTTTTATTTATCTGATCATCCTCTAAAACATTTAGCTAAGCCAGCAAAACTTATATCTCCTATAAGTATTTCGCAATTAGAAGAAACAAAAGATAGAACCAAAGTTTCCTTAGTTGGAATGATACCTGATTTGAAGCAAATCACAACGAGAAAAGGAGATAGGATGGCTATAGTTCAGCTTGAAGATCTTTCTGGAAGTTGCGAAGCAATAGTTTTTCCAAAAACCTATCTTAGATTATCAGAATTTCTTTTGACAGATACTAGATTGTTGGTGTGGGGAACAATAGATAAAAAAAGTGATAAGACTCAATTAATAATTGATGATTGCAGAGAAATAGATAACCTTAAATTACTTATTATTAATCTTGAAAGTTCTCAAGCATCAGATGTAAGAGTACAAAATACCTTAAGAGACTGTTTAATTAAATTTAAACCAGATAAAGGTAGATGTGGAATCAAGATTCCAGTTTTAGCTGCAATAAGAAATAAAAATAGTGTTACCTACGTCAAATTTGGGGAACAATTTTGTATAGGTGATATACAGGGAGCATGCAAATTATTAGAAGATAAATCATTCCAAGTAAATTTAAAATCTTTAGTTTCTTAGATTAAACATTTTCCTCAAAATTTTGAGTTGCAGGTTTAAAGGCTGCTTTTGCCCTCTTTATATTCATTGGAATATTTTCAACACCGAAAAAAGATCCAGGCTCTTTATCCCAACTAGCGGATAAGATTCCAAAACTTAATCCCGCGAGACCTAATAAGAAAAATAAGGCTGAAATTGCAATTGTTGATGAGGGAGGTATTTCAGCAATATTTCTTGTAACGATAATGTAGCTAACAACAAAAACCGACATTCCTAATATTGTCGGTATTCCTGCTGTAAAAAAAATCCTTCTTGCCATTCTATCAGCAACATATTTCGGAATTCCACTTGATGATCTCTTTGAGGTAGATATTGTATTAGATGTATTCTCTAGATTAGAAAACGCAATTTTTTCAGATGAATTTTTTTTCCTTTTATTTTGGGTCTTTTTTTTAGATTGCTTTTTTTTCATTAATTGAAATCATCCTCTGATTCCAATTTTCTTAACTAATGCTTGATATTTCTCAACGTTTCTGTCTTTTATATAAGAAAGTAATCTTTTTCTTTTCCCAATCATTTTTAATAATCCTTGCCTTGAAGCAAAATCATGAATGTTGCCTTGGAGGTGGTCACTTAATTTCGATATTCTTTTAGAAAGCATTGCCACTTGAACTTCCGCTGAACCTGTATCAGTTGTATGTACTTGATGAGTTGCAATCAGCTTTTGTTTTTCAGCTGTATTTAATGACATGAAATTTATTTTCCTTTACTATATAATACAACGTCATCTAACTAAATTACTACTATTCTTATCTAGATAATCCATAGATAGTTTCAATATATTTTCAAATGATACTTTTTTTTCCTTTTTTATAAGACCATTTGCTTCTTTAATAACAATTGGTGTAATAAACTCTATTTCTTTATTTTTGTAATTTAATGATTGGAGGGTTAACTTAAGGTCCTCAATAATTTTATTAATTTCAGGATCCAAAATTTTAAATTCATCTTTCACTTTTTCTTCTTCAAATTGTATTTCACTTTTAAATTTACTTTTTAATTCTAAAATTAAGCGATCACACATTTTTTGTCCTATCCCAGGTACGGAACAAATTAATTTTTTGTTTTGTGTATTGATTGCATTTAAAACTTCACTAATGGAAAATTTATTTAATATTCCCATACCAATTTGAGATCCAACTCCGCGAATACTTAAAATTTCAATAAAAAAATTCTTTTGATCCTTAGATGTAAATCCAAATAATAAATCTGAATCTTCTTTTTTAATGTGTTTTATCCAAAGTGTGATATTTAAATTAGATAACTTATTTGTTTTTAATTTAAGAAAAAAAGATTCTAATATTTGTATCTCGTATCCTAATCCCTGACAATTTATTAAAATAAAAAATTTCTGATTAGTTTGCCAAAATTCAATTAATTCTCCGCTTATCCAACTAATCAATTAACCACCATCCACCTGACATCCAATTAGTGCACCTGCAGTACCACCAGCAGGTACGGCCCAAAATCTATCTTTACCTCTTGAGGAGGATAGTGCTAATCCAGCACCAAGAAGACCTCCGATAAATGTACCTTCACTGCAGTCATTATCATCTATTTTTCCAGCTTGACTTTGACCTGCACAGGGTATTACAACATCAACTTCATAACTTTTTACGTAGCCTGGGCTTGTTTTCGTCCCAGGGATATATTCTTCTCTATATTCAGTTCTTGTACAAGTAACTGATTTTGGGGTTGTTGCACTAACTTGAAGAATAGGAGAGAAACAAAATAAAAGAGCTAAATTGAAAAATTTCACCGTTTTTTTTTAATCTTTTAATATTCTATGTCCTTTTGATTATTTTGGTAGTAGATATAATAGTTCCTAATAAAACTAGTATGGCTCCTAAAATAAAATTTATGTTGATTATTTCACTAAAAAATAAAATTCCCCAAATTGAACCGAATAAAACTTGTAAATAGTTTATTGTTGAAGCTTCAGAAGCAGGTAAATTTTTTAATCCTATAGTTAAGAAAGTCTGACCTAATTGAGTAAATAAACCAATGCCAATTATCCAAACTAATTCATTCCAATTTGGGGTAACCCAGTTAATTAATACAATTGGCAATAAAGTTATAAAAGAAACAAGTGGGAAATACTCAATAATTACATAGACATCTTCAGTAAATGAAAGTTTCTTAACTGTAACGTAAGCTAATGCAGTGCAGATTGCTCCAAAAAATGCTACCGAAATCGAAATATTTTCAATTTCAACGTTTATATTTGATAATTGACTTGGATTTAATATTATTATTATTCCAATCCAGCCAAAAATTAAAGCAATTAATATATTCCGAGTTATTTTTTCGTTTATAAATATGCCAGCAAATATAGATATAAAAATTGGATATGTATACTGAATTACGGTAGATATACTAAGCGGCATATTTCTTATCGCATAAAAAATACAAACTAAAGCTAAAGTTCCTAAAACACCTCTTAAGATAAGTAATGGCCTATTTTTGCCCCAAGGATTAATATTTTTTAGTTTAATTATAAATAAAGTAATCATTAAACTTAACAGTGATCGGAATAAAACTAATTCATAAATAGGTATCCTTTTATCAATTTTTTTTACGCACAAAGTCATCAAACTAAAAAATAATGAGGCAAATACCAAATTAAACATATTCAATGAATTGAATTTTTTTTCTAAGTTTTCGATATTTATCATTTAAAAATAGTTTTATTGTGAAATTAAGTAGATTCTTATTTGATTTTGACCTATAACGTATAAACCATTAATTATTGTTTGATTCAAATCTCAATGGTTCATTCTATACACCCAAGAACTATTCAAGAGGTTAAGGAAAAGGCAGATATTGTTGACGTTATATCTGAGCATATTGTCCTTAATAAGAAAGGCAAGGAATATGTTGGGATATGTCCTTTTCATGATGATACTAAACCATCTATGACAGTATCACCAACTAAACAATTCTATTATTGTTTTTCTTGTGGAGCTGGTGGTAATTCTATTAAATTTTTAATGGAATTTACTCGAGCAAATTTTTCAGATGTTGTACTTTCTCTTGCAAAAAAAAATAATATTAATGTTGAAAATCTCGAGGGTTCCCAAGTAGAAGCGTATAAAAAACAAATATCTAGAAAAGAAGAGCTTTATAAAATTTTAAGAGTCACTAAAAATTGGTTTAAGTCTCAATTGAATAATTCTCTTGGTGTTGATGCTATGAACTATTTAACATCCAAGAGAAACTTAAATAATAAGATAATTGATAATTTTGAATTGGGTTTTGCTCCAAATTCATGGAATGATTTATTTAACTATCTATCAAAAGTAGAAAAATTTCCTCTTAATCTAATCTTGGCTTCGGGTCTTGCAATTTCTAAAGATAATTCCAACAAGATTTATGATCGTTTTAGAAATAGATTAATTGTGCCAATACATGATAATCAGGGGAGAGTAGTTGCATTTGGAGGAAGATCTCTTGATGGTCAGGAACCAAAATATCTTAATTCTCCTGAATCAGAGATATTTGAAAAGGGAAAAATGTTGTTTGCATTCGAAAAAGCTTCAAGCAATATTAGAAAAAGAGACAAAGCTATTATTGTGGAAGGATACTTTGATGTAATTTCTCTTCATGCAAGAGGTATTACTAATTCTGTAGCTTCCCTAGGTACTGCATTAAACAAGTATCAAATATCTCAACTATGTAGATGTACAGATAATAAAAATATAATCTTGAATTTCGATTCTGATAATGCAGGAATATTAGCTACAAAAAGAGTAATAAAAGAAGTCGAAAGCCTATCTCTCCATGATCAAATTAATCTTAAGATACTTCAAATTAAAGATTTTAAAGATCCTGACGAATATTTGAATAGTCATACTCCTGAAGACTATTTTAATTTAATTGATAATTCATCTTTTTGGATCGATTGGGAGATTGATCAGATCTTTAAAGATAAAGATTTAACTAAGTCTGAAATTTTCCAGAGTGTTATTTCTTTATTGGTAAAATTATTGAGTAAATTACCTCAATCATCAACCAGAACTCATTATTTACAAAAAGTTTCTGAACGATTAAGTAAGGGGCAAGCTAGGTTGGCAATACAGTTTGAACAAGATTTAAGAAATCAAGTTAAGGGATTTCGTTGGCATGGTAGATCAAAAAAATATGAACAACCAAATGAGATTTCTCGTCGTGAAAAAAATGAATCGGAAATAATTTTTTATTATCTGCATTGTCCTGATCTTAGACTCTTTATTCGTGATGAATTTCTTAAAAGAGAAATTAATGGTTTTAATACTAAATATATCCAAAATTTATGGGAATCTATTTCAATAATTGAACAAAATAATTTGGGTTTAAATTATTTAAATGAATTAAAACAAACAAATAATCAAATTTTTCAAAAAGACCTTTCTGCTATTAACCTAATTTCACTCTTGCCTGACTATTTAGCTCTTAATAATCCTGAATCATCAAATAAAATTAATATTTTTGTTAATCCAAATGAGTTGTTTTTAACATTGCTTAGTAATCCTAAAGACAATTTACTTGGAACTTTATCACTTCTTGAAAAATATAATTCTTTAAAAAGATGTAGACACTTGATCGAATCTTGGGGATCTCAAAGATTAAAAACTTTGGAAAACTGTATATCCATCTTAATTGATAATTCATCTTCAAGTTCCTCAAATACAAATCAAGAAATAGATGATCTTTTTAAGGATTTAAACTCAGATGCTATTAAATTTCAAGAACTATACTACTTAGAAAGACAACATATAAATTTTTTAGACAAACAACGCTGTGGTAATTTTATTGCTAGTTAATATATTTTCTTCAAATTTATAGGCAGTATTTTTTAATCATATCTTTTACCTTTTTGGGTTTGTCTTCAAGTATATAAGCCTCTACTTCTTTTGCATATGTTCCAGAAAAATTTGATGTAGAGAAATCTAATGCTTTCCTCTTACTTTTATGTAATTTACCTTCTAAGTTTTTTATATCTCCTACTATTTTATTGTTATTACATTTTTGTATGGCATGAGTTGCTTCATGTCTTAATGCTTTTCTTATTGCTAATTCTGTTTTGAAGTTATCTTTGTTTGGTACTTTCTTTTTACTTCTATAATTTGTTTTCCTTTTTGCATTTTCAGTACATATTATTATTTTATTTTCTTCAAAATTATGTAGTCCTTTTATTTCTTTATTTAAAAGACATTCTATTTTATTTTCTTCAACTACATAGTTTGCTTTTATTAATAAGCCAAGAATTTCTTTATCTAATTTGCTTAAAAATATTATAAATTCCATTTTTTTTTACTTCACTATAGTTGGGATTTGTTCTATATCAGTTGTAGATGAGCGACTTAAGAAATTCTTATTCATCGACCAACTTTGTGCTTTTTTTGTAATAGCCCATGTAATTGCATTGTTATTAAATCTTTTATTTAATAAATCAATAGTTCTCATAAGATTTGTTGATTTTTTTAGATCTTTCTCAGATTTATAATTGATAACTGATTGCTGTAAATATTTGCTATTGGTTAAATCCTGCATTAAAACACCAGCTTTTGAAAATTTATATTCGGGATTATAAATTTCTTTAGATAATTCAACTACTATTTTTAAAATATTATTTGTGTCATCTGTTGCATTTGTAAGTTTTCTATGAGCACTTCTTTGATAATTTTGACTTGAATATTTACTGGTTCTGGCAAATACTCTAATATCAGATGATTGCAAATTCTGACTTCTCATTTTTTCAGATGCTTTTATTGCGTGAGTCGCCAGGGCTTGAGTTAAGTCTTCTAATTTTGTGACAGGAGTACCAAAACTCCTGCTTACCTGAATTTCTTTTTTTGATTTTTTGTTTTTTTCTATAGGCAGACATTTGTGACCTTTCAGTTCTAATTGTAATCTTTTCCCTACGATCCCTAATTTCTTAATAATTTCATTTTCTTCCATATCTCTTAATTCTCTTGCATTTTTAATACCTTTACTTTTTAACCAATTAGAGGTTTGTTTCCCGACTCCCCATATCTTATCTACACTAATTCTTTTCAAATAATTATTCTCATTTCTAGTTTTAGCTAAGTCAAATATTCCAGCTGAATAGTCAATATTTTTAGCTAATGTATTAGCAATTTTTGCTCTTACTTTATTTTCTCCTATTCCTATTGTTATGGTAATCCCTAGATTCTGATATATTAATGATCTTACGCTTCTTGCCCAAGGATATAGATTTTTATTATTAGGTCTAGAAATTGAGACAAATGCTTCATCAATAGAATAAATTTCTATCTGTTCACAGTAGTTTTTTAGTAAATTCATTAGTCTTCTGCTCATATCTCCGTAAAGCGAGTAGTTTGAGCTTAAGACTGCTACATTTAATTTATTTAATCTTTCTTTAACCTTAAAATAAGGAGTTCCCATTTTAATTTTTAAAGCTCGCGCTTCAGGACTTCTCGCAATGATACATCCGTCGTTATTAGATAAAATTACTACTGGTTTATTTCTTAAATGAGGATTAATATTTTGTTCACATGATGCATAAAAATTATTAGCATCTATAAGAGCTATAGCATCAATACTTGAAATTCTCATGAATAACTATGTATTGAATAAATAACAACTCCCCATATCTGTACATCAATATGGTTTTTAAACCTAAAATCAGGATAATTATGATTTTCTGCTTTTAAATATAATTCATTATTTTTTATAGATAATCTTTTAATTGTAAATTCCCCGTCTATCATCGCAATGATGATATTCCCTGGCCTGGCTGTTAAGCTCTTGTCTACTATTATCAAATCGTTATCTTTAATTCCTGCATTTATCATTGAGTCACCTTTAACTCTAAGAAAAAAAGTGCTAAACGGATTAGATATTAAATGTTCGTTTAAATCAATATTTTCTTCTGTATAATCATCTGCAGGAGAAGGAAACCCTGCTGATACCGAATCAGTTAATAAGGGGATTTTAAATTTTTTAGTAGTTGAATCAAAAGAATCCAAGATTTAATTAATAGTATATATGTACTATATAGCAAAATATCAAAAAATAGTTAGTTATTAAACTTTTATAGATTAATTTTAGATTGAATCTAATCTTTTTAAGAACGATGGTAAGGGGAATTGTTAGAAATAGAAACAGCTCTATAGATTTGCTCGATTAGGATTAATCTAGCTAATTCATGAGGGAAAGTTAAAGGAGATAGACTTAGGACAAGATCTGATTTTTCTTTTATATCTGAACTAACTCCATCAGTATCACCGATTAAGAAATTAATATTTTTATTTTTAAAATTCAAGAGTAAGGAACATAGTTCAACTGAATTAAACTGTTCCCCTTCTTCACTTAGGCAGATAATAATATTGTTATTGGATCTAAGATTATTTAAATTAAAAGTCTTTAACTCATTAATGATAAGTTCAGGCATTCTTTTTTTGTATTGATTAATTCCATCTCTAATCCAAAGTTTCTTTATTTTGCCGATAGCATAAATTGCTAATCTATTACTCTGAAGCATAAGTAAATATTAAAAATAATTATTCATCAAGAAGATAATTAAATTCATCATATAGTTCCTCTTCGATTGTTAATTTCTTGGAAAGATTATCTTTTTTGGGATTCATATTAATTTGATTAATCTCACTTTTTCTTAGTGAATTATTAACGTTAGAAGTCTCTTCTAAAGATTCTGAATTATCAATTAACGAATAAAAAATTTTATTGGGATCTTCTGAATTAAGTGGATTGGTGATTAAATTATCATTATTAGTTATATTTTTATAATTATTTATATTTTTACTTTCGTTGTTTAAATTTTTCGTTTTTTTAAATTTATTGAGTTTATCTAAATTTTTTTTTGATAAGCTCATGATATAAAGTATTAAATAAATTCATATTTAATTTAAACATATTATTTATCTTTTAGATGAATTCTAAAAACTATCATCAAAAAAAAAGGTTTGGACAACACTGGTTGGTAAATAAAAAAATATTAGAAAAAATTAAAGAAATTGCTGTTCTCAATGAAAATGACTTTATTTTGGAAATTGGTCCTGGTAAAGGAGCTTTAACATCTAAGTTGTTAGACTCAGAAATTAAAAAATTACATGCAATTGAATTAGATAAAGATTTAATAAATTTATTAAATGATAAATTCAATAATAATGATAAGTTTTCACTGCAGCAGGGAGATATTCTTTCTGTAAATTTGGATTCAATTAATAAGAAGATTACAAAAGTTATTGCAAATATACCTTACAATATAACTGGCGCAATATTGGATATTTTCATAGGTCGCTTAGGCATTATAAGAAAATATAATTACGAAAAAATAATATTTTTAATGCAAAAAGACGTTGTAGATAGGATTTTGTCAAAAGAAGGAAGTCCCAATGCTGGCGCGCTTAGTATAAGAATGCAACTTTTATCAAAAATAAAAAGAATATGTGATGTGCCGCCTTCATCATTTAGTCCACCTCCAAAAGTTTTTTCTTCTTTAGTAGTTTTCGAACCAATTAAAAATGAGTTAAGATTAGATACTAGTCTAGAAAAATATATAGATAAACTTCTTCGAATTTCATTTAATTCAAGAAGAAAAATGCTTAGAAATACTCTTAATTCAATACTTTCAAATGAAGAGATAAATGAATTATCTGAATCTTCAAAAGTTTGTTTTAATTTAAGACCACAAGATATTTCAATTGACCAATGGATTAAGCTAGCAGAAAATTGTATTAAAATTAAAAAATAAAAATTTATGTATATGCAAGATTTAGCTAAAACGAAAATTAATATAAAATCTCCTGCCAAAATAAATTTGCACCTTGAAGTTATTGGTAAAAGAGAGGATGGATTTCATGAGTTAGCAATGATTATGCAAAATATCGATCTTTCTGATTATTTAGAATTTGAAATTAATAATGAAGGTTTAATTAAACTTGAGTCTGATTGTAATTATTTAAGCTTATCTGATGATAATTTAATTGTTAAATCGGCAAACCTATTAAGGAAAAATTCAAATATAGATTACGGTGCGAATATATTTTTAAGAAAAAATATTCCAATTGGCGCAGGATTAGCTGGTGGATCCAGTAATGCAGCAGCAACCTTAATTGGTCTTAATAAGTTATGGAATTTGAACTTTGATCAAGAAACATTATGTTCATTAGCCTCAACTTTAGGATCTGATATTCCCTTTTTTATAAATGGAGGTATTCAATTATGTTTTGGAAGAGGAGAAATTTTGGAGAAATTAGATTCAAATATTAAATATGGAGTAATTCTTTTAAAAAATCCAAATGTATCAGTATCTACAGCTGAAACCTATAAAAAATTTAGTAATAAATTTTGTGATCAATATCTTACTGATAGAGAAATAATTGAGAACATAAGAAAAAATTTAAGAGATAACGGTTTAAATAATTTAAATTTTGATAATAAACATTTATCAATTAAAAATGATTTACAGTTAGTTGTTGAAAATGAAAATGATTCTGTAAAGCAGGCATTATATTTACTTTCTAAATTAGAAAATTGTCTCACATTTTCAATGAGTGGATCAGGCCCCACATGCTTTGCACTTTTTAAAGATATAGAGACTGCTAAAAAAGAATTAACTGCAAATTATAAATTGTTTAGAAATAAAGGTTACGATTCATGGGTTTGCACTTTCCTTGAAAAGGGAATAACATTCATTTAAATTTTTTTATTCAAAATTTTATTGTGGCTGATAATAGTAATGAGAATATTGAAAAAAACATTCCCGAAAAAGGACCATTAAATTTTATTGTAGGATCATTTACAAGTTTTTTATTATTTATATTTTTTTATTTTTTGAGTAATAAAATTGCAATTTATTTTTCAGTACATAAACCATCTAATTCTTCTGAAATAGTCCAAAATATTTCTTCTAGTATTAATACTTTAATAATTGGATTATCTTTTTTGCTAACTTTCTCTTTTGCTTTTATAGGTATAGGACTTTTTATTGTATTTATTCGCAGTTTTATTCTGAAGAAAAATTGAATTGCCAATATTATTAAGAAAACACTTTCTGTGAATGTCTTTACATGATTTAGGGCTTTTAGTCCTTTTGCTATCGCCCGGAATGATTTTATCAATATTACTACTCATAACCTTCGCTGAAGGAGGTTGAATTATTTAAAGTGGTAGGATTATATATGTGATTAATTAGGGAATTAATTGTGGCTGGAACATTATTATTTAATGCTTTGAAAGAGGCAATTGATGAAGAAATGGCAAATGATGTAAATGTTTGCGTTATGGGTGAAGATGTTGGTCAATATGGGGGGTCTTATAAGGTAACTAAGGATTTATATGAAAAATATGGAGAGTTGAGAGTTTTAGATACTCCAATTGCAGAGAATAGTTTTACCGGTATGGCTGTGGGAGCAGCAATGACTGGATTAAGACCAATAGTAGAGGGAATGAATATGGGTTTTTTGCTTTTAGCTTTTAATCAGATATCAAATAATATGGGTATGCTTAGATATACAAGTGGCGGAAATTATAAAATACCAGCAGTAGTTAGAGGACCTGGAGGAGTTGGTCGTCAACTTGGGGCTGAGCACAGTCAAAGACTTGAAGCATATTTTCATGCAGTTCCTGGAATAAAGATTGTGGCATGTAGTACACCCACAAATGCAAAAGGTTTAATGAAAGCAGCTATAAGAGATGATAATCCAGTTCTATTTTTCGAACATGTTCTTCTATACAATTTGTCTGAAGACTTACCTGAGGGTGATTATACTTGTGCTTTAGATCAAGCTGACGTTGTAAAAGAAGGGAAAGATATTACTTTATTGACTTATTCAAGAATGAGACATCACTGCCTTAAAGCTGTTGAAGAATTAGAAAAAAAAGGAATAGATGTTGAGTTAATAGATTTAATAAGTTTAAAACCATTTGATATGGAAACTATCTCAAAATCAATAAGAAAAACAAATAAAGTAATTATTGTTGAAGAATGTATGAAGACTGGAGGTATTGGTGCAGAATTAATTGCCTTGATAACAGAAGAGTGTTTTGATGATCTTGACGCCCGACCAATTAGATTATCTAGTCAGGATATTCCAACTCCTTATAATGGAAATCTTGAGAACTTGACAATAATCCAACCACATCAAATAGTTGAAAAAGTTGAACACTTAATTAGTGGGAGTATATAGACAATGAAAAGAAGGCAAGGTTGGCTTTTTTTTATTATTTTTCTACTTACTTTATCTGTTTATCTATTAATAAATTACCCCTTACAGTTGGGGTTGGATTTACAAGGGGGTTCTCAAATTACACTACAAATTATTAAAGAGGAAGGTAAGGTAACAAAGGATGAACTTGAAGCAGTTAATTCGGTTATAGATAAGCGCGTTAACAATTTAGGAGTTTCTGAGTCTAATTTGCAAACCCTTGGTGGAGATCAATTGATTTTAGAGTTACCAGGTGAACAAAATCCATTGGTTGCATCAAGAGTATTAGGTAAGACTGCTTTATTAGAATTTAGAACCCAAAAAGATGGTACATCTACAGACTTAAAAACCCTTCAAATACAGAGATTGAATATTAAAGAATTAATTGAACAATATTCCTTTGCGGAAAAAAATCAAAATGATGATAATTTTATAAAAGTTATTCAAGATAAACTTAAAGATATAGAGCAAGAATTAAATTACTCATCTACTAGCAATGATTTATACGGGAAGTTAATTGAAATAAAAAAATATGTTGATAATGAAATTACAAATTTATTTATTAAAACAGATTTATCTGGTAAGGATCTTATTAACGCAGGAAGGAGACAAGAACAAACAAATAATAATTGGGAAGTTTTATTAACTTTTAGTAATTCAGGAGGTGAAAAGTTTGCAGAAATTACAAAGTCAATTGCTGGCACTAATAAACTACTGGCAATCATTCTAGATGGTGAATCAATAAGTGAAGCCAGTGTTGGTGATCAGTTTGCTAGTACTGGGATTACAGGTGGATCAGCAACAATAAGCGGTAATTTTAGTGCTGAAAATGCTAGAGAATTAGAAGTTCAACTTAAAGGAGGCTCATTGCCTTTGCCAATTGAAATAGTAGAAACTAACACAATAGGGGCTCTGTTGGGATCCAAAAATATTTTAAAAAGTCTTTATGCAGCTATTAGTGGGTTAATTCTTGTTGGTATTTTTATGATTTTTAATTATAGAATTTTAGGTTTTGTTTCAGTTCTTTCTCTAGTACTTTATGGATTCTTTAACTTAGCTATATATTCTCTAATTCCTGTAACTTTGACTTTACCTGGAATATCTGGGCTTATACTTAGCATTGGTATGGCTGTTGATGCAAATATTCTAATATTTGAGAGAATTAGAGACGAATTATATGATGGTAATACTCTCATAAGATCTATTGATAGCGGTTTTCAAAGAGCTAATTCATCCATAGTTGATGGCCATATTACAACTCTTCTTAGTTGCTTTGTATTGTTTTTATTAGGAACAAATTTTGTTAAAGGTTTTGCTGCAACATTAGGTATTGGAGTCTTAATAAGCTTATTTACTTCATTAAATTGTTCTAAAATTATTTTGCGATTTTTTACAACATATCAATCCTTGAGACAGAAAAATCTTTATCTGCCAAGGAATAATTATTCAAATTAAATTTTTTATTTCTTATTTCCCATGAAATATAATCTTGAACTAATAAAAAATAAAAAAAAGATAATTGGTTTTTCAATTATTCTTATTTTATTTAGTCTTCTAGGAATTTTATATTCTACTTTTAATACTTCTTATAAGAAACCTATAAATTTAGGTATGGATTTTGTTGGAGGAAATGAACTAAGAATAGAAAGAGTTTGTGACGCGGAATGTTCTAATCTT
>QCBG01000011.1 GCA_003279115.1 Prochlorococcus sp. AG-347-E03 | reverse complement strand
TTTTTTCAAATTTGGGAGAATTATTTTTATCAACTTTCAAAATTCCTTTTTCACCTTTTTCAGTGACAATAGAAACTGTTGGCACAAGGATCTTTTCTTCATTACCTTCGACTCTAAATTCAAGATCTGCAGTCATTCCTATTTTTATTTCTTCAGAAATATCTTTAAAATTTAAAGTTACCTCGAATGAGGTTACATTATTATCTTTTACAGCTCTTGTAGCTATTTTTTTTACTATGGCACTATATTTTTTTGAGGGATAAGCCTCAATTCTTACTGAGGCTTCTTGACCTATTTTTATTCTGCCAATGTCACTCTCAGGAACTCTGGCAACAATTTCTAGACCCTCTGATAGTTCAAAAATAAAGTTTTTGGTTTTAGAGTCTGAACTTAAGTTCGTACTTGGTGTGACATAAGATCCTATCTCCGCATATTTTGCAGTTATCTTTCCTCCATAAGGTGCTTTAATTAGATAGAAACTTTTTTCAGCTTTTGCATCATTAAGTTTGGCGCTACTAATGTTGTAGTTATTTTTATAACTTTCATAATCTTCTTTGCTTACCGCACCTTCTTGATATAAATATTCCCTTCTTAAAAATTCAGATTTTTGTTTTTCTACACTTAATTCAAGTTCTTCAATTTTATAGATAAAGTCTTCATCATCAAGAGAAGCTAAAACCTGATCTTTTTTAACAAGATCGCCCTCATCTACTTTGATTTCTTTTATTACACCTTGCTTTCGTGGCCCAATATTGCTTGTCCTTATCGCTTTTACTTCACCACTAGTATTAATTGAATCTGAGAGGATTCCTTTTTTTACTTGAACTACAAAATCAGAAATATCTTTTGGTTTATTTTTCCTAAAGGAATTGGTTATAAAAACGAAAAATATAGTTAATGAAAGCAATATAATTCCACTTCTCAGATTTATATTTTTTTTTATTAAATCAAGCATTTCTTTTGAAAAACAGCAGTAGATAATATTTAGGAACTAAATAAATAATCAAGTCGATTATAATTAACTTATCCAAGATTGGTTAAGTAAATACTATATTACTAGAAGATGTTTTCTTGATAATTTTTCCATAAATTTTTTCAAATGTTAAAAGCAGGTATTATTGGATTACCAAATGTTGGAAAATCAACTTTATTTAATGCGCTTGTAGAAAATGCTAAAGCACAAGCGGCTAATTTCCCCTTTTGTACTATAGAACCTAATAAAGGGATAGTTTCAGTCCCAGATCAAAGATTGAAAGAGTTAGGTGATTTAAGTTCTAGCCAAAATATTATCCCAACAAAGATTGAATTTGTAGATATCGCAGGATTAGTAAAAGGAGCCAGTAAAGGGGAGGGTTTGGGAAATAAATTTTTATCAAATATTAGGGAGGTTGATGCAATAGTGCATGTTGTAAGATGCTTTGAAGATAGTGATGTAATTCATGTTTCCGGGAAGGTAGATCCCTTGGAGGACATTGAGATTATTAATTTGGAATTGAATTTAGCTGATTTATCCCAACTTCAAAAAAGAAGAGAAAGAATTAAAAAACAGGTTAGAACTAGTAAAGAGGCAGAAAAAGAAGATATCTTACTAGAAAAAATTGAAGAAGAGCTACAGAAAGGACTTTCAGTTAGATCAATATCTTTGAATGAAGAAGAAAATTTGATTATTAAGCAATTAGGCTTTCTCACCGCAAAACCAATAATTTACGCAACAAATTTGAATGAAAATGATTTAGCAGAAGGTAATGATTTCTCATCAAAAGTTCAGGGTTTTGCAAGCAGTGAAAGTACAGAATGCATAAAAATATCAGCACAAGTTGAATCTGAATTAATTGAGTTAGAACCAGAAGATAAAAAAGACTATCTTATGGGTTTAGGAGTAGAAGAAGGGGGATTAAGTTCTTTAATTAGATCAACCTATAAATTACTGGGATTAAAAACTTATTTCACTACCGGCGAAAAGGAAACAAAGGCATGGACTATAAAAGATGGGATGACTGCTCCACAAGCAGCAGGAGTCATTCATACGGATTTTGAAAAAGGATTTATTAGAGCCCAAACCATTTCATATCAAAATTTAATTGATTCAGGTTCAATTGCAAATGCAAAAAATAAAGGTTTGCTAAGAAGTGAAGGTAAGGAATATGTTGTAAACGAAGGAGATGTAATGGAGTTTTTATTTAATGTTTAGATCAAAATGAAAAAGATTAAGTCAGACTTGCCTGTATTTTATGAAACTGCACATGCT
Source organism: Prochlorococcus sp. AG-347-E03 (assembly GCA_003279115.1). Taxonomy (GTDB): domain Bacteria; phylum Cyanobacteriota; class Cyanobacteriia; order PCC-6307; family Cyanobiaceae; genus Prochlorococcus_A. The sequence continues at coordinate 37,370 of QCBG01000011.1, read as the reverse complement.
GAGCTTGCTTCCGCATTAGAAATGCTTGCGGCATGTAAAAAAACTAATAGCCCAAAACAAGCATTAGGTTATTTTATGCACGCCAAAGATGAATATATGCATGCGAAATGTTTTTTTAAAATGCTTTCTGTAAGAGGAAAGAGAGCTTCAATTAAAACGGCTAGAGATTTTAGATTCACGGCTCCCTCATTAATAACAAAGGGGTACATCTCAAGTAAAGGCTTTCTTATAGACACGATGAAGTTAAAAGACTTTATAGCGTTTGTTTATACAAACGAACTTTTAGCTAAATCATCTTTTGAAAATATATTATCTTTGGTTGGCCGCAGATCTGAGGAAGGGGGGGAAATTTCAGGCATTATGAAAGATGAATTAAGGCATCATGGTATGGCAAAAAAACATTTTTTAAATCACTACCCTGCTTTGCAACCCTGGCAATTAATAATTTATCGTATGCGAGAGACTATTAATAATAAAGGAAGAAAAATATATGATGCTAATTTAAAGTTTCTTGATAAGCTTTTAACTCCGCTATATAAAGTAATGGCTTATTTAGCTGGCACTATTGCGAGGAAATTGAATTTAAATGAATTTAAAAGAAAAGATAAAAACCTTATGAATATTTCATCTAATTCTATTCTTTAGAGTAAATGTAATAATTGAAAATGTTTATTGGCGTAACTGGTTATAATCATGAATCCTCTGCTGCATTGGTTGACAGAAACGGAGTGCTTATCGATTTCTGTAGAGAAGAGTCTCTTAGTCGAATTAAGGGTGATAAATCCTTCCCTAAAAGGGCAATTAATAAAATATTAGATTCAAATAATTTAGAGATAAAAAATGTTGAAAGAGTTGCTTTCTATGAAAGGCCCTTAAGTGCATTCTTACATATCGTGAAAGAAGCTTCTTTGCATATGCCAAGAAGCCTAGATTTGCTTACCCATCAGTTTCGTAATTTTAATCGTTCTTCAGTTTCTTGTTACTTAGATTTTTCAAAATTTTTTAAAGGATTAGAGACTAAATTAATTTATTCTGATCATCATCTATCACATACACTGAATGCACTCGCATATTCAAATTCTAAGAAAGATATCTGCTCTGTGGTTGTTGATGGGTTTGGGGATAGGAGCACTGCTTCAATTAGTCAAATAGTTGATCCTACCGAGATTAATGAGTTATGGGAATGCCCATATCCTGTATCCTTAGGCCTTTTCTATTCAAGTATTACTGATTACTTAGGGTTTGCAATTAATGAAGGTGAATATAAAGTTATGGGATTAGCTTCATTTGGAAATTCAAATAGTAAATCAGCAAAATTAGTAAGGGGACTAATGGATTGGGATTCTACCTCTAATAAGATGATTTCCGATATGAGTTTTTTCGATTATCATTTATCAACATCCAATTCATTCAGTAGTAAATTAGAAGACTTATTAGGACCTGCTCGCAATCCTTTCGTTCAGCTTAATCCGCAGAGTAGTGATTTTCAGAGATGTGCAGATATAGCAAGAGGAGCTCAAGATTTAACAACTTATCTAATTGAAAAAATTTTTACCCATGCCCATAAAATTTCAGGTTCTAGAAGATTTCTTTTTTCAGGAGGAGTTTCTATGAACTCAGCATCAATTGACAGTCTTGCGCAACTGCCCTTTATTGATGAAATAATAATCCCACCAAGCCCTGGAGATGCTGGCTGTGCCATTGGAGCCGCTTATTATTGCTACATAAAATCTATTCCCCAAAGTAATTTAAATATTTCCAAACCATCTTTGTTTCCCTCTATAAAAGAAAAACGAAATTATGAATTTTTTACAGAGAAAATTATTTCAAATGAATTTAATATTTTAGAAAGGAATGCGGACGACGCCTTTTTTAAAGCTGCTGAACTTATAAGTGCAGGTGAAATTATTGGGACGGTTTTATCGAGCAGTGAAACGGGTCCAAGGGCATTGGGCAATAGATCTTTGATATGTGATGGGAAAAACAAAGATGCTGTAGAAAACTTAAATACTGTTATTAAGGATAGAAGCCCTTTTAGGCCAACTGCTCCAGCTATGAGATATGAAATTGCGAAAAAATATTATATATTAAGACCTGAAATTATTGATTGCTATAAATCTATGAGTGCAACATGTAAATGTCTTAAAGATAATGTTTCTTTAAAATTTCCTACGACGCATGTTGATGGAACAGCACGTATTCAAATTGTTGAAAATAACTCTTCTCTAGACAAGTTATTTTGTAAGCTAGAACCTTTGGGAATAGAAATCCTGGCTAACTCTTCATTAAATGTCAGTGGGGATCCTACATGCTTTGACTTGGTCGATGGACTTATGGTTTGTTCGAGGACAAAATTACGATATCTTTTGACTGACTTAGGTTTGTTAAAAAGAAAAACTTAATCACCAAAAATGTTTAATTTTTTTCGATTTTTAAAACATATCACAACATCTGCCTGGAAGAATGCAACGCCAATTCAGGCTGCTTTGATAACCGCAATTTTGTTGGCAATCATTGTTATTTTAATAATAAGCGTTGTACAAGTAATTGTTCCATTTACGTATATTGCAATTTAGATTTTGTTGATAAGTTATTAATAATTTTCAATTGTTAGTTCTAATGTTTATTTTTAAAATATGTAAGTAATCAATTTATATTTTTCTAATGAAGGGTAGAAATGAAATTATTAAGTTTGTAGCTTACACAGGTATATTTATTCCAATAATAATTTTTATTTTAGAAATTACTTTTCTTTTTATAAATAAAGCAAATACTAAATTTACTAATGGAACGAAATATGATTCCTTAACTGGTTGGAGAGAAAATTGTGATAATAAAAAAACTAATCCTAAAAATTATAAATTTTTAATTTGTGATAGAAATGGTTTTATAAAAACACCTTTTGAGAATAATAAGCAAAAGGATACTTATGGAATTCTGCTATTAGGCAATAGCGTTGCTATGGGGGAGGGACTTTTTGGATTTGAAAATGAGAAAACTTTTGCCAGTCAGTTAGAAAAAAACTTAAGAAATGAAAATCCTAAAATTGACCTTGTAAATGCTGCCTATGCTGGGTTTAATACCTGGCAAGAACATGTAGAAACTTTTAGATATTTAAATGCTGAACCCTTCAATGATGATTTGCCTCGTTTAAGGCTAATAGTAAGTTTTGGAGGTATCCAAGATTTCTGGAATTTTATAAGGCTTTTATCTCAAAATGATACGAAAAGAAACGAATATAGTTTTGCTAATGGCATGATGATTGATAAAAATAATATTGAATATATAAATTTTTTAACTAGTAGCTCACTAGGAAATATGAGAAGTGGATTTGCCGCATTTTCAAATTCGGTAAGAAAAAGCAGTAATCTTCTCTCTTATATAGATAATTTAAGATCTAAAAATAAGTTGAAGCCAGGCACTTATGAAAAGAAACAGTTAACAATAAATTTAGAAACAAAAATAAAAAATAAGAATCTTAAAGAGGTCCTGGAACAGAGACTGAATTTAGATTTCGCTGAATATCAGAATATAAAAAATTATGCAATTCAATCTACATTAAGGAATATAAGTTCAACTTCCAATCTTAATTTAGATAGTAAATACATTTATGTATATGCACCAAATTATTTTAGTTCCTTATCAGAAAAACAATTGAAAAGTAATGATTATAAATATTTGATTGGGATAAAACATTTAATTGGCAATCCAGTTTACCCACTTAAAATTTTGGAAAGGGAGATGCATTTAATTGAAAAGGATTATAGAGAAACTCTATTAAGTGAAATGAGAAGAAATAAAAAAATAAAGTCGATCGATTATTCCCAAAAAGCTGAAAACACTAATTGGTTTATCGATTATAGCCATTTTACAGAATTTGCAGCCAGCGAACTTGCTTCTATGCTTGCCATTGAAATTCTTGATATTAAAACTAAATAAGTTTAAATTTTTTTAATTATTAATTAATATATTTTTTTTATCGATATCCTCACTAAGAGTAATAATATATTAAAAATTTTTTTTAAATGAAGTTAAACAAATTTTCCCAATTAACATTTGGAGCATTACTTGCCGTTCCCTTAAGTCTCTTTGGAACAGAATTACTTGCAAATCATTTCTCAGAAAGTGTCGAATATGAAATTCACAATGAAAACCATCTCTTAGCTTGCGGCGGCGGCGGCGGCGGCGGTGGCGGTGCCAAACCTGGTGCTATGAAATCTAAAAAATTAAGTACCAAATTGAATTTCAAAAAAAGACAATTGTCCAAAGCAGCGGCTGCAGGTGAAGATACTTCCTCGCTGCAGGCTGAAATTCAGGAGCTAGAAGCTTCATTAGCCGAAATGGACTAAATTTAATCTTTTGAATCAAAAATTCCAATAAAAAATTTAGAGGCATATTTTTAAATATTCACCTTTAAATACTTCTTTACCAAGCTTGATTGACTTTTTTAAGTTAGTGCAAGCTTTTTTAATTTCTTTTAATTCAAAATGCGTAAGTGATTTGTTGTAAAGAGTACTATAGTTCCGAGGATTAATCTTAAGAGATTTTTTAAAATCTTCCAAAGCACTTCTATAATTTTTTAATTTAAAATTACTAACGCCTCGATTATTAAAAGCGATATAAGATCTGTCATTAATTTCGAGAGACTTACCATAATCTATTGATGATCCTTGATAGTCCTCTAGTTTGAATTTTCCATTTCCTCTATATAGGTATGTAAATTCATCGTCATCATCGTATTTAATAGATTTAGTGTAGTTGTTGATAGCATTTTGATAATCAAAATTTGTTAACTGAGCGCTAGCCAAATTATAAAAAATCTGATCCCTATACTTCTCAAAGAAATTCAACTTTTCATAATCTTTAATTGCTCCTTTGAAATCCCCATATTTGTATTTGGAATTTGCCCTATAAAAGATAATTCTCAGTTCTGGACTGATTTTAAATGACTTATTAAAGTCCTTAATTGCTCCTTTGAAATCCCCATATTCATTCTTAGCTCTCCCTCTTTCTAAATAAAAAGTAGAATTATTTGGATCCCTTGAAATCGCCTTAGAGAAATTTTTAATAATTTCAAGGTTAATATTATTTCTTTTTTCTGTTAAATAATTTTTCCGCCCAAAATATAAAGAACAACCTGTAAGGTTTAACAAAATTAATAAAGCAGAAATTATTTTTATTTGCAGATTAAAGATTAGCTTCTTAGTAAATTCTATTGCTATTTTAATTTAGATTAAATTCAAACAAAGGTAAAGAATTTTTATAAAATTTTATTTTGCCTTGAAGGCGCACTATTTTGGTTTTTTTAATTTAAATTCAAAAAAGGAAATTAACAAAATTAAGAGGCATCCCAAACAACTCCCTATTAAACCAAAAAAAACGGTTGTAAAACCATCGTCATATCCGTATTGTAATTGTGGTAAGTCAGGAGCTATTTGCATTATTACTTTTCAACAGAATTTTCGATATCTTCTAGTAAATGTTTTGTTGATCTAGTGAAACCATTTGTTTTAAGATAGTTTTGAGCCTCTCTAAATTTTTCAGCTACTCTTTTTGCATAGGGAGTATTCATCGAATTTTGAGTCATGTTAAAAATGCGCCTATTTTTATAATCTGATTTAAGTACAACCTTATTAAGTATTAAAAAATACAAGAATATAAAAATAGGATTTTTTACTTATTAAAAAAATTTATTTTGAAAAGTTTTTGATTCTCCTAAATAAAGTTTTTTCAAATTAGAAAAAGTGACAATGACAAAAATATTATTAATTCTTTTACTGATTACTTTTTTAGTACTTTTTTTTCTATTACTTTATTCAAAACAAAACAATAAGTTAGCTAAAAAAACAAAAATTAATGCACCTTATATACCTTTCTTAAAAGAACAAGAATTTAATCCTGATATAAGTACAGATAATTGGGATTTACATAAACTTAGATTAGAAAAATTTAGAAGATCACAATATAAGGGATTAACTTTCTTTATAAGTTCAGAAAATAGAATTTATTATCTTTCTGAAGAAGGAGATAAAGTTTATTGCTAACAGGAGAATTTAATTTTATAAATAGGAAAAGCCGATATAAACTAATAATATTAATGAAGTATTTATTTTTATTATCAGAAAAGTTTTACAGGTTTATCGAATGGGAGTGGAATACCTTAAAAAATTTAAGAAGAAAAAATAGAAAGAATTTTTTTCTAAGAGGATCATTTGCTCTATTTAGTTTATTCTCTATTCTTTTTTTAATATTTTCCCCCCCTATTGCTTTTGGAATGTTGTTTGGAGAGGGGTTAAAATTTAGTATTTTTTTTATTTGGATATGGATTTTAAATTTAAAGTTTTTTTGAAAATGTGTAATTTATTTCCTGAGATTATTTAAAATTAAAAATATAAAAATTTTACTTATGCCAAAAATATTTAAAAAAAATAAGTTCGCTTTGTTGGGAGCAAATATATTAATAATTTTACTCTGGGTAACTATCTCTACTTTTTTTATAAATTTTTTTCAAAGTGAAAATGCCCCATTTTATTTATATAAAATTTTTCTTTTAATAAGATTTCTCCCTCCTATTTGGGTTACTTGGTTCCTATGGATAAAAAGAGGTGGTTTAAAAAGATAAATAACAAAAGCACTTTTAAATATTTACTATAAAAAAAAATCAGTTAAAATCAATGAGCTTACTTGAAATTTTCATGTAAGAATTAGGTAATTGAGAGATTGTTTTTAAGTTAAGAAACAATCTCTTTTTTTGCAAATATTTTTTCTCATGAAAAAGTGCTTGTCATTATCCCTATTGACAAACACTCATAACGATCAATTTTTTTAAATTAAACAGGCAATCTATTATCAATTTCTACTATTCCAGAATCCATAAGACGGCCAATTTTAATAACTAAAGCCATATCCAGTCTTGAAAATTCAGATTGATGATTAGTTATCCAATCAAGTTCAGAAAGAGTTATAACTCCTAAAGTATTTACTTTAAGAAAAAGTAAGCCTAAATTCATTTTAAAAAATTCCTGGGATTATCCACCCGAATAAGCCATAATTTACAACTAAGGCGAATAGACCCATCATTGCCATTCTTCCATTAGTTCTCTCGGCGTTTTGCCAATAAGTTGGTTTTGAATTTTCCATTTTAGTGCGTTGTATTTTATTAAAGAGTTAGTTTTAAACGAAACCAGGAATTATTTGACCTGTTGTTAGATATGCTCCAACAGCAGCAATTAGTCCAAGCATTGCGAATCTGCCATTAAGAGTTTCAGCAACAACTTTTTCTTTTTCGATTGTTTTGATTTTTGTGTCTGTGTTTTTCATTTGATTAAAAGATGAATAGTTTAAATTTTCGTTTTGAAATTGCTTGGTTAAATAAGCAACGAGGATGGCTGTAAAGAAAACAATTACGGCTAAAAAACCTGAAAGTGGGCTCATTAGAAAATGCCAGGAATAATTTGTCCAGTTGAAACGTAAGCACCTACTAATGCAACAAGCCCGATCATTGCCCAACGACCATTAACTTTTTCTGCATTTTGTGGGTAGCTGTCGTATGAAACAGTCTCATCAATATAAGGGCGTGTCTCAGTAGGAAACATATTCTGCCTGCCGCCTGATTCAGTAGTAACGTTTGAATTAGCCATTTAATTTATGTAATTGTTAATTAATGTAACACTACTATTAACAAATGTAAAGTATTTAGCCAAAATAAAGTTATTTTCAAAATATTTAATACATATATGTAGCATAACCGTAACATTAATTATTAAATAATTGTTTTTTGAGGCTTGCTACGCTGTGCTGAATGGTTAGCAAAATATTAATAGTTCAATTCGTTATTTAAGTATTTATTTTAAATCTTTAGAAAGATATTAATTTTGTAGAAAAAACTACATCATTCTAAAATCTTAATAATTAGTTTTTAGACATAACCTATTTTATTTTATTATGGAATTCGCAAAAAAAATTATGACCGAAAAAGCTGAAAAGCTTAACGGTAAAGCCGCAATGCTTGGAATTTTTGCTCTTTTGGGAGCTTATTATTTTACTGGTCAAATTCTTCCAGGAATTTTCTAGTAAAATCCTTTCTAAATTTTTTTCAGGGCTTTAACGAGCCCTTTTTTACTGGATGATTATTCCCTTCTTAATTATCTAATAATTCAAATAATTTACTTATTAGAAGTTTTCTTTTTAAAAAAGTTTTATCAATATATTTTTTATTCTCTTCTTTTAAAATATCCTGACCATTTGAGCCCAATCCTTTAAGGACAAATTCTTTATCTTCTTTAATCCACTTATTTATCATCCCCTTCGTAGTCTCTATGTGGAATTGCAATCCGTAAGCAAAATTACCAATCCTAAAAAACTGTTCCTTACAACGCTCGCTACTAGCAATGAGTACTGCTTTATTAGGTAATAAAATCCTATCTCCATGCCAATGCAGTACATGAAAAGGGAATTCAAACAGTGCTTTAAACTCTTTATTTGATTTGTCTATAAAAATTTGAGACCATCCAATTTCTGGTAATGCTTTTGGAGGTGATCCATATTTAAGAATTTCCACATCTCCTCCAGCAGCACTTGCAAGCAACTGCGCACCTAAGCAAACACCGATTATAGGTCTCTCATTTTCTAATTCTTTTTTTATAAAATCTCTTTCTAACTTTAGCCATGGATATCTGTCGCTTCCAATATCTTTAACTCCCATTGGTCCACCCATAATTAAAATTAAGTCACCTTTTTTTGTTTGCGGCAGAGCATTTTTTTTATCTAAACGAATAATTTCAATTCTTAAATCTCTTTCTTTAGCAAATTTTTCAAAAAGACCTGGTCCCTCTATTTCTAAATGCTGCAAAACTAATATGCGTCTTATTTCCTTCATTCACTTTCCATTATTTCAGCTGTTTCAGAACAGACATTTACGCTAAACCACTTTATAGCAGTCCAAGTATCTTTTTGGTATCTACCTGCTGCAATACTTACAAAACAATCATTTTCATACCAACTTCGATAGCTGGGAGTTACTCCCGTTCCTTTTAATCTATTTTCTAAGCCTTTTCCGTATTTTTTAATAACGAGATTTAAAGCTTCATTCTCAATTTCTCTTTGCTTTTCATCAGCAAAACTTCCTAGTGGCATAAAAAAAAGAATTGATGTAATAAGTAAACGTATCATTGATTCTTTTTTTTATATTGAGCTAATTTGATATCGATTAATTAGTTTTTTAAAATCATCAACTCTATTTTGTCCATTTTTTAATGGTCTTGAGGAATCAAGAACGGCTGCACAGCATAATTGCCAACAAGATTTTTCATCTAGTTCTAATTTCTTACATATATTTTTTGGAGCTTTGATAACTGTATTTATTTCTGAGATATTTTCAGTGGTTTCCCATAATTCTCCTTCAAGAAAGTCAAGTTCAATACTTGATAATAATTCTGTAGCAACGTAATCCTTAATTAGCTCAGTTAATTCCACAATATTTTATTGAAGGAGAAGAAGTTAAGTCATCTTTTAGTATTGGTATAGCAAGATAAAAAAAAAGGAGCTAGTCTGCACCTTACATTTATAAAGACTTTTTATTTGCATGGGTCCTTATCCATAATTGTGAGAGACTTCTGTCCACCCTTTTTGGCGAAGTTCATGCCACTTTTCCCAGGCTAAATTTATATTTAGTTTTTCAGAGGATTTGTACCCTCCAGGTTCTCCAAGGTGATTTGTATAGAAAAGATGTGTATCAATTTTAAAATTAGGTTTAGTAGAATTTTTGCATTCTTCGAAAAAGATCATTCTGCTGCCTTCGGGATTTAGTAGGCATCCGTTTGGCTTGTTAGTGCTACAACCAAATGAGTACTTAGGCTCCATGCTTTACCTTTGATTGGTTAGGTAAATGTTAATACGTTTGTACTATAAATTATATCCTTCTTGTTTAGCTGTCAATCCCTTTAAGGTTAAGTACTTATTTACAAATAATTATTTTGTTTTTTAATAAAAAATGTAATTTCTCTAAGCTTATGAATTATAGGGAAGATTTAGAAATCAAACTACAAAAAGTAACACTTGCAATGCATGAAGTTGTAGAGGATATCTATAAAACTGATCAAGAGAAGCAAAGAATAATTTTCAAACTTATTGAATTTAAAGAAGCAATCATTTCAAAGGGTATTGAACTTAATATTGAATTAGAGGCAGCTTAGAAATTTTGAATATCTCATGAATGATTAATAACTTTTAAAATAATGTTAATAATATAGAAAGGTTTTTTATCAAATGCAGCCTGGTACTTTTGAATTATTGATTCTAGTATTTATGTTTTTAGGTCTTCAAGCTTGGTGGATTATCCCAATAATAAATAAAAATAATAAATTGAATAAGAGAGGTAAGGATTTAAGAGATGAAATTAATCAATTAGAAAAGTTATATAAAAAATAAATTAAGTTTATTATTTTGTAAAACTTATAATATAACTGAAAACAAATATCTAATGAAATTAAAAAATATTATTCCAATCTGTTTACTATTTATTGGAGCTTTAGTTCTGCCTCAACCTTCTAACGCAGAAGAAAAGATTGAAGTTTTACCTATTATTCAAAGTTCAAAAGGACTTAGTGGCAAAAATTTAAATTATCTCGAGGGTAAGCCTGAATTAAGACTCTTAAAAGTAAAGATTCCAGTTGGCATGAAAACCCCAATTCATACGCATCCTTCCCCAATGTTGATTCATGTTACAAGAGGCAGATTAAAGCATGTTAGGGGTGAAGAAATTAATTTCTTTAAAGCAGGTGATGCATTTATTGAGAGTAATAATGGGGGTGCACACTATGTTAAAAATGTAGGAAAGAAGACAGCTATACTTCATGTGGGAGTTGTATCAGTAGTTGGAATGCCTACAACTATAAATAAATAAGATTTTTTTAAGTTATTCAATCGGCATTTTGAGAATTCAGCATTTATGAAGAACAGCTGTAGTGAGATACGCCTCCGTAGTTAAAATATTGGCTTGGCCTTAGACGATTATATTTTTGATCTATTTCTGAGGATTGTTCTATATATGGATTACTAAAAACATCCTGTAACTCCTTTATTTTTGTGTAATTTCCTTTTTCGGCATCTTCATATGCAGGAACAATCATCCATTCTCGCCAGGTATAAACTGGGTTAAGAGATTTCATTGAAGCTGATTTTGCTTTAGTATTTCCCTCTTTCTTCAAGATTGATTGCCAGTTTTTAAGCCAGACTCCCCATCGAATCTTGAGCTCATCATTAATTGGTAAATAAAAACTGCCTTTTAAAGAATCTAAGTTATCAGGTATAGCAGAGAGTTTACGGAACAAAATTGTATAGTCTGCTTTTGAAATTACCATAAGATTAAACAATTCATTAATGAGATTTTCGTTGTAATGCTCTAAACCAACTTTGCTCGCCCACATTTTCTTCAACTCTTTGTTCATCAATTCTGAAAAATCCTTTTCGATTTGATTTAACTTTTCTTGAGCTTGTTTGCTTTCTGAAAGTAAGGGGCTAAGCGAAGAAGAGAATGTTTTAAAGTTTATTGCCGCAGCAGAAGGTTGGTTAAAAAAGGAGAAATGTTCACCTCCACCTGTCCATGGTTGAAATCTTGGATCAAATAATTCACAGAATCCAAAAGGGCCATAATCCAAGGTATAACCTCCAGCGGCACAATTATCACTATTGAAGTTACCCTGGCAATAACCAACTCGCATCCAGTTGGCTATAAGTGATATGAGTCTTGATCTGTATAAAGAAGCCAGTTTTATTACCTTACTTTCAAGTGAAATCTCAAATTCAATTTCATCACTATAGTTCCTATCTATAAGATGTTGAACTATCATATTTAGTTCATTGAGGGCCTCATCATGAGCATTATTGCGAACTCGTCTTGCAAAAAGTTCAATCTGACCAACACGTAAAAAAGATGGCGCGACTCTGGTAGTAATTGCTGCTTGATTATCAATCATGATGTCAGGTTCAAAAAACCTGGAACCTTTGGAATACCATGGTCTTCTAACTATTTCTGAACGTGAGACATAAAGTGTTAGAGATCTTGAGGTAGGTATCCCCAGAGCATCCATCCATTCCTGTGCCAGAAATTCTCGTACGCTAGAACGCAATACAGCCCTACCATCTGCTCCACGACAGTAGGGAGTAGGACCTCCTCCTTTAAGTTGCATCTCCATTCTTTTCCCATTGAATAAACCTTCAAAAATAGAAATTGCTCTACCATCGCCATAACCATTGCCAGTGCCAAAAGGGCATTGTTGGGTATATTCAGTCCCGTAAATTGATAATGCATAACCTGTTGCCCAACCAACAGGACTCATTGGATAATCAGCAACAGAAATATCACCTGAGAAAAAACGACAAAAATCATTGTCTCTAGTGAGATCTGAGCTTAGTCCAAGTTCTTTAAAAAGTTTCTTGCTATGGGAGATATATTCTGGTTCTGGAATAGCAGTTGGAAGAACTGGTACGTAATGGCCTGAATATACTGAACGCGGCTTATGATCACTTCCATCTTTTGTTGATTGAGGATCTGCTTTAAGACAATTCATAAAAGAATAGTCAGATAGTTGAGAAAATTCAGTAAAATTTTCTGTAAGCTTTTCTTTTAATGAATCAGAGTTGGAAGACATTAAATTAATTATTTATTCTTGGATTGCATTGTGATTTCTTTAAATCCAATAACTAAATATATCTTATTTATTTTATTATTTTTTTTTGCAAAAAGATTTATAATCTAAAAACGTCTCATTATTACTATGACTATTGAAACGACCATTCTAGATTTTCAACTAAGTAATACTTTTGAACAATATGAATCTTATATGAGTGCTGAAGAACAGCAGTCGATGTTTAAAGAAATGGGAGTTAAAACATTTTATATTGGTAAATCATTAGATGATCCTCAAAGGGCAACTGTAATTTTTCAAGGGCCAGAAAATGTTCTATACGATATTTTTATGAATCCTGAAACAAAACCTATTGTTGAAGCTTCAGGCCATATTTATGCGGGTACAAAAATAACTAGATGGATTTCTTGAAAAAATAAATCTTTTATGAATTATCAACTTTTGATTGAATCTTATTCTTTTGGAACATCTCTTTCTGAGCAAGAAATAGAACTTTTAAGTCTGGAACTTCAAACTCAAATCATGAATATTAATATATCAACAGAATTTGGCTGTTTTAAATCGGCCCCCATCCATATTTGCGAAGGTCTAAATTTAAAAAAAGATACTTATTGGATTATGTGCCTTGCTGAAATATTAGATTTACATAAGCCCCCCCAATTTGGGAAAACGAAAAGTGTGGAGGTTTTCGATTTACTTCTTGAAAAAGGACTTGTTATTGGTTAACTATTTAATTTTTTGAGTGTTAAAAAAAAATAAGTTGTTTTTTCTTTATTCTGATAGCATTAATATATGGTCAGATAAATAAATGAAAGATTCTAATGAATTGATATTGGGAAATATTATTAAGCTAATGAGATCTAGTGAAAAGAAATTTAAATTAGGAAATTTTAAAGGGGCAATAGAAGACAAAATGAAGTCTAATGCAATATTGAAATCGAAATCTTGTAATGAAAAAATAATTGAAAAATATAGAGAAGAATTGTCTAGTTTGTATGCCTCAAAATTTGATCTTATATTCGATCATAAGCTGAAAATTGATGAAATAAAGAGAAATCAAATAGTAAAAATGCTGGAACAAAAAAGTAAGGAAAAATTTAAAAGTCTTGATTATAAAGGTGCAATAAAAGCTTTAAGGAGGGCTGAAAAATATTTTTCAAATTAATTTTAATCTAAATCTCGGTGATTTTATATGACAAATTAAATTTATAAGTTTGAGAATAAAAAATTAATGAAAGGGTTGATTTTTTTGCAGAATTCGTTTCTCTAAAGATATATCATTTTTGGTACTACTCATGGTTATGCCCCAATCCACCTTGGAAAGCTTATTATTTTTTTTGATACTATCTCTTGTTGCAACCTATATTGTGAATATAAGGTATTCTTCAAAGTTAAAAATACAGAAGTAGTTTTTTATTTATCTTTAACTGCATTTGATTTATTTCCTTGGATCACTCCATGTCTCTTTGTATAACCAACTCAAAAAAGTAAGAGTAAGTATATTACCAAATGCATAAGTTATTCCTAATAATGGGTCATAAATATTGGCAATAATCGTCGACATTATAAAGATTATTATCCCTGAAACAACCAAATCCTGAATAGGTAAATGGTTAAAATTTATCGAATTTATCATTTGATAATTGTTTTAATAGATTAAATTAATTATAAAACCTAAAAGTAACCTATTTATTTATAAGGAAATATAATCTGCGATATGAATAGTTTTAGAATTCCTAAAGTAATTATAGTTGTTTCATCAGTATCGTATTTGAGTGTTTCTTTTCTAGGAAATTATAATTCTCCAGAAAATATAGAAAAAAGATGTATTCTTAAATTTGAAAAAGATTTTAAAAATAATTTGGAAACATCTCATGAAGAATGGAATCAAATTTTAGATTTAGCTGATAACAATTATTTAAAATGTATGGGAATACCTCAGGATTAATTATGGGAGAGGCAAAGAGAAGAAAAAATTTAGGTATTCCGCCTAGAGAAAAAACTGAAGATATAAAGTTACCTAAACTTGATAAAAAATCCATACAAAAAAAGGTAAGATCTACTTTGTATAAATATCCAATCATCCCTTTTCTTTTTTATGGAGTTGCAATATTGATCCTAATTGGAGGTTTATTTTATGTTTTCAAATCCTTCAATAATATTGCTTAATCATAAGGATTGTTAATTTTGATATTATTCTTTGGCATTATCAATAAAAAAAATTTAAGGATAATAAATCAACAATTTTCATTGCGCAAATATAATCAAAGAAATAATATAGGAGAATTATTTACGATTGACACCATCATATAGTGTTGTAATTTTGGATTAAATTAAAACTATTTATGAAAAAAAAAAATAAAAAATATGCTGAAATAATGAGTGAAGCTGATAAGGCAGTTGGAAGAAAAGAAGTAGTTAGTTTATTAAAAAAAGCTGCAATGATTAAATCTGAATCAGAGGAAAACTTAGCTGCCTAAATTAGAATCCTATCTTATTAGCATAAATAAGACACCATAAAGAATAATAGATGAGCATGCCGCCATAATGATAAATGGTAGTATCATGCCTGAGTTTAACCATCTTAAAAGTCTAATTTTTTTGTTAATTATTCTTGCCATTTTTCCTGAATTGCTTATTTGCAAATTAACAAGTAAATAAATCGTGTAAATGGTTAATTAATCTTTTTAAATATCATTCTTTAACTATTTTGAATTTAAATATTTTACAGAAAAATTTTTTAATTTTATCCGAATTTTTTATTTTAAAAGAAATTTTTAGGTAATTAATACCTTGTATTCTTGAAATTTCTCATGCAAGATTTAGAAACATTAGATTTTTAAATAATGATTGAAAGTTTCAAAGAGAGCTATGAAGAATTTAAAGATTATGATTCCGAATTGTTACTTAAGATTATAAATAAGACATCAGTTGAGATAAAAAAAAATGATGACAAAGAACTATTTGTAGATGAAAATTGGAAAATTAATTCAAAAAATATAGAAAATGAAATTTCTTCAGATAATTCAAATTTGAAGAGAATATTATCAGATATATTTCCAAATAAAAAAATAGTTATTCAGAATAAAAATGATGGTTCTCAGACTATTTTCTTAACTTAATGTAATTAATATTAGAATGATTTTTTTTTTCAATTTATACAGTCTTTATTTTTGAGAAAATAATTAGTAAAAATTAATCTCGCGTTATTTTTTACAAGGTGTTAAGGTTCATTTACGTTCATCCAAGTTTATAATTCTGGACGCATGACATGGGAATAGGGAACGGGATTCTCATTAACTGCACAAGACCATGAATAACCTCTTACAAATAAGAGAAAAAATCAAAAGAGCCAATAGGCTTTACAAAGCCAAACTTTTGGCAACTAAAAATGGAGAAGTAACTCCATACAGAAGATCCGTCTTTGAAGAAAGAATCAGGCAAGCACAAAAAGGAATAAAATTGAAAGACTAAAAAATTTTAATTCTTATTTGGAACTGAATAAAAAGAGAGGGTTTAAACCCTCTTTTTTTATAAAGAAATACGATAATTTAAATGAATTTCTTTTTCTGATTCTCGATTATTAAAAGAAAATTATTTTGATGCTTTTACTATTGATTTGCAGTTTAAAAATGGCAAATTTAATTTAGTAATAAAGAGGTAAATAAAAATGTTTAAAAAGAAATATAAACAATTTAATAACTCAACCAATAAATCAAAGTTAGATAAAGTCTTATGGTTTATAGAAAATTATTTGCCACAGAAGAAAAATCGAGGTGTACAAAAAAATTTGTATATGGATAATCTAGAAGCAGAGACTATTAAGAAATTCTCTAAATTAACCTCTATTCGTTCTAAAAAATTATTCCCAACCACAAAAAATACGACAATCTCTTTTACCTTTGGTAATTGGGCCTTAACTTACCTGAAATTGCTTAAGAAAATAGGAATAGCTAAGTAAGAAAATTGTGATCGGCTAGAACTAGATTTATCCCGCAAATAAAAATAAATAAAGATTAAAAAGTCTCAGAAAGTTATTTTCGAAATTAAAGGAGGATTACTTACTTTACATAAAAAATACAATTGCTAAATTTAAATAAGAGATCTATTTATTATGTTTCTAAATTATCTGCCTAGTGAGATGGTTGAAGTAGTTGGGTTGACAATGATTTTTTCATCTCTAGTTGGAACTATATTAATTTTGTTATTTACGTCAGATCAGGCAAATACAAAGAATCTATATTTAAAGAAGGCTAAATAAACTTAAATAACTTATCCTTATTAAAAGGCTTATTTTTTAAATAAAATTAACTCGCAGGTTCAGAACATAATTTTTAATATTGTGATATAAATAAATTTAAGATTATGGGCGAAGCTAAAAGAAGAGAGGAATTAGGATTGCCACCTAGACAAAAAAAAGTTGAATTAAATAAATCTGATAGATACATTTCATGGCTTCCTATTACCAAATCAAGAATTAAGAAATACCCTTATATGGGCGTGGCAACAATGGTACTAGGAGCCATAATTTTCTTAGTCAGTGGCGGAGCAAATAGTATTAATTAGTTTGGCCTTACTTAGGATCTAACTTAGTTCTTTCTTGTAATAGTCTTAGGCCAGACACTATAGAGATTATTGATGCCATACCAAGAAATATCGAGTAGAAAGGTTGCAAATTAATGATGCCAAAATTACCTGTATGCCATTTGATTAACCAAAAAGCATCTACCCCTAATGGTTGCAGAATACTATAAATAGCCCCAGATAAAATAGTAATTAGTAAAGGGATTGCTGAAAGTGCCGTTATTTTTCTGTGGATTTTTCTTTTATCGGTTTTTAATTTCCCCATTTATTTCCTCAAATAAATATGTAATTCTTTTTCGTTTTTGCATGGCATCCATTTATCTTGGTTCTTATGTATGCCTTCGCAACCAAGTTCTAAAGATCTATTTTCTGCGTCCTCTTCAGTAAGAAATGTACCCCTCATATGTGCATTTAAATAACTATTGAAATTTAGAGATAATGAAAATAAAAAAATAAAAAATTTAAAATTTCTTAGAAAAATATGCATTATTTATAATCAAGTATTTGTATTAAGGATAGATTCACAAATACTAGATGGATTAGCTTGTTTAACTATTCTTAGTCTTTTGATAAGTTCGTCTCGATCTATTTGATGTTTTAAATATTTAATACATAAATTTTTCTCCTGATATACCTTTGCTATTGGAGTAATTTTTAAAGCAATAGCAAAAGTAACAATAACTAAAAGAATGTTTGTAGCTAGTCGAATGTTTGTTCGAAAATTTGATCTCATTCGTATTCTTTGTTTCTGTCTATAACTTCCCTTAAATTTAAATCTTTTAACTAGTCGTTGTATACATTATCTTTTACAAATTTCTCTAATTCTTTAAACTCTGTTTCTGTCATTAAGCAGATTTGGATATATTGTTTTTCATATCTTCAATTTGATTGATTAATTCATCTAACCATTCAGTATTGTTTTCGGATCTTTTTTGAAAATATGTAATTTTAGGTTGATTGATTTCTAGTGTCTCATAATCTCCACTCATAAATTCCCCCGAAATTTATACTCTGCATAATTTATCTAGAGAAATTATGCCCATCAATAGGCTCTAATACTTATTTTAAGTTTGTCATGGGTAAGAATTCACATTTTTAATAGTATAAATAACAAGGAATTTATCTCCCAAACATATGGCAACTAATGAAGAACTAGAAAAAAGAATTGAGACTTTAGAAAAAGAAGTACAACACCTAAAAGCTGTTCTGCAATATCAAATGAGAAATAAGAAAAAGTGATTTATTCTTATTAATAGAAATTACTTTTGGTCAGATAAACATTTTCTCTAGGTTGTTTTGGATAACTAATATCAAAGATTAATATTAAAAATTAGTCCATAATTAGCTACTTTTTGAAAAAATGACTTTAATCATTGATATTTAGAACATATTTGTTTTCATATATATAAAACTACTTAATATGATTAATTCAATAGTCATTACATTGTTATTATTAGTCTCTTTCGTCGTTTACAAAAGACTCAAAAGAAAGAAGCGGCGATTTTGCGCACCACCTACAAATCAGCTTCCTAGTTGAAGACTAAATTCCGTCTTCGTCTTCTCCAAAAGGACTGTACCTAATGTCCCAAATTAGAACAACTGCTATAGATAAAAGCAATAGTCCAAAAACAACTTGAGCAGGGGGAAATACCATCTATTAAACCTAACAATTATTGATCATATTTGCTTATAAAAATTTTAAAGGGTAATCAATATTGTTTGGTTCTAAATGTTTTACATAACAAGCTGTTGTGCAATCTACTCCTTCACTATTGATACTACAAGAAGTTATACATTCAAAAAAACTTTCTAAAGCATCAAAATTTTTTATGTTTGAATAAATGTCTTTTTTCATAGTTAATCCTTCTCTCTGAGGCTTATCTAGCAGTTAATTTTTAATAATGTCAAATTTTAGGTAAAGTACCTATCCACTTTTTTTAAAACTATTGAATCTATGTGTTTGCGCCACCCTTTAATAGATTTTGGTTTTCTTTTCTTGATTTTTCATTTGATGCAATACTATATCTTTTCATGACAGGATTGATTGATTTCGTATGAAAAACAAATATAAGAAATTAAAATTCCACTAATCATTGAAGATTGCTTGGGATTATCTTCAAAAGATTAATATAGCTTAATCCTTGGTCTGTCTTTATTGATTTAAGTTGATTTTCCATAAAAAAAGGGCGTTAGCTTCGCCCCAGTCCAAAAGCGGGATAATCCCCATCACCCAGCTTTTTAGAAATCCTAGCACTATATATGGTGTTTGCAAGTAATAAAAATTACCTATTGGTGGGGTTGTTAGTTTCTGATTAATTTGTCATTATAGGAGTCCCCATCACCTAGGCTCGTAAGAGTCTTTTTTTTTGTTATTTTGCCTCCCAGGCTTATAGTCTTTTAATTAGTGTTTAAAGACTTTTTATTTAATTTTTAAATTTGATAATTAATAATTAAAAAAATGTTTTAATTCATGCAAACTTACATCGTACACTGGCAATTTCCAGATCAAGAAAGTCACATGCAAGGGGCAGAAGCTTTTGCTGGTTTTGTGGAAGGAGGATGCGAAGGTGATGAATTTGATGGGTTTAAAGTTGTCAATCGAGTTGTAAATCCTGAAGGAGCTAACGGTTGGGCAATAGTTGAATCTTCAAATCATCAGAACATTTGGAAATGGAGTAATATCTGGGTCGATAATTTTGGAGTAGAAATTGAAGTTACACCAGTTTTAACAGATAGTGAATTTCTCTCCGTCCATAAAGAAATAGCATCAGCCTCGAATTAATAGTCAATCTTTTAAATGATTGACAGTAGTTCTAACATAGAGGGATAAAACCCTCTTTTTTTTATGGGCAAATTCTCTTCTCAAGAAATTGAAAGTCAATATAATTTAATAAAAATGCTTTTAGCTGAGCCTGAAAAGTATATAGACGCAATTAATGCAATAAAAAAAGATATTGCGTATATGCCTATAGAGCTTAAAAACAAACTTGAGGAAGAGGATATTATCTTATGAATGAAAAACAAAAATTAATTATGATCGTTAATTTTAAAAATTAGTAACTGGCTATTTTAATAAACTAACCAAGAGAGTCTAAATCTCTTCTATGGTGAACTGTATTCCCTACATATTGAGGAACCTTCTGTTCTCTCATTAAATCTGCGATAGTTGGAGTGTCTATTGCATTGTCAAGATCTCTTGCATTTTTATCTTGAATTGCGAATGGTGATCTTTTTAAATTCATAATTAATTTCCTCAAAATTTTCGTTGGATTCTGATTACAGATCCTGGATTGTCATGTACGTAAGAGTTAAATTCTCTCGCAAGCATTAGACAATCGTATGCATCGCGAGCATAAAAGCCAACTTCATGTGTATTATTTGATGAATCTTTGTAACTCAACACATATTTATTACAAGATTTGATTGGTGTTGAAGGCATTTAATTTATTTCTTCTACTACTAAGTTCTAACTAGGCATACTTATCAACCGACGAACAAGAATGTACGGTTTAAGGCACAAACATATACGGATAGAGGACCAACAATTAATTTTAAAAATTAATATAATAGATTAGATTTATTGAAATAAAGGGCGATATGACTCAAGTATTCTTAAGAAATTTTTACGATTATATTTTATTTACTAAAAAAACTTTCAACTTCAGAACTGTTGTTTTATAAACTCATCAACAATCTCGTTAGCTATACGTATTCGGGATTATAAATATATTTTCCTCCATCATCACCATCGTCATCATCATGAAAGGATGAAATTAATACATAAACTCCTCCAAGTCCCAACAACATTGATAAATAAAGAATTGGATCTGTCATAATTTAAGTTTGAAACATTAAAATTAAAATTGAGGAAGCTTTTCTATATTTACATTTTATCTTAATGATTTAGATTAAAACTTTCTTAGATTATGTAATTGTTTTTTTATTTGAGAAAACTTTAAGTAGATTTAAAATAAGGAAAATTTAACGCTTTTTTGAGTAAGCTTTAAAAAATTTATAAATTAATGTGTGGAAGATTTGAGCTAAAAACTAAATTTGAGAAGTTACCAAAGGTTTTGAAAAAAGACTATCCAAGTGGACTTGATTCTAAGTACGAGATTCAAAATCTAATAAGACCTAATGATCCTGTGCTTGTAATTAAAAACGAAGGAAGAATGAAAACTACTTTTATGAAATGGGGCTTTATTTCCCCTTGGGCGAAAGATCCATTTGATAAAGCGAGACCAAGACCATTTAATGCAAGATCAGAAACAGTAGAAGAAAAAAAATTATTTAGTGCAAGTTGGAAACATAAAAGGTGTTTAATACCTGCGAGTGGGTTTTTTGAAAAAAAATATCGGGTTCGAAAAGCAAATTATGAGACTTTTTGGTTGGGAGGAATTTGGAGTAAATGGACCTCACCAGATGGAGCAGAACTTGAAAGTTGCTGCGTTTTAACAACTGAACCAAATGATTTAATACAACCTATACATCACCGTATGCCTGTTATAGTACCAAATGGATATGAAGAACAATGGACAGAACAAGTTAAAGATACAGATGAATTAAAAGGATTATTCCCAATCATGATGAATTGGCCACCAGATGGTTGGCTTGTAGAAGATGTAAAGAAGAGAGAAACTGATCAAATGAGTTTGTTTTAAATTAAAAGGCTACTAAATTCCAAAAATATTATCGAAAGGAAATATTTTTATTATTTTATGATTTGCTAAATTTCAATGCATAAGATGAAGCTTTACACCAAAAATTTAACCAACATACAATCCCAAGAAATTTAAACCATTCTTCAATTAATTGAGTTAACTCATAACTTTGATTAAATATTTGTTGTATTACTCCATCAAAAAAAATAGATAAGCCAAGGAATAAAATTGAAATTACCAAGTTAAAAAGTCCAATTTTTTTTAATATTTTTTTAAATCTAACTAATATCAAAATAGAAATTGCTAGGTATGTTAGATTCAAAAAATCTGGGCCTATATAACGATCATGAAGCAGAAAGAAATCATCTACACAAAGCAGGCCTGAAAATGCCCCCCCTAGTAAAAGTAATTTAGATATATCACTATTAATTTTTCCCGAAAATGTCGTAAATAAACAGATAGATGCAGCTGCTCCCCATAACAAAATTCCAATATTTGAAATCATACCAACCCCAATTGGATAACCACAGGTTTGAGCAAGATCTCGAACTACTAAACTAAGTTTGATATCATAAAGGCTGGATATATATAAAATTGCCAGATATAAAATAGAAGAGGGCAATATCGAAATATAAAACAATTTACTTGGAAATTTAATCATATTATTTTGTTCAATTACCACCATATTAATTTCTGAATGATTCTATAGACTACTTTTTGATAAATTTTCGTCTTAAATTTACAAAAGTTTTAATGAGATTTTCTTCTCATAAAATCTTATATTTTAGAGTGCTCATAGAAAATTATTTTTAAAAGATAAAAATTTTGCCGCATGAATTATTTACTTTTGCTTTGTTTCTCAAATAGTGAAATAATGAAAAATTTTAGATGTTTATGAAATAAATAATTTTGGGACTTATGGAATTAATTTGGATCTGTAGTTTAGATTTCTGACTAAATTGTCTTTAAGTTAACAACAATTTGCCCTCATATTTAAAATAAATAAAAGGTAACTTTTATAAAATGGCTACCAGAATAAATAAATATTTAAGTGAAGTAGGTTATTGCTCTAGAAGAAGAGCAGATAAACTAATTAGAGAAGGGAAAGTATTCATAAATGGGAAGATTCCCGAAATAGGTGCCAAGGTAGAGGATGATGACGAAGTAGTGGTTGAAGGTCAAAGAATAGAAAAATCAAAGAAACAAAAAAATATTTACTTAGCCTTTAATAAACCTGTTGGAATTGTTTGCACTACTGATAGAAGAGTTGAGCCTTACAATATAATTGATTTCATTAAATATCCTAAAAGAATCTTTCCTATTGGAAGATTAGATAAGCACAGTAAAGGTTTGATTTTTTTAACTAATGATGGTGATATTGTAAACAAAATACTCAGAGCAAGAAATAATCATGAAAAAGAATACATCGTAAGTGTTAATCGTCCAATTACTAAAGAGTTTATTCATTCCATGAGTAATGGCGTTGAAATACTTGAAACCATAACTAAGAATTGTTTCGTAAAGCAATTAGGGCAAAAAAAATTCAGAATCATACTTACTCAAGGACTTAACCGTCAGATAAGAAGAATGTGTGATTCCCTGGGCTATAGGGTACAATCATTAGAGCGTGTAAGAATTATGAACATTAAGTTAGACGTGCCAACAGGAAAATATCGTGAATTTACTAAAGAAGAAATCTTGGGATTAAATGAATTACTGGAAAACTCTTCAAAAACAATTGATTAATTAGAAAATCCCTTTTGACTTGAGAAAATGCTAGAAAAGAATATATAAAGCTTTTTGAAAAAGGAAGGGAAAAGACCAGTATTTTTTAAAGTTATTTTTAAGGATAAAAGTTCACTTTCCAACGCATTACGCAATAACTTAGAGGGTTATACCCATTGCAATTCCAAAACTTGAATATTTTTACAGCAAAGAGATGAAAACTAGCATCATTGAAAAATGCCCAACCAAAATAAATAGCAAATGCAGTCATAACAAAAGCAGCATATTGAAGCCAATGGGTACCAGACTTGTCCACACCATTTTTATCAAAATTCGAATTATTCATTTTCATGAATTACTGGAATCATTACTAAAAGTATTTTCATATTTTGGCGTTAATGTCTGTTTTTTATAATTTTGGACTAAAGGAAAGGATACGCTATCCATCCAAATAAGGTGTAGTTAATAATAACAGCCATGAAGCCTATCATTGCAAGCCTTCCATTTGTTCTTTCCGCGATAAACCAATAGCTGTTTGGCCATTCAAAATTTTTATCAATATTGGATATTTGATCTTCTGTAATTGTAGTCTCTTTTTGAGTATTGCCCTGATCAAGATAAAAGTTACTATCTGGGTAAAAGCTTTCGCTGGACATATTTTGTGATTTAAAATCAACCATTTTAATAGAAATTTGTATTTTACATATTTTAAAAAACTTAAAGGCTAAATAGGGTAAAAAAAGTACTTTTAGAGAAGGGTTTGAAGAAGAATTTAATTTTTGGGTGTTTTTTCAAAAAAAGTAATATCTAATAAATAACTAATTCCACAAATGAAAGTATCGGATAAGAAGCAAAATCACTGGAAATCTAAATAAGTATTTCCTACGTTGTTTTAATTTTATTTTTTTATTTGAATTAGTAAAGCTGTTGAAATTCCTATGGAAAAACAATTCCTTAACTTCATTTATTGGATATTAGTAAAGTCAGCCGAAAGTTATTATGGCCACTCAATGAAAACAGATGTTCCCTATATACCTTATTTTTGAATTAAATAAAAATTAGCGAGGTGTATACCACTCGATCAGGGCAAATAAGTGCCCCTTTGCCGACCTATTACCTCATATGAAGTAGGTCGATGAAAGCATTTCATTGATCATCTTTTGAATAAAAAAGGCCTTATTTTATTCTTCACTTCATTGAGTGGTTCCTCAATAAAATCAGGTTTTTTTAAGACTGCAAGAATAATCCAACCTGTACTAATAGCAAGAACCATCATTAAATAGGCAAATCCATAAATCATAAATAACTTGATTAATTTGCTTTTATTGTGCTTCTTTTTTGACTTCTAAGGAGGATTCGATGTTTTCCTCTTTTTTAACCTTTCCCTTTTCCTGAATAATTAATTTATTTTTGGTTCTTCCAAAATCATCCTTACCTGAAATAAAAAAAATAAGAGCACTAATAAAAAAAAGTGCAAAAAGCAAAACTTCCATATGCTAATACCATTTAATTAAATCCAAACTAGTTGAGAGGTCTAATTTTAATCAATATCAAATAATACAAGCCACGGTAAATTTCGTGCGATTAAATTTAAAATATAAAATCCTTTTAAATAAATCTATTTCAAAAGATAATAACCTTAAAGTGTTATTTTTTTACTTTGGCAAATATTTAATAAGTATTATTTTTGTGATTTAAAATTTTCATTTTCATCGTTTTATATACAATCTGGACATTTAATCTTTATATTTAAGATTGCTTTTTTCTGCCTTATTTTATAAATTTTGAACTTGAACAAATCTTTCAAGATATTTAGGGTTATTTAGTAATTAATTTATTGAAAATGCTAGGAACTATCAAAGATCCAACTTTATTTCTGCTTTTGAGTAGTGTTGGAATCTTACTATTTGGCTCAATTGGATATGGGATTTACACAACAGTTGGATCATCCTTTTATAAGTTAAGAGACACCATTAAATTAAAGAGCATGCAAGGATGCATGAATTAGGTATTGCTCATGGTCACAATCATCACAACCATAATGAGGTAGAACATATTCACTGAGTAGATATAAATTTATTTATATTTTTTTGATGCAGAATTAACAACAGAATTCTTCTTTATAGCAATCCTTTCTGGAGCATTATTATCATTCTTTATTTTTCTGTTATTTTAGATGACTAATCAAAATGCCATTTTTACAAAGCAATAAAGTTAAACTTAAAAATCTCAAAAACGTCACTCCATAGTTTGAATAACTAAAACTTGCTACATTTTTACCGCATTTCTGTATCAGATGAATCATTTGATACAGCCATATCTCGACATCTGTTTACATTAAGTAATATTTAGAGATCAGTTCTTTAATTAACAATGGATTCAAATAAGGATATTCTCAACAGAGCCATTGGAAGACCAGCAATGATGGCTTTCATGATCTTAGTGGGAACATATTTAACAACAGGTCAGCTTATCCCAGGAGTTTTTTAAATGGAAAATAAAAATCAATCAAGGAATATTGATCCTCAAAAAATAAGAGCAGAGAATTTAAATGGCAGATTCGCTCTCGTCGGTCTAATTGCTCTAGTGGGAGCATACATAACAACTGGACAAATCGTTCCTGGTGTTATTTAAAAATATTCATCTCTAATTTCTTCAAGATATCTTGTTATTCAATACTAGAAATTATACAGAATCACGTAAAAAGCTTTAATTTAAGTGTAAAAAAAAATGGCAAAACCTACAATCGAACTTAAATCAACTCCCTTCACAGAAGTAATTGAACTTGAAAGAATAGTTACTCCAGATGAGGAGAAAAAAGTTGATCATATTTTCGTAAGAAGAAAGAAAATTTGTACTCGTCATCCTGAAGGTTTCGCGACAGTAGAGATAGCAAGATTTGATACTTCCTGGCCAGAAGAACCTAAAGAGGAATTAAAGTCGACATCCGATGAAAAAGAAGAGCTTAAATCAGCACTGATTGAATAGTATAAATAAATTACTATACCTATAAAGAAGTAATTTTTTTATGGAATACTTAACTAATCTTTGGAATAATCAACCCACTACAGTTATGGGAATGGGTATGGCAATTTTTGTATTATTAGGAATTTATATATCTTTGCTCAATACATATCAGTAAATGGATAAATTTACTCTAGTAAATAAGGATAGAAGTAGGATAAAAATTTTTGAACCATTCGAGGATGTTTCAGAATCTAGTCCCAGTATTGATGCAATGATGATCTCCTACGGATGTGTTTATAAAAGAAGTAGTAAACCAGTCATGAAGGGTTCAAGAGTACAGACTATTGAAGAAGCCAGAAAAGAATATAAAAAACTACTAGAGGAGGGATGGAGAAAAACAAGTATATACAATAGTTATTTCGAGTTAAAAGAAAGTACTTTTTAGATCACAGTACCCCAATGATTGTCTTTTTCTAAATTTGAGATAATAAGCAATTGAAAAAAGTTTAACTAGCATTTTATACAAGATATTGATCTATTTAAATCAATAAAAATTTGAAAGATGAAATATAGTTTAGGAAATTAACGGTAAAAATTTTGGAATCATTTGATTACTATGAATATCTAAACTCTATTTCATTTCATCCACCAGTAATGATAATAACTACATTAGTATTCGTTTATATAAGAAGAAAAATTTTATTAGCTGGCAAACAACATTAGCAATCTATCTAAATATTTAAATTTTTGAATGAGTCAAAAATTAAATAAACAAAGCAAGTAATAAAAACAATCACATATATAAATTCCATTTAACTTACCGTAGTTAGTGAACTGCTTAATCCATAAGTGAGAAAAATAAAACTTGCAAAAGTAACTCCAATCATTACTGTCGTGTAGAGTTTATTTAGTTTGAAATTATTACTTGCAGATGAAAAGTCTGCAATAACCAAACTTTTCATTGAATATTTATCCCTATTTCTGAAATTACTGCTTTTAACCAAACTGCCTAAAATTGGATCTGTTGGAACTTTTATTTCTTGATTGATAACAGAATTTAAAACTTTATCTTCATTGAAGAATCTTGGAAACATGTATGAGTGCCATAAAGCTATTATTGCCACCCAGAAAACTACACTAACTCCTGCAAAACCAAAAAGTAAGAATTTAAAGTTTTCCATATTTGTTTTTTAATTAACTAAAATTTACATCAAAAAAAATATCTAAATATCGCAATCCAAAAAAATATACTTTAAATAAATCAATTAATCATTTCATGATGTTACTAATGATTAGAAACAATGTTATTAGAGGTTTTTTTCTAAATATAAGTTAATGATTAATTCATTTATTTAACTAAAAAAGACAAAATAATAATCAAATTTATTATTACTTTTTAGAAATGGATTTCAGGATTTTACTTGTTATTACACCAATAATATTCTCATGGATATTTACAGTCTTTTGGTTAGGTAGGTGGGATGTATTTAGATTAACGCCACTAGGCTTACCAAAGAAGGGAGTAGCTCCTTTTAAAAATTATCAAGTATGGGAAGATTCAGCATTAATTCCTGATACTGGGAGACCAACAGTAGGTTATCCAGTATTTACTGTAAGAACCGCAGCAGTTAATGCCCTAGGGATTCCAACCGTTTTTTTCCTTGGAGCAATATTGGCAATGCAGTTTAAATCTTATTAATAGGAAATTTTGATGGATATAAGATTTTTAATTGTTGGAGCACCATTTTTAATCGCATTTTTTTATACCTTATTTTGGTTAAAAAAATGGGGTGCTTTTAATTCTAAGGTTAATAATTTGCCAAAAAATATTTCTCTTAAAAATGAATTAACAGAACAAAGTTATATTTTAGAGAATATCTTTTTAACAAAAAATTGATCAAATTTTTCTTACCTTTAAATTAATAACTTCTCATGATTCCAATAGAACAGTATCTATTTTTTGCACTTTCTCTTTATGCATTTTTTTATCTTTCAATAACTTTTGTTAGTATATTAATTAGACTTTCCTAAGAAATTATTTCATAAAATATTAAACACTTATTTGTATAAAATTAATCTTCCTGTATTTTAAAACTCATTATATAAATATATAAGTAGATATTAGGGCAATCTACTAACCGCTAGCTTTGATAAAGCGGTTCGTAATGAGAACCTCCCTTTGACCTCATTTTCTTTTTCGCAATCTTAGAAAATGAGGTTTAAATATTTTTTTTAGTATTAATGTGTACGATATTAAATTCTTAATAAAAACTCTAAATTATTAAATATTATTCTTTCTAATGTATATTATTTACTTTTTAAAAAAGAGTTTTTTATTTATAAAGAATATGTAGATATTTGGCGAATCTGCAACGGTATAGATTCCGTCTTCTTGAACCTAGCCAAAGAAAATATTCCTAACTACGTTTTAGTTATTTTAGTAGTTAGGGATATTTTTATCTATTACACCTTTTAAAGTAAATTTTTCTGAAAATCAAATGTCCAATAGATCAAGTAATAAATCTACATTAGAAAAAATTTATAAGAATTTGGAATCTGGAATGCCAGAGAATAAATCTATCAAAGAGTATGCTCTGCCTAATGCTAGACAGTGGCTTGGTGGAAGATTCGTTGCTATTTGGGTTTTACCTATTTATTTTTTAAGAAAAATTGCAAAGTTTTCTGCTTCTTCCTCCTTTGTTAAGCCATATTCTCCTTCTGAAAATGGGCCATCTTATAAGCAACCAGAAACTCTATTTACTTCTTTAAGAAGTGTTTTTAGGAATGAAGATCATTTAAGATTCTTTGATCATAGATTTATTGGTATTTGGGTTTTACCAATTGCCTTAACTGGCATAGTTTTTGAAATCCTACTGATAGCTCCTACTAATAACACTTCACCTTTCAATTAAGTATTATTTGTCGGCAATCAATATATTTGGAAAGATTTTATGTAGTATTTATTTGATTGACAACCGATCTATATTAAGGATAACTAGTTCTTTTTTTTATGTCTTGTTCAGTTACTTCCGTGTTTACTTTTAAAATTGAAAGCACTTTCGATGAATGGGTTGCAATATTTGATAGTGCAGAAGCAGATAAAAGGCATTCAGAATTTGATATTAAGCCCCTTTTCAGAGGAGTAAGCAAGGAAGATCCTCAAAAAATTATTGTTATTCATCAAGCGCCAGAAGGCAATGTTCAAAAGTTTGTGGAGGCAAATGGTGACTGGATGGCAACTCATAGAGTTGACTTATCAACAATGGAGGAATCCTCTTGGACTTCTGCATTAACAAAAGAAAGTTGCTGTGATTAACAAATGAAACTCTTACTATATGCACCGCTAATAGTTAATTATTGAAAGACAATCTATATTAGAGGGAATTAAATCCCTCTTTTTTTATGACTGATCAAAATTTTATGAATGTTGTTCGATTTAAATTAAAGTCAGATTGTGTAGATAAGTATTTTGAGGTAATAGATAAAACAAGTTTTGAGGGAATGACTCAAAGATATATCGCTAAAACTGGAGCTTATGATTACTGTTTTGTTGGCATCTGGAAAAGTGCAGATGCTATTGCAGCTCAAAGACCAGCTATGATTGCTCACCTTGATGAGGTTAGAGGATTTATGGAGGAGTTGTCTCCTGAACTTGGAGTAACTGATCCTGTTTCAGGAAATATTGTTTCTAAAGTTGGTTATCATGATTAATAGTCGATTTAAAAAAGTTCTACTGTAAAAGTATTCATTTCAAGATCTTTAACTCAATTTTATATACTTTTTCTTAGAAAGATATTTATAAATTTTTTTATCAAATGAATACTTTTTTAGTAACTGCAACTTTTAAAAATGTTGCTCTAATGGGCGCAGCTTATGATCTTTTTTTAAAGGTCATTGAAGATGGAACTTTGAATGATGAGTTTGAAGGATTTAAAGTTTTGGGAAGGTATCATGCCTCCTACTCAAATAATGTTTATATTATTGTCCAAGCTTCAGCAGGTATAAAAATGACAGAACACTTTGCTCCCTGGAAAGTTAAGTTTGATATAGATTTTGATATCAAGCCAGTTATGACTGACGATGAAAAAGTTGCTGAGCATAAGCTGGTAGGTTCCTTAATGGCAGCAGAACAGAAAATGGGATTCGCAGGTTAATTTTCTTTAAAAGATGTAGATCGACTGTCAATTAAAAATAAGGTGTAATTAACAATATTTATTTTCAGGAATTATTTTTTTTGCTAGTAATAGAAAGCCAATAAAAATAAAAAAAATGCTTTATGTTCAGCATTGGTCATTTAAGGCCGGATATCATCAAAAAGGTGCAGAAAAATTTCTTGGTGGAGGGGGAGATTATCCTGGAGTTGAGATGATTGGAAGATATCACGCGCCTGGATCTTTAGAGGGTTGGATAGTTTTAAAGACTGATGATCCAAAAGCAATATATCAACACGCCGCTGAATGGGGTGAATTTCTAAATTGGGAAACCACACCCGTATTTACTGATGAAGAAGCTGGTCCAATAGTTGCCAAAGTCTACTCATAGAATGAGATATGAGATTGACAGCAGATCTAAAATAAGGAGCAATAAGCTCCTTTTTTTTATGAACACTCTCATCATCTCAACTTTTAGCTGTACATTTGAAGAATTTAAAAATGATGTAACGACATTATTTCTCGAAGAAATGTGCAAGGAGTTTGTAACTGATTATGAGTTTGTAAAAGTGAATGAACACAAATCTCATTTATTAATGAACTGTACCGACTTAGAAAAATTAGGTGCAGAGATGGAATCACCTTTCGCAAAGGAATGGGATAAAAAAAATAATTGTGAGGATACCGTATATTCGATCAAACTTGTTACTTAAATGAAACGCTTACTAATTTTCTATAACACCCGCTACTTTTCTTTCCGCTAGTCGTTTTTTTAGAATTGAATAATTTTGTGCAGCCCATTTTCGAGAAATATCAAATTCTTCATCTAACTTCTCTCTAAGTAATTTGCTAATTTTAAATACTTCTACTAAGCCTAGATAAATTATCACCAGCAACTTAGTTATATTTACTGCAACAGTTGCTATCGTTTCAATTTTTTGATCTTGCATTTGAATTTATTGAAGCTCATTAAAATTACCAGTTGTAAGAAATTTTGCAAATTAATTAGAGAAAAATCTTATGGATGTTATTCTCATTGGGCAATGGCTATTAAGTATTGAAGGAATTTTTTAAAGAGATTTGGCTTAATCATTATGACCCAACCCATACAGCTTATGGAGTTGGTGGAGTAATAGTATATTTCATAATTTATAATCGATTACTCAATAAATATCAGTAATATGGGTACTCAATGGGATGACAACTCTTGGCAAAAAGATTTCTTAAACATGAAGTCACATTCACCTGCTGATGCAAAGTTGTTAATGGGTGGTGTTAAAGGATTAAAAGATGCTTGGCGTTTAGGTGCCCTACACGTTGAATACGAAAGACTTAAGAAGATACAAGAAGAGCGACAGCAACAGTAATTCCTTTATAGTGCAATCGCTTGTGGATTATGGGCACTTTTTGGGCACAAAATTCCTCTTATTTTTTGAAAGTATTTTTATTTCATTTTTTATCGCTTGTAGCATTCAAAACATATCTTTAAATACTTTGGAATGATTATTAATCAGTATTGGAAAATTTTTGACTAATAAAGAGAAGAGCATTGAAGGTTTGTTTTTTTATAGGGTTGTAAATCTTAGGCGGTTTTTTCGATTGAGTTCAATTACATATTTTGGAATGGCATTTATAGCTACTCTTGCAACTCAAAATTTTTGCATAAGAGGTTCTTTTTTCCCAACTTTTTATAGTGTTGCTATTATTAGTTTTCCAGAATTTTTGATCTTACTTTATTTAAGATTGAAAAGGGACTTAATTTGTAAAAGAGATTTTCGCATACATAAATACCATAAATATAACTATCCCATACTTTTAATTATAATTATTGGCTCAATTTCTTATAGTGTATTATCTATTGCTAATCATCTTAATAGAACCTCATGTCCTGGTTATACTCCAATAGGATACATAACTATCATAGTTGGTTTTTTGAGCCTAGGATTAATTTACCTCTTAGTCAGTTTAAAAAAATATTCAGCAATCGAGAAACTTCTTTCTAATAAATCTGAAGAGAAATTTGCTAAAAAATTATTTAATAAAAAAGAATTAACAAATATAAGTAAATTTGAAAATCTATTTTTGTTTTTTATTGGTTGGCCAATTATATTCCCTTTTATATATGTTTTTGCTTCACTCCCTTTAATTCCTCTTAAGAGTTTATTTTTTAATTTAAATATTAATTTTTTGAATAAAATAATTCTTTTAAGTAACTTTTTAGCCCCACCATTGATCTATGCATATCTTGTTTGTGCCAACAAAAGTTTTAATCAGGTTAAAATTGATTTGAAAAATTTTTGGAAGTTTAATGTTAAACATTCGCCATTGGTAAATATTTATAGGTTTATAAGAAACAAATTTAGAAACAAGTAATTTTCTTGCATAAGAATAGCTTTGGGCACTCTAATTTTTAGGTTAAATATATTATTATCTGAGACTTACTGCTATAACTGATCGGGGCGACAGGATTCGAACCTGCGATCTAGCGCTCCCAAAGCACTAAAGATGTTTTTAAAGAGATTTTTAAGAAGTATTGATATTACTTATTATATATATAATAGTTAATCATTTTTGAGATAGAAAAAACAGCACTGATATTGTTTGAAATAGCATGATATCAGTCGGGAGGGGCTCTTCTGATTTGATAGATATTTAGTTAATTATTTTTTTAATTTTTTCTAAATTCCATTTATCAAATATTAATTTCATTTCTCTTTCGTAATATCTTACTTTCTTTGCTAAAGGTAGTTGTTGAATAATTATCCCGAAAGGAAATTTAAAAAAAGAAGAAACATAAACAATATAAAACTCGACAAATGAAGGTTTTGGTGGGAGAGATAAATTTTTTATATATGCCCAATCAATGCAAGGTTTTAGTTGCTTATCACTAGCGATAATATTTTTTTTACATCTCCACCAAGAGAAAAGATAAATGCAAATAAAAATTGGTAACGGAAGAAGTCGCAACATTAAATATTAAAGATTATTTTTCTTCTAATTAATTCTATAAATAATATTTGATTTTTATTCAAAATACGTTTCTATGTATATAGAAGTTTATAAGGGGTTGACGATTATGGAAATTCCTGACGAAATGTTGAAAGAAATTAGAGAAAGTGGATACGATCAAGAGCTTGTATTTACACAAATAAGAAAGCTATTAGACAGCGATAAACCAATTAAAGAAAACGACTACAATCTAGAACTTATAGACAATTACTTATTAGACAAAGATCCACAAGAACTATCTAAAAATGCTGCTGAGATAGTTATGGCAGCAGAGCTTATAGACAATTACTTATTAGATAAAAGATTTATGAGAGAGCTTGAAGATAGGGATGAATATGATGCTGCTTAAAAATAACTATTAATTAAATGATGCAAGATCGAAAAACTATAGCTATCTCCGAGATAGTAAAAATAATTGAAGAGTGCAGATATAATGATGAGCTTGCTGAGGGTTATAAGAGAGAGATATTAGACCAGGAGAAAGTGTATGACTAGAGGGGCAAAAAGAGCACCAAAAGGTGCAAGTAATAGCAAGCTATAGCTCAGGAGGGGCTACTCGAGGGGCAAATCTAAATATGAGACTACTTACAAAATAAAAAAGACAGCTTGGAAATGCTTTCTATGACTTGGTTCTAGAGAGTCGGGGCGACAGGATTCGAACCTGCGACCTAGTGCTCCCAAAGCACTTAACAGCCATAGTGCAGCACTAGGTTTTCAAGCTATATCTATTTTTTTGCTTAGCTCTGCGAAGTTTGTCGCGACAAATAAAGTAATATTTGTCCGCAATTTGTCCGCAGTTCGTATTTTAATTAAATTCTCAGAAATAAATAAATTTAAAATTATTAAATATCAAATTGCTTTATTTTATTTTCAGAAATTTCTTCAGATAATGAGAGACTTGTTTTTTTAGCAGTCAATTCTGCAAATTGCTCTCCTTTTTTAATAGTCGTTTTCAATTTATTATGAGCTTCATTATAAATAGATGCTGTTTGTTTTATTTTAATACCAATATCATTAAATCTCTTTAAAAATGCCTCTAAAGCATTATTTAGCTCTCCAGCTTTATTTGATGCTTCTTGAATACCTCTTGTTAAATTTGCTTGTTCAATATTCATAGAAAGATTTTGTAAAATTGCAAGAAAACTTGTTGGGAAAGTGAGAATTATTTTTTTATCAAAGGCATATTCCAATAATTTTTCATCATGAGCTAATGCCATTGCCAATGCACCTTCAATTGGAATGAACATTATTACACCATCTAATACGACTCCTTTATTAGTTTTATTATTTGAATATTTCTTTTTAGAAAGCTCATTAATATGTCCTTGAACTTTTTTAACATGATTATCTAAAGCCAATTTATAAGTCCTTTCATCTTTTGCTTTTAAAGCATCCTGATAACTATCTAGAGGAGCTTTAGAATCAATAATAAATAATCTTTCACCAGGAATTGTAATTACACAATCGGGCCTGTAAGTCCCATCATTT
Source organism: Prochlorococcus sp. AG-347-E03 (assembly GCA_003279115.1). Classification (GTDB taxonomy): domain Bacteria; phylum Cyanobacteriota; class Cyanobacteriia; order PCC-6307; family Cyanobiaceae; genus Prochlorococcus_A. The sequence continues at coordinate 2,138 of QCBG01000011.1, read as the reverse complement.
GTTATTAATGTTACCTGCTCATCAAAATCACAATATCTATTAAGACCTACATATTCCATAGTTCTTCTAAGTGTTACCTCACCCCACCTACCTTTGATATTTGGATTGCGTAAAGCATTCGCCAATTCTTTAGCTGCACTTTCAACATCCTCATTCTTTGTCTTTAAATCTTTAGTAGTGGTAGATAAGACTGATAATTTTTCTCTCGATTCATCGTTGAGAGTTTTTACTTGTTTGGCTAATTTATCTACTTGTTGGTTAAAAGGTTCAGAAACATTTGCTTTTGTTGCTTTTATTAATTCCTCCCTTGATTCTTTAAGCATTCTTGAACTTAAGATTTCAAATTGAGTTTTCAAATCATTTTCAAGTTTTTCTTGAGATTTCAACTTGATATTCAATTCAGCTTCTCTGTTTGTTTTCCAGAAAGATTTGTCAGTTTTAGCTCTAGGAAGATTATCTTTTTTAGGAGCATTATTTTTAGTTCTTTCAAAAGCCTCATCTATTGGAACTCCCTTCCGTATATGTAGGTAATGAACTGCCTCAATAAAATGTTGGATTTCTCTTGCGTTGGTTCTTTGCCATTTGTAGGGTAAATATTTATAAGTTCTTTTTCCTGACTCAAATCTTATTCCAAGCCTAACTTTATCTCTTTCTCCTTTTCTTATTTGCCAATTTTCATTCCCAAGTTGATCTCTAAGAAATATTCGGATAGCCTCCACCCAATCTTCTGTTTGTGTTTTCTTAGGCATAGGGGGGCGCTCAGTGGGGCGCTAAAGTGTTATTACAAGTATAAACAAGTAGTTATAATAATCAATAGTGAGTCTCAAATAGCTTTCTATAACTATGATTTAGCTAAGCTATAACTTAATTCTTGAGGATTTCTCATAGTTACGCCTGAGTCCTTTGGGAGCACTAGGTCGCAGGTTCGAATCCTGTCGCCCCGATCAGTCATACCAATAGTAGTAAGATATTGCTTAAAAATGACCGCAACCAAGCGCGGTCAAATTACGGTCAAATTCACCATAAAATCTAAAACCTGTTTTACATAATAATTCTCAGCAATTAATATCTTTTACAGATCTATATCCAATTTGATCCCAAATCACAACGCGTGTTGCACCAGTAGAGTAGTTAAAACATCCACTAACTCCATAATCTTCATCAGAAAGTATTGAAGATCTTGAGTCTTGTCTTTGAGGTAAGGCAACAAGCTTAAATTGGCTATTATTACTTCCTCTCATTCTTATGCTGTACATGCCAGATGTACTATTCCACGCTTTTGAACCAGCAAAAGATTGTCCCATATTCCTGTGGTTATTTGCCTGCCCTTTACATAGATTTATTAAATGATATCTACATTCAATAACATCTACAAATTGACTAAGATCTCCTGCATTTCTAATTGGAGAACCATATTCACTGTAAAAAGCTTGAGCCCCCTTTATATAAGTACTTATTTGAGCTGCAACTCCTCTTTGTCTAGCTTTTTTAGAGGCATTTTGAAAACTTGGTACTGCAATTGAAGACAATATCCCAATAATTACAACAACAACTATTAATTCAACAAGAGTAAATCCCTGCTGATTATTATTTAAATATTTTTTAATTAATCTTGCGGTCAAATTGCGGTCAAATCTAATTAATCTAATGCTAAATATAATTTCCATATCAAGCAAAATTATTGTGATAACAAAAGACCTAGTGCTCTTTTTTTATATCTAGTGCTTTGGGAGCACTAGGTCGCAGGTTCGAATCCTGTCGCCCCGACTCTTAAAAACCAAGTCATACCAGCGAGTTACCTAAACTCGCTTTTTTATTGGAAAAATCTGTCCACAGCAACCGCGGACAAATTGCGGACAAATTCCTATTATGAGTTTTTAATTAGTTAGCTTAATTTCACTGAAATATGTTTGTAACCCTTATTTTTTTAGTAGTTATAGTTATCTTAATTTTTTTAAATCTAAGGTCTAAAAAAATCAGTAGGGAATCTTCACCTAAAATTCGCAAAATATCTGACGTTCAAAATAGTTCTTATCAAGGACAATTAAAGGCCAGAGATAAAGATATTTCAACAAAAACTATTAATAAAACAATTAATCCTAAAAATAACGGATACTTATCAGGACCAATTGAGAAAT
>QCBG01000010.1 GCA_003279115.1 Prochlorococcus sp. AG-347-E03 | reverse complement strand
GGCAAGTCTCGCAAATCGAAATCCAGTCTTACGGCAAAACAAAGCCAAAAAAAATCTGGCAGACTCGCTTCAGATTCGATTGGCCATTACTTAAGTAGCATTGGTAGAGTTCCTCTTTTGACTCCAGCAGAGGAAATAGAGTTAGCTCATCATGTTCAGAACATGAAAAAGTTGCTACAAATTGCTGAAAAAGATAGAACACAGCGAAATCTTTATCAAATTAAGATTGGCAAAAGAGCAAGAGACAGAATGATGGCAGCTAATCTTAGACTTGTTGTCTCCGTTGCAAAAAAATACCAAAACCAAGGGCTTGAATTATTAGACCTTGTCCAGGAGGGGGCTATTGGCCTTGAAAGAGCTGTAGATAAATTTGATCCTGCAATGGGATATAAATTCTCAACTTATGCTTACTGGTGGATTAGGCAAGGTATGACAAGGGCTATTGATAACAGCGCACGAACAATTCGTTTGCCTATTCACATCAGTGAAAAGCTATCCAAAATGAGAAGAGTCTCCAGAGAATTATCACATAAATTTGGTAGACAACCTACCAGATTGGAAATGGCAACTGAAATGGGAATTGATCAAAAAGATTTAGAGGATTTAATTTCGCAAAGTGCTCCTTGCGCTTCCCTAGATGCTCATGCAAGAGGCGAAGAAGATAGAAGTACCCTTGGTGAACTAATACCTGATCCAAACTGTGAAGAGCCTATGGAAGGTATGGATAGAACTATTCAAAAAGAGCATTTAGGAACTTGGCTTTCTCAATTAAATGAAAGAGAACAAAAAATAATGAAGCTTAGATTTGGCCTAGATGGTGAAGAACCATTAACACTCGCAGAAATAGGAAGACAAATAAATGTTTCACGAGAAAGAGTAAGACAACTAGAAGCTAAAGCAATATTAAAACTTAGAGTAATGACAACTCATCAAAAAGCAGCATAAGCAAATTGATAAAATTTACTGTAATTTTATTATATTTATTTTCAATTTTTTTAATATCAGCAATTTTTAAAAAATACAATGAAGATAGCAGAGAAATCGTCAGAAAAATAATACATATTGGAATAGGACCTTTAATACCAATTGCTCAATTTTTAAAAGTTAATCAAAACTCTGCTCTAATTTTTACAGGATTTGTTTCATTAATGGTTTTCATCAATTACACCTATAAATTATTTCCAACAATTGAGGATGTTGAGAGAAAGAGTTATGGAACATTATTTTATTGTCTAAGTTTATTTATTTTGATTTATCTTTTCTGGGATAAAGATCCATATGCATTAATTAGCGGATTTTTCATAATGACTTTTGGTGATGGACTAGCTGGATTAATAGGAAAAAGCTTTAACTCAAAGAGTTGGATATTTTGTAAACAAAAAAAATCTTTATTTGGTACTATAACTATGTTTTTGACAAGTTTGATAGTAGTTTGCTCAATAGGATACGCCCAACAAAATAGTTTCAATTTAAATTATTTTACAATAGCTTTTTTTGCGACTGTGCTCGAACAATTTAGTATTTTAGGAATAGATAATTTTATTGTTCCAATTTTTTCAGCATTATTTTTTAATTTTTTTATAACTATTTAAGTGAATTGTATAAAATAGCAAGTAATTCTCTTGTTGTTTCTATATCTATACATGCATCTGTAATGCTTCTACCAAACTGGAGATCTTCTTTTTTTAAAAGTTTTTGATTTCCCTCTTTCAAATGACTTTCAAGCATAACTCCTAAAATATTTTTTTCACCATTGCTAATTTGAGAAGCTATATTTTTTAGCACTTCCGACTGTTTTCGGAAGTCTTTATTGGAATTACCATGACTACAATCAATCATCACTTTATGAGGAAGATTAGATTGCTTCAATTCAGATGAAATTCTTTTAACGTGGTCACTTTCAAAATTTGGGCCTTTTGAACCGCCTCTTAAAACTATATGTCCATCTGGATTACCCGTAGTATTAACAATAGAAGCCATTCCATTGTTATTTACACCTAAGAAATGATGTGATTTTGAAGCTGACTGCATCGCATTTATTGCAGTAGTAAAAGAACCATCTGTTCCATTTTTAAAACCTATAGGCATTGATAATCCTGATGCCATTTCCCGATGAGTTTGACTTTCAGTAGTCCGCGCGCCTATTGCTGTCCAACTTATTAAATCGGCAATATATTGTGGAACAATTGGATCTAACAATTCTGTAGCAGAAGGAATTCCACGAGTTGCTAGATATGAAAGCAAACTTCTTGCCCTCCTTAAACCAGTGTTAATATCATATGAATCATCTAGATGAGGATCATTTATCAATCCCTTCCACCCAATAGTTGTTCTTGGCTTCTCAAAATATACTCTCATGATTATTTCTAATTTATCTTTATAAATTTCTCGAAAGTTTTGAATATATTTTGAATATTCTTTTGCCGCCTCAATATCATGAATTGAACATGGACCAACAATGACTAAGAGCTTCTGATCATTATGATGCAAAATGTTTTGTATCGATCTTCTTGTTTTAGATACTGTATTAGCGGAGTCGTAGTCTAAAGGTATATCATTATGTAATCTGCTTGGAGGTATTAATGGACGTGTTTCAACAACATGTAAATCTGATGTCTTCTCTAAAGCTGAATTATTTGATGATGTCGTCATTGATTAATTAAGAATTTTGAATATTTAAAAAAGCATTTATGAATACTCTCCTTTTCAATATTAAAAATAACAATAGATTATGCATTAAACCTTACTAATGAAGAATTTGGAAACATTGCTAAAAGATTATGCAGATCACGTAGCTGAAAGAGCTGCCAAAGGTATACCTCCTTTACCTTTAAATGCTGAGCAAACAAATTGTGTTACAAAATTATTGGAACAAGATAGTACCCACGATTCATTTGATTTACTTGATTTACTAATAAATAGAGTACCACCAGGAGTTGATGAGGCTGCTTATGTAAAAGCAAGCTGGCTTACAGCTATTGTTAATTCCGAAAAATATTGCAAATCAATAAACCCTCAAAAAGCAATTGAAATTCTTGGGACAATGATTGGCGGATATAATGTCAATTCTTTGGTTGAAATTCTTAAAGGAGAGAATAGTTTACTAGCTAAAAAAGCAGCAGAAGTATTAAAAAATATTATCCTCGTTTATGACTCATCTAATGAAATTTATGAATTATCTCAAAACAATATTTATGCAAAAGAGGTAGTAGATAGTTGGGCAAATGCAGAATGGTTCAAAAATAAAAAAGTTCTGGAGGAAGAGATTACTTGTTTAGTGTTTAAAGTTGACGGTGAAACAAATACAGACGACTTATCTCCAGCTGTACATGCAACAACACGCCCGGATATTCCGATGCACGCATTAGCTATGTTGGAATTCAAAAAACCTGATGGAATAACGATTCTTAATAATTTAAAAACACAAAATTTACCAATAGCTTATGTTGGAGATGTTGTTGGAACAGGGAGTTCTAGAAAATCTGCTATTAATTCACTCATTTGGCATATAGGAGAAGATATTGCTTTTGTTCCAAACAAAAAAACAGGTGGAATAATAATTGGCAACAAAATAGCTCCAATTTTCTTTAATACTGCACAAGATTCAGGAGCTTTACCAATAGAAGCTGACGTATCTCAAATGAAAACAGGAGATGTTATTAAAATATATCCTTATGCAGGCATTATTAAAAAAATTGAAAAAGATTCAAATACTGAAGAATTAATAAGCAAATTCGACTTGTATCCATCAACTATTACTGATGAGATTCAAGCTGGCGGAAGAATTAATCTTATGATTGGAAGATCACTTACAGACAAAATTAGAAATAAATTAGATTATCAACCTAGTGAAATATTTACCAGACCAAAAAATCCAACCGAAAGTAATGCCGGCTTTACTCAAGCTCAAAAAATAGTAGGCAAAGCATGCGGTTTAGATGGAGTAAGGCCAGGAATGACCTGTGAGCCAATTATGACCACAGTTGGTAGTCAAGATACTACTGGGCCAATGACTAGAGATGAACTAAAAGAACTAGCTTGTTTAGGATTTACTGCAGATTTAGTAATGCAAAGTTTTTGTCATACAGCTGCTTATCCCAAACCAGTAGATATAATTACCCATAAAGAATTACCTGATTTTATATCTCAAAGAGGTGGAGTAGCTCTTAAGCCTGGAGACGGCATAATTCATAGTTGGCTTAATAGAATGCTTCTCCCAGATACTGTTGGCACAGGCGGAGATAGTCATACTAGATTTCCTCTTGGCATTTCATTTCCCGGAGGCTCAGGAATTGTTGCCTTTGCCGCTGCAATAGGATCAATGCCATTAAATATGCCAGAATCTGTACTAGTTAAATTTAAAGGAGAATTATTACCAGGAATCACTCTTAGAGATTTAGTAAATGCAATCCCTCTCTTCGCAATTAAAAAAGGACTCTTAACTGTTGAGAAAGCAAATAAGAAAAATATATTCAACGGGAAAATTATGGAAATTGAAGGATTACCAAACCTAAAACTTGAACAAGCTTTTGAACTTACTGATGCTACTGCAGAACGCTCATGCGCTGGTAGTACCATACTATTATCCCAAGAAACTGTACAAGAATACTTAAGAAGCAATATTTGCCTACTAGAAAAAATGATTGAGAGCAATTATGAAGATTCAAAATCAATTTCAAGAAGAATAAATGATATGAAAAATTGGTTAAAAAAACCATCATTAATTAAACCAGATTCAAACGCTCAGTATGAAGAAATCATTGAAATTGATTTAGCAAAAGTAATACAACCTATAGTTGCTTGCCCAAACGATCCAGATAATGTGAAAGAAATCACTGATGTTGCAAATACAAATATTGACGAAGTTTTTATAGGTTCTTGCATGACGAATATTGGCCATTACAGGGCAGCTGCGAAAGTTCTGGAAGGTATACAAAATTTAAAAGCTAAATTATGGATTTGTCCACCAACAAAAATGGATGAAGAAACTCTAAAAGCTGAAGGTTACTATAAAATTTTTGAAGATTGTGGTGCAAGGTTAGAGTTACCAGGCTGTTCTTTATGTATGGGGAATCAAGCCAGAGTAGATGAAGGTTCCGTAGTATTTTCTACAAGTACAAGAAATTTTGATAATAGACTTGGCAAGAATGCACAAGTCTTTTTAGGCAGCGCTGAATTAGCAGCCGTTTGCGCACTGCTTGGCAAAATACCTGAAGTTGAAGAATATCAGGATATTACTAAAAATAAAATTAATCCATATTCAGATGAACTTTACCGCTATCTTCAATTTGATGAAATACACGATTTCAGCTTGACAAAGTAATCATGGACTATGCCAAACTTTATAAAAGATAATATTCAAAAAACAAGTAATAATTCTTCTCGTAGTATCAAAAAATTATTAAAACAAAGATCTCTAGTCGTTGCATTTTCGCTCTTATTAACAGGTTTAGGAGCCTCAATTACAAGCATATTTTTTAAAACTGGAATCTATTTTATTAATAATTGGAGATTAGCATTATTAGACCAATTCCCATCTATTGCGGTATTACCTATTTTTGGAGCTCTAGGAGGAGCTATTGCAGGATATTTGATCAAAAATATAGCACCTGCAGCAAAAGGTTCAGGGGTGAGTCAAATCATGGGTTTTTTAAGACATAAAAAAGTTCCAATGAATTTAAAAGTAGGATTAGTAAAGCTAATATCAGGAATTATTGCTATTGGCAGTGGATTCCCTTTAGGTCCAGAAGGTCCATCCGTTCAAATGGGAGGATCAGTAGCTTGGCAAATGGCCAAGTGGCTTAAAGCTCCTACAGCTTTTAGAAGAGTAATAGTAGCAGCAGGGGGTGGTGCTGGAATAGCTGCAGTATTTAGCGCTCCATTAGGAGGGTTTGTCTATGCAATAGAAGAGTTATTAAACTCTGCAAGACCAGTAATTTTGCTATTAGTTGTAATTACAACTTTCATTGCAGATTCATCTGCTGATATTATTCAAGCCTTAGGTTTAGATCCTAAAGCAGGAGGCTTTGATTTTAACCTCGGATTTTTGATTCAAAAAGAATATGACCCATCAGTTTTTTTCTTACCTATAGATTTTATTTACTTAGTTTTACTAGGAATAATTATTGGAATGTTTGCAGAATTGTACAGCAGATATGTTTTGTTGATGCAAAATCTTGGGAAAAAGTGGTATAAAAATAAATTTGTTTTAAAAATGAGTATCTGTGGATTTATTTTAGGAAGCATCTATTCTTGTTTGCCCAGTACATTTCATAATTTAGATGAATTACAGAAAATAATAGCTGAACAAAATACAAGTATTGGTATTGCTTTATTAGCAGTTTTAGTATTATTTATTACGACAGGTTTAGCTGCAGCATCTGGGGCTCCTGGAGGATTATTTTATCCAATGCTTACTTTAGGAGGGTCAATTGGATTAATAATGGGGAGTTGGGTGGAAATTGCGACAGGACATGCACCAAGTACATACATTTTTGCGGGAATGGGAGCTTTCGTAGCAGGATGTTCGCGAACACCAATTACAGCAATGTTTTTAGCTTTCGCTTTAACAAAAAATTTATTAATAATGAAACCTGTGTTAATCAGCTGCATTGCAAGTTTCTTGATAGCAAGAGCTTTTAATGAAGAATCAATTTATGAAAGACAAATACAAATAGAATTAGAAGACTAAAAAACTATTTTCAATCAAAAACAGCAGTTTTGCTGTTATAAACAAATACTTGATGATTCAGATGTAATCTAACTGCTCTTGCTAAAGCTATTCTTTCAATATCTCTTCCTTTTCTAATCAAATCGTCAACTTCATCCCTATGACTTACATTAACTGTGCATTGCTCAATTATCGGGCCTTCATCAAGATCTTCAGTAACATAGTGAGCAGTAGCACCAATTAATTTAACACCTCTCTTCCAAGCTCGATGATATGGTTGCCCGCCCTTAAATGCAGGTAAGAACGAATGGTGAATATTGATTATTGAAGAAAACTTTTTTAAAAAAGAGTCACTCAAAATTTGCATATATTTGGCTAATACAACAAGATCAATTTCATATTCTTTGAGTAAATGTAAAAATTGATCTTCAACAATAGATTTATCAGTTTTAAAGGTATTAACATGAACAAATTTGGCATTAAAGTCATTTGCAATATTTTCAAGATCAGAATGATTTGAAATTATTAACGGGACTTTCATTTTGAGTTCTCCATTTCTTACTCGCCAAAGTAAATCAATCAAACAATGATTTTGTTTACTTACGAAAATAGCAACATTTGGAATTTCATCAGAATAATTTACGTTAAATTTTCCATTTACTTCATCTGCAATTTTTTCAAATCCTTTATAAATTTCATCCCTATTAAGAAAGTCATTGTTACTATTCCATTCAATTCGACTAAGAAACAAACCAGCATCTTGATCTGTATGATGATCAGAATGTTTTATGTTTCCACCGTGATTTGAAATCCAACTTGTAAGTAAACTTACAAGGCCAGGCCGATCGGGACAAACAATTTTGAATATAATTGAAGGATGTTCCAAAAATCTTTAACTATTAAGTCAAATAAGCAAGTATATCTAATATATCAATGAAAAGCTTAAAAGAAAATTTTCAAAAAGCACACATAGTTATTATTGGATCAGGGATTATTGGAAAATTTAACGCCTTAGAATTATCAGAATTAGGTTTCAAGGTAACGATAATAGATCCAACTGAACTCCAAAATAGTAGCTATGCAGCCTTAGGCTTACTAATGGGTAATATATATCAAAAAAGGAGAGGTAGAAGCTGGAATCTCAGGAAACAAAGCATTGAATTATGGCCACAATGGATTACATTCCTGCAAAAATTTAATAGTGCATTAAATATTGAAAAACCATTAATACAACTAACTACTAATGAAGAAAAGTTTAAAAAATTAGAGAAATTTATTTATGAAAATAATGATCAAAACTTACGAATTTTAGAAAGAGACTCAATATTTATCAAGAATATAAATAAAGCCTTCCAAACAAAAAATATAAAAGGAATAATTTCCTTCAAAGATGGAAGAATAAATCCTTTTTCTTTACTTCAAACATTAGATAAATATCTAAAACATAAAAAAATCAATTTTTCAAAAGAAGAAATAATAAAAATCAGAAAATCAAACAATCAATGGATTTCTACAACAAGAAACAATGAAAATATTCAATCTGATATGGTTATTTTGTGCAATTCACTAAAAGCAATTGATTTAATAGATAACTTATCTCACAACATCACATTAAAACCTGTCTTGGGTCAAGCTATGGAAATTGTTGTAAATGATGGAGAAGTTGATTTATTATCGCTGCCAAAACAATTCAATATAAATGGTAAAAATATAATTCCAAAATCAAAAAATAATCTAATTATTGGATCAACCGACGAATATAGTACTAAGCCAGAAGAAAATACTTTCGAAAAACTTACAAATTTTCTCGATAAAAAACCAAATTGGTTAATGAAAGGGAAGATTTCTAAAAAATGGTACGGAATAAGGTCAAGGCCAGATGGTGAGCCTTCACCGATAATGAAAAATCTTGAAGATGGACTAATTATATGTACAGGTTTTTATAAAAATGGGATTTTACTTGCTCCAGCTTGTTCTAAATGGGTTGCAAATGAAATTAAAAATTACTTTTCTTAATCTTTCGTTTCAGTAAAATCTGCATCAATTACATCATCTCCACCTTTTTCGTTTGAATCACTCTGATCGGGACCGCCCGCCGCACCGGGTGATGGTGGCTGATTGCCAGGTTGCTGATAAACAGATGAACCAACTGCATAAAGTTCTTGTTGAAGTTCTTCAAGAAGTTTTTTTATTGACTCATAATCTTCTTTTGAAGTTGCCTCTTTTAAAGCATTACTTTTTTCTTCAACCTTAGACTTTGCTGCAGCATCAATTTTATCTCCCAGCTCACCAAGTTGCTTTTCTGTCTGATATACAAGTGTTTCAGCCTGGTTCTTTAAATCAATTTTTTCTCTTTTTTCCTTATCTGCCGATGCATTTGATTCTGCATCTTTAACCATTTTTTCAACCTCATTATCAGATAAAGTAGAAGCACCAGTGATAGAAATACTTTGCTCTTTACCACTTCCTTTATCTTTAGCTGTAACACTAAGAATGCCGTTTGCATCGATATCAAATGTCACTTCAATTTGGGGAACACCTCTTGGTGCTGATGGAATACCATCTAATCTAAAAGTTCCTAGACTTTTATTATCAGATGCCATTTCTCTTTCACCCTGTAATACATGTATTTCTACATTGGTTTGACCATCTACAGCAGTTGAATAAGTCTCAGATTTCTTCGTAGGAACTGTAGTATTTCTATTTATCATTTTTGTCATAACCCCACCTAAAGTCTCTACACCTAAAGAAAGTGGAGTAACGTCAAGCAATAATATATCTTTAACTTCACCTGCCAAAACACCACCTTGAATAGCTGCACCAACAGCAACTACTTCATCAGGATTAACAGTTTGATTTGGTTCCTTACCTATTATTTTTTTTACTAGATCTAGAACTGCAGGAATCCTAGATGAACCTCCGACCATCACAACTTCATCAATTTCACTAGTAGAAATTTTTGCATCACTTATAGCTCTTTCAACTGGAGTTTTGCACCTATCAATTAGTGAAGCTGCTAATTCCTCAAATTTTACTCTAGTTAAGTTCAAATCCAAATGTTTTGGACCTTCAGGTGTAGCTGTGATAAAAGGCAAATTTATTTCACTTTGCGTAGCATTTGAAAGCTCAATTTTTGCTTTTTCTGCTGCTTCAGTAAGTCTTTGTAAAGCCTGCTTATCCTGTCTAAGGTCAATCCCCTCATTAGATTTAAAAGTACTAGCTAAATAATCAACGATACACCTATCAAAATCGTCACCACCTAAATGTGTATCTCCAGATGTAGATAAAACCTCAGTTACACCATCACCAGCCTCAATAACTGAGACGTCAAATGTTCCTCCTCCTAGATCAAACACAAGAATTTTCTCATTTTCTTTATCCAAGCCATATGCTAAAGCTGCAGCGGTTGGCTCATTGACAATTCTTAAAACTTCTAAACCAGCAATCTTTCCTGCATCTTTTGTAGCCTGTCTCTGAGAGTCATTAAAATAGGCTGGGACAGTAATTACAGCCTGTGTAACTTTATCACCTAAGTATTTACCCGCATCATCTGCTAACTTCCTTAAAACTTGAGAGCTTACCTCTTCAGGGGAAAACTGCTTGTCCAAAATGGGACACTTTAATTTGACACTAGAACCAGATTTTTCAACAGAATAACTAACTTCTTTAGATTCTTCATTTACTTCATCAACTCTTCTGCCAACAAAACGCTTTGCAGAATAAAAGGTATTTTCAGGGTTCATAACAGCCTGTCTTTTAGCGATTTGTCCAACTAGCTGATCTTGATTTTTTGTATATGCAACAACTGACGGAGTAGTTCTGAAACCCTCAGCATTTGCTATTACAGTAGGTTTACCACCTTCCATTACAGCGACACAACTATTAGTTGTTCCTAAATCGATTCCTACAACCTTACCCATGGGTAAATTCTCAATATTTGATATTCTCCATAATCGGTCATTGACGTCATTATTGTTACTCAAAGACGGGGTGTGGTTCCCGAACAGATCGTTACTTTTCAAGAAAAATTTCTAAACATGATTTCAAGTAAAACATCTTTTATTGCATTAATAGGCAATCCAGTAAGCCATTCGTTGTCACCGATTATGCAGAATGCTGCCCTTCAATATTTAGGCCTAGATTTAATTTATATTGCTATACCTTGCAAAGATGAAGATCTAGAATTGGTTCTGAATTCATTGAAAAAAATTAATTGCAAAGGTTTAAATATTACAATTCCCCATAAAGAAAAAGTATTTAACCTCTGTAGTGAAATCTCACCTATTGCAAACAAACTGAAAGCAATTAATACTCTAAAGATAAATTCTGAAAATGAATGGAGCGGAACTAATACGGATGTAGAAGGTTTTATTTATCCGCTAAAAACATTAAACTTAACAAAAAAAGAATCGATAGTTCTCGGCTCTGGAGGTGCAGCACGATCTGTTATTCAAGGGTTAATAAATTTAAATCTTTCTAAAATTTCAGTAATATCAAGGAACAAATCATCAGTAGATGAATTGATAAAAAATTTTGAAAATCAAATTGAACTTCAGGGTTTATTAAATAATGATATAGAGACTCAAAATTTAATTGAAAACGCAGATTTAATTGTAAATACAACACCAGTAGGAATGAAAACACCTAAACATGAAATGAATGTATTGCCATATGGGGAGTCTTTTTGGAAATCTCTTAACTCAAAAACAATTGTTTATGATTTAATCTACAATCCTGCTCCAACTCATTTATTGAAATTTAGCGCCAACAAAGGATGCATAACTATCGATGGTTTGCAAATGCTTGTTGCACAGGGATTGAAATCATTATCATTTTGGACAAATGGGCTAGAAGTACCTTTTCATATTATGAATGACGCAATCAAAAATTATCTTTAAAATAAATGATGCTAATTTTCAAGGAAATGCACATCATGATGTATCGTTAGAGATGAACAGACGCTCATCACATCAATCTTATGAGCCAAAGACCTTGTCTGAAACAATGAACGATCAACTATCTTATTACGAAACCATGTACATCCTCCGCCCAGATATTGCGGAAGATGAAGTAACTAACCACATTGATAAATACAATAAACTCTTAGAAGAATTTGGCGGTACTATACTTGATAGTCAAATGAGAGGTAAAAGAAGGTTAGCCTATCAAATAGCGAAACATAGAGAAGGTATTTACGTGCAATTAAGTCATCAGGGTGATGGACAACATATTTTTAAAATTGAAAAAGCAATGAGACTTAGTGAAGATGTTATAAGATATATGACCGTTAAACAAGAAGGGCCTTTGCCAACTCCAAGACCTTCTACTAAAGGTTCAACTCAATCAAATGATCAAGAAAATCTAGCAACTAAAAATGAATCTAAAGAAAAACAACCAGTGGTAAGCTCTGATGCTTCAACTTCTACAAAAGATGATAATGAAACCAAAGAAAATGCAGAATCATAAATATTAATCTTTTGTTTTAGCATTAAGCTCGGCCCATATTTTATTAGACATACCCCACATATAAATAAAACCCTCTGCTAAAGAATGATTAAAAACATCATCTTTGCTATAAGTTGCCAAATCTTCCCTGTAAAGTGAATTTTTTTCCGACGTTCTCCCTATTACTATTGCGTTCCCCTTATGAAGTCTAATCTTTACCCTCCCATTAACTGAAGTTTGAGTCGATGAAATAAATGCATCTAAACTATTCTTAAGAGGTCCAAACCAAAAACCTTGATAAACTAGTTGACCCCATTTCTTTTCCACTATTCCTTTAAAATCGACAACATCTGGGTTTAATGTAATGCTCTCTAATTCTTTGTGAGCTTTGATTAAAAGTAAAAGACCAGGTGTTTCATATATCTCTCTACTTTTTATCCCTACTACTCGATCTTCAATCATATCTATTCTTCCAAAGCCATGTACACCTGAAAGATCATTTGCTTTTTGAATAATCTCTACTGGAGTTAAAAATTCATCATTAATTCCAACTGGAAAACCATTTTTAAAGACAATTTCTATATCTTGAGGGGAATCAGGTGAATTATCAATTGATGAAGTCATCGCAAATATATTTTCAGGTGGTTCTTTCATTGGATCTTCTAAAATCCCTGCTTCAATACTCCTACCAAGTAAGTTAACATCTATTGAATACGGTGATTTTTTTGATACTGGTGCAGGGATACCAAATTTTTCTCCATACATTATTGCCTCTTCCCTACTCATATTCCACTCCCTGGCAGGAGTAATTATTTTCAAATCAGGACCTAAAGCATTGATTGCTAAATCAAATCGAACTTGATCATTGCCTTTCCCAGTGCATCCATGAGCTACTGCATCGGCATTAATCTCACGAGCGATATTGACGAGATTTTCAGCAATTAAAGGCCTTGCAAGAGCAGTAGATAAAGGATATTTATCTAAATATAATGCGTTTGCTCTAATAGCTGGAAAAGCGTATCTCTCAACAAAACTATTAACTAAATCACCGATGATTGATTGAGATGCACCAGAATTTAAAGCTTTTTGCCTAATAAGTTCTAAATCCTCGCCTTGTCCAAGATCTGCTACAAAAGTAACCACTTCTGATATTCCATATTCATTCTTTAAATATGGAATACAAACGCTAGTATCTACCCCGCCAGAATAAGCTAGTACAACTTTTTTTACCTGCTGCATCTAAATTTGCTCCATAAATTTAAATTTTTGACGTAATTAAGAATTTGAAAACTTATTAAAAACTAATATTATTGTAACTAAAAGAGCTGGACCAAAAACTAATAACAAGAGAAGAAAGTTATTAATTATTAAAACATTAGGATTCAAATATCCAATAAATTTACATAATCCAGCCAGCAACAATGAAATTAGCCAGAGAAAAAAGTATTTAAAATTTGCTTTATCAAACAAAGTTTTTCGTATGCGTCATTATGTATTATCTTATATATAGAACTTGATCTTTAATGGACTCAAATAAACTAAAACTTAGATTAGACGATATTTCTGAAGTCAACCCTGCTTTAACTTGTTACCACAGAGATGATCCAGCTCCTGTTTTGCCCTTAAGAGATGAACCTGATCTGCTATCTTGGCTTGAAAATTCAGGAAGACTTGTTACAGAAAAAGAAGGTGATTCACAAGAAATTAGCACTATAGAAGAAGAAGAACTTTCAGCGTTAATGGGAGAAAAGGAAGATTATAAGACTGAAGAAGACTCTTCAGAAGATGATTGGGAAGATTAAAAAGTTTAACTTTAAATCGTTATTAATATTAAATACTTTTGCTTTAGTAGTAACCTCTTATTTTTTTAATAATTTTATTCTTATAGGAGCTTTCATATTATTTTTTTTTATATCTTTATTAACAACGCAAAATGGTCTAAAAATAATTAGAAAATTAAATATACTTCAAAATATTAGAAGTGAAGGCCCGGCAAATCACTATATAAAACGTGATACGCCAACAATGGGTGGGATTTTTCTGATAGTCCCTTTTTTAATGTTTCTTTTAATAATAACTATAAATTTAAGTTCCCTAAAATTATTTCTTTTATTTCTCATTATTTTTGGTTTTTTTATTATAGGGTTCCTAGATGATTATTTAAGTATTAAAAACAAAAATAATACAGGGTTAAAAACGAAAGAGAAATTTATACTGCAAAGTATCATTTCGATAATTTTTATATTGTTAGCTTATGAAAAAAATTTAATAAATCCATTAATAACAGTATCTGATTCCTGGGGAGTAAATACGAATATATTTATATTACCAATTTCTTTTTTATTACTAGTTGGCATAAGTAATTCAGTAAATTTGACAGATGGACTAGATGGATTAGCAGCTGGATGCAGTGGAATTGTCTTTTATGGATTAGGTACAGAAATATTAATGAAAGAACAACAAGAACTTTTTGTTTTTAGTGTCCTATGTTATTCAATGTCCGGGATATGCTTAGGATTTCTCAAATACAATGATTATCCTGCAAAGATATTTATGGGTGATACAGGATCCCTAAGTATTGGTGCAATTCTGGGTTCTATAGCGTTATTAACGGATAGCGTTTTTACCTTATTTATTTTCTCAGGAATATTTTTTATTGAATCATTTTCAGTAATAATTCAAGTAGGTTTTTTTAAAATTACAAAAAAATTATTCCAAAGAGGTAAACGCATATTTTTAATGGCTCCACTGCACCATCATTTTGAACTTCAAGGAGTTAAGGAACAAAAAATAGTGGAGAATTTTTGGAAAATCAACATTTTACTTGTAATTTTAGGTATAGTTTTAAAAATAAATCTTTAAGAAATTTGTTATGAGTTTTTTTACATGGAAAGATACTGGATTAACAAGTGACTGCTCAAGTCTTGATGCAATGGCATCAAGATTCGAAGAAACTGCTAACTTAATGAAAAAATTGTCTAAGAAAGGTTTCAAACTCAAGAAAACTCAAAACAATCAGCTAATTCTGCACAATGATCCTAAAATATTTGATCAATGGGGTTTTATAAGTGAAGAACTTCCTTTTAAACAACTCTGTTTAATATCAGATGAAGAATAATTATTTAAACTTGAAAACTCTTCTGTAAGTATTGATAAATAATTGCGTACATGTGTGTTCCAACTAAAATGCCTGTTAACTCCTTCAATTCCATTTCTGCTCCATAATTTCCACCGATTATTATTAGAGATACCTTTTTCAAGAATAACTTTCAACTCATTAATATCAGTCACATCTACTAGTAAACCATTTTCACATTTTGAGCGAATTTCTTTTGGTCCTCCATCATTTGTTGATATTATTGGTAATCCACATGAAGAAGCTTCAAGAAGGGTTAAACCAAAAGGCTCAGTTAAAGCTGGATTAACAAATACACCTCCTCTACTAGCAGCCCACCGATATAAAGCTGGTATCTGATTTGAAAGATGCTTTTTTGGATAAGCTACCTTTCCATACAAATTATATTTATCAATCGTTTCAAAAATTTTATTGAAAACATCTTTTTGTTGAGGATCAAGTTTTGAAGTATTATCTCTACAACCCAAAATCAAAATTAAATTAGTTTTTCTTTTTAATTTTTCAGATTTTCCATATGCCTCAATCAGAGATGGAATATTTTTTCTTCGTACAGCTCTAGAAATAGTCAAAAATGGAGGTTTAGAAGAATCCTTTAGAAAAGGTTTCATCATGTTATCAATTTCGGCTGTCTCGCTTGTGGAGTGAATATGGTGAAATTTTTTATGATCAACACCTGGAGGAATAACTTTGGCTTTGTGAGGTGAAAAAGAAGAATATTGGGAATATTGATATACTGACTCTTGTTTAGTGCTTGTAACTACAATATCTGCAGACTTCAATGCTTTTTCTTCTGCCTCAATTCTTTTGCTTATAAAATAAAGTTTTTCTATTTGATTAGTTTTTAAACCAGTATCAAGCAATTTCCTTTTTTTTTCTCTTCCTAAAGAATGACCTGTAAAAATAAGAGGGACGTTTAAGGACTTACTTAGTTTAACTCCTACATATCCAGCATCTGCATAATGAGCATGAATGAAATTAGGTTTTTTGTGTTTTTTATAATAAGAAATTAATCTTTCAGTTAAATGATCTAAATAAGGCCAAAGCAATTCCTTTCTTAAATATTTATTAGGTCCAAATTTGAATCTTAAAATCCTAACTCCAGGTTCTACAAATTCTTCTTCTTGAGAATATTCATCATCTATTTTAGCGTCTTTTATTAAACGAGTAACTAAATCTACTTGATCAACTTCTGAAGTATTAGCCAAACTTTTAATTAACTCTAAAACGTATTGTGTTTGCCCTCCTGTATCTGCATCTCTGCCTAATTCAAGATTTTTAGAACGTATAAGACCATGTAAATGTAAATGTAAAAATTTCAACCTCATTAAGCAAATCCTCAGATCAACGGCCTTTAATACAAATAAACTGATTTTTCAAAGGAAATATTAAGAAAGCATTATGATTTAAAATTTTTCTAGCATAAAAATTTAAAAAAAAGCAGTTATAGACTAGTTTTATACCCCTTTAAAAAAGAATTGGATATTGCTGAAATAATTAAAATAAAAAGAAATACAACAAGGATTTTCTTATTTCAGAACCTTTTTAAGATATTTTGCTGTATGACTTGTAGGATTTTTAGCTACATCCTCAGGTATACCTTCTGCAATGATTTCTCCTCCTTTATCGCCTCCATCAGGTCCTAAATCGATAATCCAATCTGAACATCTAATAACATCTAAATTATGTTCAATAACAATTACTGAATTACCTTTATCTACCAAACGTTGTATCACATCCATTAATTTATGAACATCATAAAAACTTAGCCCTGTAGTTGGTTCATCAATCAAATATAAAGTTTTTCCAGTAGCCCTTTTTGACAATTCCGTGGCTAACTTAACTCTTTGAGCCTCTCCACCAGATAATGTAGGAGCTGGCTGGCCTAATTTGACATATCCTAAGCCAACATCAACCAATGTAGATAATCTATCCGCAGCTTGAGGTATTGCAGAGAAAGTTTCTGCAGCTTGTTCAACAGTCATCTCTAAAACATCGGATATATTGAAACCTTTATATTTCACCTGAAGAGTTTCCCTATTAAAACGAGCTCCTTTACATACTTCACATTGAACATACACATCAGGTAAAAAATTCATTTCAATTACATTGACTCCCTGACCTTTACAAGCTTCGCATCTTCCACCCTTCACGTTAAAGCTAAATTGACCAGCCTGATAACCTCTTGCTTTTGCTTCTACTGTGGCAGTAAATATCTGCCTTATAGGATCAAAAGCACCAGTATATGTAGCAGGATTTGATCTTGGAGTTCTTCCTATTGGAGATTGATCAATAACGATAACTTTATCAATTGCCTTTATTCCCTTTAACTCTTTTACTCCTTGAGGAAAAGGCACTTTTAAGCCTAGAGAATGACATAATGCAGGATGAAGTAATTCATTTATCAAAGTGCTCTTCCCACTTCCACTGACACCAGTTACGGAAACTAATCTTCCTAAAGGAAATTCAACAGAAATATTTTTTAAATTATTTTTAGAGCAATTATTTAAAATTAAACTTTTTTTTACAGACGATCTACGCTCTTTTGGAGTAGGAATCGACTTCCTACCACTGAGATAAGCTCCAGTTAATGACTTTTCTGAATTTAAGACGTCTTGATAAGATCCTTTAGCAATAATTTCCCCACCATAAACACCTGCCCCTGGACCAATATCTACTAAATAATCTGCAGATTTCATAGTATCTTCGTCATGTTCAACAACAACCAAAGTATTTCCCAAGTCTCTTAAGCTTTTTAATGTTTCTAATAATCTGTCATTATCTCTCTGATGCAAACCAATACTTGGTTCATCTAAAACATATAAAACGCCAGTAAGGCCTGCACCTATTTGTGTGGCTAATCTAATACGCTGAGCCTCACCACCAGACAAAGTCATAGCAGGTCTATCTAAAGTCAAATAATCTAAACCTACATTAATTAAAAACTTCAAACGTAAACGAATCTCTTTTAAAACCAATTCACCAATCTGCTTTTGTTTTTTTGATAAAGATATATTTTCTTTCTTTGTCTTACCTAAACCCATGATGAGCTCTATGTGAGTTAGGGTTTCAGAAACACTTATAGAAGTTAAATCAGTAATGTTGTATGGACCAATTTTAACGGCCAAAGCCTCAGGTCTTAATCTTTTTCCAGAACATGTCTTGCAAGGAACTAATTCTAGATACTTTTCTAATTTTTGTTTAACTGATTCTCCATTGGCTTCATTGAATTGCCTTTCTAATATTGGTAAAATTCCCTCAAAAGGTCTTTCAAAACCACTAGAAGTTTTAAAACGACTATCAGCTTGAATTAATATTGGTTTATCTGATCCCAAAAGCAAAACTTGTTTTTGCAAATCACTTAAATCTCTCCAAGGAGTTTTTAACTCAAAACCATAAGCTTGTCCTACAGAATAAAGTAAAGAAAAGTAGTAAGTATTATCTTTCTCACTCCAAGGAGCTATTGCAGCATAAACAGGCAATGTTTTATCAGGTATAACTCTATCCGCAGTAAATTTTTTTAAATAGCCAATCCCATGACAATCTGGACATGCACCATATGGGCTATTAAAAGAAAATAATCTAGGAGAAAGTTCTTCAACAATAGAGCCATGTACAGGACATGCATAATTTTCTGAGTAAAGTTTTTCTCTCTCTAAGTTAGAAGGTAAATTTTCTCCTTTTTTAGGAACAACTTCTACTATTGCTAAGCCATCGCCTCTTTTGAGACAAGTTTGTAGAGAATCATTTAATCTTTCTTGTATTCCTTCTCTTGCAATTAATCTATCAACTACTACCTCAATATTATGAATTTGATTTTTATCTAATTCAATACTATCAGCAAGTTCTCTTACCTCTCCATTTATTCTTACTCTAGCAAATCCTTCAGCAGCTAATCCGCTTATTAATTTCGTATGTGTTCCTTTCTTACCTCTTACAACGGGAGCCAACAATTGGTACCTTGTTCCTTCTGGTAAAAGAAGAATTTGATCCACCATTTCATCAATTGTTTGAGGCGCAATTGGGATCCCGCAGTGGTGACAATGCGGCTCACCAGCACGACCAAATAATAATCTTAAATAATCTTGTATTTCTGTTACTGTTCCAACTGTTGATCGAGGATTATGACTTGTAGATTTTTGATCAATTGAAATAGCAGGTGATAAACCTTCAATATTGTCAACATCTGGTTTGTCTACTTGACCCAAAAATTGCCTTGCATATGCAGAAAGACTCTCAACATATCTTCTTTGACCTTCAGCAAAAATTGTATCAAAGGCTAGAGAACTTTTACCACTTCCACTGACACCTGTAAAAACTATAAATTTATTCCGAGGTAGAGAAAGATCAATATTTTTTAAATTATGCTGACGAGCTCCCCTAATATTAATTGAGTTATCTTCAAAACCAATATCAACTTTATTGACCATGTTTAAATCTAATTATGATTTAAAAAAACTATTATAATAGAATTTTTTCTATTTTATGCAGCTGAGCGATCAAGAAGTCTGGAGGCATATTCATTTACTTCGCTAGAACCTCCACCTATAAGTTCTATTAGTTCATTTTTTCTTTGATTTTTAGAAGTTAGTTTTGCAATTGAAGTAAAAGTTATTCCGTTAATTACGTTTTTATTAACTTTGAAATGAGCTAATCCCCTAGCGGCTAAGAATGGCTGATGTGTAATACATAAAACTTGTTGATTTGTGGAAATTTCTTCTATCAGCTCAACCAAAGAAAATAAAGATTTACCGCTTAAACCACTATCAATTTCATCTAAAAAGAAAGTATTGGGTTTTTTAGAAATACTAGATTTAATAGCTAATAAAAATCTTGACATTTCTCCGCCAGAAATAACATTTGATAATGGAGCAAGCTTCTGATCAGGATTAGCCGAAAACAAAAAATTTATATCATCAATTCCATCGCCAGAAGGCCTACATTCAGAAAATTGAATTAAAAACTTTGCATTTTCTAAACCTAGACTGCTTAAAATCGACATTACTGAATTTTGTAACTGTTTAGCAATTTTTTTTCTTTCAGAAGACTGAATAACAAATAAACAATTTAGATTACTTTGTAAATCCTCAATTTGAGCTTTAATCCTGGAAATCTCATTACCTTGATCATTTTGTTGAAAATACGTTTTTAATTGATCGCGCTTCACAATTAATTGACTTAAATCCAATGCAAAAGTTCTTTCTAAGTTTTTTAAAAAGAATAATCTTTTTTGTATTTCTGGAAGATCAGATTCAAAATTTTCATTTTCTTGCAAATATGAATTTAGATCAAAAATTAAATCTTCAACATCAGCATGAATATTTAATAACTTCTCTCTAAATTTTTGAATCTTTAAATCGAAATCTGCTGTTTTATTTAAAATCTTTATTGATTGGTTTATAAAAGAAGTTACTGACGGTTCATCATGACTGTAATTATTTAAATTTTCTAATGAAGATTTAATTGAATTATTAATTTCTAGATTATTTACAAGTTTATTTTCTAATAACTCTAGTTCTACAATTTCTTCACTTGAATTTAAATCAGCTTCTTCTAAACTCTTCAACATATGTTTAATTACCAAGTTTTTTTCTTCTTGATTCCTAGAAAATTCTATTTTTTCATCCATCAATCTTTTTAAGGCTTTTGTTTCTCCCCATATACTTTTAATCCTTTCGCTAGTATCTCTAAATTCTTGAGAACATAAATCATCAATAACTAATCTTCTCTTATCTAAAGAATCAAAGATAAAAGTGTCAGATTGACCTGCAAAATCTATTAAAAATCCTCCAAGTTTTTCTAATGATTGTCTATTAATTGATAAATTATTAAGGCTATATTTAGATAAAATTTTATTATTTTTTTTATAAGACTTTCTTTTAATTTGTAGTTCTGAAGAAGTTATTTCAAAACCATTACTAATTAACCAATTATTAATTTGTGGTGAAGAAGAAAATATCGCCTCGATAACGCAAAAATCTTTTCCTGGACGTATTAATTGTTTTAGAGGTATATTAGTTCCACCAAATAAAACATTTAGGGAATCCAAAATTAATGATTTTCCTGAACCAGAATCCCCAGTTATGATATTCAAACCCTTTTCGAAATTAATTTCTATAATTTCTATTAGGGCTATGTTTTCTATTTTTAGTTGTATTAACATGATAAATCTTCCATATAAAAAAATTAACTTCTTTTTTAAAAAAATAAAGGTTTTACATAAATAAAGTTATGAAAGAAGATTTTACTGATTTTATTGAGGTGTCTGGACTCTTAAATTATGATCCAGATACAATTTCTAAAATTTACCAAAAAAATCCTAAAAGACTTTTAAAAAGACTTTGGCAAACACTCATACCTATTTTTACTTACATCTTTTCTGTAGGATGGGATAAATTAACGGGTAGATTAAAAGATAACTCACATGCAAGATTTAGAGCAAAAGAATTAACGAATTTATTAGTAGAACTTGGACCTGCATTTGTTAAGGCTGGTCAAGCTTTATCAACTAGACCAGATATTATTCCAGGAATTCTGCTGGAAGAATTATCTGAATTGCAAGATCAACTACCAGGATTTGATGGAGATAAAGCTATGGAATTAATAGAAGAAGATTTGGGATTCAAAATAAATGAAATTTTCTTAGAAATCGATAAAGAGCCTATTTCTGCTGCCTCTTTAGGGCAAGTTCATAAAGCTAAACTAAAGAATGAAGAAGTTGTTGCAGTTAAAGTCCAACGTCCAGGTTTAAGAGAGCAAATCACTTTAGACCTCTACATAGTTAGAAATATTGCTTATTGGTTAAAAAACAATATTGGTTTAATAAGGAGTGACCTAGTGGCATTGATTGATGAATTAGGTAAAAGAGTGTTTGAAGAAATGGATTATTTAAACGAGGCTGAAAATGCTGAGAAATTTAGAAATATGCATAAACATAACCAAATGATTGCTGTACCAAAAATTTATAAAGAAATAACTTCAAGAAGGGTTTTAACCATGGAATGGATAGATGGTACAAAATTAACCAATTTAGAAGATGTCAAAAAATTAGGAATCGATCCTGACAAGATGATCGAAATTGGAGTGCAGTGCAGTTTAGAACAACTTTTAGAACATGGTTTTTTTCATGCCGACCCACACCCAGGAAATTTATTGGCCTTAGAAGATGGTAGATTATGTTACCTTGATTTTGGAATGATGAGTGAAGTTTCGAGAAACTCAAGATCAGGTTTAATACAAGCAGTTGTACATTTAGTAAATAAAAACTTTGATAAATTATCTCAGGACTTTGTTAAGCTAGGTTTCCTATCTGAAGAGGTTAACTTAGAACCCATAGTTCCAGCATTTCAAGATGTTTTTATTAATGCGGTTGAACAAGGGGTGTCAAAAATGGATTTCAAAAGCGTAACAGATGATATGTCTGGGGTTATGTATAAGTTCCCTTTCAAATTACCTCCATATTACGCTCTAATAATTAGGTCATTACTAACATTAGAAGGAATAGCTTTAAGTGTAGACCCCAACTTTAAAATATTAGGTGCAGCTTATCCATACTTTGCAAGAAGATTAATGGAAGATCCTGATCCCCAATTAAGAGAAAGTTTAAAAGAAATGCTTTTTGATAATAAAAAATTTAAATGGGACCGCTTAGAAGATTTACTTTCTAACGCTGCTAAACAAACAAATCTTGATTTAGAAAAACTCTTAGATGAAGTTATAAATCTACTCTTTTCCCCAAAAGGTGGATTCCTAAGGAAAGAAATAATTGAAAGCATAACAAATCAAATTGATTTACTCAGTCTTAAGGTATTGAAGAATTTAAATAACTTTCTTCCTAACTCAATTAAATTTAACATGACTAAAGATAATAATAATTTAAGTGATCTTGTGATGTATATTGAACCATTAAGAAACTTTTTAGAGATTTTGCAAAAACTGCCCGGTTATTCTGTTGATATATTTCTTAAAAGGGTTCCTCGAATCATAAACGAGCCTTATACGAAAGAAATGAGCATAGAAATCGCAAAAAAAGTAACCGAAAAAGGAGTAGTTAGACTCGTAAAGATTGCTGCTGGTGCAAATATCTAAAATGAAGTTTAGTAAAACTTTAATAAGAAAATTATGTTTTGTTTTTTTAAGTTCTCAATTACTTTTTAATGCTACAAAAGTAAGTGCTGCTGAAGAAATTAAAATTATATACAGTATTTTTTCTAGAACAATCAAAGTAAATTCATTAAAAACTTTTGCTCAAGAAGGTAAATCAACTAAAAAATTAAAGAGAATTTTAAGAGCAACTGGATCAACAGATAAAGAAATTAAATCAGTATTAAATAAAAATTTTGAAATCCCTATCACTATTGCAAGCAAATTATTATATTCAGAAATAGGAAATGTTTTTTTAACAAGACTTTCATCTATAATCCACCCGCCAATAGCAGATGATGAAAGAACAGGAATGTTAGCCCTTAGAGCAAGTTTAGTTCAAGGTATTGTCATTGGAGATGGAAAAATAAATATGTTAAATTTCTTTGAAGCATATCCGACAAAAACTATTATTTTAGACGTCAACGCTTTGAGCAAAGTTATGAATAAAGTAGAATCAATTTCAGAACTATTAGACTTTTTTACAGATTCTCCCCTAGAAAAAATCAAAACAAATTAAACAGCTATGGTGTTATTAAATAAAATTAAAGAAAAATTACGTATTAATTACAGAAAAAAAAGATGGCCTGGTTTAATTAGTGCTTACAAACAATATCTTCCTGTTACAAATAAGACGCCAATAATCTCGCTTAACGAAGGAAATACTCCATTAATTCATAGCGAATCAATTAGCAAATTGATTGGAAATGGAACGAAAGTTTTTCTCAAATATGATGGCCTAAACCCCACAGGTTCTTTTAAAGACCGTGGAATGACTATGGCAATTAGCAAAGCAAAAGAAGAGGGACGTGAAGCTGTAATTTGTGCAAGCACTGGAAACACTTCTGCCGCCGCCGCCGCATATGCTTCTAGGGGAGGATTAAAACCATATGTTTTGATACCAGAAGGATTTGTTGCTCAAGGAAAACTTGCACAAGCTTTAATGTATGGAGCTGAAATAATATCTATTAATGGAAACTTTGATAAAGCTTTAGAAATTGTTAGAGATTTATCTTCTGAGCAGCCAATAGAACTCGTTAATTCTGTTAATCCATATCGAATACAAGGACAAAAGACAGCAGCTTTTGAAATTGTTGATGATTTAGGTATTGCACCTGATTGGCTTTGTATCCCAATGGGTAATGCGGGAAATATAACTGCTTACTGGATGGGGTTTAAAGAATATTCAAAAATGAAAAAAAATTTAAAAATGCCAATTATGATGGGATTCCAATCTGAAGGATCAGCACCATTAGTAAAAAATATCATTGTCAAAGATCCAGAAACAATTGCAACTGCAATAAGAATTGGGAACCCAGTTAACAGAGAAAAAGCAAAAATAGTAAAAAAAGAAAGTAAAGGAGACTTTCAATCTGTAACAGATGAAGAAATAATAAATGCTTATAAAATCCTTGCTAAAGAAGGAGTATTTTGTGAGCCAGCTAGCGCAGCCTCAGTTGCTGGACTTATTAAAAATAAAAATAGAATTCAAAAAGAATCTACTATTGTTTGTGTTCTAACTGGAAATGGCTTGAAAGACCCTAATTGTGCTATTGAAAATAATGATGCTATTTTTAGGAAAAACATTGAACCTTCATTGAAAAATATAACAAAAATATTAGGATATTAAATTCCAAAAAAATTAGTGTCTGTGGAAATCCAAAAAAAACAAAAAACAGTTGTTGAAAACTATTTAAAAAGTTATTAAATTTGTTAACTTTTTTTGTATGAATTAAAAATTTTTTAATTTGTTAAACAAATAAAAAACTTTTTCCACTTCTTTAAATGTTTTTAAATTAGGCTATTAAAACGTTTACATCTAAATTCCACAATTTCCACAGTAACTACTACTACTAATTATTTATTTTCTTTTTAATTTTATATATTAGAAAATTGAATAAAATAACTTATTGAATTTAATTTACGAAAAAAGTATATTGTGGATGTAAAAAGTTCCAAATTAAGATGGAGATTATTTGTAATCAAAGTGAGTTAAATAACGCTATACAACTAGTAAGCAAAGCGGTTGCTTCAAGACCAACTCATCCAATACTTGCAAATATACTTCTAACAGCTGATCAAGGAACCAATAAAATAAGCTTGACTGGTTTTGACTTGAATTTAGGAATACAAACTTCTTTTGATGGAAATGTAGAAAATAGTGGGGCTATTACAATACCTTCAAAACTTTTATCTGAAATAGTAAATAAGCTTCCTAATGAAACTCCTGTTTCTTTGGAAGTTGATGAAAATTCAGATAATATTCTAATAAAAAGTGATAGAGGCTCTTTTAACATTAAAGGTATTCCCTCTGATGATTACCCAAATTTACCCTTTGTTGAAAGCGGCACTTCTTTAAATATTGATCCTAGTTCTTTTTTAAAAGCTTTAAAATCTACAATTTTTGCTAGTAGTAATGATGATTCAAAGCAATTACTAACAGGTGTAAACTTTACTTTTAAAAAAACTTATTTAGAGTCTGCTTCTACGGATGGTCATAGATTAGCAGTTGCTTTAATTGGTAGGGGAGAAGATACCGAAAATAAAGATAACTTATCTTTAAGTGAAAGTAATTTATCAGTAACTATCCCAACCAGATCATTAAGAGAAATTGAAAAACTAGTGTCTTTGAGAAGCTCCGAAAATTCAATAAAGCTTTTCTATGACAAAGGGCAGGTAGTTTTTATTTCCTCTAATCAAATAATTACAACTCGAACTCTCGAAGGTACCTATCCTAATTATTCACAATTAATACCTGATACTTTTTCTAAGATTTTTAATTTTAATACTAAAAAATTAATTGATGCTTTAGAAAGAATTGCTGTTTTAGCTGATCAACAGAGTAGTGTTGTTAAGTTTAAATTGGATGATACGGATTTAGCTTCAATAAGTGCAGATGCACAAGATATTGGAAACGCTAATGAATCAATACCTGTTTCAAACTCTGAAGGAAATTTTGATATTGCATTTAATGTTAGATATCTTTTGGAGGGTTTAAAAGTTATTTCATCTGAAAATGTACTTTTAAAGTGTAATCTTGCAACTACTCCAGCAGTTTTTGTCCCAGAAGATAATCTCAATTCTTTTACTTATTTAGTCATGCCTGTACAGGTTCGTTCTTAACTTGAAATTACCTAAAGAAATTTTATTAAGTGAATTATTAAATTATAGTGTTAAGGGTAATATGGCGGTTAATTATGGTAATGGTGAAAATGTTTGGATGCATCCTCCAGTTCATCGAATTTTAGGATGGTACTCTCGTCCTTCTAATTTTGATTTAAAACGAAATGTTTGGAGATTAAATCAAATTAGCCAAATAATAGATAATCAAATTTATGTCAAAGGCGATCCTGCGATTTCTGATCTAGCGACTTTAAATAGGTTTCCAACTTTAATAGAAGCTAATCTCATAAATATAAATGGCTCAAAGATAGGCGTTATTGCAGATTTTTTATTCGAAATGAAAACAGGAAAAATTATATATTATTTGGTATCTCGATCGAATCCTAGGATTCCTGGTTCTAGCAGATGGAAATTAAATATTGAAAATATTAATGATCAACAACCGGGTTTAGTCTTTTGTGGAACTAATACTTTAGATGATTTATCTTTAATAAAATCAAGTATCAAAAATGAATTTTTGGAGAAAGGAAAAAAAATTATTGATAGGTTTGATGATATGAAAAATAATGCCTCTAATAGATTAGTGGATTGGCTTGAGGAAGATGAAGATATAAACCAAAACTTAGATTTTAAACAAAAAAGTTTTTATAATGAAGATAAAACAGACAGATCTTTTAATGATAAAAAAGCAGATGACCCTTGGATATAAATAATGATAAATAATGATAATAATGATCTTTATGATCTTAATGAGGCACTTAAAGTTGAAAATCTAACAATTAATGACTATGAAGAAATCTGCAATAGATTGAGGAGGGAACCAAATAGGACTGAATTGGGAATGTTCGGTGTTATGTGGTCTGAACATTGTTGTTATAGAAATTCAAAATCTTTACTATCTAAATTCCCCACCAAAGGAAAAAATGTTTTGGTTGGTCCTGGAGAAAATGCTGGTGTTATTGATGTTGGGAATAATCAAAAACTTGTTTTTAAAATAGAAAGTCATAACCATCCTTCTGCAATTGAACCTTTTCAAGGGGCAGCGACAGGTGTAGGAGGAATATTAAGAGATATTTTTACAATGGGAGCAAGACCAATAGCAGTATTAAATTCATTAAGATTTGGAAATATTGACAAACCATCAAATGTCGATTTGCTTAGAGGAGTTGTATCAGGCATTGCACATTATGGAAATTGTGTAGGTGTGCCTACCGTTGGAGGTGAAATTAATTTTGATGATAGTTATTCTGGAAATCCTCTTGTAAATGTTATGTCTTTAGGACTTTTAGAGACCGATGAAATCGTTTGTTCTGGAGCTAAAAATGTAGGATCACCAGTACTTTATGTTGGAAATACTACTGGAAGAGATGGTGTTGGTGGAGCTAGTTTCGCAAGTTCAGAATTAACAACTGCTTCGTTAGATGATAGACCTGCTGTGCAAGTAGGTGATCCATTTATTGAAAAAAGTTTAATAGAAGCCTGTCTAGATGCTTTTAAGACAGGAGATGTAATTGCAGCTCAAGATATGGGTGCGGCAGGTTTAACATGTAGTAGTGCAGAAATGGCTGCAAATGGAAATTTAGGAATATCAATTGATTTAGATTTGGTTCCTTCTAGAGAAGATAACATGTCTCCTTACCAATACTTATTATCTGAATCGCAGGAGAGAATGTTGTTCGTCGTAAAGGAAGAAAAAATTAATAAACTTATTGAAAAATTTAATAAATGGGGATTGTATGCCAATGTAATCGGTGAGGTAATCGAGACTAAAGAGGTAATTATTTCTCATAAAAGCAAAATTGTTGCTCAAATCCCTACTTCTGCTTTATCAGATGATACTCCTGTAAATATTCATAATGTAATTAAACAACCACCTGATTATTTGTTGGATAAATGGGAATGGAAAGAAAGTAATTTACCAGAAATAAAAGAGCAAAAAATAGTTTCATTGAAGGATAATAAGAGTTTTTCTTATTCACAAATAATTCTAAAACTTCTTTCTAATCCTTCGATAGCTTCCAAAAGATGGATTTATAAACAATATGATTCTCAAGTTCAATCAAATACAGTTTTTAAGCCTGGAGAATCAGATGCAGCTGTAATAAGGTTAAGAGAACAAAATGAAAAAAATAAAAATAAAGTATTTTCTGGTGTAGCGGCTTCAGTTGACTGTAATAGTAGATGGGTATCTCTTGATCCTTTTAGAGGAACTATCGCTGCTGTTGCAGAATCTGCAAGAAACGTGAGTTGTGTAGGCGCTGAACCATTAGCTATTACAAATAATTTAAATTTTTCTTCACCCGAAACAGATATAGGATATTGGCAACTTGCATCTTCATGTGATGGAATTTCTGAAGCTTGTAAAGTTTTAGAAACTCCCGTAACAGGAGGAAATGTTTCTTTATATAATGAATCAAAAAATAAAGATAATAAAATTACTCCTATTAATCCTACGCCAGTCATTGGAATGGTTGGAAAGATAGATAATGTTGAAAAAGCTATAAGTAGTGAATGGAAAAATATTAATGATCAAATTTGGTTAATTGGCTCTTATAAATCAGAAACGACAATAGCAGCTAGTTCTTATTTGGAATATTTTCATGGAGAAATTACAGGTCGCCCCCCCCAAATAGATTTGTTAGATGAAAAGTTTTGCCAGAGCTTTTTAAGAAATGCGATTTTAAAAAGTTTTGTTGTTTCTTCTCATGATATAAGCGATGGTGGTTTAGCAATTGCGTTAGCAGAGTGTTGTATTTTGTCCTCAAAAGGCGCAACAATTGAATTGCAGAAAGATTTTAATAGAGATGATAATTTATTGTTTGCAGAAGGAGGTTCAAGAATTATTTTTTCAATCGATAAAACTAAAGAAAAAGAATGGCTTAGTTATCTAAAAAGTATTCAAATAGATTCCCAATCAAGTGTATATTTAAAAAAAATAGGATCTGTTTCTAGCGAAACTCTTATGATAAAAATCCAAGAAAAAAATATTTGCAATATTAGGGTTGAGGAATTAACAGAAAAATTTAATAATAGTATTTCAGATCACTTTTAAATATGAAAAAAATTAATCAACTATCAAAATTTTTAAGAAATTAAATTATGTGTGGAATAGTTGGAATAGTTTCCTCAGATGATGTAAATCAACAAATTTATGACAGTCTTTTGCTGCTACAGCATAGAGGTC
This sequence comes from Prochlorococcus sp. AG-347-E03, assembly GCA_003279115.1. Lineage (GTDB taxonomy): Bacteria > Cyanobacteriota > Cyanobacteriia > PCC-6307 > Cyanobiaceae > Prochlorococcus_A. The sequence continues at coordinate 15,607 of QCBG01000010.1, read as the reverse complement.
AAGACTCAACTGGTATAGCTACAATGGAAAATACTATTTTCCATATACATAAGGCTAAAGGTTTTGTAAATACTGCTTATAGAACCAGAGATATGAGAAATTTAACCGGAAAAATTGGGTTAGGTCACGTTAGATATGCAACAAAAGGATCAGCAGAAAGTGTAGAGGAAGCTCAACCTTTTTACGTTAATGCTCCTTATGGGATAGTTTTGATACATAACGGCAATTTGACAAATACTAGAGACTTAGAAAAACAATTATTTAATATTGATAAGCGGCATACAAATTCTTCAAGCGATACTGAAATGCTATTAAATGTTTTAGCAACGGAATTGCAAGAAGAAATTCATAATCAAGAATTAGAACCTGATATTATTTTTGATGCTGTTAAATCTTTACATAAAAGGATTCAGGGATCATACGCTTCAATAGCATTAATTTCAGGACATGGTTTGTTAGCATTTAGAGATCCTTTTGGTATAAGACCTTTAGTAATAGGAAAAAGATTATCATCAACTACAAATGAAGAAGAGTGGATGGTTGCAAGCGAATCTCTAGTACTTGAGAATAATGATTACCAAGTCGTAAGAGATGTAGATCCTGGTGAAGCTATTTTTATAAATTTAAATGGTGAGTTTTTTGCAAAGCAATGTTCTGAAAGTCCAATGTTATTTCCTTGTGCTTTCGAATATGTTTATTTAGCTAGACCAGATTCCATCATGAATGGAATTTCAGTTTATAAAGCTCGTTTAAAAATGGGAGATTATTTGTCTGAAACAATAAAAGAAACAATTACTTCTGGAGAAGTTGACGTTGTAATGCCTATTCCTGATTCTTCTAGACCTGCTGCTATGCAAGTTGCAAGACAACTAGGTATTGAATATAGAGAAGGTTTTTTTAAAAATAGATATGTTGGCAGAACGTTCATAATGCCTGGTCAGCAGCAACGTAAGAAATCTGTCAGACAAAAATTAAATGCTATGAGTGCCGAGTTTAAAAATAAAAACGTATTAATTGTTGATGATTCGATTGTAAGAGGTACTACTTCAAAGGAAATTGTGCAAATGGCAAAAGATGCTGGAGCAAATAAAGTTTTTTTTACATCAGCAGCTCCACCTGTTCGTTTCCCTCATGTTTATGGTATAAATATGCCTAATAAAGATGAATTAATAGCTCATGATAGAACAGTTAGTGAAATCGCGGATCAACTTGAAATTGATAACCTTGTTTACCAAAGTGTTAAAAATTTACGCAAATCAATAATATCTGATTCTCCTATTAAAGATTTAGAGATGAGTTGTTTTACGGGTGTTTATGTAACAGGAACAGTAAATCAAGAATACTTAAATTGGGTAGAAAATGAATATAAATCTTAATCTGAAAAGTTATAGAGTCGAAAACAATTTTCCAGATATTCGTCTTTTTCTAACTTTAATGATTCAATTAAGAAATTTGTTTTGTTAGATTTGAAATTTAATTTATCAAAATTTAACCTAGCAGATTTATTTTTATTAGTTTCAATATCTAGATAATGGTTACTTGGCAAGATTTTGATGAAATAATCGTTTTTAATATGAATTTTTTCATTTAAATATCCCAAACTGTATTCATTTGCATTATAAATTTCATTACTATTTATACAAAAGATTTTTCCGTGCCTAGAAACCAAATAGATATTTTGTTCATTGCGATACGTACAACAAGAAACAACTACTTCAGTGGGTAAAAGTTTTGCAAGCACTAATCCTTGCGATTGTTTTGAAGTAGGCATCAAAAATGTATTTGATAAATTAAATTTTAGAATTCTTCCTATTGAAGTTAATATTATTAAATTTTTTTCATCATTATAGATAAATGAATCAATAGTTTTAATGTTATTTTTTATTTTCGTTACTGTGAAAGATCTATTACTTTTGATCATATCTTCATCAAATAAAACTTTTTTAAATCTTCCATCTGAATTTAAAATACATAAATAATTTTTAATTTCTTTTTTAATTGAATGAAAATTAATTATTTCATTTGGATCAATATTCCCAAGGATTTTACTATCTAACTTATAGTCATTATTAATATTTGAAGCCCAATCAATGTGAAAAACTTTTCCAGTAAGAGTTATTCCAATTATTTTTAAATTTTTTTCAATTTTGCATATAAATTTTTGAATATTTTTATTTTCTATAGTTTTATTTACATCATCAAACGATTTCTTATAGTTGCTTAAAATCATCTTGCGTAAGTAAAACCTATTGTCTATAAATAATTTTGTTTTTTTATCTATAAATTCTTCTAATATTTGATTATTAATTGTTTCTAATTCCTCATTTTGATCTATATTTTTAAGTAGTTTTGTTTTTCTTTTTACATTATATTTTTTCTTTAATATTAGGAATTCTTCTATAATTAATTCAAGTAATATATTCCTTTCACTTAATAACTTTTGAAAATAATCTTTCTTTTTTTTCAGTTCTATTATTTCTTCATCTATTTGATTTCTTTCTAGAGTTGTTAATTTTTTTAGTGGCATATCTAAAACTGAATTTGCTTGTTTTTCATTTAAACAAAAATAGTTGATTATTTTTGATTTAGCTTCTGCAGAGTTTTCTGAATTTTCAATAATTTCGATAACTTTTTTTATATCTTTTGTTGCTATAGATAAACCTTCTAATAACTCTAGTTTTTCAGTGGTGTTTTTTAGGAAATAATAAGTTCTTTTTCTAATTGTTTCTTCTCGAAATTGAAGGAAATAATCTAAATATTCCTTTAGATTTAACTGAACAGGTTTGCCTTTAATTAAAGCTAAAAAAATTCCACCAAAGTTGGTTTGGAGGGTTGTTTTTTTATATAAATTAGAAATTACAATGTCAGGATTAAAATCTTTTTTTAACTCTATTACAATTCTCATTCCATCTCTATCGCTTTCATCCCTAATATCAGAAATCCCGATAATTTTGCCTGAATTAACAAGATCTGCTAGTTTCTCAATCCATCCTGCTTTACTTATTTGATAAGGAAGTTCTGTAATAATCAATGCATTTCTCTTGTGTTTACCTTTCCCTAAGTTTATTTCTTCATTATTAATTACACCCCTTATTGTTATTGATCCTTTGCCAGTTTTATATAGTTCTTCTATCGCTTGATTAAAAATTAATTCTCCTCCTGTTGGAAAGTCAGGTCCTTTAATAATATTAGAAAGTTTTTTAATACTTATATCTTTGTTTTTTACTAAGGCAATTAAACAATCTACTATTTCCCCTAGGTTGTGTGGCGGAATATTTGTAGCCATTCCAACGGCAATGCCTGATGATCCATTTAATAACAAAAATGGAAGCTGGGCTGGAAGAACATCTGGTTCTTTTTGTGAACCGTCAAAGTTGTTTGAGAAATTTACTGTTTCTGATCTAATCTCTTCAAGAAATCCTTTATGAGCTATAGGCGCTAATCTTGTTTCAGTATATCGCATTGCTGCAGGTGGATCATTATCCACAGATCCAAAATTTCCATGGCCCTCTAGAGTAGGATATTTTGTTGAAAAATTTTGTACTAGCCTTACTAACGCATCGTATACTGCTTGATCTCCATGAGGATGGTACTTTCCAAGCACATCTCCAACAACTCTCGCACACTTTCTAAATGGCCTATCTGGCGTTAACCCTAATTCGTACATTGCATATAGAATTCTTCTCTGGACAGGCTTAAGGCCGTCTCTTGCATCAGGTAGAGCACGACCAACTATTACACTCATTGCATACTCCAGATAAGAACGTTGCATTTCTTCCTGAAGAGAGATAGAAGTGAATTTTTTCTTATCCATCAGAGCGTCAAATGAAATATGTATTGATTAACTAAATTAAGATTAATAGGTAAATTAATATTTTCCAGTATTGACAATTAATCTTCAAAAGATTCTTTTATCTTGGCTTTTGCCAATATTACATCTGTTTGAAGCTGATCATTTTGCAAAAGTATTTCTGTTGAGGCTTGTAATTTATCGCCCCACAACTGTTCTTTTCTATAATCAAAGCTAACGTATTTAGGATTTTTATTTAAAGCTTTTTTTGTGAGTTGAAGAGCTAATTCAATATCTTTCATTCTCAAACATGAAGCAAGGCCTAGTAAGGGTTCTGCGTTTTCCTCAATAGAGATTGCTTTTTTAAAAAGATTAATTGATAAATTGATGTTATTTTTCTCGAAATAAGCTAATCCTTTATTATTTATTCCTTGCCAGAAATCAGGTTTAATTTTCACAGATTGATCAAATAACTTTATTGCTTCTGAGTAATTTTTTTCCATCAATAAAATATTTCCTAATTGAAAAATAGCTTTATAGTTATTTGATTCAATTCTTAATGCTGTTTCTAAAGCTGTCTTTGCCTTTTGCAATTTTGAAGTTTGAAGATAAATATTGCCTTCAAGAATGTATGTTTCACTATTGTTTGGATTAATTTCTTGCGCTCTATTTAGAGAAATTAATGCGTTTTTGTATAGTTTGTTTGCTACTTGAGCTTCAGATAAAATTAACCATAATTTTTCATCATTTTTATTTATTTTTACTGCTAACTTTGCCATATTAAGACTCTGTTCATATTGCCCAAAATATAAAAGTTGATAAGCATTTTTACCAATAGAGAAGGCTTCACGTTCTAAATTTTTTATTGTTGGTAAATAGTAATACGGAACTAATGATTGAACTTGTTTTATTTGAAAAGAGTAAACAACAATAAAAGAAACGTAAATTAATTTTTTTAAAATTTTTTTCATTTAATTTTTACCTAAATTTGCTTTAATATTTCTTCTCCACATCCATGGTTTAATTCTTTTTAACGTGGTTCCTTTAAGTTTTTCTATCCAAGTTTTATCATCCCAATTTAATGAATCCACATTAAGGTTCATAATCCACTCTTTTGGTTGAGTTTCATAGTCGTTATTATATAGCACTTTTTTATTCCAAGGACATACATCTTGACAAATATCGCATCCTGCAACCCATCCATTTAAATTTTTTTTTATATTTTTCGGAATAGTTTTTTCTTTACTTTCTATGGTGTGATAAGCAATACATAGGTCTGATTTGATTACAAAGGGTTCTATGATTGCTTGCGTTGGACAACTTTCAATACAAATATCACATTTTCCGCAGAGCGATTGATGAGGTTTATCAGGGATTAAATTTTTTGTGAGTATCAAAAAACCTAAAGTAGACCAAGAACCATTTTTATTGTTTATTAGATTACTATTTTTACCTATCCAACCAATTCCTGATTCTTCTGCCCATGCTTTTTCAAGAAGCGGAGAGGTATCAACACATATTTTCCATTTGCAATCAGGAATTGTTAAGTTGATCCATTTACCAATATTCTTTAATTTTTTGTAAATTATTTTATGATAATCTTCCCCTTGGCTAAATTTCCCTACTTTGAAGAAGTTATCGCTTTTGTGAGAACTAATATAATTAAATCCAACGCTTAGAACACTTTTTGCATCCTCAAGAAGTGAGTCTATGTTTTTCCTTTTTTCTGCTTCCATCCATTTCATATCAGCATGGTGGTTATTTGATAACCATCTTTCTAATGCATTAGTTCTTAATTTTATGCGCGAACTGCCTGGTATTGATGCAATTCCAGCCATTATAAAACCTTCAGAAATTGCTTTTTCTTTTAATCTTTTACTTAATTCTTTTAGGTCTTCGATGGTGTTGATCATTCCTTTATTCTTTATAGCATTTCTTTTTTTAAATTTTTTTTAACATTAAACTAATAATTAATTTAAATTTATTAATGAAAAATATAACCTAACTCAATAAAAACAGTTAAATTATTAGTAAAGTTAGTATTAGTTAAAAACGTTATTTTGGTTGAATCTAATCAAAATCAAGATACGAACCTAGGTTCTAGGCTCCAACAAGATCTAAAGAATGATCTTATAGCGGGGTTGTTAGTTGTTATACCTTTAGCAACAACAATTTGGCTTTCATCATTAGTCAGTAAATTTGTTTTAACTTTAGTTACATCTGTACCTAAGCAATTAAATCCTTTTATAACTTTAAATCCTTTATTGCAAGATTTAATTAATCTTACTTTGGGTTTAACAGTTCCTTTATTAGCTATTTTGCTTATAGGCTTAATGGCAAGAAATTTTGTAGGGAGATGGTTATTAGAATTCGGAGAAGGCACTTTATCAAAAATCCCAGTAGCTGGTGCAGTTTATAAAACTCTTAAACAATTGCTAGAAACTTTTTTGAGTAATAAATCTAATCGTTTTAGAAGAGTTGTTTTAGTTGAATATCCGCGTGAGGGTTTATATAGCGTCGGTTTTGTAACTGGTGATGTCGGTCCTTCTTTAAAGCCAGAATTGGAGGAAAAGTTATTAAGTGTTTTTATACCTACAGCACCAAACCCAACTACTGGTTGGTATACCTTGGTGCCTGAGTCTTCAGTTAAGGATTTGAATATTTCTGTTGAAGATGCTTTTAGAACAATAATTTCGGCTGGGATAGTTAATCCAGATGAGAAAAATAATACTTCAAATCCAACATTTTCAAAATTATTTTCTCAATTACGAGCCTCTACTAATACTTCTTCTTAATTGATGCATAATAAATCTCTTTCTAGAGAATTATCTTTAATTTCTCTAGGGCTTATAAAAGATAAAGGTGATTTCAAGTTAAATAAATTTCAGATAGAAGAAATTTTTGACTCTGCTTTAGATTCTTTGATAAACCATTGCAGAGATGAGTTAGATAATTGTGAATCAGAGTTAGAAAATGCATCACAAATAATATTAGATAGTGAATTGCAAGAAGGGGTAAATTCCTCTTTTTCAAATGTCAGAGATCTTTTAAAAAAATCTTTGGCAAAAATGGAAACTGTAATGAATACACTTTCAATAACCTTAGATTTTCCAAAATTAATTGTTTCTAGTAGTCAAATTGATATTAGAGATGATGTGAAACATCGGATTAGTAATACTATTAATAATCTTACAATTATTGATTCTGAGATTGATCAAGCTATGGATGGCTGGAGGTTAAAAAGATTACCAAGAATTGACAGAGATATTTTGCGATTAGCTTATGTAGATATTAACTTTCTTAATACACCTGTTGCTGTGGCTTGTGATGAGGCCGTGAATTTAGCAAATAAGTATAGTGATATGCAAGGAAGAAAACTTATTAATGGAATTTTGAGGAGATTACAAACAGTTAAATTGCAATAATTTTTTGATATAAATAGATTGTATTTTAAAATTTAGTGAATAAGTACTTATAAATATCAATGACAAATACTGATTCTGATAATTCTCGAGAGTGGGCTGCACAAGCTTATGCACTTTTAAAAAAACGACAGGAAGATCAAAAGCAAGAATTACAGAAGCAGGAAGATCAAAAGGAAGAATTACAGAAGCAGGAAGATCAAAAGCAAGAATTACAGAAGCAGGAAGATCAAAAGGAAGTTTTGCTTGATAGTGCCACACAAGAAAAGGTTCTTGGCACGTCTGAAATTGTTGCTGAAGCCAAACTAGGAGAATTTGATGACAATTTTACTTGGTCGGCAATGGTATTAGCTGCTCAAGGGAAAAAAATAAATCAAATATCTATTGATGAAATTGATTGGTTAACTAAGTTAAGAAGAGGATTAGAAGAGACACGCAAGGGATTTGTTACTGAATTATTAGACAAATTGGGAGATGATCCTCTTACTCCTGAATCTCTTGATGATTTAGAGACGCTCCTTATTAGAGCTGATGTAGGTATTGATTCAACCGATAAAGTCATAAGTTCTCTAAGAACAAAATTAAACGAGGAAGTCTTAGGTGGAGAAGCAGGAATAAAATTCTTAAAACAAGAATTAAAATTAATTATCGATAAACCAATAAAAAATTCTGGTATAGATCTCTTAGTTCCACGAAAGGGTAAGTTAAATATCTGGTTACTTGTAGGAGTTAATGGAGTTGGTAAAACTACTACATTAGGGAAGTTAGCATATTTGTCATCAAGAAGTAATTATAAAACTTTGATAGCTGCTGCAGATACTTTTAGAGCTGCGGCAGTAGAACAACTTAAAGTATGGGGAGAAAGAAGTAACGTTGATGTTATATCTAATCAATCAAAAAATGCAGATCCAGCTGCTGTAGTTTTTGATGCAATAAATTCCGCAAAGAAAAGAAATGTTGACTTACTACTAGTTGATACAGCAGGTAGATTGCAAACAAAAAATAATTTGATGGATGAATTAGCTAAAATAAAAAAAATTATTGATAAAAAGACTCCTGATGCAATTGTTGAATCATTATTAGTTTTAGATGCCAGTCAGGGACAAAATGGTTTAAAGCAAGCAAAAAGTTTTGCTAAATCAGCAAATTTAAGTGGAGCAATTATTACTAAATTAGATGGTACTTCAAGAGGTGGAGTATCTTTAGCTGTATCTGAAGAAGTAAATTTGCCTATAAGGTTTATAGGGGCTGGAGAAGGTATAAAAGATTTGAGACCATTTAATAGTTATGAATTTGTGGAGGCTTTGCTTGCAGATAAATAAATATTTAATAAAATTTTTAAAAATTAAATATAATATTTAAAAATATCATCCATTACATTTGTTGTGAAAAATAATCAAAAAGAAAAATTATTTTCAAACAAATATATTCAAAATTTTTTGAAAAATGAATCTACATTATCCTTAAAAAATAAATACAAATTTGCTGAAATTGCATCTTCATTAGCATATTATTTAAAATCTTTTTCGAATATAGATAAATTACTTGATTATATTTGCTTAATTTTTAAACATATTTTTGATGAAAATATAATCTTAATTATTCCTTTAAATTACGAGGGTGCGATATGGAATGAAAATATAAAAATTTCTGCTAACAATGAATGTTTAACAATTCAAGAAGAAATTAATAGTTTTTTTAGTAAATTTCATTTTTCAAAAAATTTTAAAATAAAAGAAATTCTAAATTTTGAAAAAGATTTAAAAAAAAATTTTAAAGAATATAAAATTGAAACAAAAAAAATACTTTCAAGAGGAAAATGTAGAGGATTTATTTTCATTTTTAGCAAAGATATTTCTAGTCAGTCGATTACTGAAGATAGTAATTTTAATTTTATTGAAAATTGTCTAGCTGTTGGATTAGAAAATTTCAATCTAATTAAAACAAAGAAAAAGCATGAGAATGTAGATAGAGAAATTTCTACTGGTGCTGAAATTCAATCTCAATTACTTCCAGACTATTGCCCAATTATTTATGGTATTGACTTAGCTGCTCATTGTAGACCAGCTCTTCAGTTGGGAGGTGATTACTATGATTTTATGTGCTTAAAGACGAATATCTCAGAAAAAAGAAAAGAAAAAGCAAGATGGGCTTTGGTAATAGGGGATGTGATGGGTAAAGGAATTCCAGCAGGTCTTTTAATGACTATGTTAAGAGGAATGCTACGCGCAGAGGTTCTTACAGGTCTTCCTCCAGATAGAATTCTGCATGATTTGAATCAATTAGCAATAAATGATTTAGATCAATCCCATAGATTTGTGACATTATTCTATTCCGATTATGACCCTAGAAGCAGGAAATTGAGATTCGCTAATGCAGCACATAATCCTCCTTTACTTTGGAAAAGTTTGGATCAGAAAATTATAAAATTAGATGCAGAAGGATTTGTACTTGGATTACAAAAAGATGCTGAGTATCATTGTGGTGAAATTAAACTTAATGAAAATGATTTAGTTCTTTATTACACTGATGGAGTTATCGATACCTCTAACTCTTTAGGCGAAAGATTTGATGAGGAAAGGTTAATTAAAACCCTGACAAAATTATGCAAGCAATCCTATACATCGCAAGAAATCTTAAATAAGATATTTAAAAAATTAGATGATTTCACAGGACAAAATAGACATTTGGATGATGATGCAAGTATGGTTATTTTTCAATTGAAATAAATATTTTTTGTCACATATATAAAAAAATGCTTTATTAGAGGTACTTAAAGTTACTAATTAATATGGCAAAAGTCTGGAGTAAAAGGTTTGATAATTCACTTAACCCTTTTATTGAAAAGTTTAATGCTTCAATTGGTTTTGATAGAAACCTTATTTTAGAAGATTTAGATTGCTCGATTGCTCATGCAAAAATGCTTGGCAAAGCTCAAGTATTATCTTCTTCTGAAGCTTTGCAAATCATTAATGGTTTAGAGTCAATTAAAGTTGAGTATTTGGAGGGTAAATTTTTTCCTAGTCCTCCTTCTGAAGATATTCACTATTGCATAGAAGAAAAGCTAATTAGCTTAATTGGTGAAACAGGAAAAAAGTTACATACAGGTAGAAGCAGAAATGATCAAGTTGGTACAGATATAAGATTGTGGCTAAGAAAAGAGATTGATAATCTTGAAATTTTAATAACTGATTTGCAAAAATCTTTTTTAAACCTTGCGAAATCTAATATTCATACTTTAATTCCTGGATATACTCATATGCAAAGAGCTCAACCATTATCTTTAGCTCATCACTTATTGGCTTATTTAGAAATGCTCCAAAGAGACCGTGAAAGGTTTAAAGAAGTCAGAGTAAGAGTCAACACTTCCCCATTAGGAGCTGCGGCATTAGCTGGCACAAAAATAAAAATAGATAGGAACTTTACAGCTGCAGAGTTGGGTTTTGAAAAGATTTATAAGAATAGTGTTGATGCCGTAAGTGATAGAGATTTTTGTATAGAGTTTGTTTCTGCATCAGCTTTATTAATGTCACATTTGAGTAAAATTTCAGAGGAAATTATTTTGTGGGTAACAGATGAATTTTCTTTTGCAAAATTAACAGACAAATGTGCTACTGGGAGTAGCTTAATGCCGCAGAAAAAAAATCCTGATGTTCCAGAATTAATAAGAGGTAAAACTGGAAGAGTATATGGAAATCTTCAAGCTTTGTTAACTATGGTAAAAGGTTTACCTCTTGCATACAATAAGGATTTTCAAGAAGATAAAGAGCCATTATTTGACACTGTAGAGACAATATCTTCTTGCATTAAAGCAATGACTATTTTACTTGATGAGGGCATAGAGTTTAATATTAAAAACTTATCTCATTCAGTAGCAAATGACTTTTCAAATGCAACTGATTTAGCGGATTACTTGGTTGAAAAAGATGTTCCCTTTAGGACTGCTTATCAAGTTGTTGGAGAAATTGTCAAATATTGCTTGGAAGGAAAAAAATTACTTAAAAATCTAAAAATTGATGAATTTAGGAAATTTCATCCCAAATTTGACGAGGATGTTTTTGTGGATCTTGAACCTATTAATGTTGTAAAGTCAAGAACTAGTGAAGGTGGCACAGGTTTTGACCAGGTAGAAAAGGAGGTAAATAATTGGAAGAAAAAATTGTTACTTTGAATCTCAATTATTTTTCTACAACAAGGGTATTCTTTGAAGTAGAATAGAAAAGTAAAGTTATGAGACTACTTTTGTAGTTTTTTAATAAGGTAAATTTTTTGTTGAGTTTAAAGTGAGTATTTTTGTTGGCAATTTGCCATTCCGCGCAGAGCGTGAAGATGTTTTACAATTATTTTCCCCTTTCGGTGAAGTTTTAAATTGTTCTCTTCCTCTTGAAAGAGATACTGGAAGAAAAAGAGGATTTGCCTTTGTTGAAATGGCTGATGAAGCAATTGAGTCCACAGCGATTGATGGTTTACAAGGTACGGAGCTTATGGGTAGGCCATTAAGAATTAACAAGGCTGAGCCAAGAGGTTCTGGTGGTTCTCGAAGAGGAGGAAGAGGCGGCTATGGCGGTGGTAATTCTGCACCTAATAACTCCTACACCAATAAATCTTCAGGAGCAGAAGGTTGGGAAGACAGAAGTTATGGTAACTCTTCTGAAAATACAGAATATGAAAGTGGGAGGAGTAGGAGAAAAAGGGGCGTTTCTAATGAAAGTCAAGCCTCAAACGAGGAAAATTAATAACCCATTTCTTGCAGTCTTGTCGTCATTTTAAGTAAATATTTGATATCTAATTCTTTGTTTATAGATTTATTTGAAATATCATTTCTCCAAATTTTTGCTTTTGGGATACCCTCGATTAAATTAATTAGATGTTTACAAATATCCCAGGATTTTCCTCCATTATTTAAATGCTTCTCAATGTATGGAATTAAGGAAAATATAATATCTGAAGCTGGTTTGGGCTTTGTATTGATCCCATAAATTTTTTGATCAATTTCTGACCATCTTAAGGGATGTTTATATACTGATCGTCCAATCATTACACCATCAAAATCATTTAAGGCCTTTAATGACTCATCGATATTTGTGAACCCCCCATTTATTTCTATTAATAATTCAGAATTTATTTTTTTTAATTTTTTTACTACGTCGTACTTAAGTGGAGGTATGGTCCTGTTTTGCTTTGGATTTAGACCTTTCAAAATGGCTTTCCTTGCATGAACTGTAAATCTGTCTGCACCAGCATTTGAGATGCATCGTACGAAATTGTTCAAATTGTTAAAACTATCAGCATTGTCAACACCAATTCTGTGTTTAATAGTGACAGGTAAGTTGCAGTTGTTTTTTAAAGATTCAATACATTTTGCTACTCTATCAGGATCTTTCATAAGAGAAGCACCAAAATTACCAGAGCATACTCTTGGACTTGGACAACCAACATTAAAGTTTATTTCGTCATAACCCCAATCCTGTGCCATTTGCGCAGCCTCTCTTAGGATTTCAGGATTGTCGCCACCAAATTGTATGGATATCGGGTGTTCTTCATCATTAAAATCTAGAAAATTTTCTTTTTTATCCGTATACAATAAACTTTGAGCTACGATCATTTCCGTATATAAAAGTGCTTTACTACTAATTTTTCGCATTATCATTCTGAAATGTTTATCAGTACAATCCATCATTGGAGCAATACTTAATTTATGAATATTTCTAATAGAATTAGATTGAATAAGACTCATTAATTTTTATGTGATCTAAATGTATGAATCAATTTTTTTCAAGAAGAACTTTTATTCTAATTCCTTCTATGTCAATCTTAAAAATAATCTTCAAGCCCATGCAAGTATTAGCTTCAACATTCGTTTCTAAAGAGGATTGGAATTTATCAAAAGATGAATGGAAAACTAGGCTTAGTCCAGAATCTTATTATATTTTGCGGGAGGAAGGAACTGAAAGAGCTTTTAGTAGCGAATTAAATAATGAGAAAAGAAAAGGTGTTTTTCATTGCGCAGGATGTGATTTGCCGCTTTTTTTATCAGATAAAAAGTTTGATAGTGGAACAGGATGGCCAAGCTTTTGGGATGCAATTCAAGGGTCAGTTGAAACAAAGGTTGACTTCAAGTTAATTGTTCCAAGAACGGAATATCATTGTTCTAGATGCGGAGGTCATCAAGGTCATGTGTTTAATGATGGCCCACTCCCCACAGGCAAAAGATACTGTAATAACGGGCTAGCATTACGGTTCGTTCCTGAATAAAAATTTGTGCGGCCTTCCGCAACTTGTTTTGTGCATCACTTTAATGGAAAATAGTCATATTAATTTTAAAAAAAAATGATTGAAAATCAATCAGATAACGTTGATGATAAAGAAAATGATGTTTCTATTCAGGCTGATACCCCTGAAAATGAAAAATCTTCAGGTGATCAAATAGCAGAAAATGATGAATTATCTTCTCAAAAAAGTGAAGAAATTAATACTGAAGAATTAAAAAATTCTATTTCTAATAATGATGCAAGGTTAGAACAGTTAGAAAAAGAGCATGAAACTTTAAAAAATCAATATGTAAGAATCTCAGCCGATTTTGATAATTTTAGAAAAAGGCAGTCTAGAGATCAGGATGATTTAAAAATTCAACTTGTTTCTAAGTCTTTAACTGCAATTCTTCCTATTGTTGATAATTTTGAGAGAGCAAGACAACAACTTAAACCAGAAAGTGAAGAAGCTCAAGCTCTTCATAGAAGTTATCAAGGATTATATAAACAATTAGTTGAAGTTTTAAAACAACAAGGTGTTGCGCCAATGAGAGTTGTTGGACAGCCATTTGATCCTAATTTACATGAAGCTGTATTAAGAGAACCTAGTGAAGAGTTTGGTGAAGATTTTATTTTAGAAGAATTGCAGCGAGGATATCACCTAGAAGGTAAGGTTCTGAGACATGCTTTGGTTAAAGTATCTATGGGACCTGGTAAACAAAATTCACAAGAGGAAGTAGAAAAGGATAAAGTTGAAGAGGATACTGCTTCAGAAGAAAATAATTCTGAAGATGTATAAATTCCAAATTATTACTTGAGCATTATCTAATGGCTGATTTTTACCAAATACTTGGAGTTTCAAGAGATGCTGACGCGGATACATTAAAAAGAGCATATAGAAAATTAGCGAGACAATACCATCCTGATGTCAATAAAGAACCAGGGGCTGAAGATAAATTTAAAGAAATTGGTAAGGCTTATGAGGCATTAGCCGATCCCGAGACAAGAGCTAGATATGATCAGTTTGGAGAGGCAGGCCTTGGAGGTGCAGCAGGAATGCCTGATATGGGCGATATGGGCGGCTTTGCAGATTTATTTGAAACCTTTTTTAATGGCTTTGGCGGACAAAATCCGCAAGGAGGAAGAACTCAAAGAAGAGGTCCTCAACAAGGTGATGATTTAAGATATGATCTTAATATTGACTTTAAAGATGCAATATTTGGACAACAAAGAGAAATTAAAATTCCTCATCTTGAGACATGTGATGTCTGTAGGGGTACAGGTGCTAAAACTGGAACCGGACCAAAAACTTGCTCAACATGTGGAGGAAGTGGACAGGTTAGAAGAGCTACGAGAACACCCTTCGGTAATTTCACACAAGTAGCTGAATGTCCTTCATGTAACGGAGCTGGTCAGATAATTACAGATCCATGTGTTAGTTGTGGTGGTAATGGGGTAAAGCAAGTAAGAAAAAAATTAAGAATTAATATTCCTGCAGGAGTTGATACTGGTACTAAATTAAGAGTTTCTGGAGAGGGAAATGTTGGTTTAAAAGGTGGCCCACCTGGAGATCTTTATGTTTTTATAAAGGTTAAGAATGATTCAAAACTTAAAAGAGATGGTGTAACTATTTACTCAGAAATCGCTGTGAGCTATTTACAGGCTATTTTGGGAGATACTGTTGAAATTACTACAGTTGATGGAAATGTTAATTTAAAAATTCCAAGTGGTACTCAACCAAATACAACTCTTTCACTTGAGAATAAAGGGGTACCTAGACTAGGTAATCCAGTTGCTAGAGGAAATCATGAAGTTCTAGTTAAGGTCAAACTGCCAACTCGTATAACTGATGAAGAACGAAAGCTTTTAGAGGGTTTAGCCTCTCAATATTCAGATAAAAATATCAATTCTAGTAGTGGACTATTTAGTAAATTATTTGGTAAGGAATCCTAATGTCTCATTTAAAGCATTTGGATCTTAAATCTATTCCATGTCCTTTAAATGTCGTCAAAATTAAACTGGCATTAGAGAAATTATCCAAAAACGAAGAACTTATTGTTGAACTAGACAAAGGTGAACCTGAAGAAATGGTATTAAATAATTTAAGAGAGATGAGATGCTTGTTTAAACAAATCAAAGAAAAT
>QCBG01000009.1 GCA_003279115.1 Prochlorococcus sp. AG-347-E03 | reverse complement strand
CTTCCATATACGGAAAAAGGATCAACAATTGAATTTAAATATGAGTAAGGTTTAAAAATTTAATTAAATCCTTCGAGGAAATCTTATATCTTAATTGAAGGACACTCCCTTTTTTACCGGCTCGTTTTTCATATCATCTATATTATTTCTAATTTTGTTAAAGTATGCCAACTCTTCTGGGTCGTCAGAACCAAGGCCATAATTCATAGTTGCTGCTATATATATTCTGTGCATCCGGTATGAAGACAGTGACATGCCTAAAAATAACCTTTATCAAATATATCTGAATTTCGGGTGAAATGCTTATCTATGAGATCCCAGTATTATTAGTCGATTGTGCAAGTGCCCTCGTCGGGACTTGAACCCGAGACCTCTCCCTTACCAAGGGAGTGCTCTACCGCTGAGCTACAAGGGCAATTTTAAAGTGGGCCGGGTTGGATTTGAACCAACGTAGGCAGAGCCAGCGGATTTACAGTCCGCCCCCTTTAACCACTCGGGCACCGACCCCCACTATTTGAACTTATCAGTTAATGGACACTTTGTGTGAAATTGTTTTGGTTTTTTTGTTTCTTTCTAGATAGGATTTGTAAAGAAAAGACTTTATTGATGATGAATATTTTATTGATAAATGGACCAAATCTAAATCTATTGGGTACTAGAGAACCTGAAATATATGGTAATAAAACATTGAGAGATATAGAAAAAGATTTAACTAAAGTTGCTAACGAAAAAAGTATTAATCTTGAATGTTTTCAAAGTAATCATGAAGGCAAAATAGTTGATAAAATTCATGATTCCGTTAATAGGATTCAAGGTATTCTAATTAATGCTGGCGCTTTTACTCATACCTCGATTTCTATTCGTGATGCTTTAATTGGATCAAAAATTCCATTTGTAGAGTTGCATATTTCAAATATTTTTAGTAGAGAAGATTTTCGTAAAGAATCTTTTCTTACAGATAAAGCAATAGGAATTATTAGTGGATTCGGTATATCAAGTTATTCCTTAGCTCTTGAAGGAATCATTGAATATTTAAGTAGTAAAAATTAAATGCTTGTTGATTTTAAAAGGCCTTCTTCTCATATTAAATATTTATCGTCATTAACCTCAGATGAGTGGATCAAACTCGCATTATCTAATCCAATAGATATTCTTATTGACCATGCTCATTGTGAAAGAAAAGCAGCAGGCGTGGCTATTCAATTGATGTTTAGATATCCATCAGAACCAAATCTGGCAGAAGTTCTAAGTCCAATTGCGAGAGAAGAATTAGAGCATTTTGAAAAAATACTATATTTTTTAAAGGATCTTGGACATTCTCTTGAAACATTAAAACCACCTCCATATGGAGCCGAATTATCCAAGAATATAAGGAAGGAAGAGCCCAACAGAATGCTTGATAGTTTCTTAATCGCAGGACTTATTGAGGCGAGAAGTCATGAAAGATTAAGCTTGCTTGCTCTGAATTCTGAAGATAAATCATTTAAAGCACTTTATAAGTCTCTGCTTGAGAGTGAGGCAAGACATTTTGGAGTTTATTGGAAACTAGCGCAAACCAAATTCTCTAAAAATCAAACTTTCAAAAGGTTAGAAGAATTGTCTGAAATTGAGTCAGCAATACTTGTTGAAACTTTTATGATGCCAAGGGTACATAGTTAGAAATAATTTAATTAAGAATGTTAATAAAAAAAATTCTAACAGTATTTACAGGTTATAAAAGTGATCCAGCCACATTGACCATCGTTGGTGTTGGGCCTGGAGATCCATCGCTTTTAACAATTGCTGCTTTAGATGCAATCAAAAAGGCGAAAGTTATAGTTTTTCCAATTTCAGATGATAATAAAAAGAGTTTCGCTGCGGAAATAGTCAAGAAATACACCAAATTTAAAAAAAATATCCCTATTATCTTTCCAATGGCTAGGAGGGATTTTGATCCTGATGAAATATGGTCTAATGCTGTTGAAAAAATTGTGAAATTTATAAATAATGGCGAATCAGTAGTTTTACTTTGTCTTGGAGATACTTCGCTATTCGCAAGCTCTTCTAACATTTTGAGGATAATAAAAAATAATTATCCCCAAATTATTACCAAAACCACACCTGGTATTTCCTCTATTTCAGCAGCAGCAGCTTTGAATGATTTTGATTTGGTAAAAAAAGGCGAGACATTGATCATCAAAGAATGCCCTTCTTCAGAATCTGAATTAACAACCCTAATTAGGGAAAGTAAGCCAAATAAAACGGTGTTGGCCATTATGAAAGTTGGCAAAAGATGGAATTTAGTTAGGGAAATTTTAAAAAAAGAGGATATCATCAATACATCATTAATAGCTTTAAGTGTTGGGATGCCTGATCAAATTATTCAATATGCATCCCAATATAAAAAGGATTTTATGCCTTATTTTTCTCTGATTTTGATAAGGTTCGATTAATGTATAAAAAAGAAAAATTTATTGGAAAGCAATTTACATGGCCAATATGTAAGGATCTATTATTTCTTGTTCTTGAAGATAAGGTTAGTGACGTATTTGTTTGTGAATTAGTTTGGGAAAGACTTTTTTATACTAAAGAAATATCTATAAATGATTGGGCCTTTAGCGCATTAACTCCTCTTTATTGGTCAGAAAAATTTGAAAAAGCTCCTCAAATTATTTCAGAGCGACCAGCCTCAGTACATTTGACTCGATCTATTCCAAAAGACTATAAACAGGGATTGAAAAATTTTCTTAATTTTAAAGGTTATAAGATTAATGAACTCTATCCAAGGAGAACTAGAAGAGCGACAGCAGTAAATTGGTTGATTTATTGGTCGATTGAAAATAATTGTTTTTCAAAAGATAATGGATTAATTCCAAGTCCTAGTTCACCCCCTATTAATCCAGTTAAAGGACATTTTGGCGATCCAGAAATTAAATAAGTTTTTTTGAATAATGTAAATGATTCTATTAAAGGTATAGTTGTAAGGGATACTACTTTCTTTGGAGAGAAGAATTGATTCTTCCTACAATAGCAATTATCGGAAGACCGAACGTTGGGAAATCTACCTTAGTTAATCGTCTTTGCCAAAGTAATGATGCAATAGTATTTGATAAGCCTGGTGTTACAAGAGATAGAACTTATCAAAATGCTTCATGGGGAGGTAAGGAATTTCAAATAGTTGATACTGGAGGTTTAGTTTTTGATGATGATAGTGAATTTCTCCCAGAGATAAGGACACAAGTTTTTTTAGCTCTAGAAGAGGCTTCTCTCGCGTTACTGGTGGTAGATGGGAATCAAGGCGTTACTGATGGTGATTTATCAATAGCAAAATGGTTAAGAAACTCAAGCTGTAAAACAATTGTGGCTGTCAATAAATGCGAATCGACTACTTTAGGAATATCTTTAGCTTCGGAGTTTTGGAAATTAGGGTTGGGCGAACCTAACCCTGTTTCGGCTATTCATGGTTCAGGTACTGGAGATCTTTTGGATCTTGTTATTGGCGAACTTCCTGAAAATAATATCAAGGATGATGAAGAAAAGATAATGATGTCAATTATTGGTAGGCCTAATGTTGGTAAATCTAGTTTGTTAAATTCAATCTGTGGAGAAAAAAGAGCAATAGTTAGCGATATTAGTGGTACGACAACTGATTCAATAGATACGCTTATTAAAAAAGGTGATAATAATTGGAAAATTATTGATACTGCTGGGATTAGAAGAAAGAAAAATGTTAAATACGGCACTGAATTCTTTGGTATTAATAGGGCTTTTAAATCTATAGATAGAAGTGATGTTTGTGTATTAGTTATAGATGCTATAGATGGCGTAACTGATCAAGACCAAAAGTTGGCAGGCCGAATTGAAGAACAAGGCAGAGCTTGTATAATTGTAGTTAACAAATGGGATCTTGTAGAAAAAAATAGTTCAACAATTTATCAAGTAGAAAAAGAACTTAGATCTAAACTTTATTTTGTACACTGGTCAAAAATGATTTTTATATCTGCCCTTACTGGTCAAAGAGTTGATAATATTTTTGAGCATGCTCTTAACGCAGTTAATCAACATAGAAGAAGAGTTACAACATCTGTAGTTAATGAAGTGCTTAAGGAATCTATTAGTTGGAAAAGTCCCCCAACTAAAAGAAGTGGAAAGCAAGGTAGACTTTATTACGGCACACAAGTTAAGAATAAACCTCCTACTTTCACTCTTTTTGTAAACGATCCTAAATTATTTGGAATAACTTATAGAAGATATATTGAAAAACAAATTAGATTGAATTTAGGCTTTGAAGGTACACCTCTCATTCTACTTTGGAGAGGGAAACAGCAAAGAGCTTTAAATAAAGAGGTAGAGAGGGAAAATATTGAGTTAATTCAAAAAGATTAATGAATTTACTTACCAAATTTTCAGTTGGTCAATACGTTTATGGTAATAAAAGTTGGCTAAGAATAATTGATAGTAGATTAAAAATAATTATTGTAATGATATTTTTAATTACTCCAATTTGGGCAGGTCCAATATGGAGATTAAGTTTAGTGGTTTGTTTGTTATTAATTACTTTTTTAAGTTTATTGCCATCCAGAGTATGGTGGCGTTCATTATTTTTTCTTTCATGTCTATCTTTATTAATTGGATGTATATCAATACTTGCTTCTTCTGATATTCAATCTCTTGATGGTTACTTAAGAAATCCAAACGAGTTGCAAGTAATAGTGGAAAGTCATGAAAAATGGAATATTTTACAAATTCCTTCGCAAAAAATATGGTTTATAAATATTGGTGCTTATAACTTATCAAGAAAAGCCTTTGAACTAGGCATAAAAACCTCTACTTTGATATTTACTGTCATTCATAGTGTTAATTTGATGCTTCTAACTACATCACAAGAAGACATTGTATGGGGCCTAAGTTGGTTTCTTTATCCATTAAGAAATATTGGATTGCCAATTAGTAAGTGGCTTTTTCAATTATTAATTGCATTACGCTTTATTCCTTTAGTTCAAGAAGAATTTCAAAATATAATTAGATCAGTTTCAGTTAGATCAATAAATTTTAGAAATTTAGGATTAAAGAAATCCTTTAATATATTATTAGTTTTAGTCGAAAGATTATTTCAGAATATATTTCTAAGAATTGATCAAGGAGCAGAATCATTGCTTTCGAAGAAAAAAATTAATATAAAAACTAATAGATTTAAAACTTTTTACCATTTGACACCTCTTAATGTAATTGTTAATACATTATCGATTTGTTTTATTTGCATAGCAATTTTTCTTAGAAAACTGTATGGTGCATTATAAATAACAACATATTTTAGTTTGAGTTCCGAGCGTTATTTAAACCACCCAACATTTGGAATGTTGTACCAAGTATCTCCTGGGAACGATGGGAGAGATATATATGCGACTTTATATGCCCAAAAAATGTTTTTTTTGGTAGAAATTAGACAGAGAGAAGTTTTTTTTGAAGTAATACCTTATTTAGATGCTCGTAATCAGGCAGAATTAAACCTTCAAAGAGCCAGAAGAACAGGATCTGAGGATCTACCTAAGTGGGAGAATTTATTTACGCAAACTTTTTTATAAAATTTGAACACTATAAATTATTTAAAAATAAAGAATAAAATCCCCTCAAGTGTAAATATTCTTGCCGTAAGTAAAGGATTTAAAAGTCAAGAAATCAAGACTATTCAAAATTTAGGTCAGAATGATTTTGGTGAGAGTAAGTTTCAAGAGGCTTTTGAGAAGCAACTAATCCTGAAAGACCTAAAAAAAATTAAATGGCACTTTATTGGTCGAATACAAAGTAATAAAGTAAGAAAGATAGTACAAAATTTTGAATATATTCATTCTGTAGATTCATTTGAAAAGTTGCAAAAGATTTCTCATATTTCATATGAAGAGAAAAAAAATCCATTAATAATGTTGCAGGTTAAATTAAGTGATGATCCTACAAAAGGAGGCTTTAATCCTGACCTTTTAATAGTTAAATGGAGAGAAATTCAAGAATTGAAAAATATTACATTAAAGGGTTTGATGACTATTAATCCCAAAGGACTTAGCACAAAAGAAAATGTAGAATTGTTTAAAAAATGTCGTTCCTTAGCTGATTCACTTCAACTTCCAGATTGTTCAATGGGAATGTCAGGGGATTGGGAAGAGGCTATTGACGCGGGATCAACTTGGTTAAGGTTAGGGTCATTAATTTTTGGAGATAGATCCTAATTACTGATTTTTTATAAAAATCTTATTTACAAACTTGCAGTAAACTACAACTAACGTTATTTAAGTATAGGTAGTTTATTCATTTTAAAAATGAATTTATTACTTAAGGTTCTTAAACCTTAGTAATCAATTTCAAGAGGATTTTAAAGGTGTCACTTATTTCTAGATTAAAGGCTGTCGTCGCAGGAGATGAGTATCTCGAAGATGATTTTGATGAGTTGGATTATGCCTCAGAGGATGAATTAAATGATATTAATGATTTTAAAAAAAATCAGAGAAATTCAAATGCCCTTGCGAATTCAAATCCATTTGATTTTATGAACAATAATAGATCATCAAAAGTAGTTGGGATGCCTGGAATCTCAAATTCATCTACAGAAGTAAGCTTGATGGAACCAAGAAGCTTTGATGAGATGCCTGAAGCTATACAAGCATTAAGAGAGAGAAAAACTGTAATTCTTAATTTAACCATGATGGATCCCGATCAGGCTCAAAGAGCTGTCGATTTTATAGCTGGGGGAACGTATGCAATTGATGGACATCAAGAGAGAGTGGGAGAAAGTATTTTTCTTTTTGCCCCAAGCTGTGTAAATGTAACTAGTTCTTCTTCAGAAGAAGCATCCCCTTCAAATTTGTCTTCAAAGAATACAACACCACAATATAATTTAGAAAATAATACTGCTCCTGAACCAGCATGGGGTAATTCTAAAATAAGTGCTTTTTCATGATTAATCTGTGACTGATAAAATCGCGATTATTGGTTTTGGAAATATTGCAAATGCTATTATTACTCCTTTATTGAATAAAAAATTAATACAGCCTGAGAATGTATATTGTGTTGTAAATTCAGAAAAAAGTATAGAAAATATAAAAAAAAATTATAAATATAATGTAAATGTTTACAAATCAGGTTCTGAAGAGTCAAAAATAATTTGGGATTGCGAATTTAAACTTCTCTCGATAAAACCCCAACATCTACAAGATATAACTGAGGGCGGTCATATAAAAAATAAGGACAATCTGTTAGTATCAATTCTTGCTGGAGTTTCATTAAACAGACTTACTCAAAAGTTTCCTAACCATAAATGTGCGAGAGCTGTTACAAATATCCCAATAACTGTTGGAAAGGGTTTAACAGGAATTGCTTGGGGAGAAAGTCTTAAAGAAGACCAGAAACAATTTACAAAAAAATTATTTGAAAATACTAGTAAGATCTATGAATTTAATGAAGATTATCTTGATATATTTTTAGCTTTAACTTCATCAGGACCTGCAATTATTGCTTTAATCATAGAGGCATTAAGTGATGGAGGATTGAGCGGAGGATTGCCAAAAATACTTTCAGAGGAACTTGTTATGGAAATGATACAAGGGACAATTAGTCTTATAAAAGAAAACAAACTATCTACTTCTGAGCTTAAAAATTTAGTAACTTCTCCAGGTGGAACGACAATTTCTGCTTTAAGGGTTTTAGAAAAAAAGAGTGTAAGGTCAGCTTTAATTGAATCAATAGTTTCAGCTAGTAATCGAAGTAAAGAATTTCATTAGTTTTTGAAATTACTTTTTAAATTCATATAAACTTTTTCAAGTGAATTTATATTTTTAGTAATTGTATATTTCTCAAGCACACGTCCTCTAGCTTTTTCTCCAAGATCTTTTGTAAATGAAGGATGTTCAATAAGAATTGGGATTATAGTTTTCAATTGTGCAGTCACATTTTCAGTTGATATTACTATTCCAGCTCCTTTATCTAAAACTTCACCATCAGCTCCGGCATCTGTAGCTACACATGCAGCCCCAGTAGACATAGCCTCTAAGAGTGATAATGATAAACCCTCTACTAAGCTTGGTAAGAAAAAAACTTCCGCTATTTGCATTATTGCTACTCTTGTTTCTAAATCTAATTCGGCACCCCACCAAATTAATTTTTCCTTCCCAAGGTTAGAAAAACTATTTTCAAGTGTTGGCTTCATTGGTCCATCTCCAACAATAACTAATTTACAATTATTGTTTTTTGTTTGGCGCCAAGCACGTAAAAGTGCCTCGATATTTTTCTCATTAGCAATCCTCCCCATGTATAAAAATATTCTTTCATTTCCAAGTTTGCTTTTTACCTGGTCAAATTTTTTATTCTTTTCGCAAAAAGGTTTCCAAATATTTTCATCAACGCCATTTGGAATAATTATTTGTTTTTCTTTAGGTACTCCTAATTTCTCAAGAACATTTTTTTGAGGTTCAGAAAAAATGATTATTTTATCGAACTTCGCTAAAGAGGGAGCATAAAGTTGATATGTTAATTGTTGAGTACTCGCAGCTAAATTTCTATTTTTTGCATCAAATGGTGGGTGAAATGTTCCAATAAGTGGAACATTAATTTCATTACAAAGTTCTGGAAGTCTAAAGTCTAGAGGGGACAAAGTTAAACTTGCATGCACGATATCAGGTTTTAATCTTTCCAATGATAGCCTTAGCTCTTTTTCTGCTCTTGGTGAGGGTATTGTATAAACTTGGGACTTAATTAAATATGGGAGACTCACATCAGGATCATTTGCGAGAAATAATGGTTTTGATGAATTTGAACTAGAGGGATTGTCGAAATGAATAAAACTAACTTTATGCCCTCTGGCCTTTAATTCCTCAGTAGTTGAATTTCCATAAGTTACATTTCCACAAAAAGGGGATTTCTTACCCAACCACGCTATATGAACCAAATTAATTGAATTAACTATTTATTAAGTTAACAGTTAGGACCCCCAAGATGATAATTTTAAAATTTATTAATGGTTCATGAAAAAAACTAACTATATATCTCTCTCAACATTTTTAGTGAAGATAGTTCTTTCTCTAGTTGAGTAGCGATCCAAGTCTCAATAATAAATAATAGTTTCAGCCAAACTTTTTTAGGTCCCAACAATTCTCCATTAGTTTTTATTGGTAATTCGGGGAACAGAAGTCTTTGTAATAAAGCAACTTCAGATGCATTTATTTTTAATTTACTTTGAGGATCTTCTATGGATGAAAAACCTTCGCTTGGTAAATAATGACAACTCCATTCCCAATTTCCCAAGGGCGGAATAATAGGTTCTCCCGTTTTACAACAATGATGAATCGGTAAATTAATACCCCCGATGGCTAATAGATGGATTAAAGATTGAATACTCATTGAGAGCATTTTAATATCTTCTTCTTGAGATTCTTTATATAAATAAATCCTATCAAGATGTGCAAGAACGCAAGATAAATAGTCTTGTTGCTTGTCATTATTACCTACTAATAAAAATGTTAATTCAGTTATTGCTTGTGCGGCTGCTAGACATTCAATATTTTTACCTAAACCAGAATAGCTTTTTAATATTTTAATTTGACGTACAGATTTAAGATTTCTTTTCCCAAAAATCTGTAGACTTAAATATGTTAAAGGAGTAGCTGCGGCAAGACTACTTTTTGGACGCCTAGCACCAGGTACCGCTAATCTAACAATCCCTTGCTCATCGGTAAGGATAGTTATTAATCTATCATTCTCGCCTAGTGGAGAAGCTTTAATACAGAGACCTTTTAGTCTGCACTCACCAGAACCAGACATTTAAATTACGTTAACTTCTTCAAAAATTTCAAAAAAATTAGAAGTTCCCACGCAACTTATTCCAATATCAAACAAATCAATTACTTGCGTCAGTTTTTTTATACCACCTACAACCTTGATTTGATTTTGAGAGCCTGTTATTTTTAGTATTTCTAGGACATCATTAGATGTAAGAGGAGACCCAAACCCGTCCCCGAATTGAAAATTTTTTATTCCTAATTCCAAACATATTTCTATCGCATTAATAAAAACTTCTTCTTGTAGTTTTGATTTATTTATTATTATTGAAACTGGTAATCCAGATAATTTAACTTGCTCAATTTCATAAGCGAAAGTTTCTAAATTTCTTTTGGATAAATTGATAAAGTTTGGGATATATTCAATTCCTTTTGCACCCTTATCTTTTGCAAAACAAACTAATTCTTCAATAAATGAAACTGGTAAATCTGCTAAAGGGTAAGAAATAAGTGCGTTTATATCCGCACTGTAACTACCCAAACAGTTTTTAAGATCAGTTAAATAATTTAGTGAAGTAGAAATATTTTTGATATTGTATTTTCTTATTAAATCGCAATTCACACAGAAATCTTCCCATGATAGATAAGGGTTAATAATAATCGCATGAATTTTCTCGTTTAATTCATATTCAATATTGGGCATTTAAAAACTATTTAGATTGAATCATTCCATAACCTCCATGATTCCTTTTATAAATAACTTGAAGTTCATTATTTTTCTTGTTTCGAAAAACATAAAAATCATGATCAATTAGATCTAATTGTTTTCTTGCTTCTTCTGATGAAATTGGATTCATTTCAAAGTATTTATTTTTTATAGATGGCTCAGGCAGACTTGCTTCCATTCCTTCCTTAAGTAAAGCTTTATCTAAAAATCCTGATTCCATACTTTCAATTGGTAAAGAATCTTTATTTTTAAATTGCTTGTTATGAGTTGTTTTATTGTTCCTTTCTTTATATTTACGTAATTTTCTACAAAGTTTATTTGAAACTAAATCAATGCTTGAGTAAAGATTTTCAGTTTTTTCTTCAGCTCTAATTACGGTACCATTTGCAAAAATAGTAACTTCTGCAGTTTGGAACGAGACTCTTGGGTTCTTTTCAACTGAAAGGTGTATGTCAGCTTCTTTAACGATATCCTTATAGTGATGTGTTGCTTTTTCTATCTTTGCCTCAGTATATTCTTTTAATGCTCCAGTGAGCTCAAGATTCTTTCCATGGATTAAAATTTTCATAACAAATCTAAAAATATTTACTTACTTTCTAAATCTACTTAAATATGGATAATAGAACAGCAATAATTAAACAACCTGATAATATTTCTTTCTTTAATGATGTTTATAAATTACAAAAAGAATATCAGGAGGCATTGATTTTAGATAATTCTAACCCTGATTTTATTTGGATAGGAGAGCATCAACTCTGTTATACATTGGGGAGAGGATCTAATTACGATAACTTACTATTTTCTCTGAATGATGCTAAATATGATGTTTTTAAGATTGATAGAGGTGGTGAGGTAACTTGTCATATGCCAGGACAATTAGTAACGTATTTGGTTTTAGATTTGAAAAATTTTAATAAAGATTTAAATTGGTACTTAAGAAAAATTGAAGATATTATTATAAAAATCCTTGGAGCTTTTAATATAGATTGTCACTCTAGAAAAGGGTTTACTGGTGTTTGGATAGGAAATAAGAAAATCGCATCAATTGGAATTGGGTGTAAAAGATGGATTACGATAAATGGATTTTCAATCAATATTGACTGCGAATTAGAAAACTTTAATAAGATTGTTCCTTGCGGAATAGAAAATTGTCTTATGGCAAATATGATTGATTACAACAAAAATTTAAATATTCAAGAAGTCAAGAGAATTGTTAAAAAAACCATCGAGGAAGAATTTAATTTTGATTTTATATCAAAATAGAAATTAAAATTTCAAAATCAACTTAATATGGGTGATTTAGCGTATTGGCCTGCAGCCAAACCTCTTTCTAAAAAAGATAAATTTGCCAAAAATAGAGATTTTATTAAGAACCTTGATCATATAGATCAAATTTGGGAAAAATTAAAATTTAAATGTGGTGATGCTTTAGCTGT
Organism: Prochlorococcus sp. AG-347-E03; assembly: GCA_003279115.1. Classification (GTDB taxonomy): domain Bacteria; phylum Cyanobacteriota; class Cyanobacteriia; order PCC-6307; family Cyanobiaceae; genus Prochlorococcus_A. The sequence continues at coordinate 36,848 of QCBG01000009.1, read as the reverse complement.
TTGCGATTTAAGAGGGAAATATAAAGAAAAATTTTCTTATTCTGAGCTGGCTGATTTAATAACAAAAGTCTCTTTTTCTTTTAAGAATTATGGTTTAAAAAAAGGGGATGTAGTTACTGTAATATCTGAAAATTCTCCAAGATGGCTAGCAGTAGATCAAGGCTTAATGCGTTTAGGAGCTATAAATGCAGTGAGAGGTATTAATTCTCCTTCAGTAGAATTAGACTATATTATTGGGCACTCTAATTCAGTAGGTCTAATAGTTCAATCTAAGGAAATTTGGCTAAAGTTAAACAATAAAGAAGAATTAAAAAAAAGACTGAAATTTATAATCAATTTAGAAGATGAACAATTTGAAAGTTTAATAAGTTGGAGTACATTCATAAGTTCAGTAGAAAAAGAAAATTCACAAAATAATTTTATTGAAGAATTTAATCCAAAAATAGATGATGTCGCTACTATTCTTTACACCTCTGGGACTACAGGAAAGCCTAAAGGTGTTCCTCTGACTCATGAAAATTTTTTACATCAAATAATTAATCTAGCCTATATTGCTGATCCAGAACCTGGGACCTCTGTATTAAGCGTGTTACCTATCTGGCATTCTTATGAGAGGAGTGCTGAATACTTCTTTTTTTCATGTGGTTGTTCTCAATTTTATACAATTCCTAAATTTTTGAAAGATGATATTACACAAATAAAACCTGTTGTCATGGCTACGGTACCAAGACTATGGGAGGCAATACATGATGGTTTTTTTCAGGCGTTGAAAAAAATGCCTTCCAAAAAGCAAAAACTTATTAAGTTTTTGATAAGTAATAGTTCAGTTTTCAAGAGAAGTCTAAGAAAGATAAGAAATTTAGATATTAATCAAATAACCTTTAAATCAAAAATCCCCTTACTGGTTTCTATTATTAGCCGATATCCTTTACATAAATTATCTACTATTTTTTTATGGCCGAATATTCTTAGACAACTATGCGGAGAAAAACTGAAATTTCCCATTAACGGCGGAGGTGCATTGCCAGAACATGTGGATCTTTTTTTTGAATCTTTAGGTGTAGATGTTTTGGTGGGATATGGACTCACAGAAACTAGTCCAGTATTAACTTGTAGGAGAAGAGAATTAAATGTTAGAGGATCATCTGGTCAGCCTCTAGCATTTACCGAGATCAAAATAGTCGATTATGATAAAAAAAAGATTCTGAAGTACAGAGAAGTCGGAAAAATTCTTGTTAAGGGACCACAAGTAATGAAAGGTTATCTTAATAATGAGTTAGCTACAAAAGAAGTTTTATCTAAGGATGGTTGGTTTGATACTGGTGATTTAGGTTTTCTAATACCAAATGGTTCCCTCTTTATAACAGGAAGAGCCAAGGATACAATAGTTCTATCAAGTGGTGAAAATATAGAACCGAATCCACTAGAGACCGAAATTCTTAGTTCTGAATTTATTAATCAAATTCAACTAGTAGGACAAGATAAAAAATGTTTAACTGCCCTTGTAGTGCCTAATGTCGAATTGGTTAAAAACAAATTTTTAGAAGAAGACCTTTCAAAATTAAACCTGGATAAGAATATTGGTACATTTTTTAAATCACAAATTAATAATTTGCTTAAAAATAGATTAGGAGCAAGATCAGAAGAACAGATATTAGATTGTTATTTTGTTGATGCCTTTAGTTTAGAAAATGGGTTGTTAACGCAAACTCTTAAACAAAAAAGAAAAGAAATAGAAAAAAAGTATTCATTACAAATAGAAAATATGTATGAACAGAAATTTAGTAAGAAAAATTGATTTGTTCTTTCTATATTGAAAAGGTAATTTAATTTTTTATGGAAACAAAAAACTCAATATCTATAAAGCGCTCAATAGCTATTAAAGCTGTAGTTACTCCAACTTGGAAGGAAGATGCTGAAAAAGAATTAAGTAAAGCAATTTCAAACATTGATCAGCAATTATCTCAACTTGAGCAGGAGGGGCAGCAAATAGTAAATAATATTAGATCCCAATCGGTTAACCCTCTAGATCCAAGAGTTCAAGAACAAGTTAGTCAGGTGCAACAACAAGTCGCAGCAAAACGAAATGAAATTGAAGAACAAAAAAGAAATCTACTTCAACAACAGAGTCAAGTTCGCGAATTAAAAATGGACGAAATTGTTGATCAAGGGCAAGTAGATAGTTTCTGTGATGTCACTGTGGGCGACAATCTTATTGAAAAAATGCAAGTCTCGATTACTGTTAAAGATGGAGTTATTCAATCTATAGATAGTAATTAAAGAAAAGATTTAGTATTTTTGATAAAAATAAGTAAATCTTAAGTGCGAAAAGTTTTAAATTCTATTTGATCTAAATTATTACTTTCTTAAGTTTTAAGAGTTCCCACTGTGAACATGATTTCGTATAATTAGATCAAGGGTTAAAAGGGTTCTTATTCATAAAAACTTTTGAGAGTTTGGTAAAAATCCCTTGAAACTTATGCAATAACAATTTTCTTATGTCTCACGAAATATTCATGCCTGCCTTGAGTTCCACTATGACGGAAGGCAAGATTGTGGAATGGTTGAAAAACCCGGGAGATAAGGTTGAAAGAGGCGAATCTGTCTTGGTTGTTGAATCTGATAAGGCAGATATGGATGTTGAATCTTTTCAAGATGGATATCTTGCAGCAGTTTTAATGCCTGCAGGCAGTACTGCTCCGGTTGGAGAAACTATTGGCCTCATTGTAGAAAATGAGGATGAGATAGCTTCTGTTCAAGAAGAAAATAAAGGAAATCAACCCGAAGTCTCTACTTCAGACCAACTTGAATTGGTAAGCAATAAAACTGAAGAAAAACTAGTGGCCCAACATGAAATTGTTGAGAAAGAAACAAAAGAAGTCGTCTTAAAGAGTGAAAAGCCAGTACCATCTTTTAATATCGATCAAATTAATGCCGCTACAAGTAATGTTTCTTCAAGGATAATTGCATCTCCAAGAGCTAAAAAACTAGCCTCTCAAATTGGTGTTGACTTAGCAAAAGTTCATGGATCTGGGCCTCACGGAAGGATTCAAGCCGATGATGTTTTAAAAGCTAAGGGACAACCTGTTTCTATACCATGGATAGGAGAAGGTGGTTCTCCTGCAAGTATTCCTGGTTCAAATTTGGGAGTAGAAAGTAAACCAGAAACTTCAGGAAATAGTTTTGGTAATCCTGGAGAAACAGTTCAATTTAATACTCTTCAAAAAGCGGTAAATAAAAATATGGAATCTAGTTTAGATGTTCCATGTTTTAGGGTAGGCTACTCTATCAATTCAGATAAATTAGATAATTTCTACAAAAAGGTAAAACAGAATGGAGTGACTATGACTGCTTTACTTGTAAAGGCAGTTGCAAAGATACTAAAGAAACATCCTCAAGTTAACTCAAGCTTTTCAGAAAATGGAATTTCTTATCCAGAAAATATAAATATTGCTGTAGCTGTTGCGATGGAAGATGGGGGATTAATAACTCCAGTATTAAAAGAACCATGCAATACTGATTTATTTGAATTATCTAGAAATTGGAAAGATCTCGTAAAAAGATCGAGATCAAAACAATTAGAACCAGATGAATACTCGACGGGAACATTTACCTTATCAAACCTTGGTATGTTTGGTGTTGATAGATTTGACGCAATACTACCCCCAGGGACCGGTGCGATCTTAGCGATAGCATCATCGAAACCAACTGTTGTAGCTAATAGTGATGGTTCAATAGCTGTTAAAAAAATAATGCAAGTAAATCTTACAGCTGATCACAGAGTGATCTATGGAGCTGATGGTGCTTCATTCTTGAAAGACTTAGCTTACCTGATTGAAAATGAGCCAGAGAAACTTGTATCTTAAATTTAATTGATTTCTCAAATTAATAATGAAGGAAGAGATCATAAGCTTGAAGCTTATGATTATTTTCTTGATCCTTCATTAATTGCTAGTAAACCTTCTGCAATAAGGCATGAATCAAGATTGATGATAGTTAGAAATAGTGTTTTAGAAGAGAATTGCTTAACTAATAAATTTACCAAGAATCTTTTAGATGAATTTAGAAAAGGCGATCTTGTAGTTGTGAACAATACTAAAGTAATGAAGGCAAGGTTAAAGGTTGAATTAGAAAATAGGACGTTAGTCGAATTATTAGTCTTAGAAAGATCCCATGAATGTGTTTGGTTATGTTTGGCAAAACCAGCGAAAAAGTTAAAAATAAATAGAAAAATAATATTAAAATCTCCTTCTGCACAAGATATTAATTTGATGGTTGATGGGGTTGATGAAGAAACTGGAGGGAGATTTATTAAATTTCCGGAAAATATAACTGATCTCAATTCAATGAATGACCTTCTTGATAAATACGGTGAAATCCCTCTCCCCCCTTATATAAAAAATACCGAAGAAGAATCTTTTCATGAGAAAAGTTATCAAACTGAATATGCAACTAATCCGGGGGCAGTTGCTGCACCAACAGCTGGTTTACACCTAAGCAAAAGTCTTATTTCCAATCTAAAAAAAAAAGGAGTAATAATCTTACCGATAACTTTGCACGTGGGTTATGGAACATTCAAACCAATTGATCAAGAAGATTTAAGTAACTTAAAACTTCATAAAGAATGGGTAAGTGTTAATAAGGAAGTAGTGGAGGAAATAAAAAGAATAAAGAAAACAGATAGAAGAATAATTGCTATTGGTACAACTAGCGTAAGAGCTCTTGAAAGTTGTTATTCTCACGAAATGAATGACTTTATTCCCATAGCTAAGTACGTTGATTTAGTAATTAAGCCAGGTTATAAATTTAAGGTAGTTGATGGATTATTAACTAATTTTCATCTTCCTAAAAGTTCATTATTACTTTTAGTAAGTGCAATGATTGGTAGAGAAAGATTATTAGATTTGTATAAGAAAGCCATAAAAGAAAAATTTAGATTTTTCTCTTATGGCGATGCGATGTATATTTCACCAGATTCACTACTGGATAAAAAGTAGATTTAGGCTTTGACGGGTTCTTGAATGATTCCGCTTGGAACTTCAGTAAACATAATTGATGATAAATACCTCTCTGCTAAATCAGGTAGAACAACTACAATTGTTTTCCCAGCATATTCATCTTGTTCAGCTAATCTAACAGCAGCAGCAGCAGCAGCTCCACAAGATATTCCTACTAATAGACCTTCCTCTTTAGCTAATCTAAGAGCCATCTCTATTGATTCGTCATTTGTTACTTGTTCAACCTTGTCAACAATTGATAAGTCAAGGTTCTTAGGAATAAATCCTGCTCCAATTCCTTGAATTTTATGTGGTCCAGATTTAACCTCTTCCCCATTCATTGTCTGCGTAATAACAGGACTATGTGAGGGTTCTACAGCTACAGAAGTAATATTTTTGCCCTTCTCTTGCTTGATGTATCTTGAAACTCCAGTAATTGTGCCTCCAGTTCCAACCCCTGCGACTAGGACATCAATTTCACCATCGCAATCATCCCAGATTTCTGGTCCAGTAGTTTTGAAATGAATTTCAGGGTTTGCTGGATTATCAAATTGACCTGGCATGAAATATTGAGAAGGATTACTTTCTGCAATTTCTTTAGCCTTAGCTATTGCTCCAGGCATACCTTTAGATGCCTCTGTTAAAACAATTTCAGCACCCAACACTGCCATAACCCTTCTTCTTTCAATTGACATGGATTCTGGCATTGTAAGGATCAGTTTATAACCTCTTGCTGAAGCAGTAAAAGCTAGAGCAATTCCTGTATTTCCAGAAGTTGGCTCAACAATAGTTTTGTCTTTTGTCAGTTTCCCACTTTTCTCTGCATCCCAGATCATGTTTGCGCCAATCCTGCATTTGACACTATAAGCGGGGTTTCTACCTTCAATTTTTGCAAGTACTGTAGCTTTCGCATTTTTAGTAACTGATTTTAATTTTACTAATGGAGTGTTTCCAATAGCAAAACTGTTGTCCTCATAAATTTTTGCCATTTATATATTGAGAAAATATATATTAATACTAACTATTATTCAGAAAAAGAGTATATAAGTTTCTATACGGTAAATACTAGAAATTTAGAAATTATTTAGTGCTTCAGAAAAGCTTTTCCATAATTGATCTTGGTCTTCTAATCCAACTGATACTCTAATGAGGTGCGATGGTATACCAAAACCTTCAGCCCAATCCAACTCGTCATAATGAGCTAGTAAAACATAAGGACAAACCAGAGTAAATTTTGTACCTAAACTTGGTCCTTTAGATACTTGTAGAGAATCATAAAATTTCTTAGCTTTGTTCAATCCTCCATTTAATTCAAATGATAATAAGCAGCCGTAACCTCCATCAGAAGTAAGTAAAGAATTAAAATTTGGACAATTTTCAGGATGGAAAATATTTTTAATCTCGCTATGACTCTCTAATCTTTTTTTTAATTCTAAACATGCTTTATTTTGTTCAAAAACTCTTTGATTTACATCTCTACTAACTTTCTCTAGATAAACTGTATCTCCATCGGAAAGTATTGGTAGATTAATCTCGTTTAATGCATTTCTAAATTGATCAATCCATTTGCTTTTTGGATTTAGTATTAATGATCCGGCAAGAATATCACCACTACCTGAAAAAATTTTTGTAAGTGAAGTAAAAACTATATCTGCATGTTCTATGGAATTTATATTTAAATTCGAACCAATTGTATCGTCAACAATTAAAGGAATATTTAACTTTTTTGCTATTTTTGAAATTTTTTTAATGTTTACACATTTGAGCATTGGATTACTTGGTAGTTCAATAATTAATGCTGATGGATTTATGCTTTGGATTTCAAATTCAATATCCTCGCAATTTTCTTCTGTAATTAACTTGGCTCCATGAAAGATATTCATTGGTAATTTAAGTACATCTACATATGGAAAACCAATTTGGAGTGTTGGTTTAGCTGGAAATAATTTATATATGATTTCTAATGATGTATGCAATGCAGACATTCCAGATGAAGTTAAGTGAATATCATTAGAGTTAATTTTTGTAGATTTAGAAATTCTATTTTTTATTCTTTGAGAACATTCATTTACGTAAGACTTTGGAGGGCAATCTTCAAGACCTAGTTCTATAGCAGCAGCCCTTGAAGATATGCCAAGACCAGTATGTTGCCAAAAAGATTTCGCATAAATACTTCCTTCTTTTTCAGTTATTAAGAAAGATAAATTATCTCTTTTTTCTATTAATGAAAATTTTTCAGAAGTATTTCTATCAATGTATTTTTTTGCTTTAAAAGCTATACTTTCATTCGGATATGGCCAGATACTTTTATTGTTGTAGTAATTTTCCTTTTTTACTTTTTCGCATAATCTTTTCACTATGGGGTTGAGCCCGAATCTTGGGTAAATGGACTTCAATAAATTCATGCATTCTTGATTTTTTTCCTCGTAATTTATTACATCATTCCAAGTTGGTAATGCTACAGAAACAGCATGAATACTATCAGGAATAGAATATCCCAACTCTAAATTTTTCCATATAGGGTTTTTAAGTAAATCTCTCAATTTTCAGAATTTATTTAAAGCAAATAAAATGTCTGAGATTAAATCGTTTGTTTCTTCACATCCAATCGATAATCTGACAAGAGCATCATCTATCCCTAAAAGATTTTTTGTTTCATCATCAACAGAAGCATGAGTCATTGTTGCTGGGTGACAAATTAAACTTTCAACTCCTCCGAGGCTTTCTGCTAACGAGAAATATTTGAGAGATTTGCAAAATTTAAAAGTATCCTCTTTTTTAAGATTTAATTTTATGGTAATCATCGAACCTCCAGATCTCATTTGCGATTTTGCTAAATTAAATTGCGGATGTTTTTGATTAAAAGGATAAATTACTTTGCTAATTATTTTATGATTCTCTAATTCTTCAGAAATTAATTTTGCACTTTGCGTTTGTTGTTCGATTCTTAAAGGAAGAGTTTTTACTCCTCTCGTAATGAGCCAACTATCAAAAGGAGATGGTTGAAGCCCTAGAGCTTTTTGAGAGAAAAGCATCTTACTATTCCATCCCTCATTATTTGTTAGTACTGCTCCACCTAGTGCATCACTATGTCCATTGATGAATTTTGTTGTGCTTACGAGAGATAGTGTTGCACCAAGGTCCAATGGTTTTTGAATAAGTGCCGTAGAAAAGGTGTTGTCTACTACTACTGGGATTTGTAGTCTATTCGCTTCATCACAAATCGCCTTAATATCAAGTACTTTCAAAAGTGGATTAGTTGGACTTTCTAGCCATATCAAGGTTGGCTCAAAGTTTGAAATCTTTTTGATATTATTTTCGTTTGTAAAATCTGTGTATAAAACCTCTAGTCCAAATTTCTTGAAAACTTTTTCGAACATCCTTACTGTACAACCATAGAGATTTGACTCGCAGAGTATCTTGTCACCTGATTTTAGTGTTGATGAAATTGCAGTTACCGCGCTAATCCCAGATCCAAAAACTGTACAGTATTTAGAATCTTCAATTGATTTAAGGACGCTTTCTAGAATTCTAAAGTTTGGATTGCCTGATCTTGTGTAGTCGAAATTATCTTTATTTCCATGTTTAAAAGTAGATGTAGAAAAAATAGGAGGCATAACACACCCAGTGTTTTCTGCAAATGTTTCCCCATGGTGAATAGATAAGGTCTTAAAACCTGGCTTTTTTATATTATTTTCCTTATTTCCCATTATTTTTAAAATAAGAATTAAATTAAATCTCTCATTTTTAAAAGGGAGATTTAATAATCCAAAGAAAAGTAGGATTAAACTTTTCTTGAATAATATTCAACAACTAGTAGTTCGTTTATTTCAAGAGCCACCCACTCTCTATCGCATTTACCATTTATTTTTCCCGTTAATTTAGGTTTGTCTAAATCAAGATGAGGTGGGACATTTGCTAAACCAGGGAATTCTATATTACCTTCTACAAGTTTTTTGCTTGCTTTGTTTTCTTTAATTCCGATTACATCGCCTGATTTGCATTGATAACCAGCAATATCAAGGACCTTACCATTAACGGTTACATGGCCATGATTTACTAATTGTCTTGACCCTGGAATGGTACCTCCAAAACCTAATCTAAAACAAACATTATCAAGTCTGTTTTCTAAAAGTCTTAGTAGGTTAGTTCCTGTAGATCCTTCTTGAGCTCTAGCTTTTTTTACATAACGGACTAGTTGTTTTTCAGAAACTCCATAATTAAACCTAAGTTTCTGCTTTTCTTCTAGACGAATTGCATATTCTGATCGCTTGCGACGGGCTTGGCCGTGCTGACCTGGAGGATTAGACTTCTTTGAAGCTTTCCTGGTGAGACCTGGTAGTTCTCCCAAGCGACGCGTAACCCTTAATCTGGGGCCGCGGTATCTTGACATAATTTTAAATTAAATAGAAAATTGCAATAAATTGGATAATTGATTAAATTCAATTAAACTAAATTACTACTGAGTTACTATTTTACATCATTAAAGTGTTCAAAACTATTAATAAATCAATTACTTCTGTACTTCTTTTTATGATTTCGTTTTATCAAAAGTGGTTTTCTCCTTTTTTTGGACCAAGATGCAGATTTATTCCAAGTTGCAGCTCTTATGGATATGAGGCAATTACTAGACATGGACCTTGGAGAGGAGGGTGGTTAACTTTAAGAAGATTAAGCAGGTGTCATCCTTTAACCCCCTGTGGATGTGACCCTGTGCCTGACTAGATGAATGAAAATATTTATTTTTGTTAGGCAGGGATGTTGCCTATGTGATTCATTAAAAAACAAACTAGCAAAAATAAATCTTAATGAGTTATTCCCTAATCTTGAGGAGCTTAAGGAAATTGATATTGATAGGGTCGATTTATATAAAGATAAATATAAAAAATATGATTATGAAGTACCTGTTATTGCTGTTGAAGGAATTAGGTCAGAGGAGATTATAGAATTGCCTCGCATTTCTCCAAGATTAAAAGATGATCAATTAAAGAATTGGTTTCAAAAAAATATTAGTACCATTCTGGAGAAATAATTTTTTATATGAGATCTATAAAATTACATAAACTTTTAGATTTGGTAGGAATTATTCCTTCATTAGATTTAATCGATCATGAAATCAATAATATTTCTTTTAACTCTAAAGAAGTTCAAAAAGGAACTTTATTTTTAGGTATGCCTGGTTTAAATGTTGATGGAGGAAAATACTGTATTGAGGCAATTGAAAATGGCGCAGACGCTGCCATTATTGGGTCTGCGGCAAAAGAACAAATTGGATCTATTGATCGAGAAAGGATTTTGGTTATAGAGGATAATTTAGATTATATTTTTGGTCAAATAGTCGCTGAGTTTTGGAATAGGCCTTCAAGAAAACTTAAACTTATTGGTGTTACGGGTACAAATGGAAAAACGACAATTACTTTTTTATTGGAATATCTTTTAAAAAAATTAGGGAAAAAGACTGCATTGTTTGGGACCTTGCTCAATAGATGGCCTGGCTTTTCAGAAGTGGCTTCTCATACAACTGATTTCGCCGATAAACTTCAAAAGAAATTAAATGCTGCTGTTGAGGCAGAATCTGAATTTGCGATATTAGAGGTAAGTTCTCATTCTATTGCTCAAAACAGGATATCAGGATGCGAATTTGAGGCGGCTATTTTTACTAATTTAACTCAAGATCATCTTGATTATCACTCAGATATGGAATCATATTTTCAAACAAAAAGAAAATTATTTTTCCCACCTTACTTAAAAGAAAAAGATGGAATTTGTGTATTAAATCATGATGACCATTGGATATCTAAATTATCATCTGATCTTGAAAAAAGATCTTCATTAGTCTCGACAAAGATTACTGACAGTGAATTTGAAAATAATAATTGTTTTTTCGTAACAGAGAAAAAATTTACTGAAAGTGGTTCCACCTGTATTTTTCATACACCTAGAGAAAAAATTCAACTTTTTGTTCCACTTGTCGGTGAATTTAATTTAATGAATGCAATTCAAGCAATAACAATTTTGTATAAACTAAATTTTTCTTTAAAAGATCTATCAAAGTTAATTCAATCTTTCCCTGGTGCTCCTGGGAGAATGGAGAAAATACAAATTGATAATGATGTCGTTTTACGATCACTTCCAACAGTAATTGTTGATTATGCCCACACTCCTGATGGATTAGAAAAAGTTTTGCAATCAATTAAAAAACTTTGTAAAGGGAAACTCATAACTGTTTTTGGCTGTGGCGGAGATCGAGATCGTAGTAAAAGGCCTTTAATGGGATCAATAGCTGAAGAGTTTTCTGATCAACTTTTTATAACTTCAGATAATCCAAGATCAGAAGAACCCCAAAAGATAATAAATGATATTTTGATGGGTATAAAAAAAAGAGAAAAAATAACAATTGAAATTGATAGATTTAAAGCAATAAATGAATCTATTAAATTTGCCAATAAAAAAGATATTGTTTTAATTGCAGGAAAAGGACATGAAGACTACCAAATTCTCAATGATAAAGTTATTAATTTTGATGATAGAAAAATAGCTTATGAATTATTAAAAGAAAAAAGTAAATCTCAATAAAATTTCCTATTCAAATAAGAAAGATATTTACACAAATCACAAGAAAAGTTTCTTAGAATCAATTAAGTTACTTTTAATAAAATGAAAGGCTTAGCCTTAGTTGTAGGCGCAGGTGGAATTGGAACACAACTAGCTAATGATCTGCATGAAAGTGAAAAAGATTTAGATGTTGTTTTGTGTGGAAGAAATAGTGAATTTAATTCTTTTTGGGAATTAGATATAGAGGATTCTGAATCCCTTTTGCAGTTAAAAAATAAAATATTAAATCACCCTTCAAAATTAAGGCTAGTTGTTAATGCTACAGGTAGACTTCATAGTGATTCTCTTCAACCAGAAAAAAGATTACAACATCTTGATAAAAAAAATATGATTGAAAGTTTTTCAATAAATGCCTTTTCTCCTATTCTATTAGCTAAAACTATTGAAGAATTTATACCAAAAGATTTTGATTTTAATTTTGCTAGTATAAGTGCAAGAGTGGGCAGCATTGGAGATAATCAAACTGGAGGTTGGTATTCATATAGAGCTGCAAAATCTGCGCAAAATCAGTTTTTTAAGTCTTTAAGTATTGAATGGGCTAGACGTTTCCCAAAGGCTACTATTACATTGCTTCATCCAGGGACAGTAGATACTGATCTATCTAGACCTTTTCATAAATTTGTTCCAGAACATAAATTATTTAGTAAAGAAAAATCATCCCAATTTTTGATCAATATTATTAAAAATCAAAATCCAGCATCTAGTGGAAAATTTATTGCATGGGACAGCTCAGAGATTCCTTGGTAAAATAAATCTTTTTTTAACTTAAAATTAATAGAAGGTTAAGGGAATTAAAAGCTTTATTTAAATTGTAGAAACTACTACCTTTTCTTTCTTTTGAAATGAGTCATATATAAATTTGTAAAATTTGCGATGACTAATAAGATAAGCAAGAAAGTATTTAGCTCCATATTTTTTTAAAAAGTTTTATACATTGTTAACAATAATAACTACTCTTTTCAATAGAAATTGTTATTGAAAGAATTTAAAAAATATTAGAAAAAAAGGTTGACCTAAATTATGTCTGTATTAAATTCACTCTCTATTATTTTGTATAGTCCCCTTGATTGAGGTGATTTGAGAGAATCATTATAATTTTTGATTAATTCTGAATCATCCAAAAGAGATTTATTTTCTCTTTTAAAACTTTCTTTATAGGAATATTTGATTTGCTCCTTGTCTTTTGCTTGATTTGATCTTTTGGAAGAAGTTGAATTTTTTATAATCATTTATTTTTTTTTATATGATTGTCTTTAATATTCAAGGCATAAAATAATGAAGACATACAAATCTTAAGATTATTGAGTTAAGAAGTTATTAAGAAAAAAATAAATTTATTATTTAAAGATTACTTTTTCTTTAATTATTTAGTTATTTAATTCCTAACTTCTCGGCCTTCCTCAATATTTGATTCTTTAAAAAAACAAGCGCATCTAATTTTTCTTCTTTTTCTTCAATATTTTTAAATTTCATTTCTGCAATTTCAATAATTGCTTTATTAACATTTTTAAGCTGTTTCTTAATAATTCTTTTGGGAGGTTTAATTGATTCCATTTGAATTATCATTTACTTTATATTCTCTTTATTTTCTTGAAATGCAAGTGCCTCTTATCAAAAAATTTCTAATTATTTAATTTATAATTTTTTTAATTTCCATAGAAAGTAAATCAATCTCAGCTTCTGTAGTCATTTGATGTACACATGCTCTAAACCATTTTGGATCTTCTAAAACTCTAATCCAAATTTTCTTTTCTCCAAGTTTCTTCACAAATTTATCCTTATCTTTAATATTTTCGATATTAAAACTAACAATCCCATTTAAATATTTTTTGTCTAAAACTAATTTAATTTCTTTTAGTTGATTTAATTCATCCCAAAGTTTCCCACTTAATTTTTTGATATTTTCGTTTTTTTCTTTTTCATGGCAGTCTTTATCCAAAAGATCTAAAGAATTACGCAGCCCTGCAAGTAAAGGTATACAAGAGGTAGCTACTTCAAACTTCCTTGCATCATCGTGAAAAAGATTATCTGAAGGCTCATATATTCCCTGTTCTTTTTTTAATGATTTCCAACCAATTATTGTTGGATCTGTTTCATGAATAAATCTATCTGAGACATAAATGGCTCCAAGTCCTTCTGGACCACATGCCCATTTATGAGATGTTATTGAATATAAATCAGAATAAAAAACTTCTTCTTCAATTTTTATGTGCCCAAAGGTCTGAGCGCCATCAACAAGTAGATAAGAGTTTTCTCGATTTTTTTTTAATTCGATAGAAATTTGTTTTAAAGGAATTTTATATCCAAAGTTCCATAAAATATGAGAAATAATTAGGATCTTAGTCTTACTATTTAGATTTTTTAAAATCTCTAAAATTATATTTTCATCGTTTAGATTTTTAATTTTTTGAATTGGCAAAATTTTGAATATTAATTTATTTCTTCTGCAAAATTCTCGACTTGCAGCTACTACGCCAGGATGTTCACAGTCACTTATTAACAACTCTTCTCCCTCTTCTACTTTTATTCCCCAAAAGGGCAAAATCATACCTGAAGAGATATTCTCGGTTAAAGCTATATTCTTTGAATTGACACCTAATTTTTGTGAAATGATTCTTTTTGTGGTCAATATTTCTTTGTAAATAAAAGGCCACATATCATTGGTAAATGGCCCTAAATCTTGGATAATTTCCCAAGTTTTAACTATTGCTTCTAGAGAAGATTTTGGTAATGGCCCTTGACCTCCATAGTTGAAATAATACTTATTTTTTAATGCTGGTATTTGATCTCTTAGATTATTTCTCATGGAAATTTAATTTATATTTTTAAACTCTTGAATTTTTTAAATATTGCCTACTAAAGTTACTGTTCTAAATTCAATATCCTCAATTACTTTCCAAGGTTCATCACTCCTTTCAGCAAATTTTAAATTTTTAAATCCTAGTTCTTTAAAATCACTTATAAACTCTTGCTCATACCATGCTCCACTAATACATCCTGTCCATAAATCATGATCATTTTGCAATCTTAAAGGAACTTTTTTGTTAGAGACGATATCGCTAATTGCAATTCTTCCATTATCGTTTAAAACTCTTTTTATGTTTTTAAGAAGGTTATTTCTAGATTTGGGACTTACCAAGTTTAAAACGCAATTACTTAAAATAATATCAACTGATTTATCTGCGATTAATGGATTTAAATCTTTATCTAATTCATCAAGTTTTTCAATTGAACCTTCTAGAAATTCTGTATTGTTGAAACCTATATTTTTTGTAACTTCTTTAGAGGCTGATCTTGATAAAGAAAGCATGTCAGGATTCTGATCAACTCCAATAACTTTCCCCTCTTTCCCAACAATTTGGGCACAAATGAAAGCATTTTTGCCGCTACCACTTCCAAGATCTAAGACTATATCATTTTTTTGAACATATTTTGTTGGATCACCACACCCATAGTCTCTTTCTATAACCTCTTGAGGAATTGCTTCAAGTAAAACGGGATTAAACCCAACTGGTGTACAAAGACAACTTTCTTTCTCTTGTGCGGCTGAACCATATCTTTCTTGAATCGCATCTTTATGATCAAATTGATTAGGTGCTTTGTTCGATGTGTTTGTATTACAGCAACTTTCAGACATGTTTTTTAAAGGACTCTTGATAAATATAGCCAAAAAAAAAGCCCCTGAAAAAGGGGCTTTTAATTTGTTTAATTAAATTATTTAGTGTAATTAACACCTCTATAATTTAATTCTGCTTTTTCATTACTTGAAGAAGCGTCATCCATTCTGTTGGTGTATACGTTTCTTCTGTAGGTAAGTTCAACAAGTTGCTTTTTAGCAGCTTCTTTGTTTTGAACGTAGTTTTTACCTCTGTAAGTTAAAGTAGTCATGTTTCGATGTGACAACACGGCCATCCCCCGTTCCATGGTATGACTCGAACTGCGCCCTCAAAAGAGGGTGAACGAAAAAGTAGCGATTGCTACCAAATAATTATAAACGTATTTTTGACTGCATGTCTAGCTTTTACAAATAGAAACGAAGATTTAATGTTTTTTTAATTATTATCTTAGGTAAATTTTTTTATAAATAGTCTCTAAAAAGGTTTATGTTTATATTTGGTTTAATCTTAATGTAACTATTTATTTATGACAGGTTTTTTATATTTCTTGGGAAATACTTTAAGGTGGCCAGTTTTAAAGCCAAAAGAATTTTTTTCACTCCATGCTTATTTTTCAATTATTTATTTGATAACTTTTACTTTGAGTAAATATGATGTAAGTCAATCAAATTTAGTTTTTACTTTAGGAATTCTTGCACCTCTTTTAATCGCTATTGGACAAGGACTTCCAATTGATTGCCTTGATATGGAATCATCTTTGTTGAAGGAATTAAAAACTAAATAATATATATTTCAGTTAAAAATTTTTATAAAACCTGGACAACTTCGCTTATTTCAGGAATCATTTCTTTTAACTTTCTTTCAATACCCATTTTGAGAGTCATAGTGCTACTTGGGCAACTACCACATGCTCCTTGAAGTCTGACTTTGACAATTGGACCATCTATTTCTGCAATCTCTACATTACCTCCATCAGAAATTAAAAAAGGTCTTAGCTCGTCAAGGACTTTTTCTACATTTTCGTTTGTCAGCGAGAGTGTTTCAGTACTCATAATTTTGGATTAACTTTATAATAAGCCTAGAAAGAAATCTGATTAATTGCAAAAAAGATAATTTTCTGTTGTGACTTCATCTAAAAATCCCACTAATGACAATAACTACTTTGATGCAGTCTTAGTAGGAGCTGGGATAATGAGTAGTACTTTAGCCCTCCTAATTTCAGAAGTTTTACCAGATATAAAATTTCTAATTATAGAAAAATTAAATGCTCCAGGAAGTGAAAGTACTGGTGCTTTTAATAATGCAGGTACAGGACATGCGGCTAATTGCGAATTAAACTATACCCCTTTAGATGTAAAAGGAAATATAAAAATAGATAAAGCGCTCTCAATAAATCGTTCTTTTGAAACATCAATGTCTTTATGGGCCACATTGTATGAAGTAGGGAAAATTGATATTAAGAAGTTTCTAAAATTTATTCCTCATATTAGCTTTGTGTCAGGTCAGGATAATATCTCTTTTTTAAAAAAAAGATTTCAGAAAATGAGCGAAAATCCTGAATTTATCGATATGGAATTTTCTACATCTTTTGATGAAATTTCATCATGGGCTCCTCTAATAACAAAAGATAGAAATCCATCTAATCAAATTGCTGCTACCAGAATAGGTAGAGGAACTGATATTAATTTTGAGGCTTTAACTAAAGAGTATTTGTCATTAGTTTCATTAAACAAAAATGTTGAAATTAGATACAAAACAGAATTAGTAGATTTAAAGAAAATTGATAAAAAACAATGGGAACTAGAAATCAGTTCTGAAGGTAGAAAAACTTCAATTAGAACTGGCTACGTTTTTCTTGGTGCTGGTGGAAAAACAATTAATTATTTACAAAAATCAAAAATTCCAGAAGCAAAAAGTTATGGTGGATTTCCTGTTAGTGGGAAATGGCTTATTTGCGAGAAAAAAGATCTAACAGAAAAACATAACTCAAAAGTTTATGGTAAAGCTGATATTGGATCGCCACCAATGTCTGTGCCTCATTTAGACACCAGATGGATTGATAATAAAAAACTTCTTTTATATGGACCTTTTGCTGGATTTACAACGAAATTTCTAAAACAAAGTTCATACCTTGACTTATTTAGTTCAATTAAAAAGAATAATATTTTTTCTATGTTAGACGTTGGGTTCAAGAACAACGATTTAATTAATTACCTAATATCACAATCATTAAAGAACCATAACTCAAGAGTTGAGAATTTAAAGAATATGATGCCATCAGCTAATCCTTCTGATTGGTATTTAAAGAATGCTGGTCAAAGAGTTCAAATAATTAAAAAAACTGAAGGTGGTGGTTCTTTGAAATTTGGAACTGAGATTGTAAATTCATCTGATGGATCATTATCTGCTTTGTTGGGAGCCTCTCCGGGAGCAAGTACTGCGGTTTCAATTATGGTCGAGGTTCTAGAGAAATCTGTTTTATTTTTAAAAGATAAGCATAATCTTCAGAAAAAAATAAATGACTTAATTTATCCAGAGCTATCAGTCTCTGAAGATTACAGTACCTTCATAAAAGAAATTAAAAAAAGAAATAATTCCATTTTTGGTTTCCATCCATAATTCTAATTAGCTAATATTAATCAAGATGTAATAAGAGGAGAATTTTTCTTTCTATATGACTGATATATCGGTTTCAAAAATTAGGAATTTCTGCATAATCGCTCATATTGACCATGGTAAATCTACCCTTGCAGATAGGTTGCTTCAAGATACTGGTACTGTGCAGCAAAGGGACATGCAAGAACAATTTTTGGACAGTATGGATCTTGAAAGAGAGAGAGGAATTACTATCAAGTTACAGGCCGCTAGGATGAAATATAAAGCTGACGACTCCCAAGAATATGTTTTGAACTTAATAGATACTCCAGGGCATGTTGATTTCTCTTATGAGGTTAGTAGATCTCTTCAAGCTTGTGAAGGCGCCTTACTTGTTGTTGATGCAAGTCAAGGAGTAGAGGCTCAAACCTTAGCTAATGTTTATCTTGCCTTAGAAAATAATCTTGAAATAATTCCTGTTTTAAATAAAGTTGATTTACCAGGCGCTGATGCTGAAAAAATAAAACAAGAAATAGAGGAAATTATTGGACTTGACACATCTAATGCAATAAATTGTTCTGCAAAAACTGGAGTTGGTATTAAAGATATTTTGGAAGCAATCGTAAGAAGAGTACCTCCTCCTCAAGATGAAATTAAACTACCTACAAAGGCATTGATTTTTGATTCTTATTATGATCCGTACAGGGGAGTTATTGTTTATTTCAGGGTGATATCTGGGTCTCTAAATAAGAGAGAAAAAATATTATTAATGGCAAGTAAGAAAAATTATGAATTAGATGAGATAGGAATAATGGCGCCTGATCAGCAACAAGTTGATGAATTACATGCAGGAGAAGTTGGTTATTTAGCTGCTTCTATAAAATCAGTTGCTGATGCGAGAGTGGGAGATACGATTACTCTTTTAAATTCACCTGCCAATGATCCTTTGCCTGGATATAAGACAGCAAATCCTATGGTTTTTTGTGGCTTATTCCCGACTGATGCTGATCAATTCCCAGATTTAAGAGTATCACTAGAAAAATTACAATTATCTGATGCAGCTTTAAAATATGAGCCCGAAACCAGTAGCGCAATGGGCTTCGGATTTAGGTGCGGATTCCTAGGACTTCTTCATATGGAGATCGTTCAAGAAAGATTAGAAAGAGAATATGACTTGGATCTAATCGTAACGGCACCATCAGTTATTTATAAAGTTAATTTAAATCAGCAGGAGCATATCTTTATTGATAATCCTTCTACAATTCCCGATCCACAACTTAGAGAATCAATAGAAGAGCCTTATGTGAAAATGGAAATTTATGCTCCCAATGAATTTAATGGAACATTAATGGGTTTATGTCAGGAAAGAAGGGGAGTATTTATAGATATGAAATACATAACAACAGATCGAGTTACCTTGATTTATGAAATTCCATTAGCAGAAGTTGTTACAGATTTCTTTGATCAAATGAAAAGTAGAACCCAAGGTTATGCATCAATGGAATATCATTTGATTGGCTATAGAAAAAATGACCTTGTTAGATTAGATGTTCTAATAAATTCAGAAAGAGCAGATCCATTAACTTCTATTGTTCATAAAGATAAGGCTTATGGAATTGGCAGAAGTTTAGTTGAGAAATTAAAAGAACTTATTCCAAAACAACAATTTAAAATACCTATTCAAGCATCAATCGGTAGCAGGATTATTGCAAGTGAAAGCATAAGTGCTTTGCGAAAAGATGTTTTATCTAAATGTTATGGAGGGGATATTTCTAGGAAAAAGAAACTTTTAAAGAAACAAGCCAAAGGTAAAAAGAGGATGAAGGCAATGGGTAAAGTTGAAGTCCCTCAAGAAGCTTTTATGGCAGTCTTGAAATTAAACCAGTAATTTTTTTTAATTTAAAATTTATAGCTATTTATTTTTAAAAGAATTGGGTATATTTCATTTATATCTTTAAAAAAAGATTTTGAATATTAATTCATTTAATCGTGTAGGCGCAAATATAAGAAAAGCAGGAATTTTAATTGTACTTTTTTATCTTCTTATTGTTCTAATAATGAAATTTTTAGAGGCCAATAATTTTTTTGGCTATTCATTCTCAATGTTAAGCAATGATATCTTTGCTCCTCCTTCTCTTAATCATTTTTGTGGCACAGATAGATTAGGAAGAGATGTTTGCTTAAGAACTTTGCAAGGATCATCATTAGCAATAGAAGTTGTATTCTTAGCTATTCTTTTTTCATTAAGTTTGGGTTTGCCATTGGGATTATTAAGTGGATATTTTGGTGGTTTTTTTGATAAATGCTTATCACTAATAATGGATACTATTTTTTCAATACCTGTAATTTTGCTTTCAGTTGTTGTGGCTTTTGTATTGGGTAAGGGTATCCTTAACGCTGCTCTGGCATTATGTATTGTTTACTCTCCTCAATATTTTAGATTAATCAGAAATCAGACAATATTGGTTAAATCCGAAACTTATGTGGAGGCAGCTCAAGTTGCAGGAGCTGATGTTAAAAAAATTATTTTTAAATATATTCTCCCAAATGTAATAACACCATTGCCTATTCTGCTTACCCTAAATGCTGCAGATGCTGTTTTGGTTTTAGGAAGTTTAGGATTTTTAGGTCTTGGCGTTCCTGCAGATGTCCCAGAGTGGGGAAGTGATTTAAATCTGGCTCTTGCCGCTTTACCTACAGGTATCTGGTGGACGGCTTTGTTCCCAGGTTTGGCAATGTTTTTTTTAGTTTTAGGTCTTTCTTTTATAGGAGAGGACCTTGAAGAAATTTTTGATAGTCAAAATTCTGAATAAATTTAGTTATCTGTAATAGGATCAAGTTCTCCTTGATCATTCAACTTTGGATATTCTTTAGCTGATTTTTTATATACCTCAGCTAATTCTGGGTAACACCATTCAAAAAGTGTTTTTTGATATTCATCCATATTTAACCCTTCTCCATTAGAGGGCAATATACCTTTATTTTTTCTTTGGCGAATAGCTTCAAATAATAATATAGAAGCAGCAACTGAAACATTCAGAGATTGAACCATACCTCTCATAGGTATAAAAATTGATTGATCAACCATTGATATAAGTTCATTACTTAGTCCCCATTTTTCTGCTCCTAAAACAAAACATGTATTTTGAGAATAATCAAAATTCCTATAATCTACTGATTCACTATTAAGAGTCGTTCCATATAATTTAAAACCCTTATTCTTTAAATCAGATATTGCCGTGATAGTGTTTTCATGATTATTCAGTTTTACCCATTTTTGACTTCCTTGAGCAGTACTATTAAAAGTCTTAACGATATTTGTTTTGCTAATAAAATTTGCTTCAAAAACTCCTGCCGCATCACATGTCCTTAATATCGCAGATAAATTATGTGGTTTATTGACATCCTCAACTAAAACAGTCAAGTTTTTCATCCTGCAATCTAAAACACTTTTGATTCGCTCAAATCTTCTTGGCAAAATTGACATTTATAATTTTTTCACACTTTTAAAGTATATTCAAAAAATATTAATTACCTATTAAATCTCTTGGTTTATAATATTTTGGTAATCTAAATTAACTCAATGGCATACATAGAATGGGACTATACAGTAATAACAAGTATGGTAGAAAAACAAGGGTGGGATTTACCTGATCGTGAATCGGAAGAATGGAATAAATTTAATGATGAATTAGGAGAAAAAATGAGAGGTGTTGGACTTATTTTTGAAAAATATTGTAAATTTACTCCTGACATAGGAGAAGGAGTTCATCTTCTAGATGACTGATCATGAATAGTTTTAAACCATCGATGTATCCCTTAATCAATGGCTTATTAATTAATAAGATAATATAATTTCACTAAATTAGAACTGGCAATTATTAAGGATTTATAAAGCTTGTACTCTAAAAAAAAATTTTTATTCCACAAAAAAGTGATTTAATTTCTATATTTGTATAAAAATATGAAAAATAAATTAACCTTTTTATACGATGGTGGTTGTCCACTATGTTTGAGAGAAACAAATTTTCTTAAAAAAAGAGATAACTTAAATCAAATTGCATTTATAGATATTAATAGTAAGGATTATAATCAAAGTCTTTTTAATGACATCTCATATTCAGAAGCCATGTCAAACCTGCATGGGATTATTGAAAATGGTGAAATTATTAGGGGACTAGATGTACTTGCATATTCTTATGAATTAGTTGGTTTAGGTTGGGTTTATTATCCCTTGAAAATTAAGCTCTTATCTCCAGTATTGAGATTGGTTTACAGATATTGGGCAAAATATAGACTTCAAATTACAGGTAGATCCGATATTGAAAAACTTTGTACTTCACAATGTGAACAATAAATATGGAAAGTATCGACATAGACAGAATAATAGAAATGTGTTGGGAAGATAGAACACCCTTTGAAGCTATCGAGTATCAATTTGGTTTAAAAGAGGAAGATGCGATAAAAATTATGCGTCAAAATCTTAAACCCAAATCTTTCAAAGTGTGGAGAAAGAGAGTTTCAGGAAGAAATACAAAACATATGGCCCTTAAAGATTCAACTAGATTTAAATCTACTCATAAAAGAAAATTATAAATTTTGAAAAATCTTTCTACTAAAACTTGTCCTGTTTGCAATAGGCCGTTTGAGTGGCGTAAAAAATGGAAAAACTGTTGGGATGATGTTATTTACTGTTCAAAAAGATGCAGTAACAGGAAGTCGCAAAGATGAAACAAGTATCAATTATTTTCCCTAATCAACTTTTTAGAGAAAGCCCAATCTTAAAAATAAATTGTGAAGTTTTGATTTTGGAAGACTCATTATTTTTTGGAAATGATAAATTTCATAAATTAATTAACCATAAAAATAAGTTAGTTTTTCATAGAGCATCTATGCTCGCTTATAAAAATTATTTAGAAATATCTGGCTTTAAAGTTTTTTATATCGAAAACAAGAATAATGTCTCTACAGTGGATTACTTATCGGAATTTATTAAAAATAAATATCAGAAAATAAATCTCATTGACCCCCATGATTTTTTAATAATGAAGAGGATTAATAATTTTGTTGAAAGTAATAATTTAGCTTTAAATATTTTGCCTTCTCCTATGTTTATGAGCAGTGAGGATTTAAAAGATTTATTTGCATCAAATGCAAAAAAGCCTCTTATGGGGAGATTTTATGAGAATCAAAGAAAAAGCCAAAAGATATTAGTTAATCCTGATGATACACCTGAAGGTGGTAAATGGAGTTTCGATGAAATGAACAGAAAAAAATTACCAAAAAAAATAAATATACCCGATACACCTAAATTACAAAAAAATAAATTTGTAGTTAATGCAGAAAGGTCATTAGCCAATTTTGATATTGAGTTTATTGGAGAAAGTAATAACTTTTTATATCCAACTAATTTTGAAGAGGCAGATGAATGGTTAAATGATTTTTTTAAACATAGATTTTTCTTATTTGGAGATTATGAGGATGCTATTTCTAAAGAAAATTCTTTTTTATGGCACAGTTTACTTTCTCCTCTTTTAAATAGCGGCTTATTAACCCCAGATGTAGTAGTAAATAAAGCATTACTTTTTGCAAAAAATAATAATGTTCCTATTAACTCTTTAGAGGGTTTTATTCGTCAAATTATTGGATGGAGAGAATTTATTTGCCTCGTATATAAAAAGTACGGAACAAAAATGAGAAATAGTAATTTTTGGAATTTTGAAGATAAGCCAATTCCAAAATCTTTTTATCAAGGAAATACAGGAATTGAACCAGTAGATGTTGTTATAAAAAATATTATTAAATTTGGTTATTGTCATCATATTGAGCGGCTAATGATTGTTGGCAACTTTATGCTTTTATGTAGAATTCACCCAAACCAAGTTTATAAATGGTTTATGGAAATGTTTATTGATTCCTATGATTGGGTTATGGTCCCAAATGTTTACGGAATGAGTCAGTTTAGTGGTGGTGGTATCTTTTCAACAAAGCCATATATATCAAGCTCTAATTATGTAAAAAAAATGTCTAATTTTAAAAGTGGACCATGGTGTGAAATATGGGATGGCTTATTTTGGAAATTTATTAAAGATAATGAAAGCTTTTTTAGAAAGCAATATCGTCTGGCAATGTTAACGAGAAATCTCGATAAAATGTCAGCAGAAAAATTAAATAATCACTTAAAAACGGCCGATATATTTTTAAGAGATATTCAATAAATTAAGAGTAACAACCTACAGTTATCTTTGAAAAATTAAAAGAATATTATGTTATGAAGGAATATTAAGTACGGATGTTAATTTAGGAAAAATTAGATTTATCTAATGGAAATTGGAACACTTTTTTTAAAAAGTAATTCGACGGGAATTATCACTTTTTCTGAATTAGATTGGATAACTACCCATCAATCTAATTTCACTAGGTTGGAGGAATCTATAGCAATTAAATTAGGCAGAATGCTTGATGCAGGATCTATTAATATTGGTTGCCGTTTAAAATCCTGAAATAAGTTTTTATTTTAATAATGAAGTATCAAAAAGAGAAAAAAATATTTTTTCGTGAAAGAATCCATTCTTTAAATATCTTTCTTTTTTTAGGGTTTAATCTTTCACTTATTTCTATCTTAGGTTTTATATGGTTTAATTCTGCAATTGAAAAAGTAGTTTAAATTCTTGAATTTTTTGTATATTAAAGTTATCTTTAAAAAATTAATTATATTTTGAGCATAGGATATTTACAAAGAAAGGCAGCTTGGGAAATTTTATTAAAAGTTAGTTCTGGTGATTTTTCTGATCATGCTCTTGAAAAGGTTTTAAAAAATTATCAATTTAATCCTCTTGATATAGCTTTTATTACGGAATTATCTTTTGGATGCATAAGGTATAGAAAATTTCTTGATCTTTGGACGGATCATACTTCAAAAATTACTCATAAAAAGCAGCCTCCAAAGTTAAGATGGCTTCTACATATAGGTTTGTATCAACTATTGAAAATGGATAAAATTCCATTTCCTGCTGCTATTTCTACTACTGTAGAAGTAGCTAAAAAAACAGATTTAAATGGTTTAGCGGGAACTGTAAATGCGATATTGAGAAATGCATCAAGAAAATTAGAACAAAAAATCTTTCCGGAATTATCTTCTGATAGAGAAGAAAGAATTTCATATCTTGAATCATTTCCATTATGGCTTGTGAAGGATCTTTATGAATGGGTCGGCAATAGCGAGGGTGAAAATATCATTAAGGCATTTAATAAAAAACCATCAATTGATTTGAGAATTAACCAATTAAAAACTAATTTAGATAACTTTTTGAAAGTACTTCATGAAAACAAAATTGATGCTGAAATTATTAATGATTTACATAATGGAATTACTTTAAAATCTAATCCAAGATCTATAAAAAATTTACCAGGATATAGTGATGGACTTTGGACAATTCAAGATAGATCTTCTCAGTGGATAGCACCTCTCTTAAATCCAAAAGAAGGTGAAAAGATTTTAGATGCTTGTGCAGCTCCAGGAAGTAAGTCTACCCACCTTGCAGAATTAACAAATGATAGTGCTGAAATCATTGCCGTAGATAGATCAACAAAAAGATTGAAAATACTGCAATCAAATTTAGAAAGGTTAAATTTGAAATCTGTTAATACTCTTAAGGCTGATGCTACTAGTTTGATTGAATTAAATCCTAAGTTTATATCTTATTTTGATAAAATTTTATTAGATGCTCCATGTTCAGGCATTGGAACTCTTTCCAGGAATCCAGATTCTAGATGGTCTTTAAGTAAAGAAAAAATAAAATCTTTAACTTTATTACAGGAAAAACTTTTGGAGAGTATTTTCCCTCTTTTGAAAAAAGATGGCATTTTAGTTTATTCAACTTGTACTATTTGTCCCGATGAAAATAATCTATTAATTGAACGATTTATTGAAAAAAACAAAACTTTAAAATTGGTTAGCCAAAAGCAAATTTTACCTAGCTTGGATTATCCTGGTGATGGATTTTATTCTGCAATAATTTCATATAAATCTTAAAAATATAATTTATTTTTTAATTTGAATTTTATAAATTTCAGATATGAACTTCTTCCATAAATAAGCTGCATTCCCACTAGATAATTCAGATTCCTTGTTATCGTCATAACCTATCCAGATCCCTGTTGTAAGGTTATCTATGGAACCAATAAACCAGAGATCTTTATTTCCATCAGATGTTCCTGTTTTCCCATAAATTTTCTTTCCTTTTATAGAGGCTGCTTTTGAAGTGCCTTCTTTTACAGATTTTTCAAGAAGTTTATTTATTTTCTTGTTTATTTTTAAATCTAATATTTTCTTCGAAATAGATTTATTTTCCCAAATAGGTTGTTTTTTGAATGATTCTATTTTTTCTATGATTTCAGGGCTCTGAATCTTCCCATTATTGTTTATTGCAGAATATGCATTTGTGATGTTTAAAAGATTATCTCCGTAGGCGCCAATAGCTAATGATGGGAATTCCTCAAACTCTTGCTCGTAACCTAGTCCAAATGAATTCGCTAAATTAATAATATTTTTTAAGCCAATTTTTTTTGTTATTGATATTGGAACGATATTTGATGAACTTTTAAATGATTCAATCAAAGATATTGAGCCTCTATAGTCTTCTGAAAAATTTTTTGGGCAATAACTTTCCCAGCATATTGGTAAGTCTTCAAATTTATCGCTTAACTTTATTCCCTCTATTAATGCAGCAGCATAAGGGATTATTTTAAAAGTAGAACCTAAAGGTCTTACAGATGAAATCACTCTATTGTATTCATTAATTGATGGATTTTTGCTGGTTATCATCGTCCTGATTAGTCCTGTGTTTGATTCGATAGATAACAGACCAAATTCAAGTTCTTTAGGTCCTGCGTATCTTGATATTTTTTGACCTTTTTCTTGCCAATCTTTGTTGATAGAAGATTTAATTCTTAAAAACTTATAATCATTTTTACTTCCAATTTTTTTATCTGTTTCCTGAAGAATAAAGTTGATTAGTAATTTATCATCTAAAAAATTATCAGCTGTTTGATAATTTAACTTTATTTTTTCTTTAATAGCCTTATTCTTATTTGTAAGAGAAATATATCCATCAACATACATTGATTCAAGAACTTTATTTCTATTTTTAATAGCTAATTCTAAATTTTGATAAGGTGAATAAATTGATGGAGCTGGAGCTAATCCTGCAATTAATGCGATCTCTGATAATGTCAATTCTTCTATAAATTTTCCAAAATAAACTTGGGCAGCCTCGTCTACCCCGTATGCTCCTGATCCTAGATAAATATTATTTAAATATAATTTTAAAATTTGATTTTTGTTATATCTGAATTCAAGTATGAGTGATATAAATATTTCTTTTATTTTTCTTTGAAAACTTAAATCATTATTTAGAAAAAGTAATCTAGCAACTTGTTGTGTAATCGTACTTCCTCCCTCCTTAACATAACCACTTCTAATATTTTGAATAAGGGCACGTGAAATACTTTTTAAATCTATTCCATTATGTTTATAAAATATTTTATCCTCAGAAGATATAAAAGAATGTTTAAGAAAAAATGGAATTTTATGGTAATTATTATCTATTTCAAATTTGCGGCTTAATTTGCTTAGTATCTTATTATCAGAAGATGATATTACGTAAGAATATTTGGTTTCCCGAGACTTTTTATTTTTAGAAACGTCAAATTTTAAAGTACTAAATATTAGACTAAAAAAATAAAAAGATATTCCAGAAAAAATTAATATTGGAATTATAAAAACAAAAGATTTGAATTTAATCTTTTGCACCTTAAGCAACTAAAAAACTATGTCCTATGGCTAAAGCTGTAACTAACATTCCAGTTATAAGGAAAGGTTGGGCACTTGCTTGATATTTGACATCAAACTTTAGAGGATCTCTTAGTAACCACATATCTTGAAATGTAATTTGTGGAATTACCAATAAAACCAAAATTACAGAGGCTAAATTTTGACCAATAATGATTAATACTACAACCATTGCTAATTGAAAAATATCAATCAGTCCTGCACTTATTCTACTTGCATTTTTAATTCCAAATACTACTGGTAGAGAATTCAAGCCTAGCTTTGAGTCTCCTTCAACACTTTTGAAATCATTAATAACAGCAATTCCAAGTCCTGAGAGGCTATAAGCAAGTGTAAGTATCGCCGTCACGATTGTTAATTTCCCAAACAAGGCTTGTCCTGCCCACCAAGGCAAAGCTATATAAGATGCTCCTAATGCATAATTTCCAAGCCAACCATTCTGTTTTAATTTGAGTGGTGGAGCAGAATATATATAACTAACAAAGGAACCTCCTAATGCCAAAAGTAAGACGGAGGGGAAGCTGTGCTTTGCATATAAATCTAATAGAAAAGCAACTATTAAGCCCGCTACAAGTAATACCCAAATTTGTATTTTTACATCTTTAATTGAAATTTTCCCAGATGGAATTGGTCTATTTGGTTCATTTATTGCATCAATTTCTTTATCAAAAAAATCATTTATGGTTTGGGTATAACCAGCCAGAAGCGGTCCACTCATCAACATACATGCTAATGAAGCTAGAACATTACTAAATGTCCATTCAAAATTCCCACTTGCAGCTGCTCCACAAATAACTCCCCATATCAAAGGGATCCATGTTATGGGTTTCATTAACTGTATACGGAGTTTCCATATACTTGATGTTTCAGAGGCACCCTTAATTCCTAATAGTTGTTTTGGATCATTCACTTTAATCTTTAACCTTTCTCAATTTCTTCTGGGAAAAACCAATTTTGCTCACCATTCTGAAATTTTGCGGTAATTCCAATACTTCTGCCGTCTGTCATTTTATAGCCTGTTATTACGGCTTTAGGACTCGAGGATATTTGATCGATTAATTTAGCTGGTAGTCTATCTTTTACTTTGTTAATGTTAATTTTGATTTTACTACCGATTTTGGGTAATAATTTTGTTTCAGCCATAAGAGGTAAAATAAAAGCTATTATGCAAGATTAACAGCATTTGGACAATTTTTACTAAAATGGTAGCTCTTCGTTTAATTCCTTGTTTAGATGTCGCCCATGGCAGAGTGGTTAAAGGTGTAAATTTTGTTAACTTGAGAGACTCAGGAGATCCTGTTGAATTGGCTTGTAGGTATTCTGATGAGGGCGCAGATGAATTAGTATTCTTAGATATTAGAGCTAGTGTAGAAAATAGAAATACATTAGTTGACCTTGTCTCTAGGACCGCAAAATCAGTAAAAATCCCATTTACAGTAGGTGGAGGAATAGATTCTGTTTCTTCAATTAATGATCTTTTAAGAGCTGGAGCGGATAAAGTAAGTTTGAATTCTTCTGCAGTTAGAAATCCAGATTTAATTTCTAAAAGTTCTAGAGAATTCGGCAATCAATGTATCGTGATAGCAATTGATGCTAAAAGAAAAGTTAATAAGACTGATGAATGGGAGGTATATGTAAAAGGAGGTAGAGAAAATACTGGAATAGATGTATTAAGTTGGGCAAAGAAAGTTGAGGAGTTAGGCGCAGGGGAAATTTTGCTTACTTCAATGGATGGTGATGGCACGCAGAATGGATATGATTTATATCTGACTAAATCTGTTACCAATATTGTTAATATTCCAGTGATTGCTTCTGGAGGAGCAGGTTGTTTAGACGATATCTATGATGTTTTTAATGAAGGCAAGGCATCAGCCGCACTTCTAGCATCATTACTTCATGATAAGAAACTTTCTTTAAGAGAAATAAAGACTTTCCTTCTCGAAAAAAAACTTCCAATTAGACCATATGAAAAAAAAATTTAATTTAATACCAATAAGAAATAAGTTAAAAATTTAAAAATGAAATTCACAAAAACTATCGAAGTCAAAAATATATTTAATAAGATTTCCTATAAATATGACTTTTTAAATAATCTATTAAGTTTTGGACTGCACAGATTATGGAAAAGGAAATTAGTTAATTTATTGAAACCTGCAAATGGTGAAGATTGGGCAGATTTATGCTGTGGAACTGGAGATTTAGCATTCTTAATTTCTAAGAGAGTTAGTCCAAATGGTTCAATTACTGGGATTGACAGCGCAGAAGATATCTTAAATATTGCAAAGAAAAAATCAGCGATAAAAAAAAATAAATTTATAAATTGGGAAATTAAAGATGTTTTAGAAATTAATGATTATTCAAAAAATTATGATGGGATTTGCATGTCATATGGACTAAGAAACTTGAATAATGTTGAAGAAGGAATAAAAAAAGTTTTTTATCTTTTGAATGATAAAGGAAGGGCAGGATTTCTGGATTTTAATCACTCAACAAAAAATTCTTTATCTAATCTTTTTCAGAAATTATATTTGAGATTCATTGTAGTTACAATTTCGCGCCTTTTTAATTTAAGTCCAGAGTACGCATATATTGAAAAAAGCATTAGAAATTTTCCAAAGAAAAATGAACTTATAAGAATTGCTAGGAAAGTTGGATTTAAAAAAGCTGAATATAGAACTATTTTGGGGGGGCAAATGGGAATACTAATTTTAGCCAAATAGAGTACTTAGTTATTTGTTTTTCTCCAACAAAAAGAACACTTTCCCCATCTTTTGATTTCACCTTCAGGAGTTGGGGCATTACAGAGAGTACAAATGCACATATGATTTTGATTGATTCTGCTAGGATGCTTTGCCCAAACTATCTTTGCATTAGTAGCTTTGATATTTTTATTTTTAATTTCATAATTTTGTATTATTTTTATTTCATCCAAAGTTATTCCAATTTTCTCGATTCTCTCTTTTAATTTATGCTTGTTATATATTAAAGCCTGGCGCCACTGTGGATGATTTACAGCAATAGTAAGTATTTTTTTTTCAATATTTAATGGTTTGCATTCTTGAAATAGTTCTGAGCCGATTAAGTTCTTCCAGTTTTCGTTGATTTTAGAGAGTTTATCTAAGTCTCCGCAGGATTTTTTGAATTTATCAAGACAATTTTTTAATGTATGTGGATTCCTTCTATTCACTATTGGCAAATACTTTTTGTCCAATTTGTAAAATTTACTTATTAAGACTAAAGTTAATCTAATCTTTAAAAAGATGCTCGTTGTTTTAATAAAGAATTTGTGAAAGTTATTGGACCTGCAGCTAAAACAGTTTTTTATTTAAAAAAAATTCAGGGTCAATATCCAACCTGGACACTTCATTACAAAATAAAATGTAAAAGTACCGAAATTGAGCTAACAAACTTGCTTGGATATTCTGAAATAAAGAAAAACCAGCCAGTAGCGATAATTGCAAGAGAACAGTTCTCAGGGGTTGGCCAGAATTCAAAAACTTGGTTTTCTCCAAAAGGAGGGATTTGGTTAAGTGCAGCTTACCCAATATTTTCAAAAGAATTTGAATGTCAAATATTTAATTTGTCTTTAGGTATTAAGTTATGTGAAATGCTTAGACAAGAAAATATAAATGTTTGTTTGAAATGGCCAAATGATATTTTATTTGGTTCAAAAAAGTTGATTGGGTTTTTACCAAGGGTGATAACAAGAGGCAAAAAAATTATCTATGTAAGATTAGGACTTGGCATGAATTTTTTAAATTACACCCCATCAGAAGGTGTTTCATTGTCAAAAGTACTTCAAACAAGAAATATTAATCAAAATTATTGGACAGCCAAAGTTCTTAAAGCTTTTTATGATTCAATTGAATGTACCAAGAAAAAAGAATATGTTATTAAATCTGCAAATAAGTTTCTTACTAAAAGTTTTTTACCTAGTGGTTATTGTGCTGATTCATGGAAAATTAAGGATATTGATTTGAATGGGAATTTAAGGATTGAAAATGAAACTCAACTTAAGGTAATAAGAAGGTTTTGAATTTAATTAACTTTTAATTCAACTATTCTTCCATCCTTAAATTTGGCTATTTTTTTTGCGCGATTTGCAACTTCATCTTCATGCGTAACTAAAACTATAGTTATTCCAGACTCATGAAGTTTGTCAAAAAGATCTAATACATCTTCAGTTGTTTTTGAATCTAATGCACCAGTAGGTTCGTCTGCCAACAATATTGCAGGATTATTGATAATAGCCCTCGCAATAGCAACTCGTTGTTGTTGACCTCCGGATAATTGGTTTGGGCGATTATTCATCCTTTCGGAGAGGCCAACTTTTTTTAACGCATTCTTACCTCGTTCTAATCTTTGCTCAGGCTCAATTCCAGCATAAATCATCGGCAAAATTACGTTTTCAAGTGCAGTTGCATCTGAAAGAAGATGAAATTGTTGAAAAACGAAGCCTAATTTTTGATTACGTATTTCCGCCAGCTCATCATCACATAAATTTTCAACAGGTATACCATTTAATTTATAAACACCTTCAGATGGTCTATCTAGACATCCAATAATATTCATAGCTGTACTTTTGCCTGAGCCACTAGCTCCCATTACAGCTAAATAATCACCTTTATAAATTTCTAAGTTTATGCTGTCTAAGGCTTTAACAGTTAGATCTTCTTTCCCATATGTTTTAGTTATATTTTCTAAACTTGCGACTTTCTTAGACATTTATTGAAAAATTATTCTAGGAAATATTGTTTGCAGTAGCAATAATATCTTGTAAGAAAGGAGTTTCTGAAACTGCGGTATTGGCTAATTTAAAAAGAGGATTAGAAAGGATTCCTCCAAGAGCAGTTACTGCCACGCAAGTATAAAGTGCAATTCTTAAGGGAGGCAAACCTACAATTCCCCAGTTAATTTCAGGATATGATTTGACAATTTCAGAAGCTTCCTGTGGTTCTTTAACTACCATCATTTTAATAACTGAAATGTAGTAATAAATAGATATAACTGAAGTAACTAATCCAACGATTACTAATAGATATTGATGATTTGCCCAACCTGCAAAGAACAAATATATCTTTCCAAAAAATCCTAACATTGGAGGTAAACCTCCAAGAGATAGAAGACAAAGGCTTAAACCTAATGTGATGAGAGGATCTTTTTGGTAAAGTCCAGAGTAATCAAGAATTCTGTCAGAACCAGTTCTTAGTGAGAAAAGTATTACACATGAGAATGCTCCCAAATTCATAAATAAATAGGCAGCCAAATATAAAACAGCAGCTGATAAACCATCTTGTGTACCAGATACTATTCCTATCATTACAAATCCTGCTTGTCCAATAGAACTGTAAGCTAACATCCTTTTCATTGAGGTTTGAGCTAGCGCTACAACATTTCCTAGAGCCATGCTCAAGATGGCCAAAATAGTGAATAATAGTTTCCATTCTTCATCGAATGAAGAAAAAGTAGTGCTTAATATTCTTATCGCAAATGCAAAACCTGCTGTCTTTGAACCGACAGATAAAAAAGCAACTACAGGTGTAGGTGATCCTTCATAAACATCCGGAGTCCATTGATGAAAGGGAACTGCAGCGATTTTAAAAGCAACAGTTGATAAGACAAATACGAGAGCAAGAGAAGTGATAAAGGAGGGTTTGTTTATAATCTCTAAACCAATAGTTGCTAAGTTTGTTGAACCACTTAATCCATAAAGAAAAGAGGAACCATACAAATAAACAGCAGCAGCAGCTGACCCAACAAGTAAGTATTTTAAAGCTGCCTCTGAACTTCTTGGATCTCTCTTGAGATAACCAGAAAGTAAATAGCTCGCTACAGATAAAGTCTCAAGTGATATAAATACACTAATAAGGTCAGTAGATCCACACAAAAGCATTGCTCCAAGAGTTGCCGAAAGAACTATCGCTGCGAACTCCCCAATAGGGCTTCCACTTTGTTCTGTGTAACGCCAGCTAATGAGTAAAGAAACTAAAGTTGATAAAGCTATTATTGCTCTAAATGCGATTGCTAAATTATCTGAATTAAAGGAACCAAGAAATGCACTATTTACTGGATTAGTCCATTGCACGGCTAAACTTAATAAAGAGCTACCAATTGATAAATAGCAAATTATTGGCGCCCACTTTGATGCAGTTTTTTCTCCGGCTAAATCTACAAGAAGTGTCCCAACAATGCCTAGTAAGATAAAAGCCTCTGGAATAATGGCTTGAGCATTTAAATTAATTGTAAAGATTTCGTTGGGCACTTTATTAAATAGGATTAAATTAGATGATTGATTGTAATGGTCAAAGAGTTAATCTTAACTTGATTATAATTTGTGGGTATGATTTTTGAAATTTTCAAGAGAAATTACTTGAAAAAGTTTCAAATAATCATAATATGCCCTAACTGAACAAAAACACCAATTTTTGAAATAAACCTTGGATCACACACTTGTTATTGTTGAAAGTCCTACCAAAGCAAAAACTATAAGAAAGTTTTTGCCTTCTAATTATGAAGTTCTTGCTTCAATGGGACATGTAAGAGATCTTCCAAAAGGGGCGGCTGAAATCCCTGCTGCAGTTAAAAAGGAAAAATGGTCAAGGATTGGAGTTAATACAACGGAAGATTTTGAACCCCTTTACATAGTTCCTAAAGACAAGAAAAAGGTTGTTAAAGAGCTGAAAGATGCTTTGAAAGGTGCTACCCAACTATTATTGGCAACTGATGAAGATAGAGAGGGAGAGAGTATTAGCTGGCATCTTCTGCAAATTCTGAAGCCTAAAATACCAACTAAGAGAATGGTTTTTCATGAAATTACAAAAAAGGCAATTAATAAAGCTTTAGATCAAACAAGAGAAATTGATATGGAACTTGTTCAGGCCCAAGAAACCAGAAGAATCTTGGACAGACTTTTTGGATATGAATTATCTCCTTTACTTTGGAAGAAGGTAGCCCCCAGATTATCCGCTGGTCGGGTTCAATCAGTTTCTGTAAGACTTCTTGTAAGAAGAGAGAGAGAAAGAAGATCCTTTAAAAAAGCTTGTTACTGGGGAATTAAAGCTTCCCTAGTAATAGATAATATAACTTTCGAAACTAAACTATTTAGTCTAAATGGTCAAAGAATTTCCAATGGTTCCGATTTCGATGAACAGACCGGAAAATTAAAACAAGGAAACAAATCTTTAATAATTGGAGAAGATAAAGTAAATGATTTATTGAAGACTTTTTCTTCCGAGGATTGGTTAGTCTCAAAAATTGAAAAAAAACCATCAACTCGTAAGCCAGTTCCTCCATTTACAACAAGTACATTGCAACAAGAAGCAAATAGAAAGCTTCGTTTGTCTGCAAGGGAAACTATGAGATGTGCACAAGGGCTTTATGAGAGAGGTTTTATAACATATATGAGGACTGATTCAGTTCATCTTTCCGAACAAGCTACAAGAGCTGCTAGAGAATGTGTCAGTTCTATGTATGGTAAAGAATATTTATCTAATTCACCAAGACAATTTAATTCAACTGCAAGAAATGCTCAAGAAGCACACGAAGCTATTAGACCTGCAGGTGAGGTATTTAAAACACCAAAGGAAACTAATCTGACTGGTAGAGACTTATCTCTTTACGATTTAATTTGGAAAAGAACTGTAGCTAGTCAAATGGCGGAAGCTAGGCTAACTATGATTAATGCTGAAATTAGTGTGGGGGATGGTTTATTTAAATCGAGCGGCAAAAGTATTGATTTCGCAGGATTCTTCAGAGCTTATGTAGAGGGTAGTGATGACCCAAGTTCATCCCTTGAACAACAAGAAATTATTCTTCCAAACCTAACAATTGGAACAAGGCTTGAAGTTACTGATAAGGAATCTACTTTTCATGAAACCAAACCGCCTGCAAGATATACAGAGGCTGCATTAGTTAAAGTTCTTGAAAAAGAAGGGATTGGAAGACCTTCTACCTATGCAAGCATTATTGGGACAATTGTGGATAGAGGTTATGCAAATATATCTTCAAATACTTTAGCTCCAACGTTTACAGCTTTTGCTGTTACCGCTCTATTAGAAGAACATTTTCCTGATTTGGTTGATACCACTTTTACAGCAAAAATGGAGTCTTCATTGGATGAAATATCTTCAGGCAATCTTGAGTGGCTCCCATACCTCGAGACTTTCTATAAAGGTAAAAATGGGCTTGAGGTAAAAGTTCAGAAAACAGAGGGTGATATTGATGGTAAAGCTTATAGACAAGTTGATTTTGAAGACCTTCCATGTGTAGTCAGAATAGGTTCTAACGGCCCTTGGTTAGAGGGTACAAAAATTGATGAATCTGGTAATGAAATTCAGGCAAAAGGCAATCTTCCAATGGATATAACTCCCGGAGATTTAGATATAAAGCAAGTTGATCAAATTTTAAGTGGCCCGTCAGATCTAGGAACTGATCCAAAAACTGGGGAAAAAGTCTTTTTAAGATTTGGTCCTTATGGACCTTATGTACAATTGGGAAATAATGATCAAGATAAAGCTAAACCTAGAAGAGCTTCATTACCCAAAGAGTTGAAAACTGATGATTTAACTCTAGATGAGGCTCTTGTACTTTTAAGTTTGCCTAGATTGTTAGGAGTTCATCCTGAAGGAGGTGTTGTTGAGGCTGATAGAGGAAGATTTGGACCTTATATTAAATGGATTAAAAATGAAAATGAATCTGAAAACAGATCATTAAAGAAAGAAGATGATGTTTTTACAGTTGATATAAAAAGAGCATTAGAAATTCTTGCGATGCCCAAAATGGGTAGAGGCGGTCAAGAGGTACTTAAAGATTTTGGAAAATCGAATGCATTTAAAGAGACAATCCAAATACTAAATGGAAGATATGGAGTCTATTTAAAATGCGGCAAAACTAATGTTTCGATTGCGAAAGATACTGACTTAGAAAAATTCTCCATAGATGATGCTATATCCCTTTTAGAAGAAAAACTAAAAGATAAAAAAGGATCTATTTCAAAAAAAATAAAAATAAGTAATAAAAAAACTATAAGGAAAAAGAAAAGTTAGAAAAGTATGATTTTTAAAAAAAAAGAATTTTTTTTATTAATTTTTTTAATTTTATTGCAATCATGCTCTGGAGGGAGGATTGGAAATTTTCTTGAAAGTAGTTTTAATGATTTAGAAAAAACAAGCC
>QCBG01000008.1 GCA_003279115.1 Prochlorococcus sp. AG-347-E03 | reverse complement strand
TAATAAAATTTTTATTGAAGTTCCCGATGTAGAAGGTTGTAAATGTAACGAGTGTCCATATATGAAATTAAATACTTTAGAAAAAATTCTTGATTGTTTGAAAAATAATTCCCCGTCTATTGAACTAGACCCAGAAATAATAAGAAGAGCCTATGTGCCAATAAAGAGAATGCTGGATATGAGTAATTAATTTAATGAAAATACTTTATCTTCCTTATTAATTTTTAGGAATGCATTAAGGTTTGTGGTGTCGGGATTAAATTCGCTTATCTGATTCTTTCTATTAATTATATTTATTAGCTCTTTTTCACCAGCTCTATATTGTTTATCTTTTCTAGTTCCTATCTCTCTTTGAAGTATAGGGTTTATATTCATTCTTACTTCTATGTCTGGAATAATTCCAGATTTGTTTATATCAGTGCCGTTCGGAGTTAGATACTTAGCGACTGTAACAGTTAGACCTGAACCATCAACTAAAGTTCTCATGGATTGAACTAGACCTTTACCAAATGTTTTCTTCCCAACTAATTTTCCTCTTTTGTTATCTTTTATTGCACCAGAGACTATTTCACTAGCACTAGCAGAGCCCTCATTAACTAAGACAACTAAGGGCTTTTTTGTTAGAGCTTGACCGTTTCCTTTTTTTGTTTCTTTTAAACCATCTTTACTTACTGTACTTACTATTACTCCTTTGTTAATGAAGTGCCTTGAGATATCAATGCTTGATTCTAATAAACCTCCAGGATTACTTCTCAAGTCAAGAACATATCCTGCCACTTTTTTTGTTTCTAAATCCTTAATAGCATCTCTAGTTTCTTTGGACGCATTTGCATTAAATTGTTTAATTCTTACATAGCCAATTGATAAGCCATTTTTGGTTTGATTGACTTTACTTGTTACAGATTTTATTTCAATTTTTTCTCTTGATAAAGTCTTAAAAAAGGATTGAGAACCTCTAAGAATTTCAAGCTTTACTTTAGTACCTCTTTGTCCTCTTATTAATTTCACGGCATCCTCAATATTCATACCTTCAGTAGAAATGTCATCTATAGATAATATTTTGTCTCTAGCTTTAATTCCAGCATCAAATGCAGGGGTGCCCTCTATGGGAGAAATAATTATTAAATCATCCGATTCTTTATCTTTAACTATTTGGATACCAATTCCAGTTAATTCGCCAGAGGTGTCAATTCTCATTTGATTAAATTCCTTTGGTTCTAAAAATCTTGTATAAGAATCATCCAAATTAGAAAGCATATTTCTAATCGCATCATATGCATCATTGCTATCTGAATATGTTTTTGATAAAACTTCTTTTCTTATATTAATCCAATTGGACTTTCGAAATTTACCGCTTGAATCAAGAAAATCTCTATATACAATTTGCCAAACATGATCAATTACTTCTTTATAACTATTATTTAAAACTGTTGCTCCTGCAAAATTATTCAGAAATAGCCCAGAAAAGGTTGTCGCAAACAGAATTACAAATTTTTTCTTAGACAATTTTCTTATCTTCAAAGAATTCAATATTTTTTATTATAAAAAGAATTTATTTATAATCTCGAAAATTTGACAAATCCTTAAGGATCAATCCACTTCCCATCATCCTTAATAAGTTGGATTAAAGCATTAACACCCTCATCTTCAGGTACTCTTTTTATCTCTTCTTTCCTTCTATATAAGGCAATAGTTCCTTTGCCTTTGCCAACATAACCATAATCAGCATCTGCCATTTCTCCTGGTCCATTTACTATGCATCCCATTATTGCTATATCTAAACCAGTCAAATGTGAAGTAGCGTTCCTAACTTTATCTACAACTTCTTCTAGATTGAAAAGTGTTCTACCACAACTAGGGCAACTGATATATTCAACCATTGTTTTTCTTAATCCTAAAGACTGCAAAATTGAATAGCACACTGGTATTTCCTTTTCTGGAGCTTCTGTTAAGGAAACTCTAATGGTATCTCCTAATCCCTCTGCTAAAAGTGTTCCAATTCCTGCAGTACTTTTAATCCTTCCATAATCACCATCACCAGCTTCAGTCACTCCTAAATGTAAGGGATAATTATATCCTTCTGAGTCAAGCCTATCTGCAATCATTCTGTAAGCTGCCATCATGACCGGAGCCCTAGAAGCTTTCATAGAAATAATTATGTTATGAAAATCAAGCTCATCACAAATTTTGACGAACTCCATCGCAGATTCTGTCATTCCTAATGGCGTATCTCCATAAGTAAAAAGCATCCTCTCAGATAGAGACCCATGATTAACTCCAATTCTTAGAGCCTTGTTTTCAGCCTTTAAAACTTCAACTAAAGGGGTAAATCTTTTAAGTATTGTTTGCTTAATAGTTTCAAATTCCTCATCTGTATATTCAGTTCTTGTAGGGTCTGATTTTTCAAAAACAAACAATCCAGGATTAATTCTTACTTTATCAACATGTTTTGCAACTTCCATTGCAATTTTCATACCATTATGGTGAACATCAGCCACCAAGGGGGTATTGATATTATTTTCTAGTAATTTTGCCTTTATATCTCCTACTGCTTTGGCATGTGCTAAGGAAGGGACAGTTAACCTTACTATTTCACAACCCACATCATGAAGTCTTTTGATAGCTAAGAAAGCATTTTCGACATCCATCGTATCTTCATTTATCATCGATTGAACTCTTACTGGATAATCACTTCCAATAGCTACATCACCCACCATTACTGTTCTAGTTATCCTTCTCTCAATATGAGTTGAATATCTTTTGGAGAGACTATTAACCTTTTTTGATTGAGTTAATGACATTAAAATTCTAGATATTCAAAAAGGATTTCACTAAATTATACGGCATATAGTTTACCACTAACATTCTCTAGGTCTTTCAAAGTTAGATGGTAAGGTTTATTGATTTCTTTTGAAGGAAATCTCAACAAATAAGATGGATGAAAAATTACCATAATTTCTCTCCCATCTTTTTTAAACCATTGACCTCTTAAATTAGTTATAGGATCTTTAACTTCTAAAATAGCTCTCATAGCAGTAGAACCAGTAAGTAATATAAATTTTGGATCGACTAACTTTATTTGCTGTAATAACCAAGGTTTATGAATATTAATTTCTCTAGCAGTGGGTTTTCTATTATTTGGTGGACGACATTTAATTACATTACAAAAATAAACATCCTTCTTATAATCAATTCCAGCTTGTATTAATAATTCGTTTAATAACTTACCAGATTTACCTACATAAGGTTTTCCTTCTAAATCTTCCTGGGCTCCAGGTGCCTCACCAATTACTAACAAATCTGCAAATACACTTCCTCTCCCAATTACTAACCTTTTCACCGAAAATAAAACTTTAAATATTTTTATCTTAAGAACTCAAAACATGAAAATAAAATAGATTAAGAAAATGAACTAAATTAAACCATAGTGTGATAGTTTTATTTATTCTTAATTTATGCATTTGTCATTATTAAAAGTCATATTTGAAAAGTCATAAGTCAATGAGTCAAGTTAATTTATCTGATCGGGCACTTTCAATTGAGCCTTCTCTTACATTGCAGATAAGTGCTAAAGCAAATCAATTATCTGCAGAAGGAGTAGATATTTGCAATTTAAGTGCAGGTGAACCTGATTTTGATGCCCCAAAAGAAGTTATAGAGGCTACAAGTAAAGCTATATTTGATGGATTTACAAAGTACGGGCCCGCAGCGGGGAATTTAGATCTCCGAAAAGCAATTGCAGATAAACTTCAAATTCAAAACGATTTAAATTATGAATTTGAAAATGTAATGGTCACAAATGGTGCTAAGCAAGCAATATATAATCTTTTCCAAGTATTGTTAAATACTGGAGACGAAGTTATTATTCCTTCTCCATATTGGTTAAGTTATCCCCAGATGGTTAGATTGGCGGGTGGGAAGCCAATTTTTACTAATTCTTCTGCAGAAGATGGATTCAAAATAAATATAGAAGATTTGAAGTCTAAAATCTCTTCAAAAACTAAATTTATAATTATCAATTCTCCTAATAACCCTACTGGAAGAGTTATGTCAAAGGAAGAATTATTACAAATTGCCGATTTAGCTAGAGAAAATCCAAATATCAATATTCTTTCTGATGAGATTTACGAACTAATCCTTAAAAAAGAATTTAAACACTACAGTTTATCTTCATTAGCAAATGATTTAAAAGATAGGATTTTTATAATAAATGGGTTTGCGAAAGGATGGGCTATGACTGGCTGGAGGATAGGTTATTTAGTAGGTCCCAAAAATGTAATCAAAGCATCCTCAGCATTACAAAGTCAAAGTACAAGTAATGTTTGCTCTTTTGTTCAAAAAGGTGCTTTAGAGGCTTTAAAAATTAATAATGAGTTTTTCTCAATGATAAATAGCCATTATGATCAAAGAAGAAGACTTCTCTATGAGGGCCTTAATAATATAAATGGGATTTATATTGAAGAACCTAACGGAGCATTTTACGCATTTCCAAAATTACCCAACTCCTCAATTACTTCTGTTGATTTCTGCAATAAAGCTCTTCAAGATTACGGATTAGTTGTTGTACCTGGAAAAGCTTTTGGAGCTGATCAATGTATAAGAATATCTTGTGCAGCTTCAGAAATAAAAATAAAAGATGGACTACAGAGGCTTGAAAAAGCAATCTCTGAATACTATTAATTTAACTAGATTATGTTTAATTTAAAGAATTTCCTAATAAGTTCATCTCTATTATTTTCTGTTTTTTCATCACCTGTATTTTCAAATCCCAAAGTTTTAAAAGTTGGAGCAATACCTGATCAAAACCAAGATGTTTTGGACAAAAGATTTAATTTATTTTCAAAAGAATTATCCAAACAACTTGATGTAGAAGTTAAATACATTCCTGTTATTAATTATGTTGCGGCAGTAACTGGATTTAGAACTAAAGATTTAGATTTAGTTTGGTTTGGAGGTTTATCAGGAGTTCAAGCAAGAATACAATCACCTAATTCAATTGTCATAGCTCAAAGAGATATCGATAAGGAATTTAAAAGTGTTTTTATAGTAAACAAAAATTTAGAACTTAACTCAATTTCAAACATTAAAGGACTTAAAAAACTAAAGAATTTAAGATTTACTTTTGGCTCTGAAAACTCAACCTCTGGAAGATTAATGCCAGAATATTTTTTAAATCAAGCAGGGGTAGAAATTAAAGACTTTAAAGGGAAAAAAGTAGGTTTTAGTGGGAGTCATGATGCCACTATAGCTTTAGTTAATAGTGGGGCATTTGATGCTGGAGCTTTAAATAAACAGGTTTGGGAAAACAATCTTAAAAATAATCCCAAAAGAACAAGTAATTTAGAATTATTCTGGATCACACCAGAATATGTTGACTATCATTGGGTAGCTCAAGGTGATCTTGAAAATAGATTCGGGGAAGGGTTTACAAAAGAACTTAAATCAGTAATTCTAAATTTAGATATGAAAAACAAATCACATAAACAGATATTAGATATGTTCAATGCAAAAAGATTTATAAAGGCAGAATCAAAACAATATAAAAATATAGAAGAAATCGGGAGGAAATTAAATAAAATTAGATGAATAATACTGTCTTAGAATTAGAAAATATATCTTATAAATACAAAAATGATCTGATCCTAAATAAAATAAATTTAAAAATAAATTCTGGGGAAAAAATTGCACTTTTAGGTAAAAGCGGTTCAGGAAAAACTACTCTTATATCAGTACTTAATGGCACTATAAAGCCAACTCAAGGTGAGGTTAAATTATTCAATAAAAGTTTCGAGGAATTAGATAGAAAGCAGAAAAGTAAAATAACAACTATATGGCAAGATTTAAGATTAATAGAAGATCTCTCTGCAGAACAAAATGTTAATTGTGGACTACTAGCGGAAAACAATTTTTATTTCGCTTTTAAAAATTTACTGAATGTAAGTTCTTTTAAGAAGGCGCATAAATATATGAAATTATGTAGACTTCAAAACTCTATTTACGACAAAAAAATCAGAAAACTATCTGGGGGGCAAAAACAAAGGGTGGCTATAGCTAGATCATTAATTCAAGAATCAAATATATTACTTGCAGATGAGCCTTTTAATAATCTAGATCCCAAATTGATAACAACAATTAAAAACCTTCTGCTAGAAAATCTAGATAAAAATAAAACAAAGAAATCCCCAAAGACCGCATTAGTTGCATTACATAGATTAGATTTGCTGAACGATTTCGATAAAGTTATTGGAATAAGGGATGGTAAAATTTTTTTCAATCTCAAAAGAAATAACTTAAAGAAGATTCATTTAGAGAAAATATATTAATTAGTTGAATAACTTAAGATTAAACTATACCTCATTATCTTTGCTTCCAATTTTGGTATGCATACCTCTAGGGTATCAATTAATAAACAATATTCATTTTGGTGGATTTAAATTATTCCAAGAATTCTTAATTTCTGCATTTAATCCCAAGATCGATAATGAAATTATTATTACCGTAATTAAGCGATTAAATGAAACTATTTTAATTGGTTTTTTTAGTTGGTTAGTAAGTATTATTTTTGGAGCAATTTTTGGAATAATCTCCTCAAATATTTTTTATAAAATCTTTAATATTCCAAATTTTTTCTACCGCATAATAAGTTTTTTTCTAACAATAATTAGATCTATACACGAAGTAGTTTGGGGAATACTATTAATGCAAATATATGGAATAAATTTTTCGATAGGAATAATAGCTATATGTATACCTTATATTGCTGTAAATTCAAAAGTTTTTGCTGAACAAATAGAAACTCTTGATTACAAAAGTTTTGAATCTATAAATCAAATAAATGCTCCTAAATTTTCTTCTTTACTAACTTTAATATGGAATCCAATAATAAATACATTTAAAAACTTTGGTTTATATAGATTAGAGTGTTCAATAAGAAGTACAGTGATTCTAGGACTTTTTGGGATTGGAGGAATAGGTACCAGTATTTTTTTATCTTTCCAAACTTTGAATTTTAGAGAGTTATGGACTTATTTATGGTCCTTAGCAATTTTGATAATTCTTTCTGGATTAATATTCAAAAAAATAAAATTTAACACTACAAATAAAATCCTATCTATTTTTTTTATTTCAGTTTTTTTCATAACAATTTTATTTTCTTTTTCATAT
This sequence comes from Prochlorococcus sp. AG-347-E03, assembly GCA_003279115.1. GTDB lineage: Bacteria > Cyanobacteriota > Cyanobacteriia > PCC-6307 > Cyanobiaceae > Prochlorococcus_A. The sequence goes on along the minus strand of QCBG01000008.1, from coordinate 48,967 downwards.
TTTCTTTATTTTATTTTTAACAATAATTTTGAAAATTTTAATTCCGCTAGTTCTCTATTTAAATCAAGCTCAGATTTAGGATTATTTGATTTCTTAAAACTTATATTAGAAACAATAATTTTAAGTCTTTTATCAACAGGAATCGCAATCAGTTTACCTCCATTAGTAATAGGAATTTTTAACAACAATACTTCTAAAATTTTTATAAAAATTTTTGCATTTTTATTACGTTTAATACCTACCCCTATAATACTTCTAACTCTATTAACTTTTAATAATCCTTCTGTATCTTTAGCAGCTTTAACATTAGGTCTCCACAACGCTGGTATTACTAGCAAATTACTTTTTACAAATCTAGATAGCCAAGACAAGAGAAATTATATTGCAATGAAATCTCTAGGAATCTCAAAAAAGACTAGTTGGCTATTAGGTTTATTTTCTCAACAAGCAAAAAGTTACTTAGCATATTGCGCTTATAGATCTGACATTATTATTAGAGAAACTGCAATTGTTGGGGTTATTGGAAGTGTTGGTCTAGGTTGGCAATTGCAAGAATCACTAAGTTCCTTCGCATGGCAAGAAGTTACATTAGTTTTGATAGCTTATAGCTCCATCTCAATAGTTGGCGAATTAATAAATGGTAAAATCAAAAATAGTTTAACTTGATTTATAAGAATAATTTGTTAAATCAAGTAATTATTTTTTTCCGGTTATAGTGATTAGTTTACCAAAACAGCTAGTTGTAATTGGAGATAGCTCAGTTTATGGATGGGGAGATAATGAGGGTGGTGGATGGTGTGAGAGGCTTAGAAAAGATTGGTGCAATAACCACAATGGGCCAGTTATTTATCAACTTGGCATTAGGGGAGATGGGATAGAAAAAGTTTCATCTAGATGGGAAAAAGAATGGTCATCTAGAGGTGAAACGAGAAGAAATAAACCTAAAGCAATACTACTAAATGTAGGTCTTAACGACACAGCAGCAATTGGTCAGAAAAATGGAAGACATCAATTAGATATAGATGGATTTGAATATGGATTAGAGAGGCTAATTAATGAAATGAACTCTCAAACAAATGTATTTGTTATTGGTCTTACACCAGTTGACGAAAGCAAAATGCCGTTCGCAGGATGTCTATGGTACTCAAATGATTTTTGTAATTCTTATGAAAGGAGAATGGAGGAAGTATGCCTCAATCAGAATGTCCCATTTCTACCTACTTTTAGAGAAATGTACTCTGATAAAAGGAATAAAAATTGGATTACACATGATGGGATTCATCTAAATTCCGAAGGTCATTTCTGGCTTTTCCAAAGACTTAAAAGCTGGGAGATTCTCACAAAATGGAAGGAATCTTAGGTCTTTCCAAATATTATTAATTTAAAAAATATGAATATAAAATAAGAGCAAAGATAGCAAAGAAAGAAGCGATACTCGTCTGAATAGCATTTACCAATTCATTACTTAGTTTATATTTGTTTTGAAATTTAGCACCAATAATACTTTCAGAAAGTGTTGCCAAGAATCCAGAAACTACAACAACGATAAAATGATATTTTGTAGAAATAATTGATAGGCGGAGCATTATAAAAGTCATAAATATTGATCCCAAAACACTAGCTAATGTTCCTTCTATACTTATTCCTCCTTCAGTTCCTCTCTCCACTTTTTTAAGTGAAGTAATTAAGTATGTGTCTTTACCAAATCTCTTTCCAATTTCGCTACCAAAAGTATCCGCCAACTTTGCAGCAAAACTTGCAGCAAAACCTACTTTAAACAAGACTAAGTTGGCAGCATTAAACTTGGTCATAATTGCAAAAAACAATCCTGTAGCTGCAGAGCCCCATACATTCTCAGGACCTCTTCTCCCACCCCTTTTTTCAGCTATTCCTTGTTCTTTTTTAAATTTAAAACCTATTTTGGTAACGAGAGATCCAAATAATAAATAAATTACAACTGACATCCATCCCTGCCAAGACAAACATCCCCACAAAATTGTGCCTAAAATACCTGCACTTATCCAACCACTTTTCGTCATCAAAGGAATCTTGCAAAATACATAAATCAAAATAAAGTTAATGCAAAAACCTATAAAAAATTGATTTCCAATTAAATCCATATTTATTTAATTCCTTAATTTCAAATCAATTCTCCACTGATTTAAAATTGATGATGCGTTAATACTAGCCGTTGAAGTTCTTAAGATAGTGTCCGAAAGTTTAACAAAGGTAATATTATTTTTATTAAAGAAATCAATTTCTTTAGAGGACCAACCTCCTTCAGGGCCAATTACATTCCAAAAAATACCTCCTTTTTTATTTACAAATTCTTGTTGTTTTCTTAACCATTGATTTAAATCATATAGTTTTTCTTCTCTGGTTACAGAAATTGAAACTCTTTCTTGATTATCTCTACTTTTTAGCCAATCAATAATATCCATACCATTTAAAATAGATGGTTTCCATAATCTCTCACTTTGCTCAACTGCTTCTTTGATAATTGAATTCCATCTCAAAAGTTTTTTAGAAAAATTTAAATTTTTGTTTACCTGTCTTTCTGAAAATAATGGCTGTATAAAATCAATTCCTATTTCAGTACACATTTTTAAAATATCCTCAAAACCACTTTTTGGTATAACAACAGCTATGCCTAATAAAAAAATTTCTTGTTCTTGAAATAAGTGAGGTTTTTTTAATTGAATTATTTCAAAACAATCATTTTTAACTTTTATAGCTTTCCATAACGAACCCTTACCGTTAGCTATAAATATTTCTTTACCATTTTTTATCCTCATTACTTTGTTTATATAATGAGCCTCTTCTCTAGAAAGTTCTAAATTATTGTTCTTAATATTTTCAATTCTTTCATGGGAAATAATTAATCTTGTTAAGTCTTCCATCTAAAACTCTTAATCTTTGAAAACCAAATCTTCATGTTCTTCAATTACCCAATCATTATTTTCACCGCCAATAATTAACTCTTCAATTTTTACATAATTATTTGATATCTCATTCAAAGAATTAATTAATATATCTATTGAAATGGAGTCTGAAGTTCCAAAATCAACCCAACACCTTCCCCACAGGTTTTGATATTCCATAATTCCTAAATTATGCATTAAGGCTGGAAGAGATGCGTTCTTTTGGTCATTATCGTAGGACATCCAACTTAGATCGGAACCCTCTTCATGAGTTTGCAAATTTTCAGAATTAAATCCACCTAACCTTCCTAAAACGTACCAACTATCAAAAACACCATCTAAATAATTTTTTTCATCTTGAGTTGGTGATTCTGAAAACCTGATCCATATCCAACAATTAAAAGGATCAACTTCCCTAAAAATAATATTCATATTGACTAATAGCTTTTTAAATCTACAGCTATTATAAGTAAGTTAATACTAGATTAAAATTCATACCTATAACTTAATTAATAATGCTTGATTTAAAAGAAATATCTTATCAACCCCAAACTGGTGAAAGAAAAATAATAGACAATTTAAATTTAAAAGTTCATGAAAATGAAATCATTTTAATTTGCGGCAATAGTGGTTCTGGAAAAACAACACTACTCGAAATAATAAGCGGATTAACAAATCCACAAAAAGGGAAAATTACTTGGAATAATAAAGTTTTATCTCCTAGACAAAGAAGATGGTTTTGTGGAGTAGTATTCCAATTTCCTGAAAGATACTTTATAGGTACAACCATTGGGAAAGAATTAAAAATAGGCCACAAATCTTTAAGAGAAAAGAATATAGAAATAGTTTTAAATAAAGTTGGTTTGAAAAAAATTAATCTGACCCAACCACCAGAACAACTAAGTGGCGGACAACAAAGACGATTAGCTGTAGCAGTTCAACTACTTAGAAACCCCTCAATTCTTTTACTTGATGAACCAACTGCTGGATTGGACTATTCAATGAGAAATGATGTGAAGAATTTAATTCTTGATTTGAAAAATAAAAATACAATTATTATTGTTACTCATGAACCTGCTTTATTTGAGGGAATTCCTTCTAGGATATTATTCTTGGAAAGAGGGAAAATCAAAAATTTTATGAAAGAAAATCATGCAGGATAGGATAGTTCGGGCTACTGCAGCAGATGGAGGAATAAGATTAGTTGCGGTCTTAACAACAGAATCTTCTTTAGAAGCAAAAAAAAGACATGGTCTTTCTTATTTAACCACCTGTATCTTAGGAAGAGCATTTAGTGCTTCACTTCTTTTAGCAAGCTCAATGAAGATAATGCATGGGAGAGTTACTTTAAGAGTTAGATCTGACGGACCTTTAAAAGGATTATTAGTTGATGCAGGTAGAGATGGAAAAGTTAGGGGTTATGTGGGGAATCCTAATTTAGAATTAGACCTAGTCAAAATAAGCAATAATAAATATTCTTTTGATTTTACAAAAGCATTAGGTACTGGATATTTAAATGTTATTAGAGATAGTGGATTTGGAGAACCCTTTACAAGCACTGTTGAATTAGTAAATGGAAATATTGCTGAAGACTTAGCTTCATATTTATATCATTCAGAGCAAACTCCCTCTGCTGTTTTTATTGGAGAAAAAATTCAAAATGAAAGGGTTATTTGTAGTGGTGGCTTATTAGCTCAAGTTCTACCGAAAAAAGATACTGACCCTTTACTTGTCTCTCTACTTGAAGAAAGATGTAAAGAAATTAATTCTTTCAGCGAAGACCTATTTAAGTCAAAAGATAATCTTCTTTCGTTAATTAGAAATATATTTCCCGATATTGATGATAAACAAATCTCTGAAAAAGCTCGCTCCCAAGAAGTTAGTTTTAAATGCAAGTGTTCCAAACAAAGAAGTTTAAATGCGATGAAAATGCTTGATAAGAGCGAGTTGGAGGACATCCTAAAGAAAGATCGCAAAGCAGAGTTGGTTTGTGAATTTTGTAAGAATAAATATCTTATAAATTATGAAGAAATTGAATCGATGATAGAAAACCAATCATAAAAAAATTACGCCTAGCCATAAAATAACCATAGCTGGAATACTCTGAATTTTTTGTATTGATAAAGAGTTGCTTGATACTTCCTGAATGAAAGAATTATTTTCAAGCAATCCGCCAAATATTAATCCTATCGAAAGAAAAGTAACACTCCAACCTAGAGAACCTATAAATCTTTTCCCCGATTTAATTTGAGTATAAGTAAGTATTAATGTTGAGATAGAGAGTAAAAGTCTATTATTAGAGTCTGGACTGATAAATAACAAAATTAAAAATAATAGCCCAACGGATATTTTTATTGAAAGATTGTCAAATGAGGGGGTGGTTATTTTTGGCAGGCTATACTGACTTGATTTCTTAGAGTTATTATTTAAATTTTTTATCTTAGAAAGCAGTGGGAAATTATTATTGGTAAATTGATTAATTTGTTTTTCTTTTTTTGAGGCAGTCACAGCTTCGTAGCTTACATTACCTGATTGCCTGGCTTTCAAACTCCCCATAAGTAATTGATCAAAGGAGGATTCTATTTTTGCTTTTAAAATTAAATCTTCACCAGCTTCTTTAACTTTAATATCTCTAGCCTTCTGAATATCCTCAAAAGCAGCACCTTCATTAACACCTAAAATTTCATAAGGTGATTTTTCGTTATTGTTTTTACTACTGTTTGAATCCAAAATTTTTTACTAATACTAACAGACTAACCAATTTTATAATCCATTAAGACTTTATAAAACAATTGGTTCGACTCCACTAACAACAGGAGCAACTTTGTTTAAATTTAATTGATTATTGTCTTCAACAAATTGATTTAGATTCCACTCATTTTTAAAAAGAATAACCGGCCTATTCCAACAATCTTTAACTATTTTACAATTGAATATCCTACCAAGTTTTTCAATAGCTGGCCATCCATCAGACACCCATCTAGCCAATTGATATGGCATTGATTCAAGATTTGCATCTACACCATATTCACTTTTTAACCTATGAGTTACTACTTCCAACTGCAATTGACCAACAGCTGCAAGTATAGGGTCTCTTTTGCTTTCATCAAAGTCATAAAGAATCTGAACAGCGCCTTCCTCACGAAGTTCATTCACACCCTTTCTAAAGTTTTTAAATGCTGAGGGATTTGGATTTCTTAGCCAGCTGAATATTTCAGGACTAAAGGATGGTATACCTTCGTACTCCAGATGAGTACCAGTATAAAGAGTATCTCCAATAGAAAACATACCTGGATTATTCAAGCCAATAACATCTCCAGGATATGCATCATCAACTACTTCTCTATCCTGGCCAAATATTTTTTGTGGCCTTGATAATCTGATTGTTTTCCCAGTTCTCGAATGTTTAACAGACATATCCTTTTCAAATTTGCCACTACAAACTCTTATAAAAGCGACCCTATCTCTGTGCTTTGGATCCATATTTGCCTGAAGCTTAAAAACAAAGCCACTAAATTCATCGCTCGCAGGTTCAATATCTCCTTTATTACTATTTCTTGAAGTTGGTTTTTGTGCCATTTTTAAAAAACTATCTAAAAATGGCCTCACACCAAAATTTGTCATGGCAGATCCAAAGAAGACTGGGGTTAAAGAGCCATTAAAAACTTTTTCTTTTTCAAATTTTGATCCTGCCTCATCAAGAACCTCCAATTCTTCAAGTGAGTTTTCAAGTAAATCTCTCTCTACATATTTTGATAGTTCCTTATCATCAAGGCTTAATCTTTTCTCATTAGATTGTTTCCCTCTTATAGCTTTATCAAATAAAATCACCTCTCTCGAAAATCTATCAATAACTCCTCTAAATTCCTCACCACTCCCAATAGGCCAGTTTATAGGTAAAGTATTCAATCCAAGTTCTGATTCAATTTCATCAAGTAGAGAGAATGGTTCTCTTCCTGGTCTATCCATTTTATTTATAAAAGTAAATATTGGTATTTTCCGCATCTTGCAAACTTCAAACAGTTTTCTAGTTTGAGGTTCTAGTCCTTTAGCAGCATCTTCCAACATAACTGCATTATCAGCAGCAGCCAAGGTTCTATAAGTATCCTCAGAGAAATCTTGGTGACCTGGTGTATCTAATAGATTGATTACTGATCTTTCATATTCAAATTGCAATACGGTGGATGTAATTGAAATACCTCTTTGTTTTTCCAGTTCCATCCAGTCTGAAGTAGCTTTTCTCTGATTACCCCTAGCCTTTACAGCTCCTGCTTGTTGAATGGCACCTCCATATAAAAGAAGCTTTTCAGTAAGAGTAGTTTTCCCAGCATCCGGATGTGAAATAATGGCAAAATTTCTTCTTTTATTTACCGCATCCAGAATATCTTTATTATTTAGAGTTTTAATATCTAAGCTCATTTATCTTTCTTAAGGGCCTTTCACCTAGTTCTTAAACATTACCATAGACTATTAAATATTCATCACCGTCTTCAAATACATCTAATGAAGATAGATTATTCTCTGAGGTGAAATTTTTTAACTCTTTAAAAGTATAAGAAGCTCTTAAAGATGCATAATAATCATTAGTCAAAATTTCATTATATTTAGTTGAACATTGTTCTTTTAGTTCTAAAGCACACTTTTCATCTGATGGCCTTTTTAAGTCCTTATGAAAATTTACAGTGCTATTACTAGACAAACTTCTTATGGTTTTGAAAAAATCTTCAAGATGGGTAATGTGATGAATCAAACTATTACTTACAAGTAAACTTATCTTTTTATTAAGTAAAAAATTAGTTGATTTAATATCTTTTATGTCGGCACATACATAGCGCAAATTTTTTAAATTTTTTTGATTATTAGAAATTTCTTTGTTAAATTCTGCTCTTAAGATCATCTCTTTAGAACCATCTATCCCAACCACTTCAGTATTAGGCCATTTTATTGCTAACTTCTCAGAAATATTTCCTGGGCCACACCCTAAATCAACTATTAAATCTTTTTCACTTAAAGAAATATTTTTTTCCAAAAGATAATGATTTATTTGATTTATTAGAGTAATTTCTCCTTCTGAAAAATCTGCTTCGTCATAAGAAATGACCTGTTCCTCTTTTTCCATTAATTCAGGTTCAGGAATTCTTTCCATATTCTTTCTTATAAAAAAGATTTCATATTAAACATAATTCTACACAAACCGTTAAATAGTGGTAAGAATAGTTGCAGACGCCACAGGTAGAGTTATTCTTCCAGTACGGGTTATTTACATACGTTTTTTTTATCGTGACTGTTGCACCAAATAAAGCTTCTTCTGAGAGCAATTCCAATAATCTCAAAAAAGATGATTTTCCAAAGACTGCGCCTGCTGCTTATCCTGTTTTTTTTAGATCTTACAGTAGGAAAACTTCCTCTGGCAGAAGGGAAAACTGGAGCGAAGTAGGTGAAAGAAATTTATCAGGCTTAAAAGAATTAGGAAAACTTTCTGATGAAGAATTGATCCTAATGAGAGAGATGCAAAGTAACCAAAAAGCTCAACCTTCAGGGAGATGGTTATGGATTGGCGGAACTCCTTGGATTAATAAAAACCAAAATTTCTCAGGAGCATACAATTGTACTTCAACAAACTTAATTGATTGGGAAGCCTTTGCTTTGATGATGGACTTGGCAATGATGGGGTGTGGAACAGGTGCAATAATTGAGCCTCATTTTATAAACAATCTACCTACTGTAATAAACAAAATAAACATTAAATCAGTTACTGAAGTTGGAATAACTCCCAAAGATCAAAGAGAAGAAAAATCATCATTAGAAATAAGAGGAAAAGATCTTCACATAAAAGTTGGAGATAGCAGAAGAGGCTGGGTAGATAGCTATAAATATCTTCTTGAGGCATCAAGTAACGAAAGTCTTGAAAAAGAAATTGATGTCTATATTAATTTGGAAGATATTAGACCTGCTGGAGAATCATTAAAAGGTTTTGGTGGAATGGCAAATCCTATTAAATTGAAAGATCTCTACTCCAGAGTTTCTTCTCTTCTAGGAAAGGCAATTGGCAGAAAATTAAGTACAGTAGAGTGTTGTTTATTAATTGACGAAGCTGCTGTAACCATAGTTGCAGGAAATATAAGAAGAAGTGCTGGGATGAGGCAATTTGCTTCAGATGATAATGAGGCGGCATCTGCTAAAGAAAATCTTTGGAGTCAAGATGAGAAAGGTAATTGGAGAATAGATCCCGAAAAAGATGCTCTAAGGATGGCAAATCATACAAGGGTCTACCACACTAAACCCTCTTACCAAACAATTTTGGATGCTGTCACAAAACAATTCCATTCAGGAGAGGGAGCTATTCAATTTGCACCAGAAGCAATAGCAAGGTCCAATGCAGACATTCTTAATGATGATGAATTGAGAAAGGAATTTATTGAAATTTACTCAGAACAAGGGAAAAATGAAGCGAGAAATTGGATAAACACTTGTTATGGTCCATTCTCTGAAGAAGAGTTAAATCATAGAATGAGTAGATATGGACTTAATCCTTGTGGAGAAATCTTAGGAAACGATTTTCACTGCAATTTAGCTGAAGTACACTTAAATCAGATAGATCCCAAAAATTTTGAAGAGCAAGAAAAGGCATTTAAAGCAGCAGCTCTTTCAGTAGCATGCCTACTTAATCATGAATTTGAAGTTGAGCGTTATAGGAAAAGTAGAGAATATGATCCCATCGTAGGGGTCAGTTTCACTGGATTATTTGATTTCTGCGTTCATGCCTTTGGCACCCCATGGTTGAAGTGGTGGGAGGCAGGAAGGCCCGATAGCGAAGAGGGGAAAGCTTTCAAAGAGGAGGAAGCTAAATTCTTAGATTCTTGGAGAAAAATAGTCAAAAAAACTGTCTGGGAATATTGTGACAAACATAATTTAAGAAGACCAAACAGATGTACAACAGTACAACCAGCTGGGACTAAAAGTCTTTTAACTGGAGCAGCTCCAGGCTGGCATCCTCCTAAGGCTCAAAGATTCATAAGAAGAATAACTTTCAGAAAAAATGATCCAATAGCTTTAGCTTGCATGGATTATGGATACTCAGTTGTTCCATCTCAATCAGACAAAGATGAAAAGGGCTGTTTGCTTGACAATCCATTTGATCCAAGATGTACAGAATGGTTAGTTGAAATCCCTACAGAAGTCAGTTGGGCAAATATAGAAGGCGCAGACCAAATAGACATCAATAATTTCTCAGCATTAGCTCAATTTGATTTTTACATGCAAGTGCAGAAATTTTACACAGAGCATAATACCTCTGCAACCGTAGAATTTAGAGAAAATGAAATAGAGGATTTAGCTAAGGCTATTCATAATGCAATAGAAAATAATGAGGGATATATTTCGGCGGCATTACTTGCTAGATTTAGTGCCAACGCTACTTTCCCAAGATTACCCTTTGAACCCATAAGTAAAGAGGAATATATTTCATTACAAAATAAAGTTATAGAAAGGAAAGTCAATAACGATTTCTTTGACGCTCTTAATAAATATGATGTTGGAGAACTATCTGAAGCAGGACCAGCAGGTTGTGATTCAGATAAGTGCCTACTTCCTCTGGCTAAACCAAAAGATTAAATTTTGAATTGTTTGTAAATAAAAAATATAAATTAGTTTTTAAAAATCTAATTTATGGCTACCTCTTAAATAGGGACATAAATTATTTATGACATTAAGCTTAAATATAGGGACCTTATTTAATGATTCTTCTAGTCATGCATTAGTGGATGAGCTAAGAAAAAGAACCTCAGAAGAAGAAATCTTAGATTTTGAGGAAAAATTTAACTCCAAAAACGAAAAAAATCTACACATTTATATATGTAGATTTCTAAAAAATAGATCAATATCTAGAGGACTAGCCTCTAAATGGTTAATAACAATAATTAAAAACAAAGAATCGAAAATTGATGCTTTGCAAAAATTAAATAATTAGGTCAGTCCTGATAGTTTCCATAGAGCAATTCCAAAAATTGAGAATCCCATAATAAAAGTAAAAGCCAAAGCATTTACCAGTTGAACCTTATCATTCATTCTGTTTGCGAATGGAAGTAATTGAGCAAATAATGGAGTCTCTTCAACTATTGCAGATTTTTTAACCGTAGGTTTTTTGCTTCTAGAAAACATAAAACAAATTTTTTATAATCTAAAGAATTTTACATTTAAAAGTTCATTAAATAAAAAATACTTCTCAAAAACGAACAAAATGTAACCTGCATGAGGTTACAAAAAGAAAATTATAAATATTTTTAGCATGAGCCTAATTTCTTTATTAAATTATTCAGTTTATTTATAAAAACTAGACAAAAAATTTTTCTAAGTGTTATTATTAATTTGTAGCAACCGCTACCAAAACGTTCAACTTGCGTATAGCAAGCCGCAGATCGACTTAAGCCATGGAACGGGGACTTAAGCGAAACCGGAGCTTAAAAAATGACCCTAATTTACAGAGGACAAAAGTACGTCCAGCATAAAGAAGTTGCTAAGAAGCAGCATAACGAACTTACTTACAGAGGAAAAGCTTATACAAGCTAAAATAGTTCAATTTAAAACAAAGAAAAAAGCCACTTTAAGTGGTTTTTTTTGTTTTTATAGATTATTCTTCAAATACTTTAATTTATATTTTAATCGAAGGAATACATTTTTCTTAATATTCAATAAAGCTATCCTCAGATTATTGATAATTGAAAACAATCATTTCCTTAATATCATTAAACGAAGCGTTTAGAATTTCGAAAGATGATTATATTTCAACAAGAGGAACTAACGTAAAAATTTTAAAGTGAATTAAATAACACATTAAAATTAAAAATTTCCTAAAACTTTCTTCAAAAGAAGTAAAGTACTATAGTTTAAAAGACTTTACTTAATTAAAAGGTGAAATGGCAGATCAAAAACCATTATTTAAAGCTCCTTATGACATAAAAGATGTAAGTGCTCTTTTCGCAATTGTTGCTTTCGTTTTGATAATTTCTGCCATTCTTGGTAATAATCTTTTTGGTTTATTTCAAGATAATATAAATTTTGGATAAATAATTTATCTCCTCTAAAACAAGAAGAAAGACTAATAAAATTTTTTTAAATACACAAAAGATTATCTTTAATTAATATTTGAACAATCTACAAATTTCCAAAAAATTTATTAGTGATAATAGAATTCATGAATCTACATTCACACTTTAATAATCTTTCCCTATTTATAAAAATCTCATTTTAATCCTTGAATTTAATTTATGGATTTATTAAGTTGATCAAGTCTAGATAATTGAAGATAAACTTATATAAAATATCAGAAAATTTTTTAATCCCCATAATCTTGTAAACTTTAAAAAAAATTATGCTAAATTTTTTCTAAATATATATGCTATGGACGAAAGAACTTTTTTAAAACATTTGGATGATGCAGATAAAGATTTAGATGCATTTCCTTTTTGGAGGATTTTTAAAAAAGCTTGTGCTGATAATCCTATAAAAGGCATAAAAAAAATGACCCCAGGAAGACAAGCAGTAATAATTCTATGGGAAGCCAATACTCAATATAGAGGCTCTGATGGAATATTGAGATCTATTCCATTAGAAGGAGATAATATTGAAGATAAGCTTCAGAAGTTAAAAGATGATCTTATTTCCCATTTCATGAATGAAGATATTGATGAAAAAGCTTTAAATAGATTTTTCAAGTCAATTGTGAAAAAACTAATGTAATAATATTATTTCTGCCTTAAGCAAAAATATTTGAAAGCATTCATGGTTTGTGAGACGTCAGATTGATTCCCATATGCCTCAATTTCAAGCACGACCTCATCCTTCGTTAGATTTTTATAAATCTCATTATTTAAATATTTGTAATAATAGTTTTTTGGTTTCTTCAACTCCAAACCTAGTAGAGTTGGATAAGAGCCAAAACTTCCTCCTTTGCAAGATTGCGCGATATGAATCATTTCATGACTTAAAAGGTAAGCAAATTTAATGGTACCCTCTTTTAATATTTTTTCATTAATAATAAGCATTTTATCTTTATATATCCATTGTCCAGAAGGCTCGCTTTCTGGTAAATCTTTTATTAATATCCTAATTTCGTTTGAAAGAAGAGTTAATAACGCTTTCTGGATGAAAACTTCATATTTTCTAGTTTGAATGGGATTTTTTATAAGCCTCTCAATTTCTTCAATAGTTTTTGGAGGTTCATTTTGTAATTTCCTATATGTATACTTTATTTTGCCATCAACAACTACTTTCTTAGGGGCATTTTTTATATCAAATCTTTCTAAAATTTTTAAAATTTTTGTTATGTTCCTGTTAGTTACATTTAATTCAGAAATCTTTTGAGATAGTAGATAATTAAAATCTTTCTTTTCATGATAGCTAATACTATCAACGACATTAATTTTGCTATTTATCTTTTTTATTAAAAAAATATCAAAAAAAATTGCAACTAATAAAATTAAATGAAAATTCTTGGAAATCAAAATTTAAACTCTTGTCAATTCAAATCGTTTAACCAACAGTACTCATCATATTAAACATTGGTAAATACATGGCTACGAGAATAAAAGCAACAACAATAGCGACAAAAACTATCATTAATGGCTCTAAGACAGAGGTAAGTGATTTAACACTAGTGGACACTTCATCTTCATAAAAATCTGCTAACTTATCAACCATCTCACTTAATTCTCCTGTTTCTTCACCAATTCTAAACATTGAGGTGAACATAATAGGTATAACTTTAACTTCCAAGGCTAATACCTTATAGATTGGTTGTCCCGCCTGAATCTCAGTGTTCATTTTATCTGCAATCCTTTGAAATACCCTGTTTCCTAATGTTCGTTTAGATATCATTAAAGCCTCTAATATTGGAACCCCTGCAGAATTAAGAGAACTAAGAGTTCTGGAGAAATTAGCTAAACATGATTTAGTCACCAAATCTTTAGTAATAGGTAATTTAAGGAGCATGGAATCTTTCCAGTTAATAAATTTATTAGTTTTCATTTGCCTCTTAGCTAAAATAAATCCAACAATTAAAGCTGGTATTGATTTAATAAGAAATGATGGATCTTTTATAAGATTTGAAGCATCTACTAGAAATTGAGTTAAGGCAGGCAACTTAGTACCTGAAGAGGAATACATATCAGTAAAAACAGGAATAACAAAAACAAGCATTACAATAATTACAATCACAGTCAAAACGAAAATTGCTATTGGGTAAGTTAAAGCACTTTGAATTTGCCCTTTTATTTTTGAGAGGCTTTCTAATAATTTTGCTTCTCTATCTAAAACTTCTGGTAGAAGGCCCGCAGTTTCTCCCGCTGATACAAGAGCTAAATACATATCATCAAAAACATCTGGATGCTTTTCAAGAATTTCTTGTAATGTAGCGCCTCTACTTATACCAATTGAGGCTTCTTTAAATACTGCTTTAAGAGTTTTATTATCACTGCTTTCAGATAAAATATTTAATGCTTCCAAAAGAGGAAGTCCTGTTCTTATCATTGAAGCTAATTGTTTTGTTGCTACTGCCAGTGTTTTGGTAGAGGGAGGTTTAAGTCTTTTCCTTTTATTTTTTTTTCTTTTAGATTTTAAATTTTCAAATTTTTTATTTGGTTTTGTTCTTCTCTTTTTTATAGAATTCTCAGTTGCAATCAATTGATTTTTACTCAATTCTTCTTCATTAATAGTTTCTGTCTTACCTATACTCAATTTACTAGCTTTTTCCAATTTAGCCCTTAGAACAGGGTCGCTGATGAAGCTATATTCCATTTTTTGTATTAATCGAGATCTCCATCATCCTGATTATCTAAAAGTCCCTGAAGAACATTTGGTCTATTACATTTATAAAAGGCTTCTTCCTTTGTAATCAAACCCTGAATAACATTTTTTGATAGTGCTTGCTCTAAGGTTTGCATTCCATATTTTGCACCAACTTGTAATTGAGAATAAACTTGAGAAGACTTTGCTTCTCTTATTAAATTTGCAATAGCATTATTATTTACAAGAATTTCAGCTGCTAGTGTTCTTTTGTTATCTTTAGTTTTACAAAGGGTTTGTGAAATAACACCAATCAAAGATCCAGACAATTGAACTCTTATTTGTTGTTGTTGAGAAGTTGGGAAAACGTCAATAATTCTATCAATAGTTTGAGAAGCCGAGGAAGTATGTAAGGTTCCCATAACTAGATGTCCAGTTTCTGCAGCAGTTATTGCAAGGCTTATAGTTTCAAGATCTCTCATTTCACCAACTAAAATGATATCTGGATCTTCTCTGAGAGCTGATCTTAAAGCCTTTGAGAATGATTTAGTATCTTCTCCAACTTCTCTCTGCCTTACGAGGCAGTTTTTATTTTCAAAAACAAATTCAATTGGGTCTTCAATAGTTAAGATATGGTGAGCATTATTAGCGTTAATCCAATCTATTGAACTAGCTAGAGTTGTAGTTTTCCCTGATCCGGTTGGTCCAGTAACTAACATTAAACCTCTTGGTCTTTGCAATAATTGTTGAACACTGTCAGGAAGTCCAATTTGAGAGAAACTTGGAATATCTGTATTTAGAGCTCTCATTACACAAGAAACTTTTCCTCGATCAAAGAAAATATTTAATCTGAATCTTGCTACACCGGCAAGTCCGTAGCTGCAATCCAGTTCCTTTTCATTAAAAAATACATTTAATTTATCTTCACCAAGAATTATTTTCAAATCAGATATCAAATTCTCTTCTTTATATATTGATTCACTTGCAGGTAATATTGAGCCTTGAACTCTGAAATAGGGAACTGTATCACCAGTTAAGTGTAAATCTGATCCATTTCTGCGAACTAGATCAGACATTAAATTTGTAATTATCAAGTTTTGAGATGTCATTTTATCAATCATTAAGTAAACAAACTCTTTCTACTTCTTCTATGGTAGTTAAGCCATCCTTAACTAAGTCTAACCCATAACTCAGCAAACTTTTTACTCCATGATCGGAGGCACATGATCTTATTACGTCAGCAGTACTTGACTTCATAATCAATTCTCTTATGGGATCATTAACTTTCATCACTTCATATAGACCTAACCTACCTTTATATCCAGTGCCGTTACATACAGGGCATAAATTCTCACTATTATTGGAAAGATCGACAACATTAGCTTCTTTTAATGTGCTGATATTATGTTCAAAAGCAAGATGATCTTTTTCTTTATCAACTTGACGAGTAGTTGAACATTTTGGGCATATCTTTCTAATTAGTCTTTGGGCCATAACTCCAATTACTGAAGAACCTACCAGATAAGGAGGGATTCCCATTTCACTTAGACGAGTTATTGCTGTTGCCGTATCATTTGCGTGAAGAGTAGTAAAAACCATATGACCTGTTAATGCAGCTTCCATAGCAGTTTGAGCTGTTTCTTTATCTCGAGTTTCTCCAACCAATATAATATCAGGATCCTGTCTCATCAATGATCTCAAAGCTCGAGAAAAATCTAAGCCTTTTTCTCTAATAACCTGAACCTGATGAATACCGTCTAATGTGTATTCAACAGGGTCCTCAACTGTACTTATGTTTACATCAGGTGTATTTCTCTCATTTAATATCGAGTAAAGTGTTGTAGATTTACCACTACCTGTAGGACCGACTACAATAAAAATCCCATATGGTGAACTACCCATATCACGAACCATGGATAGTTCACTTTTTGATGATATTAACTTGTCAAGATCCAACATTGATGAGTCGGACTGAAGAGCTCTTAGAACAATTTTTTCACCCCATTTCCCAGGGAGAGTACTTACACGAAAATCAGAAATTACATCATTAATTCGGCATCTTATCCTTCCATCCTGAGGTAGCCTTTTTTCCGCTATATCAAGTTTACTCATAACCTTGATTCGACTTGTAATTGCTCTAGACTTTGCCTTGGGCAAAGAATATACCTCTTTTAAAACTCCATCAATACGATATCTAATCCTCATTCTATCTTCTAACGGTTCTGCATGAATATCTGAAGCCTTTAGCCGTGAACAAGTTGACAATATCGATCCAGCAGCTTTAATAACAGGATCATCAGCATCTTCAAGTTCCGAATCTTCAATAATATCAAGCTCTTCATCTTCCTCAGGATTTTCATCTAATTCAAAAAAATCAAATTTATCATCTTGTTTATCTTTTAAATTATTAGAGAGTTCATTACTAATGATTTCTTGCAGAAGAGATTTTGGTTTTTTATCAGAATTCTGCAAGGATGTATCATCTATTTCTTTATCTTTTAGCTTAATAGCTTCTTTAAATTCATTATTTTCTAATTTTTCTTCAGGCAAAACTTTATTAGAGTTATTTAATTCATTTGTTTTTGTTTGTTGTATTTCTTCCGTATTCCATTTTTCCCATTCTTCGGTTGTTATTTGCTTAACTTCAACTTCAATAGAAAATTTTTCTTTTATTTCATCAACAATCTCCAAAACTTTACTGTAGATTGGATTCATTGCCCCAAATATAACTTTGTTTTGAGCTTCTGAAATAAAAACAATTCCAGCATTTACTCCGCGATCTGAGGATAGAATTTCTTTTATTTTTTTTATATTTGTTTCTTCAACTTTATTTTCTTTAAGATCGCTATTCATAATAAAAAAATAATCAGAAATCCTTAGTTGAACTAAATTTACTATTAGTTAATACTAATATAGTGAATTATCATAAAAAAGTTATCCCTTTTTGCAAATCCTTGTTTAGAATGTAAGAAGTTAAAATGAATCCAAAATAACTCAGTATAGTAAAGAATTTTCTAGAAATATGATTTATTTATTTATTTTGTTTTTCAATACAAATTTTGCTTTATCTAACGAATTGATCGAAAATTATACATATGATCATAATAATTCTGAAAAAATACAACCCAAAAATGCATCAGAAACAAATTATTCTTTATTAGATGGGCAAATATTAAAAGAGATCCCTAAAACTAAAGTTTCTGATTCTGAGAAAAAAGAGTTGAGGGCTAGAAATCCATTTTCTCCTCTTGGCAGTGAAAGTTTAAATAGTAAATCAGGTATTAATTTTTCAGATATAAGTTTTAAAGGGATCGCTAAAATTGGAGAAAACAAAGTTGTTTTTATGCAAACAGCTAAAGGAATCAAATCTTACAAACTCAATCAAAATATTGGGGGAGGTTACAAGATATCGAATATTAATGAAAAAGATTTAGTAGTAGAAATATCAAATCAAAGTGCAACTTATACTCTAAAGCTTGAGAAAGATGAAAAATAATTTAAAGTATATTTATAAAAAATTTAATAATATAAAATATTCTTTGTTGAAAAATTTAAATAGTAGAAAAACAAAAGTAAAATCAATTTGGAATCAGATAAACTCTTCAAATAAATCAAAAACCAAAAGTCCTAAGTCAAAACTTAAAAACAAGAAAATTTCATTTTTAAATCTAAAATCTACAAAGATTAGTTTTCCGAAAAACTTTAACTATTTTTCTACTATCAAGAATTCCCTTCTAAGTAAACTCAATAACAATAAATTTAATATTAATAACCCGCAAAAATATTTTTCAAAAGATAGTCTAAGAAAGTTTTTGACTGATAATCCTTCTATAAAAAATAATTTTTCCAAAATTGATTTAAAAAAATATGATGATAAATTTGAAAAATATCTTAATTTTAAATTTTCTGATGTAATTAATAAATTAAAAACAAATAAAAGTCCAAATCAAAAGAAAAAACTCTTCTTACTAGTTGATTTTCTTGGGATTTTCTATATAAACAACAAATTATTTTTTGCTCATTTACAAAAAAATAATAAAACCAACATTATTAAAGATATCGTACAAATAGATGCACCAAGTGATCTTATTGGCGAGTACAAAATTGAGAAGGTTCCTGAATTTAGCAGAATGATTTCCGATATGATTAATGTTTTTGAATTAAAAAATCCACCAATAATTTTGCATCTAAGTTCTTCATTTTTTACTACAAGATCATTTAGTGATAGTGAATTAATTGTTTTCTCTGATGAAGATCCAGTTATTTTATCCAAAAGCCCATATCTACCAGATAAGACTTTAATTCAATATAAAAGAGTTAATGGAGATAAAAATAGTTCTTATCATAGAGTTGTTTATGCTGACAAAGAGATTATTGATTCTTGGATAAACAGCCTTTCATTAACAGGTTCAGAAATAGCTACAGTAACTTGCCCAACCTTGCATTTAGTTGAAAACCTTTCTAATCAGTCAAAAAAAGATATATTAATTCTTTGTGATGTTGAGGACTACATTACAAATGTTTATGTGCTGAGAAATAATTGTGAACTTTTCTCTGAAAGACTTCCTTTCGGCAGCTCTGTTTACATAACAGGTAAGGAAAGTTTAAATGACCAGTTCTTATCAAGACTTAGCAGCTCTGTGAAATCAATTATCTCTAAAAACAAATTAAAGTTTGACAATAAAATTTATTTAAATGGTAATGGTCTTGATAAAATGCTTTCCTTAAACAATAAATTAAACGATGAATTTATTGAAATCCCTGCAAATAAATATAAATTAAACCCTGAAAAAACTTCCAGCTTTAGAAAGTATAAATCTATTCTTAATTCTTTCTCCAGTGCATTAGATATTTTAATCAAAAAAGATTTAGATGTGATTATTAATAAGGAAGACTCTAAAAAGGAACAAATTTATAGGGGCCAAAAATATTCACAAAATAAAGAAGTTTCAGATAAAAAGAAAGAATCAAAGTCACTAACTTATAGAGGAGAAAAATACAAAAGTTAAATTAATGACCGATTATAATTTCGCCAAAAATTATGAAAATATAAAAGACTGGGAATTTAAGAACCAATCAGTCAGCAATACTGTTGAGGGAAATTATTTAGATCAATTTTTAAATTTAATCAAATCATACCCAAATCTCGTTTTATTAATTAAAACAAAAAAAATTCTCTATATGCCTACTCTATTTGTTTTAGCAGGTATAGTTTTTGTAGAAATTGTAGGGCTGGTTCCCACCATAAATATCAAACGTCTGGAATCAAAACATTTTGAATATGAAGATAAAGTTAATGCCTTAAACGAAATTAATTTAGATCGAGAAAATAAGTACAACTCATTAAAAAAACATTCCTCTTTGTTATCCAACCCTTCACCTGCATATCTGTTCGGATTTTACCTCCAAGAGAGTTTGCCAAAAAATGTTCAATTACTTGATTACTTAGTTGATAATGAAGGATTTAAATTAAATGCAAATAGCAGTGATTTGATTTCTACAAATAAATTTATATCTTTACTACTTGAGAATAAGTTAATAGACAGAGAATCAATTGAAATCAATAGAATAATAAATCAATCTTCCAATAATGAATCTTCATTTTCAGAGCAAGTTTTCCCTGTTGATTCAGTTGCGATAGAGATCTCAGGGAAGATTCTACAACTACCTTTAAATGAGAGAATTCAATCATCAAAAGAATCCGATGATTTAGGGAAATTCAAAAAATTAAGTGATTATTCTAAGCTTCTTGAGCTGCTGAGGTAAAAAACAATGAAAAATCAAAATATTACCTTTCAACAATTTTTAGAAAAAATCAAAACAATTGATGTTGGCGAACTTCTTGAAAAAGCAAAAACCATTAAAGTTGAAGACATTAAATCTATTAAATTAAGTGATTTAAAAGAGATAACTAAATCTGATTATTTTTTCCCCTCAATAGGAATTATTTTTGCTGCTTTAACTTCAATATTATTTCTTATCCCATCAATTGAATCGCTTAAAGAAAACAAATCAAAATCAAAACAATTTAAAGAAGAAAGCAATGAATTACCCTTCTTATCAGAAGAATTAATGAGAAGAAATGAATCAAAACAAAATTTCGATTTAATCTATAAAGATTTTAAAGGATTAGTTGCCAATAAAGCTGAACTGATTCTTATTCCTGAAATTCTATATGATTCATCAAAGAGGTCTGGCACACAAATAATAGAGTATGCTCCTATAACCTCTGAAGATTTAAATTCCTGCCGATCTGTTTCAGAAGAAGATTTTTTTGATGGTTTTGAAAATAACTTGAATTCCGAAAATTTTGAAGAAAACCTTGATATGCCTTTTGAGGATATGCCATTAGATGATTTTAGTTCTGGAATTAACGAGACAAAATTGAAAGTAAAAGAATTTTTCATAAATGAAAGTGAAGGAAATGACTTTACAGAATTAAAGAAAAATATCGATGAAATTTTTGAATCTAACTATTTTGTCATAAATATAAGATCTGATTATTTAAACAGTCTTACGTTCCTTAAGTATCTTCAAGAATATAAAATAGCAATTTTGCCATATTGCTTCGAACCTAAAATGAGATCAAATAACTCTAATAATATTGAAGAAAATCAATCATCAGCGATTGGAGAAATTGATGCCAGAATAATCATTAATGTTCCTATTTATAAATAAAAATGATTTTGAGAACTAGTATTTTTACCCCTAAATTAGTATTATTATATATACTATTAATTCACAATTTGAGATTAAATTTTTATCAATTTTCAAATAATTAAAATGCGAAAAATATTTACTATTCTAACTTTATCTTTAAGTTTTCTTTCATTGAACTCTTTAAGCTTAATTTCTCAAGAATTAAATAATAATAATAATGTTTTTGAAAAAACAACAGAAGAAAATAAAAAAAATAAATTGGTTCTTAGCACAAATAGTTCTAGTGACAAAAATGTAGAGATTTTACTTTCTGGAATTGGTCTTAATCCTAAGTTAGAGAAAGAAATCACAAACAATTTAATTACATTAAATATTCAGACATCAAATTTAGAAAATATTAACTCCCTACAAAGTTTATCAATACCTTCAGTTGGAATTAAGACGTTAATAATTTCTGGATACGAAAATACTATAAAAATAGTTATTAACCCATTAGATCAGATAAATTTTTCTAATCCAGAGTTTGAGATTGAAGATAATATTTTAAAAATGATTTTTCCTAAGCAAACCATATCAAATAATACTTTGAATGAAAAAAATATTTTTTCATTAAATTCAGTTAATAACAAAAAAAATAAGGCTCTTTCACCTCAAAAAGCTTCTGCACCTCCTTTAGGAGATATTTCAGTCGGTACTACATATATACCAAACTTAAAAACTGTTGAATTAGAAGGTCCAGAAGTCTCAATGGTCTTCAAAGAAGCCACTGCAAAAAGTGCAATTGAATTTCTTATCTCAAAAACAAATTATGGTTATGTCTGGGTACAGGACGACCCTACCTACAAATCGTTAGAAAACAAAAGTGATGAAAGTTCCTTCACCAATGATTTTTCTACTGAAAATGGAGGGGAAGAAAAAGCTTCGGATTCGCCAAGATATATAACAATGACAATTAATAACAAGCCATTTTCTATAGCTTTCAACTCAATTTTGATGTCTAGTGGTTTAGAAGCGAAATTAGAGAATGGAATAGTTTATGTTGGTCCTGATGTTCAGGATAGAGTTTTTTCAGAACGAATATCGCGAATTTACAGATTAAATCAAACAACTGCAAATGCTGCTGCGTCTTTCTTAGCAAATTTAGGGGCGAAAGTTACACAAACAAATACAATCACCACAGCAGTAACTTCTGGAGCGAGTCAATCTCAGTCTGTATCTGGAGCTGCTTCTTCCGCAACTACTACCGAACAATCAACAACTTCAGTTAGAAGTTATGGAGGTAATGAGGGACCATTATTAGGACTAATTGCTACAACTGACGATAGGCTTCAAACTATAACATTAGTTGGCACTCCTGATTTAATAAAAGTAGCGGAAACTTATATAAAACAATTAGATTTAAGACAAAGACAAGTTGCACTTACTGTAAGGTTATTAGATGTTGAGATTTCCGATGGGACTAAAATCGACAATAGTTGGGCCTTTAGACAAGATAATAAATTTATTGTTAATGCTAGTGGTCAATTATTAAGTACAATAAATAATACTACTCCACCTACAGCGCTAAATTTCCCTTCCACGCCTTCAGCAAATAATTCTAATCAATACAATAATCAGGAATTTATAAATTTATTAAAAGCAGATATCCTTTCAAAGGACACAAAAATAATTGCGAATCCTACCCTTATCCTTAATGAATTCCCTGGGAGTACAGGTGGAGAAACAGTCTCATTGAGCAGTATTGATGACACATTAAAAGCTGGAACAATTGGGAGATCATATGGTAATGAAGCCTTTGTAATAGTAGGTACTCAAGTTCCAATTAATTGTGAAGTAGATCCTGAATCAGGGGCGGCGACATTAGAGTATGGAATTGCTGGGCTAACGTTTGGTGCTCGCATATTAAGAATAGATGATAATGGATATGTAACTTTTGCAATATCCCCAGCAATATCCTCAAAGTCTGAACAAAGAGAAATTGCAAATTGTGCAACAGTTGATCTTTTAAATACTAGAAGACTTGATAGTGGATCAATACGTGTTAAAGATGGCAATACACTTATCTTAACTGGGGTCTTAGATTCTAATGAAAACGAAACTATCACGAAGTTTCCAATCCTCGGAGATATTCCTTTAATTGGACAATTATTTAGAAATAAAAATTCATCAAAAAGTCAGAGAGAACTAATCATATTAGTAACTCCTCAAATTCTCAATACATTCGATGATTCATAAATAAATAACTAACTAAAGAATTAGCAAAAAATGAAACTAAAAAATTATTGAATATGTTTACAACTTCCTCCATTTTTTGATGCTAATTCTCCTAACCATGATTTACCGTATCCATATCTTTGGTAATAACTAAACCAACTTGGAAGAGAATTTCCAGAGCAAAAATCATATCCCAAAGAAACGGATTCTATTGCAACGTCTCCAGCATTTGTTTGGCCTCTTTTTAAATTATATTCAGCATAACAATCGGAATAGTTCATATATTTTCCATTATGGAAACATGTACCTTTAGATCGAGTTATGCCGTCTGACAAAATTGTTATTTGAGAAACTTGATCACTTTGCATAGCTTGATTCAAGCCTCCCCATGGACTGGTGCCTCCTCCAGCTCGTAACCTAGAAACCCACTGGATAGCTTTTTGTTTATTATTTGGCGTGTATTGTTGTGGCCCCCCATTAAATAAAGGAACGGAGTAGGAATTAAACTTATAAATTTGTAAGATAAAACCTTGATTTGTAGGTATAGCTCTCAATTGATTAATAAGCTTTTCTTTAGCAACTTCCATAAGGATTTGACCTTTAGAATTCCTAGACCACATAGAACCAGATACATCTATAAAGTAAGTTAACTTTTTTCTCGTTATGCAAGAACCAAAAAATTGACATCCATTTTGTATTATTCCTCCACTACCGCCACCTGATGTAGAACTAAGATTTAATAGATCTTTATCATTTATTCTTACATAACCTCCGGATGATTTAGTAATTGTTAAATCACTATAATTTCGAGGGGTTTCTGCATTTATCATAATTTCTGCCCCTCTTCCGTTCTCATCAGTACACAAAACTATTCCTTTTATTTGTTTTTTAATAGATCTTTTGTTACCTGAACTTAATCCACAAATTATATCGTCTCCAAAACTACTTTTTACTTTATTTAATACAACAGTAGTTTTAATATCAGTTGCTTTATAAAAACCTTTTTCATCAACTGTGGGACCTGTTCTTTTTAAAATGTAAGACGGCTTTCCTCTTACGTTGAAAGAATTATCTCTAATTAAGTTATAAAAAATAGGACAGTCTTTTGAAATTTGGATCCAATATTTTGATCTATTACTTGAGGACATGTTATTTGACTGATACGCAGAACTATCCTTTGCCTGATCTGGCATTTTTAATGCGAGTACTAATTCTCCTGGAGGTAAAGGCCTGCATGAGGTTGGTATATCTGAAATCTTCGTAATAACCTTTTTACTGCTATTTATTTCATCCACTATAAAATCTAATGCATTATTTATCTTTCCACCTAACTTAAGATTTGTTTCATCTGATTTATTTACCTCAAGATTCATCCTCAAAAAAGCAAATCCAGCTATGAGGACGAGTAAAGAGACAAATCCAGAAACTATAAGTTCTGCAAGGGTAAACCCTTGATTATTTTTGTTCTTTTTTAAAAGAAAATCAATTAATCTATATTTAAAATTTGTAGACATATTTTTACTGGGAATAAGGTGGGCACCAACTATGCGCTTCACTACTTAATTGGATACTAGTCCATTGAGTAGTTTTATTATTAGATGTCACGTTATAGGTGATTTCTGCAATACTTTTATCAAAACTAGTGTCGCTACCAATATTTTTAAAAGGTCTTTTAGAAGAAATCTTTCTTTCAATTTTAACATTCGCTCCTGAAAAAATCTTATTTCTTTTTTGTCCTGAATAAGAATTTTTATTTGAACCAGGAGTCCAAACTCTATTCCTCCAACTTGGTAATTCATAGAATGTATTTAATACGTCTCTGCAATATCTTATATATTTTATATCTTCAGTTGAATAGGAAGCAGCTCTCCCTGCAGTAGGAGAATTAAAATGCTGATACCAAAGTTCCGACTTTAATTTCTCTATATCTCTTCTGATTTCATCATTAACAGCATTATTTAAATTTGCTTTATACAAAGTTGACTGTCTCATTGAAACAAAATATAGAGCGTAAGTTGTAATAAAAGAAAGCAATAGAAAACTTAGGATGGTTTCGCTCAAACCAAAACCTCTTTCATTTGAAATATATTTTTTGTTTACTTTATTTATTAATTTATTCATGTCTTTATTAATTAAAACTCCTTAATGTATCCCAAGCCTCTATAGTTTTACCTCTATAGTAAGGTACTCCAAAATTATATTTAGAATTATTATATCTTTTAACAAGATTTGTACTGTAATCGTTATCGAAATCCCAAACAATCTTGCCATGTTCATCAAAGCATGCATTTTTTACCCATGCAGAACCTTTAAAATACTTATCTTTTGGAAGGCTTGAAACCCTTCTAAGTTCCATCCCAAAATGATGTATAAATTGATCACCACGACTATCTCTCCTCCTAGGATCTCTTCCAAGGTTATATCTCCATAACTTTCCATTGATATTTCTATCAACAAACCTTACTTCTCTACCTTGAATTTGATAACCAACTAAAAAATAATTTTTTGTAGTTGAATCCCAAACCAATGCCATTTCATCCATCAAATTATTCACATCTGGTCTTGGACTATATCCTTTTTTCCCAACAGCAATAATATAGGTATCATCAAATCCATGTCTTCTCCTATCCCAGGAATTCTTATCCGCATCAGTAGTATATGGAATCAAATCACCATTAATATTTCTAAATGGGATTGGCGTTCTTTCAATTACTGAACCTCCAGGATTAAAGATAAAAGAGTAAACCCCTTTTGTAGTGGCTACAAGTCGTGCAGGTATTGTTGTATTTGAGGAGCTTATAATTGCTCTTGAATAATATTCAGTTTTAGGTGTACCTGTTGAGAAAGTAGTATCTGGGGCATAAACAAATGCACTAAAAGATTCGTCTCTATCTCCAGTTGCACTTACGTTTAAAGTATTAAAGGGGATATTATTAGGATGAATAGAAGATATGTTCCTGTTAGGATCTTTTTTGTAACCTATGCCACCATTGGGAGAACAAAATAATCTCTGCTTACTAGTTGTATTTTGACTAGGTTGAAGAAATATTATTGCTAAATTTTCTGGTTTACCAGATCCACAACTTGCACCAGCTGAATTATTTCTATGACAAATTCTTCCTCCATTACTTAAATCAATTGAACCTTTAACAATCAAAGTAACTTTAGAAGTATCGTTAGTAACTACACCAAAGAAAGCATCTTTTCCTCTCACTACTAAATCATCAATTGTATAAGTCCTATCCTTATTTTTATAATTTGTATAACCTGCAGATTCTAAAAATGTGCAGTTGGAATTGAAATATCTTGTATTGCCATCTTTTAAACAAATAATTGGATTAGGAGAAGGATTCCATAAACTCCCTAATGCTCCTTGATTAACAATCTTAGGTCTGGGGGGTAACTTTAAAGGTTGAACCCATAAGCCTCCTTTGTTTCTGCTTTCATCAGGTAATTTAGTCACATCGTTAATTCCTGATTTGCTTTTAATTTGTGGACATTCAATATAGTCTCTAAGGGGATTAATGTGTTTTCTCCAGAGAATAGAACCAGCTTGATCCTGGTTTTTCATATTAAAATTCCCAAGGAATAACGAATCTTTATCATTAAAGTTTTCTCCAGCACTTAAAAATGCAAATCCAGAGTCAGGGATTCTTCTATACACTTGAACATTAGCTCTAACTTTGTTACTAGCATTCACTCCATTCTTGATATTTGTAGGTATTGAATTAAAACCTGTTAGCACAATTGAATTTTCGCCACCTTCCTCATCACCTACAAAATCTGTGGATTTGATATCGAAACTTTGAACATTAGAACTATTTTTACTAGATTCTATTAATTTTTCAGTCCCATTTATTAATTGACTAAGGGCATTAGATGAGAAATTCCAATCTATGGAATTACTTTTCCCTCTTCGACCAAGGTAGTAGCATGATGGAGCAACTGGCCTACCTTTACAGGTAGATGGGCTATTGCCAGCACAATATTCATTATTAGTATCAGACCAATATATTTTTGAAGGATCTCTAAACATTCCAAGAATTGGTTGACCAGGCCATTGAGAACCAGATCTTCCGCCTCCGAAAGTTGGGCACTCACTATTAACTTTGGAACTAGGTATAGTCGAGGAACAAGATTTCATCAACCAATAATAATAATAAGCTCCTGATTTACTATTATTCAAAAGTGATCTAACGGCATTGAACGCTGACTCTGTTGCATTTTTTGCTTGCAACTCTTTATTACTTAGATTTGATGTAGAAAGTCTATTTATAGATGCATTCATCAAACCAACTAAAGTAACCGTAATTCCAATAGCAAGTATTAATATTTGTGGTAATGCAAACGCTTTTTGAGAAACAATTCTTAAAAGATATTTTTGTAAAAAGGTATTTTTATCTCTCTTATAAGTTGTATCTTCTTCATGCATCAGACAAAACTTTTATATAAATCAACAATTGATAGCTCTTACTGGACCAGTTCCTTTTTGATTACCTGCCATTTCATTAAGCTTAGTAGCTCCTGTTGTCGTGCTGTAACAACCTACAGCTCCTAAACCAGAGGCTGATCTTGGATAAGCTAGAATATTTAGCCTAGTACTACCGCTTCTAATTAACCTAATTTGGTAGTTACCTGTTGGTGAATACCAAGAGGTTCCGCCCCAATTTGAATAGTTAACAATTGCATTAGTATTAGTCTTACATTGCTGGGCATTGCCATATCTGCAAGCTGAAACTGCAACATATTGCCCTAAATCAGCTGCTCTGTAAGCTAGTTGACCATATTCTGTGTAGTAAGCTTGCGCAGCCTTAAGATAAGATCCAATAAGAGTTGAAGCCTCCTTTTGTTTGGCTTTATCACTTGCATTTTGGAAACTAGGAATTGCGATTGAAGATAGTATTCCGATGATGACCACAACTACAATTAATTCAACGAGTGTAAACGCTGATTGAGATTTAAATTTCCTTTTTGAAAGATAGTTAATTAATTGCTTCTTGAATGTTAGCGCCATTGATTATTAAAGTTCTTAATTTTTATATAATAAGAAAACATCACTTTTTACACAAGTAAAAGTCATACTTTTAAGATTAATTATTGATTTATGGTAACAAGCTATACCAAAAATAACTAGTGAGTTTAAAGGGCTTTACAAGTTTGTTTTCTCAAACTTGAATTTTGGCTACTTCCAAATCTGCCAGAATAAAATCTCATAGTATTTTGATAAATGCCTGTATTAATCATTCCTATAGGAGATTCAAGAATTATACATTTAGGTCTTTCATACAAATTTACATTTGTATCTGGCCTTCCACCCACTATTATCACAAGCGAATCTTGATTGCCAGGAATAGAAAGATGGCCCTTTGGAGTGAAATTGAAATTCCTTTGATTAACTTCTTGAAAAACTTTTGATTCTATTTTGGGAACTCTACTTATAATATTTTTTTTATTTGATTGGTCCATACCAGAACATTTAACATTAAATGCATTCAAGGGTATTTTTTTTCTAGGATCAAATGGATCAGGTGGGTTAGTCGCAAAAATATTAGTTTGAATAGCGCAAGTACCATTCCATCTACGAGTTTCTTTTTTTACAAGCTCTAAATAACTAATTAATTCTCTTATATATGAATTTTGCTTTTCTCTGTCAACCCATTTAAGAGCGCTGGGAACAGCAATGCTGGCTAAGAAACCAATTATTGCTACAGCTATAAGTAATTCAACTATGGTAAATCCTTTTTCAATATTTTTTTTATAAATCTTTTTCAAAAGAACTCTTTGTAGGTTATTGATCATTTAATAAGTAAGACTTCAAAACTTCCTCTAGCTCGTTATTAAATAGTAGCTAATTTTTTAAATTAATTTCCAAGAGTCTTCAAACTGCCATTGTAAGTATTGTTGATATCTGTGCCTCTTAATTTTTTATTGCCTATTTGATTTGACATTTCTTTTTCGAAAGTATCCCACAATTTAAATGAGCTGTTTTTAAGTCTTTGATCAGCAAACCCATTTATCCCAAATAGATTTAAGAACTGATTCTCGGGTTTTACACTATCTTCAAAACTTTGAAAATTTTCAAAATTCTTATCAATTTTATCTTCTAAACTAATAGTATCTTGATTTATGGATTGTTTATTATTTTGATTTTCAACTTCAATATTTTCTTTATTTTCTGTATTAAATTTTTTGTGAGCATGAGCAAAATCTGAACTTAACGTGATTATTGGCAAAGTTATTAGAATTACATTTTTAATTAAAGTTTTATACATCTTATATGCAAGTTTAAGCTATTTCATATTTATATTACCAAATTATTTATAAATAATACATTTATCATATTTAAAAATATAAATCATCGAATCATATAAAAGTCTCTAATTATTAAAAAAACTTTTTCAGTACCAATCATACCAATAACATAAGCTGATAAAGATAAATATGGACCAAATGGGATCTTTCCTTTTCTAGGTATTAATCTCAATAATATTAATAAAATACTAATAATGCCACCTATATAAATTGATAAAATAAAAGTAATTAATGCACCTTCTATTCCTAACCAAGTTGATATCATAAATAAATATTTACTATCACCAAAACCAAAAGCTTCTTTTTTAATAATCATCGAGAGGATAAAGTTAAAAACTTCAAATAATATCAAAAAGATAATTGATAGGAGAATGTATTTATAAATTATTGTCAAAAAATTATCTCCAAAATAAATTTTCCTCGTAACTAGATTAAAAATGAATCCAGATATTGAACCGAAAAGCAATAAATTATTTGGAATAACTAAATTATCGAGATCTATAAGTGAGGCAGCAATTAATAAAGAAGAAAAGAAAGTTAATCCAATTAAATTCACGAAATGATTAGGCGAAAAATGAGAAATCGCAAAAATATTTGAAGTAATTAACATTGCAGTTATAAATTCAATGAATGGATATTGGAATGAAATATTAGATTTACAAAACTTACATTTACCCTTTAAAAATAACCAAGAAATTATTGGAATATTTAAAAACCAAGGTATCTTTTTTTTACATTTTGGACAAAAGCTTCTTGGATAAACTATTGAAATTGATTTTGGATATCTAAATCTATACACATTCAAAAAACTCCCAATACAAGATCCAAATATAAAAAGAAATATTGGGTTTAAAACATTTTCCATTTTCCTAGAAATTCAGATATTTCAAAATTTTTATTTTTTACATAACTTACTATAAATATCTGATAATCCTCCTATCCAGCGACCTTGTTCTCCAAATTTCTTCAAGTCATTATTTTTTACAGAAATAATTTGAGTTTCGTAAGCTTCTTTAATTGCATTGACAATTTCAATGCAATATTCATTCAAGAAATTATCAGCTTCAACTTTAGTTTTTATTTTTGCATATGATTCTATAAAGAATTCATTGCTAATTAAAATTAATGGAAAAAAATAGAAAACTATTTTAAAAAATTTTTTTTTAATCATATTTTTAGGGATTTTACTCCTTTTTTATTTTTTTTAAATAAATACTATAGTGGTCAAAAAAAGGTTTTAATTTTATACATTTAAATTTCACAAAATTTAATCAGATGTCAAGTAGATTGAAATGGGAATATCAATTTTTTTAAGTTAATGTTTAAGAAAATTTAATTAAGAACTTTTATATTTTTATTTTTTTTCGAAGGATTTTTTTCCATTTCTGCGTTATTTATAAATAAGAATAAAGATTTCATGGATAGCTATTACTCTTTAAATGATTGTCGAAAAGAAAAAACGAAAGAAGAAAAATTATCTTGTAAGCGATTATCTCTAAGAAATACAAAAACTTATTGGTTAAAAGACTTAACATATGGGCCAAATAAAAAAGCAAGTTTTCTTGCAAATATATGGCTATCTATTTTTGCTGTAAATGCAAGAAGTTTTTTGAATCCGCATTGGATAATTAAACAAATTAATTCTATAAAAAATTATCAATTTACTAATTATGAAAAATTACTTTATTCGCAGTTAAGTAATCCTGGTTTACTATCCTACTTCAATGCATTTAGAACAAAAGAGAATGACCTCAATGAGAATCTTGGAAGAGAGTTGTTAGAACTTTATACGGTAGGTGAAGGAAACTTTTCAGAAGAAGATGTTCAGAATACATCATTAGTATTAACAGGATTAATACTAGATAAAGAAAATAATGTAAGGCAGTCTCAGAAATTTCACTTTAAAGGTGAAACTACAATACTTGGGAAAAAAAAATATTTTGATTTAAAAAGTCTTATTAATTGGTTGGTGCAACAACCAACAACTGCTGAGAATGTAGCCAAAAGGTTTGGTAATTACTTAATAGGTGAAGATGTTAAAACAGAAACTATTTCAAAAATTATTGAAGATTTCAAAGAGAATAACTTACAACTCAAAGTTCTTTATAAGGGCTTTGCGTCTAGCGAACCCTATTTAAATTGTGCGAAATATGGATCTAGATTACTTGATCCTTGTTCTTTAGTCTCTAAAACAATCTCTTTAATAGGAAGTAAGCATCCAAATAATTTCAACATAGGGTTGAAAATATTAAATCAAATGGGTCAAAGATTATTAGAGCCTCCAAATCCCAAGGGCTGGCCATTTGGCGATGAATGGCTCTCAAGTGCAAGAATCTATTATAGAAAAAAAGGCCTCATAAAGCTTATAGCAGATGAAGAAATATGGGATACAAGAAATAAATCCGAACTCCTAAGAAGTGAATTAGTTGCATTTGATCCATTAAATATTTCTTTACCCGCAGAACCAACAAGAGAAAATATTTCTGCATTAATTACAGATCCTTCATGGAACTTTGATGGACCGATCGATTTAATTTTTTAATATGAATTTATCAAGAAGAAATTTTTTAAGTCTAACTCTAACTTCTGGTTTAATAGCTTTATACAATAATAAAGTTTTTGCAAATTCTAATTTTGGGAATCAGAAAAAGAAGGTTTTAATACTTATTGAAATGAGAGGCGGAAATGATGGATTAAATACAATCATTCCATATAAAAATTCAATATATTTTTCTCAAAGACCAAATATAGCCATTAACAACTCACTTAAATTGAATTCAGAACTTGCTTTAAATCCAATGATGGAAAGCCTAATTCCCTTGTGGGATAAAAAACAACTAACTTTTGCATTGGGTATTGGATGGGATAATCCAAATAGAAGTCACTTTGTAGCTATGGATCAATGGAGTACTGGGAAGGAATCAGGGGTAGGGAAAGGGTGGCTTGCAAAGATCTCTGATTCAATTAATAATGACAAATATTTATTGTCATTAGGTCCAACAGGTTCTAATGCAGTTGAGGGATCTAAGGTTAATTCTTTACATTTTCTTGGTAAAGAAAAAAATTCATTCGGTAATTCAAGTTTTAGAAATGATCTAATATTAAATAATAGAAAATCTCTAAAAACCTTTTTAGAAATTGATCAATTTAGTACTAATAAAATTATTGATATAAAAAAAAATTTAAAAAAGTTACCAACTAATATTCAGCGACCAAAGGGACAATTAGCAAAACAAACTTCAACTGCTCTGCAAATAATTAATGCAGACTCGCCACCAACATTTATACAAATGGAGCTTGGTGGTTTTGATACACATACAAATCAAATTACTAGACAAAATAAATTACTAAAAGAATTAAGTGAAAATATTTACTTTTTAAAAAATGGAGCAGATAAATTAAATAAGAATATTGAACTCAATATTGTAGTAACAAGTGAATTTGGACGAAGACTTAAAGAGAATGGATCAAATGGGACAGATCATGGCAGTGCTTCTGTTGCTTTTCTTATTGGTGATGCTTTTAATGAGCAGATTATAGGTGAATATCCAGATCTAAAGAAACTAGATAATAGAGGAGATTTAATTCCTAACATATCTCCTAGCTATCTTTATGATTACATTCAAAAAAAGATATGGGGATAAAATTGAAAAAAAAGTAAATATTTAAAAGATAATGAGCAAGATATAATTAATTTGTTGGTAATTAATTGCGATAAATATTCACCAAATTTTTTATTTTTAGTTGTTTATAATCTCTATTTTCATTACTACTATTTGCTATATTAATGAAGTTGGAATTTAATATATTTCATCTGGAGGGGTGGTCGAGTGGTTTAAGGCTCTAGTCTTGAAAACTAGCGTGTCTGCAAGGGCACCGTGGGTTCGAATCCCACCCCCTCCGTCCTATTAATTAATATTTAAAAACTTAAAATTGAATTTAAGAACTATTTATAAAATATTAATTTATTAAATTTTTTAAAATATATTTCACAACCTTTGAAAAAAAAAATGTCAACTAAAGGTGAGGATATTACAAAAGATAGAATTGGTTTCGAAAAATCAAATAAAGCATTAGGTTACATTTACCAGGAATGGTATGAGCTTATTTCAAATTTTATTTCTGAAAAAGAAGGAATTAATATCGAACTTGGATGCGGTGCAAGTTTCATTGATCAGATAAATAAAAGCATAAAAAAAACAGATGTTTTTTTAAATTCTAATACTGATTTCAAACTTAATGCGATGGATATAGGGCAAAAATTTGAAAACAAAATTTCAAATTTAATTTTAGTAAACGTTTTTCATCACATAAGCGACCCAGTATTATTTTTGAAGGCAGCAGAAAAGTCTCTTTTACCGGGAGGAAGAATAATAATGATTGAACCAAGTAATAATTACTGGAGTAGATTGGTCTATAAATTTGTTGATAATGAACCCTTTGATACGGAACAGAGTGAATGGAAATTTCAATCTAAAGATCCTTTATTAGACTCTAATCAAGCACTCTCATGGATAATTTTTGAAAGGGACTATGAAAAATTTAAAAATTTATTCCCGATGTTTTCTTTAATTCAAAAAAAGAATATGATGCCATTTTCTTATTTATTAAGTGGAGGCCATTCATTCAATACAGGATTAGGTAGGTTTATTAAAATAATAAGAAAATTTGAGAGGTTCTTCTTTGACAAAACTTTGGGGATGTTTAATTTAATATGTTTAGAAAAAATTTAAATTTAAAACCAGCAATATTTAAAATTTTTATTTTTTATATAGCCATTTATTTACTGGCTCTTTTTCTTAAATATAGCAATGGATTTGAGAATTTAATAATGGATATTGAATATAGGTATTTGGCATTAATCAATATTATTTGTATTTTATTTGGCTTGCCTATATCAATCTTATTTGACTCTATATTAGTAAAGTTTTTAGGTTTCAATTATGTCATTTTTTTTGCACCAATTTTAACTATTTTAGGAGTTTTGCAAATCATATTACTTAGAAAAACAAATTTAAGATTTTCACAAAACGTCCCTTTTTTAAAAAACATTAGAAATCATCGCTTAAAATATATATTTGAAAATTTTACTTTCAAACCAATTTTCATATTAATAATACGTACTTTCCCTATATTACCTTTCTCTCTAGGAAGCTATTTCATTGCATCATCAGAAATAAATAAAAAATTAATAATAATTTATTCACTAATAGGAGCATACTTTTACTATATTTCGCTTTTCTTAATTATCCAAAGTGCATAAAAATATATTTTTTACTAATTATTTTTGGATTTAAAACAGAAATAAATTATATTTCCTCTTTCAAGATTGTTATAGAATAATTCAATAAAATATTAATTTAATTTTGAAAATAATCAAAACCCCCTGGGGTGACATCACTCCAGCAGTTGATCTATTCCCCATTTATTATCTAATTTTTATATATGGGTTTGTTTATATCCTTCCTTATGGAGAAAATATTATTGGTTTAACTTGGTTTAATTTATTAAAAATCGAAGACGGTCCTTTGGAGTGGCTACAGTTTACAGAATATTTAATTTCATCAGTATTTGGTATTTTTATCTATTCAAAAAGTAAAAATAAAAATTCAATAAATTCCTTTATTTGGTTAATTCTCAGCGCATTTTGTTTCTTCGTTGCAGCTGAGGAAATAAGTTGGGGAGAGCGTATTACTGGTTTTTCACTTAATTCGTTAACTGAAATAAGTATTCAAAGCGAAACTAACTTACATAATCTGCCCGTTTTTCATGATTTCTTTCTTGATCCTATTTTGATTGCAATCTGTATTTTATTTGGTTGGATAGGATGGAGAAAATGGCCAGATTTTAATTCAATCCCCAACAAAAAATTAAGCTTATTTTTCCTGATTACAGCTTTATATATTTTTTATTACGAAATCTCATGGGCTTCTACAGTTGAACACATAAGAAATGATTTAGAAATTTATGAATTTTTACTTTCAACTGGTATATTTTT
Organism: Prochlorococcus sp. AG-347-E03; assembly: GCA_003279115.1. Classification (GTDB taxonomy): domain Bacteria; phylum Cyanobacteriota; class Cyanobacteriia; order PCC-6307; family Cyanobiaceae; genus Prochlorococcus_A. The sequence goes on along the minus strand of QCBG01000008.1, from coordinate 13,081 downwards.
ACATTTTTGGAACAACTTCAAATTATTTCTTAAAGGAAAATCTAAATAATAATTGGCATTATTAAAGAACTGATAATAAAAAACTTATAAGCAATTTCTACACTCTTCTTTTTTATTCTTGTTATTATTTGTTTTTTATAACAATTATGATGAGTAAGGGTTTCGCAGATAATAAATCCAATTATTTAAAAACAAAGAAATTGATTTCTTCTAAAGAACCTCAAGGAAGATTAATATCTTGGTCTCCATGGCCACCTGCTAATTTTCAAACAAGATATCCTGCTTTCCCTTTTGTCCTTACAATAATAATTATTGTCGTTGGGCAATGGTATCTTTCTCTACAAAGGTAATTGAGAAAGGTTCTTTGTATTAAAATTTTAGATATATCGAGGTTGAGAATTTATTTTGTTTTTTTCAATTTTATTATTAGCCCATTTGCAAGCGACAATCATTCCAATTTTATTAGGAGTTAGATCGATCAATAAATTCAATCATATAAGCAAGAACAAATTAATACCTTTCGGTTTTATTTTCTTAGGATTAGCATCGATTTCTGAAATGATAGATCATACCCAAACATCTTGGATTTATGTAGATCATTCCTCTTTATTTAATTGGTTATTTTATTCTTTCCTATCCTTAGGACTAACATGTTTATCAATATCAGTTATAAAAAATAAATTTATTCAAACAACCAACTTTTGCATTTCTTTATGTTCAATAATCTCATATTTTTTATTTGATAAATCTATCGCTCTTCTCTTTCAAGTTATAGTAAGTATTTTTCTAATAATGAATTGGCAAAGAGTTTTTAAAGATTGGCTTTTTATCCTTTACCCTATATTTGGTATTTTTTTTACAACTTTCTTTGGAACAAAGCTCTCGATTAGTGGCGATCAATTTTGGCATATTTTAATAGGGCCATCAGGAACAATTAGCGTTCTTACCTTTTATTTAGTGTTAAAGAGATCGCAGAAAAAATTTACTTAAGATTATTGTGAAAATATTTATAATATCAAATTTTATAATGTGTTTAGTCACAATAATGTTTCCAGTTGGAATTTTTGCTGATACGGCACTTGATATTTATATGAATGATTTTTATTCTAAATCGAATGAAGCTAGCCAGATTCTTAAAGAAATCGAAATTAATCTTAAAGAAGGATCAAGAAAAAAAGTATGCTCTAGGCAAAGGGAGGCAGCAAGATTAGGACTATTAGCTAATAAATCATTAATTAAGGCCTTTGAAATAGAGGGAGCTAATCCACCAATGCAAGCAATTAAGGCAAGTCAACAAAGATGGGAATCTATTCTGAATGAGTGCTGAAAAAGTTAATAACTCTACAAATATTTTAAATTTGCATTCTTACAGATTTACTAATTAAGGGTATTTCAGGTTCAACTCCATAAATACATTGAGAAATCGAATAGATAAAAATACATAGTGTAAATATAAAAATAATAGAGCGTAATTCAACTATGGGAAATATCATCAAGAGATATGAAATTATTATCAAAGCAATATCAATAAGTAATGCTTGGCATGCGTTATATCTTACGAAATAGGGAACTTTTGGATTTCTTACTAATCCAGCAAACAAAATTATAAATAATAAAAAACTACCAAAAGGTAAAGATTTTTCAATTATTGATATTGGAATAGTTAATAATAATAGTATTTTTAAAAAAGAATATTTATAGAACAAAAAATATCCAAAAGGTATTGATGCCTTTAAAGGCAAAGTATACAAAAATACTGATGAGAGTCTCTGTAATATCTGATTCAATATATATTTTAAATTTAGTAATCATATCTTAACCTAATTTTCTGAACTAAATAAAAGAATTAGCCTCGAAATATAAACTTTGGCAGATGGATATTAAATATTAGATAATTAATTAAGGTTCATTATTCAAAATGCGTATTTTACATACAATGCTTAGAGTAGGAGATTTAGATAAATCCATTGATTTCTATGTCAATAGATTAGGAATGGATTTATTAAGAAAAAAGGATTATCCTCATGGAAAATTCACTTTGGCATTTGTTGGCTATGGCTCAGAAAAAGAAAACGCAGTGATTGAATTAACTCACAACTGGGATAAAAAGTCAGAAGACTATGAGCTTGGAGATAAATATGGACATATAGCTATTGGAGTTAAAGATATTCATCTTATTTGCCAAGGATTAGAAAATAATGGTTGTAAAGTGACAACAAAACCTAAAACAATGAAAAACAGTACGACTGTTTTAGCTTTTGTTGAGGATCCTGATGGATATAAAATTGAACTTATTGAAAGAGATTAAAAGCACAAAAACTTTAAAAAAATAGGAATTAATTAACGAGATACAAATATTTTTAGCATAAGAGTTGAATTTATCTTAATAGATAGTCCCCAATTACCAAAATAATATTGTATCAATCTCTAAAGTTTTAATTATCCAAAAACATTATTTTAAGAAGATAGATCTTAATAAAAAAGAAAATCTTAAACTTTATATAATCTATATGTATTCTAAATAGAATTTGTAGACAATCTATTCAGATTAGTTTATTCTATAATTAACGCATAAAGCTTATGCCTAACAATTGGTCAAAAATAAGAGATGAATGGCTTGATAGAACTGCCATTGCGAAAGATGATGCTAAATGGGCATTAGAAGCTTTAATAAATTCTGAAGATGAATTATTTGCAATAGACCAAAAAATCAAAAATAAAGAAGACGCTATTAGTCAAGTAAAAATTTTGAAGAAAAAAGTAAAGGAAACTATATCTTCCAAAGAAATTAGTCTCGATGATATTGCATTGAATACTTCGAATTCAAATAAAGTCCAAATCTCAGTACCCTCAAACCTTAATTACCTTATGAAAGTTTGGGCAGCCGCAGAAGGTAGGGATCTATCAAGTGTTGCTTTCCAATGTCTAGAAACTGGTATAAGGGAGATGAAAAGCAAAGGTTCAATACCTTCAGTAGCAGTAAATAGATATGACTCTGCCTGTCAAAAGAGGATTGCATTAGCAGAAGTAAATAATCTATTGGAGAAATACGAAATAGCTCAGAACGAAATCAAATAACTATGAATAATAGAAAAATCATAAAGGGATACAAAACATTAATTTCAAGGTTTAATGTAGACACTTCTAAAGAAAAATTCAAAGATGGAATAATTTATACTTTATATTCTGATGAATTTAATTCACTTAAAGTTGGTTTTGTTGAGAATGAAAAGACTCTAGAAGAAAAATTATCAAGTGAGGCTTTAATATTATTGGATATAAAAAAAGGCAATAAGAAAGATCTATTTTTATTAATTACCACTCTAAAAGAACTTGGTATCAAATATTCAGACAATCTTTATTTCAAATACTCAAGTTCTTTAATGAGACATTTATCTACTTTAGGTTGGCCTATTGGGAGATCACTTTATAAACAAAGAAAGATTAAAAAAGAACTTCTTTGTGCATAAATTTAATCGCACTCTAAAGTTTCTCTGGTATCTCTATTTGTGATTGGATTAGTGCCAGAGGCACTTTCACAAAATTTCCTAACAATATCCCTTGGCAAAAAAACATTTGTGAAGTCTGCACCTTGTATTTTTACATTTTCAAACTGTGTACTATAAGCAAAAGAATCCTCCAAGTTAGTATTTGATAAATCTGTTCCATCTAAAACAGCTGAGTCTAAAGTTACTTCTCTTAAATTGGAGTTACTTAAGTTAGTATCCTTCAATTTTGCTCCATAAAGAGTCGCATTTTGGAGCTCACAACCTGATAAATTTGCGTCTTGTAAATCAGTCAAATAGAAAGTTGCTCCTTTTAAATCAGATCCAGAAAAATCAGCTCCTACTAGGGATTGTTTACCATAATCCAACGCAGCGAAGGCTCTTAAGGGGAGGGCTAAAACAATTATTAAAAAAGTTAAAATTATAAATCTCATTTTATGAGTGGTATTTCAATAAATTCTAACTTCTTAAGCTGAAATCTAAAAATTAATTATTAACTGAATGCTATATTTATTGAAATAACAAATCACGAAGAAGGTTTTGGATATAAATCCTTATGATGCAATTGTTGTTGGTTCTGGAGCTACAGGAGGAATAGCGGCACTTACATTAGCAGAAAAGGGCATAAAAGTTTTAGTAATAGAAGCAGGGCCTAAAGTTAAAAGGCATGAAGCTAGTAATAATGAGCCAAAAAGTACATTTAAAAGATTTTCAGGAGTTTTAACAAAAAAACATGCCAATCAATGCCAACATCCTGGTTATTGGAAAAATAATCCTGATTTATATTCAAATGAATTGAAGCATCCTTATGACTGCCCCCAAAAAAAGCCCTTCCTTTGGACTCAAGGCAAACAATATGGGGGGAGATCATTAACGTGGGGAGGTATAACATTAAGACTTTCCCCAGAAGATTTTCATCCAGCTAAAAAAGACGGATTCGGACCAAACTGGCCTATTTCATACGATGAACTGTCCCCTCACTATGATTTTATTGAAAGTTTCTGCGGAATCTATGGACGAAAAGATGATATTAAGGAAGTCCCAAACGGTAAATACATTAGTGAAATCCCTCTTACAGAAAACGAAAATAATTTTGGCCGCAAAGTTAAATCAAAATTAAAATATCCATTTATCCAATCAAGAGGATTTGATAGTAATTCATCAGTAAAAGATGAAAAATGGCCCAAGTCTTCAAGTTTAGGAAGCACTTTAAAAAAAGCTTTAGATACTGGGAATGTACAAATAATCTCAAATCACCAAGTAGAGTCTTTTGAAATTAACAAGATAACAGAGCTTGCATCAAAATTAACGATAGTAAACCTAGAAAACGGATGCAAAAAAGAATTAAATTGTGATTTAATCCTTCTTTGCGCATCAACAATTTCAACTCTCAGAATACTACTGAACTCAGAATATAAATCAAATTCCTCAGGTTTTAGAGATACTTCTGGGAAATTAGGTAAATACCTCATGGACCATATATCAATATGTAGATTTTTTTCAGTCCCAAAAACAAAAACCTCAGGAAAATCTTTAGATAATTCTCCCAATCTTTCTGGCGCAGGAAGCTTCTTTATTCCATTTGGTACGAATTTACCCACAACTGAAAATATAAATTTCCATAGAGGCTATGGAATCTGGGGAGCAATTGATAGATTAGGTATACCTAAATTTTTACAAAAAGATCCAAATACATCTATTGGCTTTCTCATAGCACATGGTGAAGTCCTCCCTAGGGAGAATAATTCTGTTTCTCTCTCAAAAAAAACAGATAAATGGGGTATCCCAATCCCATACATAGAATTCGAATGGAGTGAAAATGAATTAAATATGGCTAAACATATGGTAAAAACAATCCAAAAATCAATAGAAGCCTCAGATGGGGAGATAAAAAATATTGATGAACTAATGAATATCCCATTTGGGAGTTTATTTACAAAAAATTTAATAGCATTTTCAGAAAGCCCTCCACCCCCAGGATATTACATTCATGAAGTAGGGGGCGCACCGATGGGAATTGATGAAGAAAATAGCGTAGTTGATAAATTTAATAGATTATGGAGATGTAAGAATGTTCTTGTACTAGATGGAGCATGCTGGCCAACTTCTTCATGGCAGAGCCCCACCCTTACAATGATGGCCCTAAGTAGAAGAGCCTGTTTGAATATTAAAAAGACTTAGAGGGTGTAAATAATTGATTTAAATAAATCTCGGATACAGAATTATCAGTACATCCGTTTTGAACGAGAAAAGTAGCTAATGCTGAATTTATAAGCTTATATTGATCCCAAGTTGGGTTACTTAATACAAAATCTTTCATGGTGTTATAAAGAGTCTCTGAAAGTTCTGTTTCTAAAGATATTTTATTTGAAGAGCACTCTACGAGTTTCTTATCAGTTAAATTTGATTGGCTGATTTGATCCATAAATTTATGTTTTTTACCTCAACAATAATGATATTTTTTTCTGAAAATATCAAGAAAAATCTTTTAGTAAACTTTTCAAATTATCAAATGAGACTCATGTTATAAGTGAGTTCTTTAAAAACTTCTTTTTCAAATAAGGAAATTGAATAGAACTTAAAAAAAAGTCAACAATAGTGTTGAAGTCCTGTTTTTTTTGAAAAATACTGCCATTTCTTATCCAGTGTGGATTTGGACGTGGAAAACAGCCTGCAAATTGTGGAAAATCTAGCTCAAAATACTTTCACGATTTTATATTAAGAATACTTATATATACTGAGTCTATTAAGACTAAGTCGAGAAAGAGACAGGTGATTCATTGATTTTCAACGGATTTTCTTAAGATTTACTCTTTATTAGGCAAGCGAAGTGTGACAGGTCCTAAAGGATGTTTGGAATTGGGATAAATACAATGGTGATGGTGATGGTGATTATGTTCATGTTGATGAGCCTCTACATGTTCATGTTCTAAGTAATCACCTCCCCCTGAGTATGATTTTTCTTGATTATGATTTGGGATTTGATTTTGTATTTCACAAGCACCATTACATTCAGGATCACATAAATCACAGCTGATACCTAAGCCCTCTACATGGTCATGATGACTTTCTTGAACCATTCCAACTTCTTTTTCAAAGCCAAATAAATTTGATCTATATTTACAAGTTGAGCAATTCATAAAATTATTACCTTCGTTTTTAAGAATCTCTTCAATCCTTTCTACAAAAGTGTCGACCACATAAGTCTGTGAAGAAAGATATTTTGCATGTATAAATGAAATATTTGGATTATTAATCGCAACTAAATCACTTTGCCTTTTTATTCTTGTAACAAGGACACCTGAGAAAAGGAAATAAGGGAAAACAATTATATTTTTATAACCAAGTCTCACAACATTTTTCAAGCCAGGTTCAACAAGAGGGAAAGTTACTCCAGAAAAAACTGTTTCCCCCCACCCTAAACCAATACCCTCTACGATCATTCTCGTAATTTTTGAAACATTGGAATTCGCATCTGGGTCAGAAGAGCCTCTACCCACAACAACTAATAATGATTCTTCAGGTTTGAGATTATTATTTTGTTTAAATACATCTTTTACTCTTTCACAAGCTGCACTAATCATTAAATTATTAATACCTAATTCTCTTCCATAAATTATTTCAATTCCTGTTTTACTTGAATAATTCATAAGCAGGCTAGGTATATCATTTTTTACATGGCCAGCAGCGAAAAGCATCGCAGGTATTGCAATTACTTTTTTTATAGAAAGATCTTTTAACTTGTCTAAAGCATCAACAAGTGAAGGTTTAGCAAATTCCAAGAAACCATATTCAACTAAAAAGTTTGGAAATCTTTTTTGGATGATCTTAGTTAATTCTTGAAATTCAGTAATGGCTAGTTTGTTTCTACTCCCGTGTCCACAGATAAGTATCGCGACTTGTTTATTTAGCTTCGAATCAAAATTATCCAAATTCAAATTATTACTTATACCATAATAGTAAAGAACAATATCATGTAGTGAAAAATAATAACTTGCTTGAAGTTCCTAATACTAACTCAAAGGATGCAAAATTAAAGAAAATAATTTATGACGTGGATAATTCCTTATTTAATGAGGATAACTATTCTAGGGAAAAATTCGAGCACCTTTGCATATGTAGTGGAGGTACAACCTCTAGTTGTGCAAAAAATGGTTTTACAACTCTTGATCTAAGAAAAAATCACAGCAAAATTCACTTAGATAGAAAAACCAATTTAGTAACAATTGGAGGGGGAGTAATAATGGGGGATCTAGTAAATCATTTACAAAAACATAATCGAAGTTTTCCAATCGGACTTTCGAAACTTCCTGGAGCAGGCTATATACTTACTGGTGGAGTAAGCCCGCTCAGTAGAACTTATGGATTAGCTATCGATAATATTGAGTCAATAAAAGGTTTCTTGGGTAATGGCACATTTATCTCTTTAAAAAAAAATCAAATAAATCCAGAAGAACAATTGATTTGGGAAGCAATTAAAGGCGCAGCACCCTTCTTCTCAATAATTACCGAACTAGAACTTAAAACTTTCCAATCTAATCCAATTAAAGTTATTGAGGGATTTGTAAATCTAAATGAACTTTCAGAAATAATAAAACTATCAGAGGAATTTCCAGAAAATATTAGTCTTCAATGGATTTACGCTCAAAAAATTTACATATATATTTTTGCTGAACTCAAAAATAATTTAGAGGCTAAAAGAACAGAAGATTACCTAATGCTTCTAGACAAATTTCCTGGGCTAGAAAAACAATTTCATGAAAACTTTAACAAAATAAATTTCTTCCCAAAGGAATTGAATTTGTATGAGCTGAATGCAAATAACCATTCTGAGGTAATTAGTCTTCTTGGAGAAGATTTAAAAAATGATATCCCAATTTTCATAAAATGTTTGGACGAAATAATGGGAAATAGACCTAATAATTCCTGTTATGTTGCTTCTCAACAATTAGGTTGCAATACTAAAAAGTTAAATCATGGCTCAAGCTTTTTTGTTCATAGAAAAAGTACTTGGAAACCATGGTTATATGCATCATGGAAAAAAAATGATCTTGAAGAAAAAGAAGTCGCTTTGGAATGGATTTATAAATCGTGGAGCAAGCTTAAAAGGTTTTATCCAAATATTCACTTAGCCCAATTGCATAATCATTTGGATTCTCATGAGGAAGAAATAAGATTAGCCTTTGGAAACAGAATGAATGAATTAAAAACTTTAAAGAATATTTTCGATCCACAAGGTATTTTGCCTCCTTTATGAGGTAACTTCTTAATTATTAAGAAACTTAAAATGTCAAATCTCTCAAGATATTTATCTAAAAATTGGTTAGATGATCCAAAGTCAAATATTCTTTCTGGCTTAGTAGTTGCTTTTGCAATGATCCCAGAAGCAATTGCTTTTTCAGGTATAGCTGGTGTAGATCCTAAAGTTGGCCTTTTTGGTGCATTTTGCTTATCTATAACAATTGCGATTGTTGGAGGAAGAAGTGGGATGATCACATCAGCCACAGGTTCAACAGCTCTTTTGATGACTGGACTTGTTGCTTATGGAGAGTCACAAGCTCCTGGGTTAGGAGTCCCATATCTAATCGCAGCTGGAATATTAACTGGAATTTTCCAAATTCTTTGGGGATATTTAAGACTTGCCTACCAAATGCGATTCGTGCCAACGGGAGTATTAAGTGGATTTGTAAATGCACTGGCGCTTTTAATATTTCAGGCACAACTACCTCAGTTAGGAATAGGTATTAAAGAATCAAAAGGATTAATTGAACAAACTTTGAATCAGTATCCAGTTAACTCTCAGATCCCAGTAGTTTGGATTCTTGTAATCCTAGGATTAATAATTATCTATGGGCTTCCAAAAATAACAAAAGTAGTCCCATCTCAACTTATCGCGATAGTAGTAATTACTCTCATAAGCATTTTCTTGAATCTAGATGTCCCAACAGTTAGCGATTTGGGTAAATTACCTGATGGATTACCAAGTATTTCTCTTCCTTTTGGATCAATTGAAAATGGGAAAGTACCTTTTAGTCTTGAAACATTAGGAATTATTTTACCGACTTCACTTGCGATATCTCTCGTGGGTTTAATGGAAACCTTTTTAACTCAAGACATTTTAGACGATTTAACTGATACAAGTTCTAATAAAAATAAAGAAGCAAGAGGACAGGGTTTTGCAAATATTGTGGCATCCTTATTTGGTGGAATGGCAGGATGTGCCTTAGTTGGGCAATCTGTTATGAATACTGAAAATGGTGGTAAATCTAGATTATCAACTCTCTCCTCAGGTATATCTCTACTAATTATGATTATCCTCTTGAAGTCTTGGATTGGAGCAATACCAATGGCTGCTTTAGTAGCAATCATGATAACGATCGCAATAAGTACAGCAGATATAAATGGATTAAAAAATATTAGAAAGATACCTAAAAGTGATACTGCAGTAATGCTTATGACTTTTGCAGTTACAATGCTGACTAAACCTCATAATCTTGCACTTGGAGTTATTGCAGGAGTTGCATTAGCTGCAATACTTTTCAGCAGAAAAGTCGCAAAAGTTATAACTGTCTCAAGAGCTAAAGAAAATAATTTGACTACCTACAAAGTAAAAGGACAATTATTTTTTGTAAGTAAAATTTATTTCTTACAAGGATTTAACATTCATGAACATCCTGAAAATATTGTAATTGATATGTCTTTAGCTCATATTTGGGACCAAAGTGGAGTTGTTGCTCTTGAGCAAATTATTAGAAAGTTCCAGAATGGTGGTTCAAAAGTTGAAATTGTAGGATTAAATAAAGAAAGTCTTAACTTATTTGAAAGACTAGGTGGTATAGAAAGCGCTCATTAAAAAAGTTAATTAAGACTAACTTGTTGATAGCAAAACCAAAGCCATTGCTGAAAAAGCAAATTCCTATGAGATCTCCAAGCGGTTTTTGAACTATTTGGATCAAAATTTTTAGGAGGAGGAACATCTCCCTTTTCTTTATCTCTTTCAATTTCACTAATAATTCTGTGCACCGTATATTCAGGATGACCTAAATGCATAAGTTGTTTTTGATCATTAGATTCAAATATTGTATATCCGACGTTTTCCCCATAAGCCAACAAATTCAATTTCCCTTCTATTTGGGCCTTCTCCATTTCCAAATCTGGTAATCCCGCAAATCTACTTTGAGGACATATAAATTCATCATCTTGTGTACCCATCAAAGGGTGTCCAGGAACAAGACTTTTTAAAGGGAATACCCCAAATAATTTTCTATCAAAAACTTGCTTATCAACCCCTGCCAAATAAGCCAGCGCAAAGCCCGCCCAACATAATCCAAGAGTACTCGCACAAGAATTTCTGGCTTCATTTACAATTTTCACAAATTCATCCCAATACTTAACCTCCTCAAAGGCTAGGTGCTCAATAGGTGCTCCAGTAATAATGATTCCATCCAACGGTTCTGGATTATTTGCTTCTTCCCAAGTTATGTATAGATTATTTAGATGATTAAGATCCCATGTTTTATAAGAGTGAGTTTCAAGTTTTATCCAAACTGGCTCAATTTGAAGAGGAGATAAACCAAGTGGATGTAGTAAGTTAAATTCATACTGCTTCCCAAGAGGCATGATATTTAAAATACCAATCCTAAGAGGACGTATATCCTGTCTTTTTGCCAATTCTGGTTCGATCCAAGATATATGATTTTTCTCAACATCACTAATCTTGTGATAGTTACTAGGAATTATTAAAGCCAATAAATCTCCTTTCCTATGTGATTTGTGAAAGTGCTTGTTCGAAATCTGCTTTTATATCATCAATATGCTCAATTCCTACAGAAACTCTTACCATCGTGGGAGTTACGCCTGCAGATAATTGTTCTTCTTCAGATAATTGCTGATGAGTTGTTGAAGCCGGATGAATTACTAATGTTTTTGAATCTCCCACGTTAGCAAGGTGGCTCGCTAATTTTAAGGAATCAATAAATTTTACTGCATTTTCATAACCCCCATCAAGAGAGAACATAAGCATGCAACCCATTCCCCTTCCAGTAGTATATTTTTTGGCACTTGAGTAATATGGATCAGATTCTAGGCCTGGGTAATTAACACTACTTACATTAGAATTAGAATCCAGCCATTTTGCTAATTCAAGAGCATTAGAAGTTTGTCTCTCTATTCTTAAACTTAGAGTTTCAAGACCCTGCAATAACAAAAACGAATTAAAAGGACTTTGGGCTGATCCCCAGTCTCTCAGGCATTCAAGTCTTGCTCTTAACGCAAAAGCTATATTTCTATTATCAGGTACTCCCAAAGATTTGCAGATATCACTACCGAAACCAAAGGCGTCCCAATGAACTAGCCCATGATAAGCAGCGCTTGGCTCACTCATTAGTGGAAATTTACCATTTCCCCAATCAAAGGTGCCGCCATCAACAATAACCCCTCCGATACTTGTTCCATGTCCACCAATCCATTTCGTTGCACTTTCTACAACAACATCTGCTCCAAAATCAATTGGTCTTATTAAAGCACCACCAGCACCAAGGGTATTATCAACTATTAAAGGAATTCCATTGTCCTTCGCCAAAGCAGATAGTCCATCAAAATCTGGAATGTTGAACCGAGGATTTCCCATTGATTCGACATATATTGCTTTGGTTTTATCATCAATTTTATTTCTAAAACTATCAATACTATCACCATCTGCGAATTTAACTTCTATTCCTAATCTTGGAAATTGTACTTTAAATTGATTGTAGGTCCCACCATATAGAAAAGATGTAGAGACAAAATTATCCCCCGCTGTCATGCAGTTCACGATTGCCAAAAATTGAGCAGCTTGTCCTGAGGATGTTGCAAGTGCTGCCATTCCACCCTCCAAAGCTGCCATTCTTTTTTCGAAGACATCTGTGGTGGGGTTCATAAGTCGAGTATAAATATTTCCAAATTCTTTTAGTCCAAAAAGATTCGCTCCATGCTCTGCATTATCAAAGACATAGGAACTAGTTTGATAAATGGGTACTGCTCTAGAATTTGTAGTTGGATCAGGAACTTGGCCTGCATGTAACTGAAGTGTCTCGAACTTTTGGTTGCTCAAAATTTTTTAAATGAATCCTATTATCTATTTAACTTAGAAAAGTCTCAAAAAAAAACAAAAAAAAGATAAATATTTATAAATCCTTTTTTAATGAGGGGTAATTATCTTTCATATATGTACTCAAATCCTCTTTTATCGCAGATCTGAGTTTATCAATATTTGCAGATTCAATTATTGGAAAAGTTTTATTAGCCTCAGGATCTTTTTCAGTAATTGATTTCCAACTCTTACTAACATCTTTTTCAGAGCTGTTTAAAATTTCATCAAAATTGAAAACGCTATCATTGCTTTTAGCATCAAATTCGCTAAACGCTTTATTTATCAGCTGTTTTCTATTTTCAAATAGATTCTTGGCTTTTAAAGTATCTGGAAGACCCATAACTGGTTGTAATTCTTTAAGAAGTTTTATTTCCTCTTCAATTAAGAGTGTCCAAACACCATATTTATTTTTTGGGAGATTAGAATTACTAAATATATTAATTTT
>QCBG01000007.1 GCA_003279115.1 Prochlorococcus sp. AG-347-E03 | reverse complement strand
AAAGGTGGAAATGGAATAGTTTCATTTAGGAGAGAAAAGTTTGTTCCTGCAGGAGGACCTTCGGGGGGAAATGGTGGCAGAGGGGGTTCAGTTATTTTGATGGCTGATAATAATCTTCAAACATTATTAGATTTCAAATTCAAACGTGAAATAATTGCTGAAGATGGATGCAAAGGAGGTCCTAATAAGAGATCAGGTGCTTCAGGTCAGGATAGAATCCTTAAAGTTCCCTGCGGTACAGAAATAAGGGATATTAAAACCGGCATTATTTTAGGAGACTTAACTAAAGATAAACAAAGTTTAACTATTGCCATTGGAGGAAGAGGTGGTCATGGTAATGCTTACTATTTAAGTAATCAAAATAGAGCCCCAGAATCATTCACTGAAGGAAAAGATGGTGAGATATGGGAGGTTCAATTAGAACTAAAACTTCTTGCAGAGGTTGGGATTATAGGCCTTCCAAATGCTGGGAAAAGTACTTTGATTTCCGTTGTATCATCTGCCCATCCAAAAATCGCAAATTATCCTTTCACGACTCTAATACCTAATTTAGGTGTAGTAAGAAAAATTGATGGGAATGGTTGCCTTTTTGCGGATATTCCTGGATTAATATCAGGTGCATCTGATGGAGTAGGTTTAGGGCATGATTTTTTAAGGCATATCCAAAGAACCAAGATACTTGTTCACTTAATTGATGCAATTGCAGAAAATCCTTTACATGATTTTGAGATTATTGAGCAGGAATTAAAAAAATATGGGAAGGGTCTTTTAGATAAAGAGAGAATAATAGTGTTAAATAAAATGGAGCTGGTAGATGATGATTATTTGAAAATAATTACAAAACAGTTAGAAGATCTATCAAAAAAGAAAGTTTTAGTTATTTCTTCATCTTTAAAAAAAGGTTTATCCTCACTGCTTTCTGAAGTGTGGAAAAGGATCTAACTTAAATAAAAAATTTTTTTGTAAATAAATACACTTGATTTAATAATGAAAATTAGCCATAAATAAGATAATTCTCTTAAAAATAATATGAATTTCTACAGTTGTTTTGATAAAGAAGGAAAAATAATAGCTAGATGTCAAACTATTCAAGATATTGAGGTTCTTAAGAAAATGGGAAGACCAATTGTTGAAGTTAAGGTAATGAAAAATGAAGAGTCGGTGGTATGTTCTCTGACAGGTAGCCCATCAGATTTTAATATGGATTACTAAAAGAATTTAAGAACTAAAAAAGGGCTTTTTAGGCCCTTTTTTTATGCATTATCTAATGATTAAAAAACCTTAATCGTCATAAACAAGACATTCAGGTTCATCTGGGTTGGCGTCACAAAATAATTCCAAGGCATTAGGGTCATGCTTATCTTCTGGATGATGATCCTTATATTCTTCGAGTTCTTTTAGCTCTTCTGTTAAATGTCTGACCTTTGGAAGATTGCCCTCTGCTTTTGCAGATTCGATTTCCGATTGATCTTTTTGGATGTGTTCGTCAATGGATTTCATTTTAAGCTTTTCGTACTTTAGTAGACATACATAACATAGTTAATTTCAAATGAAATTGCATTATCTATGAACTAAATAAGTGTTCATTACAACATCATTTTTTTTTTTGGAAATTGATTTTTATATTTTTTCTTACTCTAATCTCATTATTTCCTCTAGCGATGGTAAAACTGGGATTAGTTGATTTGGGTTTAAAGGGAATAACGCTTTGTAGTAATCTTTTTTCCATTCATTGTCGAAGCATGTCCTATTTACGTTAGATAATTTAAAGAATTTTGATCTCCATTCAATAATCTTTTCAAAACTTGATAGTTCTTGTTCCGTACATTTGAAAAGTTTGCTATATATCAATTCCCATCTTATAAGCGTTGGAAAAAGGTAAATATCTGCATAGGTTAACTCTTCTCCAAATATCCAGTCCCTTTTATTTTTCTGTAGTAAATTTTCAATTTCATTTAAAGCTGCGAAAAGATTTTGACTTGCTCTTTCATAAGCTGACTGGTTTCTGGCGAAACCACATTTATATACACCATCATTAATGCTGTTATTAATTAAATCTAAAAATTTTTGATTACAGTCTTTAATAGTTAATATCTGATATTTTGATTGAATTTTTATTGAATTGAGTAGTCTTATAATCTGTGAACTTTCATTAGATAGGATATTTACTTCATCTTTTACAAAGCTAATTAAAAGAGGTAATGTCGCCCTAAAAGTAATCTTTTTATTAGCTTTTTTGTAAAGGTCTGAAAGTCTAATACATCCCTTAATCTTTGTATTGAAAATCCATTCGCCATGCTCAACATCTGCTTTTAAAAAAATAACTTTAACTTTTTTAGATAGATGTTTTATTTCGTGGACGAGTAAAGTTCTTTGACACCAAGGACAAGAATTCCCTACAAATAAATAAATTTGTCCACTCTCATTATTAATATCGTATTCACTATCAATTGTTATACCTCTAGGCCTTTTATAATTACCATGTAAATCTGATGGCGCGAAGCCATTCATTAATTGAGTCCAAAACCAAAACCAGAATTTTCTGGAGGCCTTTATAAGGTATTTATTTTGCATGAAATTTTATTTTTAAAGAAAAAATGACTGTTCAAAGAATACTTATCGTTTCAGGGACCCATGGGAATGAAATTAATCCTGTGTGGGCAGTTAAGCAATTTAATAGAAAGGAAAGTAGGCTAAATTATGGTATTGAGTATGAGTACATCATAGGCAATCCTGTTGCCTATGAAAAAGGGTGCAGATATATAGATGTAGATTTAAATAGATCTTTTAAAGAAAGTGAAAATTTTGATCAACATAAGAATAGCTTTTATGAAACTAATAGAGCTAATTTTTTAGTAGATGAATTTGGAATTAACGGATCTAAACCCTGTCAAATTGCAATCGATTTGCATACTACTACTTCAAATATGGGAACAAGCATTGTTTTGTATGGGAGGAGATTCAAAGATTTTTGTTTAGCTGCATTACTGCAGAACAAATTTGGATTGCCAATTTATTTGCATGAGAAAGATAAATTCCAAACAGGATTTCTTGTAGAAGCTTGGCCATGTGGTTTAGTTATTGAAATAGGAGCTGTAGCACAAAATTTTTATGATCCAAACATCGTGAATAGATTCTCTCTAATAATTAGCTCCCTGAGGGAAGAGATAGATAAATTAAAAAATAACCTTATAGAACTTCCAAAAGAATTGGTTGTTCACGTTCATCAAGGGAGTATAGATTATCCAAGAGATGAAAAGGGAGATATTGATGGCCTAATTCATCCTGAGAGAATAAACCAAGATTGGAAAATGATTAAGAAAGGAGATCCATTATTTATTGATAGCCAAGGAATAATTCATAAATATGACCGAGACCAACTGATTTGGCCTGTTTTTATTGGAGAAGCTGCTTATAAGGAAAAAAAAATTGCGATGAGCTACACAAAAAAAGAAGTGATTTGTTCCAAAAAACAATGGGTTCAAGAGTTTGAAAGTCTTTAAATTAAGAAACTAGAACAATAAACTACTTTTATTCAATAAGGATTTTTTATTTAATAGATAAGTTTATTTAATATTTAATACTTTATATTTTTTTTAACAACTTTAATGTTCTTAAACCTAAATCCTTTCGCTCCAGTAAATAACAGCTCCAAAACCCTCTAATTGCAGTCTTCTAAACCTAGCCTCTTTTAAAGAAACTACCTCTTTCGATCTTTTTCCATTAAGCAGCCATTCTATTATTACCAAGTTAAATCACCAATAACAAAGAAAATATTAAGACACGAAGCTTCTTTTCTTATATTTCACAAAAATAACTTTACCAACAGAAAAATAATTTACACATTTTTAGCGATTTTGGTCTAAAATCTTTGAAGCGGAATTTATTTCCGTTTTTATTTACACGTCTCACTTAAGAGACATACTTTACGAACTCATGACAACTATTCAGCAGCAGCGTTCTTCGCTGTTAAAAGGTTGGCCACAGTTTTGTGAGTGGGTAACATCAACTAACAACAGAATTTATGTTGGTTGGTTCGGCGTCTTAATGATTCCATGCCTTCTTACAGCAGCGGCTTGCTTCATCGTTGCATTCATCGCAGCACCACCAGTAGACATCGACGGAATTAGAGAGCCAGTTGCTGGTTCATTCCTTTATGGAAACAACATCATCTCAGGTGCAGTTGTTCCTTCATCTAACGCTATTGGTCTACACTTCTACCCAATTTGGGAAGCAGCTACTGTAGATGAGTGGTTATACAACGGTGGTCCTTACCAGCTTGTAATTTTCCACTTCCTAATTGGTATCTCAGCATACATGGGAAGACAGTGGGAGCTTTCATACCGTTTAGGTATGCGTCCTTGGATCTGTGTTGCATACTCTGCACCAGTTTCAGCAGCTTTCGCAGTATTCCTTGTATACCCATTCGGTCAAGGTTCATTCTCTGACGGAATGCCTTTAGGTATCTCTGGAACATTCAACTTCATGTTTGTTTTCCAGGCAGAGCACAACATTCTTATGCACCCATTCCATATGGCTGGTGTTGCTGGTATGTTCGGAGGATCTTTATTCTCAGCTATGCACGGTTCACTTGTTACTTCATCTCTAATTAGAGAAACAACTGAGACAGAGTCTCAGAACTATGGTTACAAGTTCGGACAAGAAGAAGAAACATACAACATCGTTGCAGCTCATGGCTACTTCGGTCGTTTGATCTTCCAGTATGCAAGTTTCAACAACAGCAGAAGTCTTCACTTCTTCCTAGCTGTATTCCCAGTTGTTTGTGTATGGTTAACTTCAATGGGTATCTGCACAATGGCATTCAACCTTAACGGTTTCAACTTCAACCAGTCAGTTGTTGATGCAAACGGTAAGATTGTTCCTACATGGGGTGATGTTCTTAACAGAGCAAACCTAGGTATGGAAGTAATGCACGAGCGTAACGCTCACAACTTCCCACTTGATCTAGCAGCAGCTGAGTCTACAACAGTAGCTCTTTCAGCTCCAGCTATCGGTTAAGCTTAAAGTTCTTAAACTTAAAAGCCCCCTTTTTGGGGGCTTTTTTTTGTTTAATTTTCAATTGGTTTCATATAATGTTTATATATAGATAAAACATTTAATATTTCTATGAGTAGTAGTTTTGGAAAAATTTTTCGTGTTAGTACTTTTGGAGAATCACATGGTGGTGCAGTAGGAGTTATCCTTGATGGATGTCCACCTAAGTTAAAAATAGATTTAAATCTGATACAAAATGAATTAGATAGGCGCAGACCTGGCCAAAGTGACATTACAACGCCCAGAAATGAAGAAGATAAAATTGAAATATTAAGTGGGATAAAGGAAGGGTTAACACTTGGAACTCCAATAGCAATGTTGGTAAGAAATAAGGATCAAAGACCAGGAGATTATAATAATTTGGAGCAGGTATTTAGACCTTCTCATGCAGATGGTACATATCATCTAAAGTATGGAATTCAGGCAAGTTCTGGTGGTGGAAGAGCCTCTGCTAGAGAAACAATTGGGAGAGTAGCTGCTGGTGCTGTAGCAAAACAATTATTAAAAACCTTCTGTAACACTGAAATACTTTCTTGGGTAAAGCGTATACATGATATTGATTCTGATATAAATAAAGAGGAGATTTCTCTCAAAAAAATAGATTCTAATATTGTTAGATGTCCTGATGAAAAGGTATCAACAGAAATGATCGAGAGAATTAAGGAATTAAAGCGTCAAGGAGACTCTTGTGGCGGTGTTATTGAATGTCTTGTAAGAAATGTCCCTTCTGGTCTTGGAATGCCTGTTTTTGATAAATTAGAAGCTGATTTAGCAAAGGCTTTAATGTCTTTGCCTGCCACGAAAGGCTTTGAAATAGGTTCAGGTTTCTCTGGAACTTATTTAAAAGGAAGCGAACATAATGATGCCTTCATTAAATCTGATGATATTAGGAAGTTAAGAACAACATCTAATAATTCAGGCGGTATACAAGGAGGAATAAGTAATGGCGAAAATATTGAGATGAAGATAGCTTTTAAACCTACAGCAACTATTGGGAAAGAACAGAAAACAGTAAATGCTGAAGGAAAAGAAGTATTGATGAAAGCAAAAGGTAGACATGATCCATGCGTTCTACCAAGAGCAGTTCCTATGGTTGATGCTATGGTGGCTTTAGTACTTGCTGATCATGTACTACTGAATCAAGCTCAATGTGGCTTAATCGATAATTAGTAGTTTTGTTAGATAAATTGTTTTATCTTTGATTTAATTGTTTTTGAGCCATTCATATATTTTTGGATCAAATTTTTTTTTAATAATACCTTTATCTCCAATCACTATTGCTTTATATCCTAAGGATTTATAAGTTTTCACATCATTGATTGAAAGGCCTCCAGCAGCAATAAAATCAATATTTTTAAAGTTGAGTATATTTATGGAACTTGCTTTACTTTTTATTGGATAAATTTTGATGATGTTGCAATTTAAATTTATCGCTTCCTCAAGATCTTTTAAATTTTTAATTCCGGGAATTAATAAATAATTTTTTGACTTAGCATAATTGAAAAGATCTTTATCCCAGAATTTCATCATAGAAAAATTTAATCCAATTTTTAATGATTCTTCTATTGATTGCTCATTAACTATGGAGGCAGAGCCTAAATTAATTCTTGGAAAATTGAGTTTGATTTCGGATATAAAATCCAACAACTTTTCGTTGTTTGACCAACTTATTTCAATATTCTTTAATCCTAATTTTACTAAGCTTCCTAATTCTTCAAAAAATGAATTTCTTATAGAAATATTTGAGTAAATATTATCTTCCGGTTTTATGAGTAAAAAAAAAGATTCTTTTAGCAGTAAATCAGAAAAAGAATCTTCTTTAATATTCATTAAGTATTAATTTTTAAACTAGATATAATTCGCTATTTTAACTTCTGATCGGTTGAGCAAATCTTGGATATCTTCAGTGTCTATAGTTTCTCTTTCAATTAGCATTTCAGCCATTTCGTCGAGAACAGTTCTATTATCCGATAAAACTTTTGTAGCTCTCTTATAGGCGACATCAACAAGTTCTGAAACCTCCTCATCAATTGTTGCGGCTGTGTCTTCAGAGAAGTCTCTTGTAGAACTCATATCTCTTCCAAGAAACATTCCACCTTGAGATTGACCTAGAGCGACAGGACCTATTTTGTCACTCATACCAAATTTAGTAATCATTTGTCTTGCTACATTGGCAACTTGTTGTAAATCATTTGAAGCTCCAGTTGTTACCTCTTCTTCGCCGTAGACTATTTCTTCAGCAACTCTTCCACCAAGTGCTACAGCCATTTGATTTTGAAGGTAAGAACGAGAGTAAAGACCAGATTCCATTCTTTCTTCACTTGGGGTGAAGAAGGTTAAACCTCCAGCTTGACCTCTAGGGATTATTGAAACTTTTGCTACTGGATCATAATCAGGCATTAGTGCTCCAACGAGTGCATGACCAGCTTCGTGATAAGCAACTAATTCTTTTTTCTTATCACTGATGACTCTATCCTTCTTTTCTGGACCTGCCATAACTCTTTCAATGGCATCTCCGACTTCGTCATTGCTAACTTTATCTAGATCTTTTCTAGCTGCAAGTATTGCTGCTTCATTTAAAAGATTAGCTAAATCTGCACCAGTAAATCCTGGTGTTCTTCTAGCAACTTTATCTAAATCAACATCTTTTGAAAGAGTTTTATCTTTCGCATGAACATTTAATATCTGTAATCTTCCAGCGTAATCTGGTCTGTCTACTGTTACCTGTCTATCAAATCTTCCAGGGCGCATTAAAGCCGAATCTAAGACATCTGGTCTGTTGGTAGCAGCAACTATTATTATTCCTGAATTACCTTCGAAACCATCCATTTCGGTTAGGAGTTGATTTAATGTTTGTTCCCTTTCATCATTTCCTCCGCCCATACCAGCACCTCTTTGTCTTCCAACTGCATCTATTTCGTCAATGAACACAATACAAGGAGCATTCTTTTTAGCTTGTTCAAAAAGATCTCTAACTCTGCTAGCTCCAACTCCTACGAACATTTCTACAAATTCTGAACCAGATATGGAGAAAAAAGGTACACCAGCTTCTCCAGCTACTGCTTTTGCTAGCAATGTTTTTCCTGTACCAGGAGGTCCAACAAGAAGAACTCCTTTTGGTATTTTTGCTCCGACTGCAGTAAATCTATCTGGACTCTTAAGAAAATCTACAACTTCTGTGAGTTCTAATTTTGCACCTTCAACTCCTGCAACATCTGAAAAGGTTACTTGTGTAGATGGTTCCATTTGCAGTCTGGCTTTGCTCTTTCCAAAACTCATGGCAGGGTTACCACCTCCAGCATTCCCGCTTTGGGATCTTCTGAATAGAAAGAATAGGCCTCCAATTAAAAGTACTGGAAAAATCAAGCTACTTACAGCCTGTTGCCATGGATTTGCTAATTTTGTGGGAGTTACAGCTATATCTACATTATTCTCAGTCAGTATTTTTAATAAATCTTTGTCAGGGGCTAAATTGACCTCAGACCTGCTCCCATCATTTTCAACAACCTGAGCAGTGGCATTATCTGGGGATATAAGGACTCTACTGATTTCTTTATCTTGGACTGCCTCTATAAAATCACTATATCTTAGGGTCTTGGTAGAACTTTCAGTACTAGGTTTATCAAAAACTGAAGTACCAATGAAAATGACAGTAATCACAGCTAGGACATATAGCCCTACGTTTCTCCAACGTTTGTTCACGATAAAAAATCTTTAATAAATCTATAATACTACTAATAAAACAATATTAAGAGCGTCTTAGAACATCTACTACACTTTTGAATGCAAACCATTCAGGAATTGGTTCGCCATTTCTCAATTTCTTTCTAAATTCAGTACCACTAAGTTTCATGATTTCATAATTAAATTCCTTAGCTTCTTCAGCTGTTATGTATCCTTTTTCCTTTGTATAAACTAAATTTTTTGAAGGAACAGTTTGCATCATTAATTCATCTGCACACTTATTCGCAAAATTCTGGGCGTCATATGGGCCATAAAAATCTTCACCAGTTGATGATGACTTACAACCAGCCATATCTCTACCAATAATAAAATGAGTGCAGCCATAATTTCTTCTAATAATCATATGTTGAAGAGCTTCTCTTGGCCCTGCCATATGCATTGAATAAGGTAAAAAGGCCCATTTTATTCTTTCATCAGATATTTCTTCTTCTAATTCTTTATAGGTCAAATATCTAACTTTTCCAGGGATATCATCTTGTTGAGTTGGCCCACAAGTTGGATGAACTAAAACAACTGAGTTAGAGGAGACATTTTCTGAGAGTAAGGCATTAGTAAATAATTCATAATGCGCTCTATGAATTGGATTTCTGCATTGAAATGCAACTACGTCATGATTTGATGGCAGTGTAGATCTAACTTCTTCTGGGGTTTTGCAGGGGAATTCTCTAATTGGAAGTTCGAAACCATAAACTCTTCCTCCTATATAAAATCTCCCTCTCTCGTTAAAAATCATCTTAACAGCAGGATGATCTAAGGAATTTGTACCATAACAAAGTTCAGCCTCTAAGGATTTATCAGGCTCCCATTTAGAGCTAACTTCTAAAACTGCTATTTTTTGTTTTTTATATGTAAGTAATATTGTCTCTCCAGCTTTTACTTTTTCATTATTTGAGTCAAATACAATAGGCAAGCCAAAAAGCAAACCATTTGTATCTCTATTATTTTTAATTACCGAATTGTAGTTATTTTCATCCATAAAACCTTCCAATGGAGAAAAAGCTCCAACTATCAAAAGTTCTACATCGCATGCATTTCTCTCGCTACATTCAAACTCATAAGTAGCTTTAGAGATAAGATCATTTTTAAGGTTTTTATCTTTGATAATGCAATTTTTTAGTTCCCCTCCATAAGGCGGTATTAGTCCATTAGGATCTGTTTTAGTTTTTTGTTGTAACTCCATTTTTTAAATTGATAAAGAAAAATTTTGAAAAAAAAAGAGGGGTTTAACCCCCTTTTTCTATTAAGAAGAATTTATGCCTTTCTTCCGTAAAGCTCCCCAATTATTTTTACATCCAGTGGATCCTTTGAACCCATATCTGTATCTGAAGGTTGGATAGCTTCAAAAGTACCAGCAAATTCGTCTGTGTCAGAATCTACATTGTTGATTGAAAGAGTAATAACGCCAGTACCGTTTACATCAACTTTAATATTTTCTTTTGCAAGTTCTTCGTCATCTCCTCCTAATGCAACTAAGCCTTGAGCATATTCAACACCAGTATTTTTAGCTCTTGCCTTAGGATCTAGAAAATCGCCAGTTCTGTAGTTAGGTGTAAATGTTGAACCACTAACTTCAGTGCCTGGCTCAATAGAAGAAGGTAAATCAGCTGTAAGATCTTTTGCTGAGAATGCAAATGGCACCTCTAAACCTCCAGGAGTTAATACAGTAATAAGTTGAAAATCAATACCACCTTTTTCGGTGAAAGTTCCTGAATCTATATCTCCATAAACTTCTGTCACTGTGGTGTTATTTCTAGGACTAATAATTTTTGTAGAAACAAATTCTGCAGCTTTTCGTTTTGTCCCTGGCACTTTTACATAAACTTCTGTTGGATGCATGCATATTCCTTTAAGGCTATCTCCACTACCTAGAGATATTGATCCGACAAGAGATGAGTCTAAGGTAGGACAATCATTAGCTTTTCCTGTGTTAACAACATCTGTGAATTGTGCATTTCCTCTTTCAGAAAAAGCAAATGTTTTAACAGGTACTAAAGCAAAAGTTATACAAATTGAGATAACAAAAGCTAAGAAAGAACGAATTCTCATAATTAAAGTTGCAGTAAAGTTCTGTGACGTTAGATTAAAAGCCATCTAATAAGTTCAGTACGGATATTACAAGGGAAAGGACCATAAAAGATAGGACTTTTAAATCCTCGAAACAACCCGTAGCTTTTTAGATTTTAAAAAACTTGAATTATTGTAAGCTATCACATTATTTTTAATGATTAAGATTACAAAAAAATACAAATTAAAAAATTTTTTTTATTTTTTTAATGAAATAATTTGGGTTATTAATTTATTTGCTAAATCAATTTTTGATGTTTTTTTAATGTAGTGTTCCATATTTTTCTTATCAAACAGCCAACCTTCATTGCGTGCCAAAAAGCCAAATCCTTGGCCTTCAAGATCAATTGGATTTGCGAATAGATAATCACAACCCTTTTGTATAATTTTTTCTTTAATTGTTATTCGTGCTTCTTCGATAGATCCAGTGAAAGCACAAAAGCCTACAAAAACTTGGTTATCTTTTTTTGATTTACTAAGTGTTTTTAAAATATCTGGGACTAGCTCAAAGTTTTTATTTAAATGAGCATTAATTTTATTTTTTGGAATTTTATCAGAAGTATCAGAGGTAATTTTAAAATCAGATACTGCAGCATTCATGAAAAAATAATCGCAATTTGATATTTCATTATTAAGTGCCCTAATTAAATCAACACTAGTTTCAATTTCATATCTTTTTATTCCATCAGTCAGATCCTTATCGATTTTCAAAGGCCCATGGACATATTTTACTTGTGCTCCTCTGAACCTCGCTACTTGAGAAAGAAGTAGGCCCATAGCTCCAGAACTTTTATTGGTAATGTGTCTTGCCGCGTCAATTCTCTCTGTGGTACACCCTCCAGTTATTAAAATTTCTTTATTAATCAAATCTTTGCGATATTCATTTTGTTTGTGTGAAGCTATAAATTCAAGAGCTAATAGGATTAGATCATTTGGTGGTATCTTGCCGATGCCAACAGCATCACACGCTAAGAGACCTTCACTTGGTTGCAAAGACAAAACATTTTGATAATTCTGTAAATTCTCATAATTTTTTTGGACAGCTTGATTTAGCCACATTTGTGTATTCATTGCTGGTGCAACAATAATTGGATTTATATTTGCTATTAAGATGCTTGGGATTAATCCCTCTGCATTTCCAGTTACCCATTTTGATAATGTTGTGGCTGTTAAAGGCGCAATGATTAAAATATCAGCCCAATTACTTAGTTCTATGTGAAGAGGTGTTGATTGACTATTGGACCATTGATCATTTTCTAAAATGCAAGGGTTTCTACTCAAGATTGAGAGAGAAAGCGGCTTTATTAATTTTTCTGCGTTTTTAGATAAAACACATCTTATTTCATAATTTTCTTTCGCTAATTGGCTAACTAATAATGGAATTCTTACAGCTGCAATACTCCCAGTTATTAATAAAAGAACCTTTATTTTGGAGTCCTCACTTTTAGTTTTCATCGAAAGGTTCCTGATCGAGAAGATGGATATAATTAGTTGTTAATTCAGGTCTATTAATTGCAAGAGCCCTCAGTAAGTGCCAGTCTTTTAAACCATCAAATGGAGTATTATAGTTATCTTCTTCTAGCCTTTTAGCGAGCTCAAGGGTCATTTCTTCGTCAAAAGAATTTACTAGTTCCTCACTTATTTGATTTTCAGAAATGAATTTCATTTTGAGAAAAGCCAATACATACTAATAATAAAGCCTCAAGTAATTATTTAAAATTGATATAAGTATTAAGTAAATATTTTCAAAGATATGGCAATTTTCAATATTCAGAATTTTTTCACATTGTTTTTAGGTAATTTATCTTCATTCTCAATCATTAACATACAAAGTCTCCTTTTCAAAAATTTTCTCTCTTAAAATATTATTGTCATTATTGATGTCATGTCGCAAACCAAAAGGGAGCAAGTTGTTAGTCACATTCGCTATTTAAGGCAAGAACTGAGAGAAATGCAGTTAAGTATTAAAGAAGACGACCTTTTCCCTGACCCAGGAGAACTAAGAGGTATTATGGCTCAGCTGGAGGCATTACTTGAATTAGTAGAGGGTAATACTAGAATTCAATCAAACTCTGAAGCGGCTTAATTTAAAGCATAATGGTTTTTAGACCTCAAAAGACAAAATTTCAAATAAAGATTGTAGAAAATATTCAGACATTAAGTATTTGGGCAAATAATCCATGGCGAAGATATTCAGCATCAATAATTACACTTTTGATTGGCTACTTTTTTGGAAGTTCCCTTGGTATGGTAAGTGCTGTTGTGGAACTCATGGACCCTGTAGCTGCTTTCTTATCAGTAGTTTTTATTGAAATCTTAATATTTCTAAGAAGAAATTTTCGATTGAATAGGAAAAATAAATTTTTGATACTTTTATTGGATTCTTTAAGATTGGGATTATTTTATGGATTCTTTACTGAGAGTCTTAAGTTGCTATAAATTTATTTGTTGTATTTCTGTAATAAATAAAGTAAAGCCATTCTTATAGGTATACCATTCGAAACTTGATTATTGATTAAGCAATTGGGATACTCATCTACTATTTTACTGCTTATTTCAATACCTCTATTAATGGGTCCAGGATGAAGTATTGGAATTTCCTTACTACTCAAAGATAATTTCTCTGGGGTTAAGCCATAATCCAAACTATATGAATCGATACTGCTTAGTAAATTCTCCATCATTCTCTCTTTTTGGAGTCTTAAAACAATAATTGCATCTGCAATTTTTATAGATTCTTCCAATGATCTAGAAATTTTTATGGAGCCTCTTGATTTAACAGGATCTTCTTTTTGATTGGGCGCAGGGGTTTTTAAAAAATTTATAAATTCATCAGGTATTAAGGTCTTAGGACCACATAAGATTACGTCAGCGCCGAATGCACTCAAAGCCCAAAGATTTGATCTTGCGACCCTTGAATGATTAACATCGCCAATTATTAAGATTTTTTTGGAATTTAAAATCTTTGGATTCAGTGATTTTTTGGAAAAGAATTTTATTAATGTATAGATGTCGAGCAATCCTTGGCTAGGGTGACTATGTAATCCATCTCCCGCATTAAGAACCGAAGTCTTAGAATTTATTGCATCAAGTTTTTTAGCGATTTCAAAGGTTATGTAACTTGATGAATGTCTTATAACTAATGTATCTGCCCCCATAGCAGAATAAGTTATGGCAGTATCAATTATTGTTTCACCTTTTGTTAAAGAACTAGAGGATGGTGCAAACGTTTGTACATCTGCTGATAATCTTTTTGCTGCAAGTTCAAAGCTATTCTTTGTTCTTGTACTAGCTTCAAAAAACAATGATGTTACCAAAGTGCCTTGTAAGGCAGGTATCTTTTTTGTTCCTGCATTCTTTAGTGCATCAAATTTATCAGCTAATTCAAATACTGACTCATAATCTTGAATTGAAAAATTAGCGAGTGTGTGGATATGTTTATGAGGCCAAATTTGCATTACGTTTTAGAGATAAATGATTATTAAAATTTAGGTGTTCTGTCACCTTTTAATCTTTTACTTACACTCCTACTATTTTTGAGATACCAACGCCATTTTATATTTTTTGCCTTTGATATGCCAATTCTTGTAGTTTGAATAAGATCTTTTTCCTCTAGATTCGAGTCTCTTTGAGAAATACATAAAGATTTGTTATTTAGAACTTCAAGTGAATTAAATGATACGTCTATACCGTATGTCTTGGTAACTAGGCCCGGTCCAGAAGCTAATCTTTCATTTTTGTTAGAGATGAAAACTGCCCTGATTAATACTCCACTCGCAAAATTTTCTTTATCAGTAACTATGTTTAAACAATGATGTATGCCATAGGATTTATAAATATAAAATGTTCCAGGTTTACCAAACAATGATTTATTTGATTTAGTTATTTTCCGAAAGCCATGACAGGCCTCTTCTTCCTGTGAATAAGCTTCGGTTTCAACAATTATCCCCTTAACTTGATTTTTCTCATTATTGTTTTTTATGAGATAGCAGCCTATCAAATCAGGGGCAACGAGTTTAGAGTGCCGATAAAAGAAATTTTTTGGAAATATGTCTTCTTTTATTTTTCCAGACTAATACTGTATTATATTTAGCCGAGAAAAATAGAATAGTCTATACAAATGAAATTGATTTTTAAAAAGAAGTGAATATTGCCTTGTATTTGGAAATTTACAAGTTACATATATAATTATTTTAAATAAACTATTTTTTATATAGGTAAGGTACTAAAGGCATGACAAAAATAACTAAAGAGGAAGTAAGAAAAGTTGCAGAATTAGCAAGATTGGAACTTAACGAAAATGAAATTAATAATCATGCAGAACAATTAGAAAAAATATTGGAATATATAAAACAACTTGAAGAAATAGATACAAACGAAGTGCCTTGCACTACCAGGGCAATTGAGGTAATCAATGTTTTTCGAAAAGACGAAAAACTAAATTTTGATTGCAATGAAGAGCTTTTAGACTTAGCGCCCTCTAGAGAAGATGAATACTTTAAAGTCCCAAAAATTTTGAATGAATGAGTTAGCTGCTTCCTATAAACGTTTTATTGACAATTTTTAGTAAAAATTTTTTTATTTTATAGCCAGGATATAGATTTATCAATTTTCTTATCTTTCCTCTCTTTTTGCTATGACTCCTTACACCTATTAATAAATCATAAATAAAGTTAAAAATGTCTTCTTTGCTTTCAAATATCCCAACTCTTTGAGGCGAGCCTTTCATATCCAGTAGTGGCTTTGTTTTTTCATAGGCTACTTTGTATTCAAACCAAGGAATCGAAGGCCAAAGATGATGTATGAGATGGTAATTCTGTCCCATTATTAATAAATTCATAAACTTGCTTGGATAAACTCTAGAATTTATCCATTTGTTTCTCGATCTAAAAGGTCTATGGGGCAGATAATCAAAAAATATTCCTAAAGTTACTCCTACCATTAATGCTGGTCCGAACCATAAATTATAAATTAAATTCATAAAGTCAAATTTTATGCCTGCCAAGATTATTGTTATGAATATTGATCTCTCAATTCCCCATTGTAGTAATTCATATCTTCGCCAAAGTTTTCTTTGAAAGAAAAACACCTCATGATAAAAGAATCTTGGAGCAATTAGCCAAATTGGACCAAAAGTACTGACAATATGATCTGGATCATTTTTGGGGTGATTTACGTGAATATGATGTTGTAAATGAACTCTCGTAAAAACTGGGAAGCTAAACCCTAATAAAATAGCTGAGCCATGGCCCATTGCTTGATTTATCCAAGGAACTGGATGAGCAGCTTTATGACATGCATCATGAATAACAGTACCTTCAATATGTAAAGCCAAAAATGCAGTCGCTACAAGTAAAGGTAAAGGCCAAACACCCCTGTACCATTGCCATATGCTCAGAAAAGCAAGAAAATAACCGCCAAAAAATAAACCTAATGTTGGATTCCAAAAACTTGGCGGATCTACGTAATTTTTAATCTCTTTTTGCCAACTAAGTGTTTTTGATGAATTAGTATTTTTAGTTGTATTTTTACTGGTTAAGTTTGAAATCGGTTCTTATATTCTTAGAACAATATAACTAATATTTTAAGAGGATTGCATGCACAAACATAAAAAATTTATTTGAAGAGATTTTTAATTTAATTTTAATGTGTCAAATTAATCATCTTTAAGAAAAAAAATCTTAAAAATAAACCTCTTTCAATTATTATTTTATTTGAGCGGTCGTGGCGGAATTGGTAGACGCGCGAGTTTTAGGTACTCGTATCTTCGGGTGTGGGAGTTCAAGTCTCCCCGACCGCACTTAGGGAAATTCTGATAGATAGTTTGCTTATCCATATCAACTCTTATACTTTAATTAAATAGTTAATTTAATGAATAATTTGGTATTTTATTTGGGAACTTTTTATATTTTGGTTGGTACCGTTTATCTAACTGTACCTTTAATTTATCTTGAGCTCGGTAAACCAAAAGACTTAATCAGAGCTTTTTTAAATTTATTAATAGGATTGATATTAATAATTAAAAATAAAACAATAGATGAATCATTTTTTGTAATTTTCCTTTTTTTAACAGTACTAGTTATTTTTTATCTAGTAGAACTTTTTTTATCTAGATGGTACCAATTGACAGATAAAGAAAAGAAAAAATTAACCACGTTTTTGGAGTTTAAAAATAACTTCACGAAAATATTAGAATCTATTAATTTGTGGTTTGGTGATTTCAAGAAACCTTCAACTTTTTTTAATTTTGGTAGCAATAATAAAAATACAACCCAAAAAAAGTGGGTAAGAAATGATAAAAATGATAATATAAAAGTCTGAAATCAAGTAAATTGATTATTTGAAACATCCCCAAAAAACTACAGTTCAATTAAGAAAGAATATAATAAATTAGATTTATTTAAATAATTCTTTTGATCACCAATATTTTTTATATCGTCGTATGAAATCTCAAAATAGCAAAGCACAAAAATCAGACTTTTCTTATAAAGAAACTTTAAATTTATTAAAAACTGACTTCTCGATGCGTGCTAACTCAGTTATGAGAGAACCCGAGATTCAAAATTTCTGGGCTAACAATGATATTGATTTCCAATTAGGTGCAAGTAATTCCGGCGAAATATTTACATTACATGATGGCCCTCCTTATGCAAATGGAGCGCTTCATATGGGTCATGCCCTTAATAAAGTTTTAAAAGACATAATCAATAAGTACAAAACCTTAAGAGGATTTAGGGTTCATTTCGTACCTGGCTGGGACTGTCATGGATTACCTATTGAATTAAAAGTTCTTCAGAATTTAAAATCTGATGAAAGAAAGAATCTTGACACTCTAAATTTAAGAAAAAAAGCTACAGATTATGCACATATCCAAATTAATAATCAAAAGGAGGGTTTTAAGAGGTGGGGCATATGGGGAGATTGGAATAACCCTTACTTAACTCTTAAGAAAAGTTATGAATCTGCTCAGGTTGGAGTATTTGGGAAAATGTTTTTAAATGGCTATATATATCGAGGTCTTAAACCTGTGCATTGGAGTCCAAGCTCAAGGACTGCACTTGCAGAAGCAGAATTAGAATATCCTGATGAACATTATTCAAAAAGTATTTATGTTTCATTAAAAATAACTAAAATACCTGAGGAAATTCTATTAAATTTCACCCAAGAAAATCTTAATATCAAAAAAGATTTTTTTCAAAATAATTCTTTCATAACTATTTGGACCACCACTCCTTGGACCATACCTGCAAATGAAGCAGTTGCAGTAAATCCAAAAATAAAGTACGTTTTTGCTATTGATGAAGAGAAACGAATTTACATTTTTGCAAAGGATTTAGCTTCTGAGATAAGTAAGAAATTTAATAAAGATTTCAAGGTGCTCCTAGAGCTTAAAGGCTCTAAATTGGAAAATATTGAATATCAACATCCTTCTAAAAATAAAAATTGCAGAATTGTAATTGGAGGAGATTACATTACAACAGAATCAGGGACTGGAATTGTTCATACAGCTCCTGGTCATGGAATAGACGATTTTAATGTAGGTCAAAAATATGAATTACCAATAACATGTGTTGTTGATGAAAAAGGCAACTTAAATGAATATTCTGGTCAATTCAAAGGATCAAATGTCCTGAAAGATGCAAATGATCTAATTATTGAACATTTAAAAGGAAATAATTTGCTTCTATTACAAGAAAACTATAAGCATAGATATCCGTATGATTGGAGAACCAAGAAACCAACTATTTTTAGGGCAACAGAACAATGGTTTGCATCCGTAAATGGCTTTAGATCATCTGCATTAAGTGCAATCGAAGATGTTGAATGGATGCCAGAAACTGGAAAGAAAAGAATTTATTCTATGGTTGTTGGTAGGGGAGATTGGTGTATTTCTAGACAAAGGTCATGGGGAGTCCCTATTCCAGTTTTTTATAAAAAAAATGGTAATGATATTCTCCTTAACAAAGATATAATTAATCATATTCAAGAACTTTTTGGTGAACATGGAGCAGATATTTGGTGGGATTGGGATGTTAAAGATCTTTTGCCAGAGAATTATGCAAAAGAATCAGATCTATGGCAAAAAGGAACAGATACAATGGATGTTTGGTTCGATTCAGGATCTAGCTGGGCGGCAGTATGTGAACTAAGAAATGAATTAAAGTATCCAGCTGATCTTTATTTAGAGGGCTCAGATCAACATCGAGGATGGTTTCAGTCTTCTTTGCTGACATCTGTTGCAGTCAATAATAAAGCTCCATATAAAAAAGTTTTAACTCATGGTTTTGCACTTGATGAAAACGGAAGAAAAATGAGTAAATCTTTAGGAAACGTTGTTGATCCAAATATAATTATTAATGGAGGTAATAATAAAAAAACTGACCCTTCTTATGGTGCGGATGTTTTAAGGTTATGGGTAAGTTCTGTAGATTATTCTGTTGATGTTCCAATTGGCTCAAATATACTCAAACAACTTTCAGATGTATACAGAAAAGTTCGTAATACTGCAAGATATCTTCTAGGTAATATTCATGATTATGATCCTAAAATTGAAAGTTTTGAAATTGATCAATTGCCTCTCTTAGATCAATGGATGTTAGGCAGATTAGTTGAGGTTACAGATCAAATTTCAAACGCTTATGAAAATTATGAATTTTCAAAATTTTTCCAAATTTTGCAAAGTTTTTGCGTTGTAGATCTATCAAATTTTTATTTGGATATTGCAAAGGATAGGTTATATGTAAGTTCTAAATCAGAATTTAGGAGAAGATCTTGTCAGTTCGTCATGTCAAAAGTTGTTGAAAATTTAGCCGTACTTATTTCTCCAGTGCTTTGTCATATGGCTGAAGATATTTGGCAAAATATTCCATATTCAACTAAAGAAAAATCAGTCTTTCAAAGAGGATGGCCAATATTTTCGCAGTCATGGAAAAATCAAATACTTAATGAACATATTACAAATTTAAGAAATTTGAGAGTTGAAATTAACAAGGCTATAGAAAGTTGTAGAAATCAACAAATAATTGGAGCAGCTTTGCAAACAGAAGTCAATTATTTACCTGAAGATAAACTTGTTAAGGATTCTCTATCTTGGCTAAAAAAATTTGGTAATGAAGAAGTTGATTTATTTAGGGATTGGCTGATCGTATCAAATTTTCAAGTGGTAAATGATTTGGCCAAGGATTCTCTTATTATTGATAAAAACGAACTCGGAAAGATTCAAATTCTAAAAGCTGATGGTCAAAAATGTGATAGATGTTGGCATTATCAAAAAGAAACCTTTACTGGCATCCAAAATACCAAATTATGTAAAAGATGTTCAAATATTATTAATCTTGAATTCACTTAAATCCAGTTTTTTTTATTTAAAAAGAAAACTGAATTTTGATTTTCTCTTATAAAGTTACTATTTGCTTCTGTTAAGGGTGCTTTATAAAGTTTAAAGTTGGTAATTATGTACTTTGATTCAATAACTTTTTTTTCTAAATCTATTTCGATTGGATGAGTGGTAGAGCTACTAAACCCTTTGAAAATAATTATTTCTAAATGTTCCTTTTGATTTTTATTTGAAATATAACCTTCAATTTTAAGAATTCTATTTGGTATCAAGGAACTTATTTTTTCTAGATTATTTAATAAATCAATTTCCTTCATTTTCTGAGAAGCAAGAGTTTCTACCATTTTTAGGTAATTTTATTATTGACCATTGAATTAGTCCTAAAGTAAAGATTAATAGTGAAAATAATCCTAAAAATTTAGCTATCGGCTGAGTAAAGTTAGCTCCGAATAGGAAATTAAACAAATTTTTGATGATATTATACAAATTTGAAGAAGGCTGAAGCCATATTTCACATGCAGCAGAATTTACAAAAGAAAAGCAGTTAAAGTTTCGTAAACTTTGTATTAGGAAATTGAGAGATATAAAAGTCAGCGACCATCTCCATACTTTTGTCATTGTGGTAAGGGCGTAAGAAAGATTATATTCTTTTAATTCATCATTAATATCATTCCAAAACCAAAC
This sequence comes from Prochlorococcus sp. AG-347-E03, assembly GCA_003279115.1. GTDB lineage: Bacteria > Cyanobacteriota > Cyanobacteriia > PCC-6307 > Cyanobiaceae > Prochlorococcus_A. The sequence continues at coordinate 51,023 of QCBG01000007.1, read as the reverse complement.
TGAAATCGTCATCAATAATGTTGAAATATTTGTAATAACTAGAGCATAATTATACTTACCTATTAAAAGTAGAAGGCTTATAAAAAATAAAGGGGATATTTTCCAATAAATTGATAGAAGTTTATTTACTGCTTTATTTCTTTTTTTAATTGACCAAAAAAATAATGTAATAGGAATACCAATAAGGAAAATGATTGAAAGTTGAAAAGATAGCCAAATAGAAAGTTGATTAAAAACGTTCAAAACTTTTGCTTTTTATATACATAATAATTAAACATCAAACTGTTACTCATTAACTCACTATTGTCATAGTTATGAATATTATGCATCTTTATATTATTACCAAGGAATAGATTGATAATTGCATGAGACAGCACGTTAATCCGCTTAGTATAAATTTCAACGAAATTGAGGAAATTCCTTCTTTGGTTGATATGTTTGGTGATTCTAAATTAAATCTGCATTTGGATATAGGTTGTGCTGCTGGTGAATATCTGTTTGATTTAGCTTTATTTAATACCAGTTGGAATTATTTAGGAATTGAAATTCGTGAGAAATTAGTTAAAACTGCTAAATTAAAAGTCCAAGAAAAAGAAATTAATAATTTATATTTTGTATTTGGCAATGCTTATAACATTTTGAATGATGATCAGAGTAAATATATTATAAGAAATTTAAAAAGTATTTCTTTTAACTTTCCCGATCCATGGTTTAAAAAAAGACATTATAAAAGGCGCATAATTCAGCCAGAATTTATTAATATTCTTTCAGATTCATTGCATCGAGGAACCCTAATCTTTATAAAAACAGATGTAAAGGATTTATTCGATTATATGGATTTCACCATAGCAAGTAATTTTAATTTTAAAAAAATAGATCAACTGGATTTTAATTATTCTGATAGTTTTAATCCAAATAAAATTAAAACTAACAGGGAGAAGTATGTTATTCAGAACCAACTTGATATTTTTGAAAGGATTTATATAAAAATCTGATTCGGAATTAATTCATTATTTTTTTAATTTCAAAAGAGAGTTTTTTTGTTATTTCGCCTGATAAATAATGAACTTTTTTCTGATTCTTAGCCTCAACAAGAACTCTCATTAAAGGTTCTGTACCACTAGGTCTTATATAAATTCTAGAGTCATCTGAGTTTTTTGTCTGGTAACTTTTTATAGTTTTATCAATTAAGGATTTGGTTTTTGGATTTATTTTATTAAAGTTACAATCTAGACAGATGTTGGTTAGTTTTTGAGGAAAGGGTTTAAAACTGCTTTTAAGCCAATCACTTAGAGTAATATTTTTATTTTTACAATATTTTGCAATTTGAAGTGCGGTCAATATCCCATCTCCAGAAAAGTTATTAATTTTTGAGAGTATATGACCTGACTGCTCACCTCCTAAAACAGCTCTTTTTTCTTTAATTGCGTCATGAACGTATTTATCACCTACATCAGTTCTATATAAAGTCCCACCAATTTTGTTCCAAGCCTTTTCAAAACCTAAATTTGCCATATGAGTTGATATGAGTAAATTATTTGTAAGCATCTTTTGATCCATAAGCTCTCTACCCCAGAGGAAAAGAATATGATCTCCATCTAATACATTCCCTTCAGAATCTAGTCCAATTACTCTATCAGCATCACCATCAAAGCTAAAACCCATATCTGCAGGATTTTCTTCTAATGCTTTTTTTAATGGTTCGAGATTAGTAGAACCACATTTCATATTAATTTTTAAACCATTTTTTGAGTTATTGATTACTTTTACATCAGCTCCAAGGTTCTGAAAAATTTTTTTGGCGCAAGTTGTCGCTGATCCATGACATGTGTCTAATATTATTTTCATACCGCTTAAATTTCCTCCTCCCATTGTTTGGGTGAGGCTTTTTATATAAATATTCATAAGCTCTTTATTGGTACTTAAAGAGCTCTCCCTCGACGAAACTGATTGATTTTGAGTCTGTTCTTCAACACATTTTTGAATTTTATTTTCAACATATTTGGTGATTTTTTGACCATTATGATCAAAGATCTTTATGCCATTATATTCGGGGGGATTATGACTGGCAGATATCATAATTCCGCTACTCATTTTTTCTTGTTTGATTAAAAAAGGGATAGCTGGGGTGGGGCATATTCCAAGATTTATAAATTTTTTGCCACTCGCATTTATACCTTTTGTAATTGCTTGAAGAAGAACATCTCCGCTAATCCTCGTATCTCTTCCAATTACAATTGGATTTTTGTTTTCTAAATTCAAACCTAAAGCATATCCAACTTTATAGGCTAGAGAATAAGTTATATCTTTATTAAATATTCCTCTTATCCCATCAGTTCCAAATATTGATTGCATAATTAGATTCCAGGAATAGGATGTATTTTGGTCATTATTTTTGCTCTTATTTTATCAGTTGATTAAAAGGTAACCGATTTTAATTCTCTTTATTTGTTGAAATTATCTAAGATATCCTTAGTTAAAAAGAGTTTATAATGCAATCTGAGAATGGAGAGTCGCTTTTTAAAAGAAGTAATAAAGCAATACTCGTTTTGCTTATTGCAGTAGTTTTTATTTCTTTGGTTTTGTCTCGAAACCTCTTTTTTCAATCAACTTACCTTCTTAAGAGTTTTGGCGAATTATCTGTTGATCCTGAAATAGCTTTTAAAAACAATAAGCCAACCTTTCTTGAATTTTATGCTGAGTGGTGTGAAGTTTGTAAAGAAATGGCTCCAAAAATGTCTATTTTAAAAGACGAATACGAAAAGGATATTAATTTTGTTTTTTTAAATGTTGATAATCAAAAATGGGATAATTACATACGCCAATTCAGCGTAAACGGTATTCCTCAAGTCAATCTTTTTGATGAAAAAGGTAATTTAATATCTACTTTTGTTGGTAAACAAGAAGAAAAAACAATAAGAGGCTCTATCGATCAACTTAGTAGAGAAGTAAAATCTCAGGAAAAAATCCTTAATACTGAATTTTCAATAATTAAAGAAAATAGGAATATTCAGGTTAATCCCCGTAGTCATGGGTAATTCCTACCAGTCTAAAGATTTTGATACAATCGGAAAACTTTTTTTGAAAATAGACTTGCAATTTTGGGCAATAGACTTGTGCTCTTCTTGCGTACCATGAGCTGATCTTAAATGAATGTAATGTATCCACGATCTGCATGATCCAGACATGTAGATTCTAGTTGGAGTTGCTAATGGTAAAACAAATCGCGCACATTCTTTAGCTATTCCTTCAGCAAGTAAATCTTCATATAATTCTGAAGCAGCTTTAAAATGAGATGCAATTTTTGCATTGAATCTCTTTTTTAATTGATCAGGTAGGTCAGGAATTGAATTTTGCCTATTTTTAAAATCTTGTCTTCTCAACTCTGGTAAAGGAATATTACCCAATTGAGAACTATCTGCATATCTCTGTGAAAATTCCTGGAAAGTAAATGATCTATGTCTTAAAATTTGAGCTGCAATCCCTCTGTTGGTTTCTATTTGTAAGGTCATAAATGACTGTTCAAATACACTCCAATGTTCATTTTTAATGCAATAACTCAATAATTTTGAAAAATCTTCGTTTTTTTGATTTTTTGGATTACTGACTCTTGCAATATAAGCCATTGTTTTTTCAGCATCAGGTGTTAATGAAATCAGTTCAACTTTACTCATTTTAAATCTTTGCTAGCGTTACTTTCTCTGGTTGATTTTGATATTTCCCTCTCCTGTCTTCATATGTGGTAGCGCAAGGATCACCTTCGAAAAAGAGTAGTTGACAGATGCCCTCGTTAGCATAAATTCTGCAATCTGCACCCGAACTATTACTAAACTCCAAAGTTAGGTGACCTTCCCATCCTGCTTCTGCAGGTGTTGTATTAACTATAATTCCAAGTCGGGCGTAAGTACTTTTTCCTATGCATATTACAGTTATATTTTCTGGTACTTTCATTTTTTCTAAAGCCACCCCTAAACCATAGGAATGTGCAGGAAGAATAAAAAAGTCTCCATCATCATCATGGTGAAGAATAGTTTTTTCTAAGTTATCAGGATTAAACCTTTTGGGATTCATAACAGTACCTGGAATATGTCTAAATATTAGGAATTCTTTAGACGATAGTCTTAAATCATAGCCATAGGATGAACATCCATAACTTAAAACTGGTTTTTGCTTATTATTAGGTTCAAGATGCCTTACCAAATTTGATTGGAAGGGGCTTATCATTCCTTCGGACGCTTTTTGATTTATCCATAGATCATTTTTAAGCATTGGTTTATGAGCGAAGTTCGGTAATTTGGTTGGCCATTAATAATAAATCTTTAGGAATATCTGTACCAGTAAGGATTACATCTCCTGATATAAATCGGTTTTCAAGTGTTGAAATCAAGTCATCCTTATCGATAATTTTCATCTCAATTGCAAGAAATATTTCATCGAGTATGATTTGATCATTTTCACTAGAAAGTAATTCTTTTTTGCAGAAATTCCATAATTCATGTGTAGATTCATGAATAGATTTTTTTAAATTGGGATTATTTTCAATTTCTTCATGATGATATTGATCAAAGGAATGTTCTGATCTTAACCAAGTTAAATTTCCGCACAGTTTTACTTTATTAGAAATTCCTTGTTTAACCCCTCCCTTCATAAATTGCACTAAAAGTACCTTTCTGCCTATTGCTGCATTTCTTAAGCAATCTCTAATAATAGAAGAGTAACTCCCTCTATATGAAGATCTATAGATTTGTATTTGCCCGTTTTGATTAAATTTTTTTAAGTTAATTTTTTTAGCAGAACTTATATTTACTAAATCAGAATTACTTTTGGAATAACTATTAGATGAACTAATTAGCATTATTTTAGATTCTTTTCTACATGCAGTATAATTTGAATTTATTCACACTGCATATAGTGTAATTTTACTTAAAAAAAGCTTTGAAAATTTTAGGAATAGCGAAAAGAATTTCATTGAGAAACGAATAAGAATTGAAAATTGTTACTGTTGATACAAGATATTTTATGGTGTCTTCTTAAGTTTTTTATTAGTAAAGATATTTATGATACCTTCTTCTCGAGGATTCAGCCGCTTTAATTCGCAACAATCCGGACAAAGTAAAATTAACACTGTTGGAGAACGCTTTCCAATCAATAGAACTTTGATGGAAGTAATTAAAGGTCTAGAGGGCGCAAGCACAGAAATGGTTGAGAGATCTAAGACAATATTTTTCCCGGGAGATCCTGCCGAGAGGGTGTATTTGATAAGGAGAGGAGCAGTAAGATTGTCGAGAGTATATGAGTCAGGCGAAGAGATAACTGTTGCTCTATTAAGAGAAAATAGTCTCTTTGGTGTTTTATCTCTTTTAACAGGCCATAGATCTGATCGTTTTTATCATGCCATAGCATTCACAAGAGTAGAAATGATAACAGCACCTGCGAATTCTGTTTTAAGAGCAATAGAGGAAGATGCATCTGTAGGTTTATTGTTATTACAGGGTCTTTCAAGTAGGATATTACAAACAGAAACGATGATAGAAACTCTAACTCATAGAGATATGTCTTCTCGTTTGGTAAGTTTTTTAATGGTGCTTTGTAGAGATTTTGGAGTCGCGAGTGAAAAAGGTATTACAATAGATTTAAGACTTTCACATCAAGCAATTGCTGAAGCTATAGGTTCAACAAGAGTAACGATTACAAGGTTATTGGGGGATTTAAAGGATTCTGGGCTCCTTAATATTGAAAGAAAAAAGATTACAGTATTTGACCCAATAGCTCTTGCAAAAAGGTTTAATTGATTCATCATTAATTATGATGTATCGAGTGCATGAAATAGTGTGGCCTGGATTTTAATTACTTTTTTAATATTACTCGGAGGATTAATCGCACCGTTTGGGGACCTGCTTGGCACAAAGATTGGTAAAGCAAGATTTAGTATTTTAAAATTAAGACCAAAGAAAACTGCGACAATTGTAACGATAATAACTGGAGGTTTCATTAGTTCAATATCTATTGGATTATTGATTTTAGTTAGTGAAGAATTTAGGCAAAGACTTTTTGTTGATATTCCTTTTTTACAAAAAACTTTGGATGAGAGTAAAAAAGCGCTTCTCCCTCTGCAAGAAGAAAGGAAGAGGCTCGAAGATAAGATTAATAATAAAGAAAAAGAATTAAATAAATTAAAAAGTGATATAAAAGAATTTAGAAGTGGAAATGTAGTAATTAAAAGAGGACAAACTTTATTTATTGGAGAAGTTATTTCTAATCCAAATATAAAATTAGATCTTGGAAAGATTTACAATAGTGCAGATAGATATGTTCAGAAAATTGTCATTCCAAGTAAAAAAGAAATAAAAAATATCCTTTTGTGGAGACCTAGTGATATTAATAAAATTGAGAGAGTTACGGAAAAAGAAGGGAATTGGATCATATTGATTAAAGCAGCAACAAATGTTTGGAAAGGAGATAATTTTGTTTTTGTATACCCAGAATTGCTGGAAAATCAAACTATTGTGAGTAGAGGGGAAGTTATAACTAGCCAGATTCTTGAAAAGGAAAATTCGGATTTTTTAAATATCAAATCAACATTAAACACTTTGTTGAAAAAAACTAGAGACAAAATCAAGTCAAGAGGATCTATCGTCAATGAAATTAATACCAAAGGGGATTTTATTAAAAAAACTGGAGATTATATAAAAATAAACCAAAAGAATAAATATCTTTTAGAGATTGTATCTTTAAGAGATAGTAAAACTGCAGAGGCAATAATAGTTGAGTTAAATGTAACTGGACTTTAATCTATTATGTTTAAATTGATATCTATTGATCCTGGTAAATGTAAGTGTGGGTTGGTATTGGTTGATTTGCCTAAAAAAAAAGTTGATCAAGCAATAGTCCTTAATACTGAGTTCCTTCCAAATTATGTAAAAAATTTAAATGATTCTGAAAATATATCAAAAGTTATAATAGGTAATGGAACTACTAGTAGACAAAATATAGAAAAACTTGATTTTATAAGGAATGATCTAATTATTGTTGAAGAGAAGAATACAACTTTAAGAGCTAAAAAAAGATATTTTGAAATTTTCCCAAATAGAGGTTTAAAAAGTTTTATACCAAAAGAAATTTTTATTATGAATAAAAACCTAGATGCCTTGTCAGCGCTAATCATCTTGGAAGACTATTGTAATCATAAATTCACTTTGTCTGAAAATATTGATATTAAAACTTGGCTGAAATAGTAAATTTATATTCATTACCTGCTTCTAGTTTATAATCTTTTTTCAATAAAAACCTTAAAAGGGCATCCTCAATTAATGCTCTTCCCAAAGGAGGATTTACTAATAAAGAACCTTTATTAAAGGACCATGTGAAGTGCCATTTGAATTGACTAGCTTCTACAATCCCCTTAATTTGTTTTTTTGAAAAGCTATATTCTTTAACGCTTACATTGGCTGTTGTTTCCGGTTTTGAACGCATTTTTATGGTTGGTCTTTATTAAAAGAATTCAATTTATTTATAATATAATCATCTTTTTTTGTATGTAACTCTTCAAGAGTTTCTATTACCCTTAAGTATACTTTATCCAAAACTGATTTTTCTTCTGAAGAAATATTACCTAATACATGTGAAATTGTATTGAACTGATTGGCTTCTCTTGTTGATGGAGGAGAACCAATGCCAATTCTTATTCTACTAAAGTTTTGAGTATGCAATTTTTCAATGATGCTATTAAGACCATTATGGCCTCCTGAGCTTCCTTTTTTTCTAAATCTTATTTTTCCAAGTGGCAGATCTTTATCATCTAATATCACAAAAATCTGATCTAAATTAATTTTGTACCAATCTACAATTGCTAGAACAGCCTCACCACTATTATTCATAAAGGTATTGGGTAAAAATAACCTGTAAGTGGAATCATTGATTTTGAATTCTGAGCAGAAACTTTTAAGTTTATTTTTTAATAAAAAGTTTGTATTATATTTTTTCGAGAAATTTTCAAGAAGAAGAAAACCTATATTATGCCTACTATTTGAATATTTTTTCCCAGGATTCCCCAATCCAATTAAATATATTTCATTCATGAGCTATTTTTAAATCTTCCTTTCTTTGAGAATAATAAATATCTCAAAACCTATAATTAGCAAAATTAAAACAAAAAATCCAATAAAGAATTATTTGGAATTTTCATATTAATTAAGATAACTTTTTAAAAAAATTCAGAAAGTTAGTTTCCGTTCCAATCTACTGAGAAACCCTGTAAAAGAAGAGATTGATTATAAATCTGTAGAAGAATAACTAAAAAAACCAGAAGTAATAATCCAATGACTGTCATAACAGGTACTGCTCCCCAGCCAGGTACAACTTTTCCTTGACCCGAATTGCCAATTGCTTTTAAAAGACTTCCTAAGGCTGTTTTTTGACCCATGTTAAATTCACTAAATCAGTTATTATTTCGCTATTGTATAAGAACTTATACATAAAGTGTTTACAAACTTAGCAAAATTGATGCAAACTTTATCATCTGCACCCGATCCTGCTGTCTCTATAGCAGTAACAATCCTGGCATTACTTCTGGCTCTAACTGGTTTTGGACTTTGGACTGCTTTCGGTCCCAAAGCTGCAAAGCTTACAGATCCTTGGGATGATCATGATGATTAATGATTTGTCTAAAGTATTTCAAAATTTTCCAAAAATACAAAAAGTAAACCTTTTACCATAATTTAAATATAAATTTAATAGGATATAAATCTGTCAGCACACGTATTTCCATGCTTGCCTTAAAAATTTCCGTTTACACCATTGTTTTTTTCTTTGTTGGAATATTTCTATTTGGATTTCTAGCTAGTGATCCTACAAGAACACCAAACAGAAAAGACTTAGAGAGCCCTCAAGATTAATTAATTTAAAATTTTATTGATTTTGATCTCATACATATCAAAAAAAGTAATAATCACTTCTCTTTTATTTATTAATTTTATACAGCCATCAAAATCAGCAGATTTAGAAAAAATTAATAGAAATGAAAATAATTTAAGTAATAAATTAAGTAGTTTAAATATAACTAATTCTGAATACTCAACAAATTTGCTAAATCTTTCATTTAAAGAGCATTTGGGGCAAATTTTATTTGAAAAAAAACTTTTAAATCAATCAAAAGAAACTCTAGCTTTGATTAGCGAAAAGCAAAATGAGATAGTAATCCAATCTGATAAGCAGTCTGAAATAAATGATGTTATTTATGCAGAAGGTAACGTATCTGTTTTGTACAGAGGAAAACGTCTTAAAGCTGACAATTTAACCTACGATAAGTCAAATAAAGCAATTAGTGCTAAAGGAAATGTCATCTTGATCATTGGGGATCAAGTATTTAAAGTTTCACAATTACAATATAGCTTTATTAGTAAAAAAGGTTATTTATTAGATGTTAAGGGTTCTATAAATACAAATGCCTTTATAGATGACTTGTCATCAAATTTCAGCATATCAGATTCAAGTGAGATTGAAAGTTTACTTAAATTAGAAAAAAAGGAAGTTTTAAATACTCCTAATAAGGTTAATAATTGGATCTTTTCTACTGAAAGAATCACTATTGACGGGAAAAAATGGAAAAGTAAAAAAGCAATATTTTCTAATGATATCCTTCAATCTAAACAAGTAAAATTGGAGATTAATTCATTAGAAGCTTATTCTTTGAAGGAACAATTAAGATTTAGATCATCTTTGAATTATTTGGTTTTGGATGAGAATGTTTCAATCCCATTTTGGTTTGGTAATAGAGCACTTAATAAATCCGGACAAAATGATTTAGAAAGTAGTTGGACGATTGGTTATGACAAGCTTGATAAGGATGGTTTGTTTTTTGGCAGAAAACTGAAATCCTTAATTTTATCTGATGATTTTATTATTAATTTAGAACCACAATTTTTAATACAACGCTCATTCAATGGAAAGACAAAGAGTTTTGTAAAGAAAGGAGATTTAATAACTGGAGAAAAAGTAGAAAGAGATACGAAATTTGCTGACAATTTTGGATTTAAATCAGACATAAAAGGTAATGTTAATAATTGGGATTTAGAAATTGTTAACGAAATAAACTCTTTAGATACTGATAAATTTTCTGATGCGGTTAGATTTAAATCTATTTTGAAGAAAGAAATAAAATTACTAAATGCTAAGTGGGATAAAAGTTTTTATGGAGTTTATAGAGATAGAGTATGGAATGGTTCATTGGGGGAAACTGAAATTTATGCAGGATATGGTTCAAAATTAGAAAAAAAACATACTTGGGAAGTAAAGGGTATAAATAAAACTGAGGTTTTATCTTTAGGTTTAGCACATTTAAAAGCAGAGGCCTTAAGTAGTAAAAACTTAATTGATAGTCCCAAAGCTAAATTGTTTTACTCCTTAGATCAAAATATTCCGTTGAGTGTTGATAAACCTAAAAGTAAAATTATTGATAGTTCCTATGAGTACATTTATGAGCCTATTAAAAAAGGTCTAAGTTTAAATACAAGAATAGCAACATCATATTCTTTATATGATAATGGAGATCATCAAGAATATATTGGTTTCGGTTTTGGCCCAGAGTTAATCTTAGGAAATTTCAAAACAAAAACATTTGACTATACACGTATAAGTTTATTACCTTTTTATAAGTTTAAAAACGGAGAAAGTATATTTAAATTTGACCAGATTTCTGACAAATTTACTTTGGATATTGGTGTTGATCAACAACTTTATGGACCAATTCTTCTTAAAGGTAGTGGGACATTAAACTTAGATAGTGATTCAAATGATTATGGAGAATTCATAAATTCAAAAATATCATTAAATTGGAAAAAAAGATCCTACGAATTTGGTGTTTTTTATCAACCTCATAATCAAGCTGGAGGAATTTCTTTTAGTTTATTTGGATTTGAATAGCTTCAATAATAATTAAAATTTTAAATAGGGTAAATTTTTGAATTTATCTTCAATTAAATTCTCATTCTCAAGTAGTGTTGAAGTTGCATCCCATTCTCCTGATAAAAACATTTTTCTTGAACTTTCCTTGATTTCAAGATCAAAATTTAAATCTTTTGATTTTGCTAAGGAACTTTTTAGTTCAATTTCTAAGAATAAACTTTTGTTATCGATATATTTTTGAATAACTTGTATTGATTTTTTAGAAAGCGTGAAGCATGGAATTCCTATCGCAATACAATTGCTATAAAAAATTTCGGCAAAACTTTCTCCTATTATTGCTTTTATACCCCATCTCATGAGTGCTTGGGGAGCGTGTTCTCTGCTGGAACCACATCCAAAATTGCTATTAACGATCAGTATTGAAGCATTTTTGTTTTCCTTTAAATCGAAAGGATGCTTTCCTTTTAAAGTTTCTCTATCGTCTTCAAATACAGATTTTCCCAATGAATCAAAATTAACACACTTCAAGAAACGTGCAGGAATTATTCGATCTGTATCAATATCGTTACCTATCAAAGAGATGCATTTCCCAACTATTTGCGTAATTTTTCCAAATGGTGGGGTAAATTCTGATTTCATCTGTCTATAAATTCTCTAACGTCACTTACTTTGCCATTTATAGCAGCTACAGCAACCATCGCTGGACTCATAAGAAGTGTTCTTCCGCTTGGAGATCCTTGTCTTCCTTTGAAATTTCTATTGCTCGAACTAGCACTTACTTGATTACCTATTAGCTTATCTGAATTCATTGCTAAACACATTGAGCAGCCTGGCTCTCTCCATTGAAATCCGGAATCCTTAAAGATAATATCTAGACCTTCTTTTTTTGCTTCATTAGCAACTTTCTCTGAACCTGGCACTACAAATGCTTTTACTTTTTCAGAGACTTTTTTGTCTTTCAATACTTTTGCTGCAACTCTTAAATCACTTATCCTCCCATTTGTGCAACTGCCTATGAAACAAACATCTACTGGAGTATCTTTTATTGATTGCCCTGGCTTGAAACCCATATATTCATAAGCTTCTTCAGCAACAAATTGGTCATTTGGGGATAATTCTTCTAAAAGAGGAATTTGTTGATTAATCCCAACACTCTGACCGGGAGTAATTCCCCAGGTTACAGTTGGTTCTACTTTTGAGGCATCAAATTTAATTACATCATCATAAATAGAATTTGCATCACTTTTTAATGATTTCCACCATAAAAGCGCTTCATCCCAATTCTCATTTTTAGGTGCACATAATTTATTTTTAATGTAATTAAAAGTCTTTTCATCAGGATTTATATAGCCACATCTTGCGCCCCCTTCAATAGACATATTGCATATTGTCATTCTTTCTTCCATTGATAATGCAGTAATCGCAGGGCCTGCGAATTCATAAGCGAAACCTACACCAGCCTTTACACCAAGTTCACTAATAATATGAAGCACTAGATCCTTAGCGTAAACCCCATTAGATAACTTATTTTCACACCAGATCTGCCTAACCTTCAATTTATTCATGGCTATGGTTTGGGTAGCAAGAACATCTCTTACTTGGCTTGTACCTATCCCAAAAGCAATAGAGCCAAAAGCTCCATGAGTTGAAGTATGCGAATCGCCGCAAGCGATTGTCATACCCGGCTGCGTTAGCCCCAATTCTGGAGCAACTACATGTACTATTCCTTGATTTCCACTACCAATATTAAAAAATCTTATTTTATGTTGTAAGCAGTTCTTTTCAAGTGTTTCAATCATCTGCTCTGCAAGATTATCTTTGAAAGGTCTGCTTTGATTATCTGTTGGCACAATATGGTCGACTGTAGCTACAGTTCTAGTAGGGAATTTTACTTTTAAATTTTTGTCTTTTAAAGCACCAAATGCTTGAGGGCTTGTTACTTCGTGGATAAGGTGGAGACCAATAAAAATTTGATCTGAGCCACCAGGAAGACTGGAAACTTTGTGTAAATCCCAAACTTTATCAAATAATGTATCTTGACTCAATTTGTAAAAATAGTTACTTACTATTCGATAATAGGATTAATCTGAGGCTGTTCAAACACACATTTACACTTAGTGTCTGAATTTCAATTCTGTTTCGGGTTGAGTTAAATATTTTTTTGATATTGGAAATGTGATTATTTGGTCCTGCAATCGAAATATATACTAGTCCAACAGGTTTTTCTTTGGTTCCTCCATTGGGACCAGCAATTCCACTGATAGCAATTGCCCAGTCTGCTCCTAATTTATTTTTAACATTAATTGCCATAGCTTCACAAACTTCTTCAGAAACAGCTCCATATTTATTAAGTTTGTATTCAGAAATATTTAATAATAAATTCTTTAGCTCATTACTATAGGTAACAATACTGCCCTGAAAAACTTGAGACGAGCCTGATATTGATGTTAGTGATGAAGATAAAAGACCTCCGGTACAGGATTCAGCAAAAACAATAGTTTGGTTCCTTTTGGTTAATTCTTTTATTAAAACGCTAGGAAGAGTATCATCATCCTCTCCAAAAATAAACTTTGAGAACTCTTTCTTTAATTTTTCTTTTAAAGGTTTAATAATATTTTTTGCTTCCGCTTTATTTTTTGCTCTAGCTGTAATTCTGAGTTTAACCTCCCCTAAGTTTGCATATGGAGCAACAGTTGGGTTTTTAAGATTTAATAGATCGTTAATTTTCTCTGCAACGCTAGATTCTCCAATACCAGCAAATTTTAGAGTATTTGAAAAAAAGGAATAACTATCTGAGAATTTGGCCTGAATGAATTCAAACGCCGTCTCTTCCCACATAGTTTTCATTTCACTGGGAACCCCAGGGAAAGTAAGAATAGTAAATCCTTTTATTGGCTCCCATATCATTCCTGGGGCAGTGCCCCTTGGGTTATTAATTATTTGAGCATTTTTTGGGAAAAAACATTGTTTCCTTAAGCTAGAAGAATCGTCCTGAAGATTTGAGTTTGAAAGCTTTTGTTTTATTTCATCCCACAAGTAAGGTCTCTCATAGAGAGACACATTAAAAGACTTAGCTATTGCTTCATTAGTTAAATCATCTGGGGTGGGGCCTAATCCACCCGTTGTAATAAGAAGATTACTTCTTTTCGATATTTCTTGAATTACTTTGATAATCCGATCACAATTATCTCCTACAGTTGATTGCCTAAAATGATTCAAGCCTAATTGAGATAACTGCTCGGAAATCCATTGAGCATTTGTATTTATGATATTTCCTAAAAGTAGCTCTGTTCCAATAGAAAGAATTTCAACTCCCTTGGACTTAGGACTCATTTAATTGATGCTTCAAGTTTGCCTTCATAAAGAGGAAAACGATTACATAAGGTCAATACTCTTTCCTTACATTTATTTTCTATTAGTGAATCATCTGGGTTAAGCAATCTATCAGCAATAATTTCGCCAACTTCAGTAAAAGCATTCTCATTAAAGCCTCTAGTAGTTAAAGCAGCAGTACCCAACCTTAGTCCGCTGGTGACAAAAGGTGATTCAGGGTCAAATGGAACAGTGTTTTTATTTGCAGTAATATTAACTTCACTTACGAGCAAATCAGCAATCTTACCAGTCATATTGATACTTCTTAAATCGAGTAAAACAATATGATTATCAGTGCCTCCACTAACGATATCAATACCTCTATTTATTAAAGTTGAAGCTAGAACTTTGGCATTTTTTATTACTTGTTGGGAATAATTAACAAAATCTGGCTGTAAGGCTTCTCCAAATGCAACTGCTTTAGCGGCAATAATATGTTCTAGAGGCCCACCCTGAGTTCCAGGGAAAACAGATTTATCAAATTTTTTCCCAAATTCTGCATCTTTGCATAAGATAAGTCCACCCCTAGGCCCTCTTAATGTTTTATGAGTAGTTGTAGTTACTACATCACAATAAGGTATTGGATTTGGATGAAGTTTACTTGCTACAAGACCTGCGATGTGTGCAATATCAGCCATTAAGAATGAACCAACTTCATCTGCAATTTTTCTAAATGATTCAAAATCGATTGTTCTTGGATAAGCAGAATATCCGCATATGATTAATTTTGGGTTGGTTTCTAGAGCTGTCTCTCTTATTTCATCAAAATTTAATTCACTAGTTTCTTTATTTACACCATAGTGCACAGCATTGAACCACTTACCACTCATATTTACTGGAGATCCATGAGTTAGATGTCCACCATGAGATAAATCCATCCCCATGATTGTATCGCCAGGTTTAAGGAGACTTAGGAAAACAGCAGCATTTGCCTGAGCTCCACTATGGGGTTGGACATTAGCCCAATTTGCATTAAATAATTTTTTCGCTCTTTGAATAGCTAATTCTTCGATTTCATCAACAAATTCACATCCTCCGTAATATCTTTTTTGAGGCAATCCCTCTGCGTATTTATTTGTAAGTACTGATCCTTGAGCCTGCATGACGGCAGTTGATGCGAAATTTTCGCTTGCGATTAACTCAAGATGAGTTTCTTGCCTATTTTTTTCAGAATTAATAAAATTGAATATTACTGGATCACTTTCTTTAAGATTTTGAAGGATATTCATTGAATTAGATAACTAATAACCATAATATAGACGATATTTTTTAGAAAAATATAAAAAGAATATTTCATAATTTTAAACGCGCCTGGAGAGATTCGAACTCCCGACACCCTGATCCGTAGTCAGGTGCTCTAATCCACTGAGCTACAGGCGCATAATTATGTAATATCTCTGTTTCAGGGTCTCTTAGTCAACTAGATTTCAGGTAAAATATCTATTATTAACAATCTAATTATTAATATGCCTATAAAGTGGTACGGAAATGGTGATTTAGAAGATCCCATCTATAAACATTTTTCTCGAATAGTAAATTTTGTTATTCACTGCATGATATTTACTGCGATAGTTAGTGGCACTTGGCTTTTAAAAGAAATTAAATATGAAATCGTTTTTTTCAATAATTTTGCAATTCTCTGGTCAATTCTTTTAGCCTCCCATTTAATATTTGTAATTATAAAAAAACCTAAAGATACTTCAAAACAATCAACTTAATTAATTTTTAATTTATGGACTCTCAGATAAGAATAAGTGATCTAGAAAATATTATTTCAGAAAAGGTTTTTATAAAAATAGAAAAGTGGAATTTATATCTTGGAGATGCTGGCCTAGCTAGAAATCTTGCTATTGAATGTATCAGTAATAAAGATCAAGGCTCATTGGAAGCTGCGAAAATAAGTTTGAAAGCAATAGATGTAAAAGTAGGGGATGGTGTTAACAGTATTCCACTGATCAATTTAATAACAAACTCACAAATTCTCGAATTAGAGGAGATTTTGGAAAGTTTTTTTGAAAACTAAACCTTTTTTTTGTAAACTTTAAAACTATTTACTTTCAAGCATTTTGTAAGAAAAAAATAGATTACAAAAAAAGTTATAGATCCAAATATTAAAAATAAAAATTCTCCTAGATTTGAATTGAAGTTATTTGTAGTTTTAAGAATATTAAAACAAACGGTGCTATCTATAAATGCTGATAATGACATGAGGATAATTTTCCTTAATAAATCCAAGTTAGGCAAATTGATATTTTCATTTCTCAGATTAAAAGAAAGCAAAACACAAACTATAAAGTTGACTATTACTGAAGATAAAATTATTCCTACAACTCCAAAATTATATGGAGAAAGATTCCCAAAATTATTTATTGGGGCACCAATTAAAAACCAATCAAAAAAAATATTTAATATTATCCCTGCAAATGATGACTTAAAAGGGAAGTTTGTTTTTTCTATTGAATAGTAAGTTCTTACTAATAAATCTCTATAAAGATAAAAAGGTATGCCAACTGCATAAGCAATTAATATATTTTTTACTTTTAAAGTGGCTGAATAATCAAAAGATCCTCTCTGAAAAACTAACTGTACTATTTGATTATTAAATGTTATGAAAAATGCGGTTAAAAAAATAGTTGTCAAGAAGCAGTACTCTATTCCAGAAATCAATTTTTTTTGGAGGCCTGTATGGTCTTTATCACTTCTCAATTTAGAGAATTTTGGAAGTAACGGCAAAATCAAAGAGTTAGATAATATGCCTAATGGGGCTTGTATCAAAAAGTTTCCGTAAGCTAGTCCCGATGCTGCTCCTTGAAAACTTGAAGCGAAAAACATATCGATAAAAACATTAATTTGACTGAGACCTGATGAGATAGATGCTGGAATAATTAGTTTGAAAATCCTCCTCTCTTCATCATTAAATAATTGAAAGTTTGACTTTAATCTCAATAGACCGATTTTATTAATTTCTGAAATTTGAACAAGAAACTGAATTGAAGTTCCGGTCAAAGTTGCAAAAGCTAGTAATCCCGTATAAGTAAAGAAATGAGAATATGCATTTTCATGATTGAAAATCCAACTTATTAAAATAAAAAAAATAATAGTTAAGCTTGTTATCGCTGGACTTATGCTTGATAAAAAGAATTTTCTTTGGGAATTTAAGGCGCCAAAGCTTAAACCGATAAATCCGGATAAAGGAATACAAGGTGTAAGTATTTTTAGTTGGTAAGTGGCAATAGATTGTCCTTCGTTACTTAAATTAGGGGCTAATAATTCAATTAATAAACTGGAATTAAAGTATATTAATATAGCTAAACCAATTAATAATATTGTAAGTTTTATGCTTACTTGAGTTAAAATAATCCCTCCATTTTTTTTGTTAAGGGGGGTTAGAACTGTAACGACTGCGTTATGTAAGGGACCATTAATACCTCCAATTATTATTAGCAAAAAACCTGGGATTATATAGGCATAATTAAATGCGTCGTATGTTACCCCAACTCCAAAAGCAGCAGCTATAAATATTTGTCTTACGCATCCAGCTAATTTACTAAGACTAGTACCAAATGAAATTGAAAAAACATTATTTTTTAAAAATGAATGCATTTGGATTTGTCTAAATTTTTCAAGAAGTTTAAGTTTCAATTATATTTGATTTTTAACTAACGACATATTTATGAATGATCGGATAATTGAATTTGATCCATTAATTGAAGGAGTTTTAATCAAGAGGTATAAAAGGTTTCTTGCAGATATAAAATTAGAGAGCGGAGAGGTAGTAACTGCGCATTGTGCCAACACAGGCCCAATGAAGGGACTTTTGAGTGAGGGAGCAAAGGTAAGAATAAGTGTTTCCCCTTCTCCAAAAAGAAAATTACCTTTTTCTTGGGAACAGATATGTGTTTTAAATGCAAAAAATGAAGAGGTTTGGGTTGGTATTAATACTCTATTTGCAAATAAGTTAATCAAAAAGGTTATTGAGAAAAATTTGTTTCACGAAATAATAGGAGAAATAGAGACAATCAAATCTGAAGTCCCTTATGGAAAAGATAAAAAAAGCAGAATTGACTTTTTTTTAACTCCAAAATCTTCAAATCCTGATAAACGTAACATTTACTTAGAGGTTAAAAATACGACTTGGATTAGAGAAAATGTAGCTCTATTCCCAGATACTGTAACGAAAAGAGGCCAAAAACACCTCATAGAATTAAAGGAGTTAATCCCAGAAAGTAAAAGTGTTTTAGTACTTTGTATTACAAGAAAAGACGCTTGTTTTTTTGCCCCCGGAGATGAGGCAGATCCCTTATACGGCAATCTTTTTAGAGAATCTTTAAGTGCAGGAATGATAACGATTCCTTGTTCCTTTGAATTTCATAAAGACCACATATCATGGACTGGAATTAAACCTTTGAAATAAATAAAATCTTGATATTTTGAAACTTCTAAAAATAAAATTTTTTAATTTAACAAATAATTTTTTAAGGTGCAACTATAAAAATGGTATCAACAACTACTAGACACCGATAAGTTTTTTGAATAAATTTAGATTTGAAAGGAAACAGTAAAACTGTTTTTTTGCAGATCTAATTTTTTTTTATGACCACTGCTTTGCAAACGCCTCAAAGGCGCTCTAGGTCCAAACTTCAAGATGCAAGTCTTGTTAATGGACCTATGCTCCTTTTGAGGAGTATTCGAGGATTTAGTTCAAACCGCTCCATGTTGTGGCTTGCAACTGTTCCCCTAGCTTTGTTTGGTTTAGGTATTTTTAATCTTTCAGCTCACGCAGCTGATTTACCTGAGTTGAATGCAGCTTTTCTTGCTAACAATTTATGGCTTTTGATCGCTACTATCTTAGTGATCTTTATGAACGCCGGTTTCGCTATGGTTGAGGCAGGTATGTGCCGTTCTAAGAACGCTGTTAACATTCTTGCTAAAAACCTCTTTGTATTTGCTCTAGCTGTAACTTCTTATTGGTTTATCGGCTATTCATTAATGTACGGAGGAAGTGTTGCTGACGGGTGGCTGTATTTTGGAGGCTTATTTTTTGATCCAACAGTTACTGCAGATATGGTAACTGATGCTGGATTAGTCCCAACTGTTGATTTCTTGTTCCAGTCTGCTTTTGCAGGAACTGCGGCAACTATCGTTTCCGGTCTTGTTGCTGAAAGAGTTAAATTTGGAGAATTTGTTGTTTTTGCTGTTGTATTAACTGCATTTATATATCCAATTGCTGGTAGCTGGAAATGGAATGGTGGTTGGCTTGATTCTTTAGGTTTTGTTGATTTTGCTGGTTCTTCAATTGTTCACTCAGTTGGAGCATGGGCGGGTCTTGTAGGAGCTATGCTTCTTGGACCAAGAATTGGCAAATACTCTGATGGAAAACCACAGGCTATGCCAGGACACAATATGGCCATAGCTACTCTAGGCGCATTAGTGCTGTGGATAGGTTGGTACGGATTTAACCCCGGCTCTCAACTTGCTATGGATCAATGGGTTCCATATGTTGCTGTAACAACTACCTTAGCAGCAGCAGCTGGAGCTATTGGTGCAACTATTGTTTCAACATTAACGTCTGGTAAGCCAGATCTTACAATGATAATTAACGGAATCCTTGCTGGTTTGGTTAGTATCACTGCTGGTTGTGGTGATATGACTCTTGCTGGAGCCTGGTTCGCAGGACTAGTAGGTGGAATTATCGTTGTATTTTCTGTTGCAGCACTTGATGCCGCTGAGATCGACGATCCTGTAGGTGCATTCTCTGTTCACGGAGTTTGTGGTGTATGGGGTACTGTAGTTATCGGTCTTTGGGGTACAGCTGTACAAGGTGATGGAGCAGGTATGGGATTGTTCAATGGCGGAGGTATTACCCTTCTTCTAGTTCAAGCTCTTGGTGCCGCAGCTTATGCTATTTGGACACTAGTTACTTGTTGGATTGCCTGGTCTGTAATTGGAGGATTGTTCGGAGGAATTCGAGTATCTGAAGAGGAAGAGACTCAAGGTTTAGATATAGGAGAGCATGGAATGGAAGCATATCCAGACTTTGCATCTGCTAAATAATCTAACTTAAATTATTTTTTAGGAACTTGACTTATGTCAGGTTCCTTTTTTTTTTTCAAAAATTATTTAAAATGTTGTAATATCTTTAAATGGATACTCAAGCTTTTAGAAGATCTCTTCATCATTCTGACAGATACAATAGAAGAGGTTTCGATTCTCCAACAAAAAGGGCACAAGCTTTAGAAGAAGCTTATGAAAGTGATTTGATAAGTTCTATAAGGGATAATAATTTTACCTATACTAAAGGCAGACTAAAAATTAAATTGGCTCAGGCCTTCGGTTTTTGTTGGGGAGTTGAAAGAGCTGTGGCGATGGCTTATGAGACTAGGAGACATTATCCTAACGAGAATATTTGGATAACAAACGAAATAATTCATAACCCTTCCGTAAATGATCATCTGAGAAAGATGAATGTAAAATTCATTTCAGCTAAAAATGGTATAAAGGACTATTCTTTGGTTTCTAAAGGGGATGTAGTCATTTTGCCTGCTTTCGGTGCTACTGTTCAAGAAATGAAACTTCTTCATGAGAAAGGATGTCATATTATAGACACAACTTGTCCTTGGGTTTCTAAGGTTTGGCATACCGTTGAAAAACATAAAAAACATGTTTTCACATCCATAATCCATGGAAAATTTAAGCATGAAGAGACTCTGGCTACAAGCTCATTTGCAGGTAAGTATTTAGTTTTACTTGATCTTGAGGAAGCAAATTACGTATCTGAGTATATTTTGGGCAGAGGCAACAGAAATGAGTTTATGAACAAATTTGCCAAGGCTTGTTCTAATGGATTTGATCCAGATAGAGATTTAGACAGAGTAGGAGTTGCCAACCAGACAACTATGCTTAAGAGCGAAACCGAAGAAATTGGTAAGGTTTTTGAAAGAACGATGCTAAGAAAATTTGGACCAGAAAAACTTAATAGTCACTTTTTAGCTTTTAATACAATTTGTGATGCGACTGAAGAAAGACAAGATGCAATGTTTTCTTTAGTTGATGAAGACCTCGATATTATGGTCGTTATCGGAGGCTTCAACTCCTCTAATACTACTCATTTGCAGGAAATAGCAATTACTAAGAATATTGCTTCTTTTCACATAGATACACCAGAAAGGATATCAGTTGAAGAAAACTCAATATTACATAAACCTTTAGGTTCAGATATAGAATTGAAAAATAATTTTTTACCTAGTGGAAATATTAATGTAGGAATTACATCAGGTGCATCTACACCTGACAAAGTTGTTGCGGATGTTATAGAAAAGTTGATTAATATAGCTTCCTGAATTTGTAATGTTATCTGCAAGTTTGCTTAGTTTTTTTAATTTATTAATCATATTTTTCCAAAAGATCTACTTTATTAACTAGAATAATTAAAAAAATTTGAAGTATGGAAGACAAAACACAAACTAATCAGGTTGAAACAGCAAGCATGAATAGATCTAAAGCTCCCCAAAAAGTTGAAGTTGTAGTAGCTAATTCCTCTTCCGGATCAGAAGTAAATATTCTTGGAGAATTATCAATTTTTATTTTACGGATCGGGTTTTGTACTTTGATGATTCATCATGGCCTTGAGAAACTTCAGGATCCTCAGGGTTTTGCCGAGTTTGTAGTTGGCAAGTATTTCCCATTTTTGCCAGGCGATCCTGTTATTTGGACTTTTGGAGCAGCTATTACTCAATTAGTTTGTCCAGCTGGATTGGCTTTGGGCATTTTTGCAAGGCTTTCTTCACTTGGACTATTCTCGACAATGGCATTTGCTGTTTATTTTCATTTCCTCGATACAGGACTCGAAGGTTTTCCTCTTGCAGTAGTAGAAGGTCACAACTATGCATTCGAATTGTCATTTATATATGGTGCTATTTCTCTATACTTTCTATGCGCAGGCCCAGGAAGATTATCTTTATTTAGGAAGACTAATAAAATTACCTATTATCCTAAATCATCCTAAATCAATGTAAAAAATGTCTTTTTTGGGTAAATATCATTGATATTCCTTTTGAATTGCACATATCAATACTTTCTTGGTCTCTTAAACTCCCCCCCGGTTGGATTATAGCTTTTATTCCATAATCATTCGCAATTTCTACAGTATCTGCAAATGGGAAAAAGCCATCACTAGCTAAAACTGCCTCAGAACTCATCCCTTTAGCTGCTTTTAATGCAATTTTTGCTGCTCCGACTCTATTCATTTGTCCAGCTCCAATACCAATAGTTTTTTGGTTTTTTGCAATAACAATTGCATTTGATTTTACATGTTTACAAATTTTCCATGCAAAATTTAGATCTAAATTCATTTGACTATTTGGAGTTTTTTTAGTAACTGAAATCCAACTTTCAGTTTTATCTTCACTATCGTCAGTGTCTTGAACTAATAATCCTCCCATTATTGATTTAGTAGAGGTTTCGTTTTTATTTGGAAGTTTATCTTTTGATAATTTTAAAATTCTTAAATTCTTTTTGATTTTTAGAATTTCTAAAGCTTCTTCCTCAAACGATGGAGCCACTACACATTCTATGAAAATATCTTTGAGATTAATTGCGGTTTCAGTATCAACAATTGAATTAAAAGCAACTATTCCTCCAAACGCACTAACTGAATCACATTCAAGAGCATTTAAAAATGCTTGAGATGCGGAATTACTTATAGAGGCACCACAAGGATTATTGTGTTTTAAAATTACAGAAGCATATTTGTTTGTTTTAAGAATATCTTTTTCCTCATAGCCAAATTCTAAAACTGTTGAAAGCGCAGATTCAAGATCTAATAAATTGTTATAACTAAGCTCTTTGCCTTGTAGTTGTTCAGCTGAGTTCCATCCAATATTATTTAAACCATACCAAAAAGCCTTTTGATGAGGATTCTCCCCATATCTTAAGGTTTTGATTAGAGGATAAGATTCAATATATTTGGAAGCCTGTAAACCTCTTTCTTTTCTGATCCAATTAGATATTGCACTATCATAATCAGCTGTATGTTGAAAAGCTTCAAAGGCTAATTTTGCTTTATATGATTCATTTAATCCCCCTTTATTTCTTTCTTCGAGAAATTCTTTATATTGACTAGGATTTACTAAAACTGAAACGTCTTTATGATTTTTTGCAGCTGAACGAATCATTGATGGCCCTCCAATATCGATATTTTCAATAGCTTCCTCCCATTTACATCCTTGTTCAACAGTTTTCTTGAATGGATATAAATTGACAACTACCAAATCAATTAATTCAAGATCGTTAGCTTCTATGTCTTTTTTATGTTCTTCATCAGTTCTCTTAGCTAATATTCCTCCGTGTATTTTTGGATGTAAAGTTTTAACTCTACCTCCAAGGATTTCTGGAGAATTAGTAAAATCTGCAACTTTAATTACTGGAATATTTGCCTCTTTTAGATGTTTTGCAGTGCCTCCACTTGATAGAATTTTATAATCAAATTTTTTTACCAATTCTTTGCAAAATGGGATTATATTTTTTTTATCAGAAACACTTACTAAAGCTAATGGTGACATTATGGGAAAGTTTACTTACTTAAGAATATAAACATGAAATACGATATCAATCATGAATTTGTCTCGATAACCTCTCAAACTGCAACTCATAGAATTATTTTGATACATGGTTGGGGAGCAGATGCAGATGATCTTCTATCGCTTGGGAAGGAGATTACAGATAGAATAAATTTTGATTACGAGGTAATTTCTTTGAGAGCTCCTGGATTACATCCAAGTGGTCAAGGAAGACAGTGGTATGGACTATATCCACATGACTGGAGTGCCGCTGAGATTGAAGTAAATAAACTTTTAGTTACTTTAAAAAAATTTGATACTAATCATATTCCACTCAGAAAAACAATTTTGTTGGGTTTCTCTCAGGGGGCGGCAATGGCTATTGATGTAGGATTTAAATTGAATCTGGGATTAATTGTTGCTTGTAGTGGTTATCCTCACCCCACCTGGCTTCCAGGAGAAAAATGCCCACCATTGATAGTAAGTCATGGCTTATTCGATGATGTGGTTCCTATAGAAGCTTCTAGGACTATTTATGAAAAAGTTAAAAGGAAGTCTTCTAAATTTTGCGAATTATTAGAGTTCGATGGATTTCATCAAATTGATTCAAATTTAATTAATTTTTTAAGTTCAAATGTAAGCAAAATTTTTTAAACGAAAGCATATTCGTATTCTTCAATCTCTTCCCAATCATCTGCAGTAAGTTCTAGACCTTCAAAAATTTTTTCTTCACCAATTCCTTCAACTACGACTTTTAGTGAAGGAAATAAAAAATGATTTTCTTCAGCATATTGCGCGCTAAATAACCCTTTTTCACCCCAAAAAAACCTATCGGTAGTATGTTCATTTCTGCGAACATTGAAAACTGAGGGAGCAGAGAGACTATTTTCAGCTATAAATCTCCTCGCTGCAGTAACTGGCTTATGTTTGCCAGTTTCGATATGATAAATAGGTACATGTGCCATTACTCTTTGGCCAGCCAATCTTCTTCTGCTGATTCTTTTTCTTTTTTTTGACATTGATTGGTACTCCTGAAATTATTAATGAGATTAGTCTTATTTATTTTTACTAATCTTATATCTATGATTTTGAATTCACTTAAATTACATAGAGGACCCATCAACCCCTGATGTAGATTAAAATATGATCAAACGTTCATATTTAAGGCTGGCTAAAGTCAGGCCTCTTTATATATCTTAATACTTTTTTCATATTTTACAAGCCCTTTTCAAATTTTTTAAAAAATTTCTCAGAAAATTTATTAAATTATGAATCTCTCAAAAAAATTTGAAGAATTAATAACAAAACAGCTTGAGAGTTTTGGTTGCTCAATGGGAGTGACTCATTTGGTTATGTATCTTGCTTCAGCTAAGCAAGGAACTAAAGCATCTTTTGAAATGATTGGTCAATGGCCACAAATTGATAAACTTCTCTTATCAATAGAAGATGATCCTTCACTGAAAGTTTCCTCTCCTAATAGAAGGTGGTACCCGCTTCAAGAAAACGACATTCTCCTTGGTGTACTTAGAGTAGAAACTGATTTGAAAGCAGGGAATTGGCCAGTGTCTCTTGATTCTAGGTTAAAAGCACTTTCATTATCTTTAGCTAAATGTGTTTCTATCGAATTAGAACGTCAAAATAAAAGTGAAGAAATCAATTATTTAAAAAATCAGGTTAATGTCATCATCCATCAATTGAGAAATCCATTAGCTGCTATTAGGACATATGCAAAATTATTAATAAAAAGACTTGGCTCAGATGATGACTCTATTGAAATAGTGCAACGAATGATAATAGAGCAAAAACAAATTAATCAATATATGGACTCTTTTGCGCAATTAAATTCAACTATTCAACTTCCTCTAGAAATTGGAGAAGAAAGATTATTATTACCACCAAATTTAGATATTAAAAAGGTAATAACTGTTCAGAGTTTATTGCGGCCAATTTTAGAAAGGGGTAAAGCAAATGCGAACTTAGAGAATAGAGATTGGAATGAACCCTCTTTTTGGCCAGATTGGACCTTGTCGCCATTAAAAGCAAAGTATGCTGTGATTGCTGAAATTGTGGCCAATTTATTGGAAAATGCTTTTAAATATGCCCAAAAAGATGCTGAGATTGGAATCACCATTACGAAAAAAGGTCTGTGTATATTTGATGATGGTAAAAAAATAACCAAAAAAGAAAATGAGAAAATTTTTCAAAAGGGCTTTAGAGGATCAGCCGCCAAGAAGAAGGACGGCACTGGTGTAGGACTTTTTTTGGCGAGGAAATTAGCAAAACAAATTGGAGGAGAGTTGAGATTACTGGAAAATTACTCGATTGACAATACTGAGGAATTGAAAAATCATAAGAAGAAAAATATTTTCTATTTAGAACTTCCTATAAAAGAATTGCATGCATAAATAACATTGCAGTTTCTACTAGTACAACGCTTGCACCGCAAGCATCTCCATTAAAGCCTCCAATTTTATTTCCTATAATGTTTGGAATAAAATAACTGAAAAAAATACCAATCAAAATAAGAAATAAAAAATTAATTAATATTGCTAGTGATGTAATTGAAAATATTTGGTATGCAATGAAAATTAAAAGAAAAATTATGGAAATTAAAGATTCTTTTTTAAATCCATTCCAAAACTTTTTATGACTAATAGATTTTTTCTTATAACTCATATATTTAAAGTTTTCTATAAAAAATAAATTTGAAAATCTTCCCCAAAATAAGCATATTGGTAAAACAATAATTATTTGGTTTTGAATTTTGAGTATGCAAGCAATCTGAATTAAAGTTATAAAAACTAAAGATTGAACGCCAAAGGATCCAACTTTACTGTCTTTCATGGCTTTTAAGCGTTTCTTTTTACCCGCAAAAATACCATCGAAAGTATCCATTAAACCATCAATGTGTAAACCACCAGTAATTAAATATCCTGAAGCCAAACAAATTAATGTAGATGCATAAATTGACCAAGAGTTTGTTCTTAAAAAAACAAAAATATAACTCTGTATTGTTCCAAGCAAAAATCCTAAAGGCGGCGCAAATTGTGCAATATTTTTAAATTCGGGATTAATTAAAGGTAACTTTGGAAATGTCGTATAGAAAATCCAAGATCCTGCCAAATTTTTTATTAAATATTTTTTGATGAGATAAAATTATATTCATTATTAAATAATAGGGTAGATTAATTAAAAAGGATCAAAAAATTTTATAAATTATCGTGTTTGAATTTGAAATTACATCTAATTGCAATAAGACAAGGGCAAGAACTGGTATTTTTCATACACCAAATGGTCAGGTAAATACACCAAAATTTATGCCTGTAGGTACTCTGGCAACGGTTAAAGGGATTTCATCTAAACAGTTAAACTCTACAGGGTCAGAAATGATTCTCTCAAATACCTTTCATCTTCATTTACAACCGGGAGAAAAACTAGTTAAAGAATCTGGCGGAATACATAAGTTCATGAATTGGCCAAAGCCTATTCTTACTGATTCAGGGGGATATCAAGTTTTTAGTTTGGCCAAATTAAATAAAATTTCTGATAAAGGTGTGGAATTTCAAAATCCAAGAGATGGTAGTCATGTATTTTTATCACCTGAAAAAGTAATACAGATTCAAATGGATCTTGGATCGGATGTTGCGATGGCTTTTGATCATTGTCCTCCGCATACAGCTAACGAAAATGATATTGAGGACTCTTTACAAAGAACCCATTCATGGTTGCAAAAATGTGTTGAGACTCATCAAAAATCTAATCAAGCATTATTCGGCATAGTTCAAGGTGGTAAGTATCCGAGATTGAGAGAACATAGTGCAAAATATATAAGTTCTTTTGATCTGCCTGGCATAGCAGTGGGAGGTGTAAGTGTTGGAGAGGCAGTCGAAGAAATACATAGTGTAATTAATTACGTCCCGAAATTCTTACCAAAAAATAAACCAAGATATTTAATGGGAATTGGCTCTTTAAGAGAAATTTCTTTAGCTGTTGCTAATGGATTCGATATATTTGACTGTGTTTTACCTACAAGACTAGGAAGACATGGGACTGCATTTTTTAATGATGAAAGATTGAATTTGCGAAATGCTCGATTTAAAAATGACTTTTCTCCTATTGACAAAACTTGTAAATGCGAGACCTGTAAATCCTATTCTCGAGCATATTTGCATCATCTAATTAGAAATGACGAAATATTAGGCTTAACCCTCATAAGTTTGCATAATATTGCTCACTTAATAAGATTTACCAATGCAATTTCTACTGCAATTAGAGATAATTGTTTTACAAATGATTTCGCTCCTTGGAAAACATCCTCTATTGCTCACCATACGTGGTAACGTCTTATCATAATTAACTAAATTATTAAAAAGGTGCTCATTCTATTTAATACATTCGCTGAATTGCCCGAGGCTTACAAGGCCTTTGCTCCAACTGTTGATGTTCTTCCACTTATTCCTTTATTTTTCTTTTTATTGGTATTTGTTTGGCAAGCTGCAGTTGGATTTAAATAAAATTCTTTTAGTTTAGATTGTTAGTATTAGAAGGGATTTTCGAGTAAAATCGCATCTCCAGAATTATCTACAGCACTTTCTATAAAATCAGCAATTTTTAATGCTCTTGAGGCTTGCTCACCATCTACCTCAGGCATTTCTTTTCCCTGAACACACTTAAGAAAGTGCTCCAGCTCTGCATAAAGAGGTTCAATGGAGGTTGTACTAACTTCTTCGACATATCCATCATTTCTATAAACTAACTCTCCATGCTCTGCCGTGTATGATTCATGAGATTTTCTATGGATTTGTAAAGAGTGATTTAAGAAATCAGTTTCTACTAGGCTATTTTGGCAGTGAGCACTTAAATTTCTAATTTTTTTATGACTCATTTTGCTGGCAGTTAAGCTTGCAATAACATTATTTTTAAAAACTAAAGTAGCATTAACATAATCTATTAATCCTTCGCTATTCTTTCCTCCAACAGCTGCTAATTTTTGTATTTTTGAGTTTACAAGCTCTAAAATAAGATCAATGTCATGAATCATTAAATCCATTACTACAGATACATCATTTGCTCTGTCTGCATGAGGACTATGCCTCCTTGCCTCTAAAACAACAATTTCTTCATTATTTACTATTTTATTTAATTCTCTAAAAGCAGGATTAAATCTTTCAATATGTCCAACTTGTAATAGACATTTATTTGCATTAGCGGCCTCTATTAAGGATTTTGCCTCCAACTCATTTGCTGCAATTGGTTTTTCAATAAGAACGTTAGTACCTCCATTTAGACAATCTATTCCTACCTTATGATGAAGCAGTGTCGGGACAGCGATACAAATTGCATCAACTTTTGGAATTAAGTCCTTATAGTCTTTGAACCATTCACATTGAAATTGTTCAATAGCTAATTTACCTCTCTCTTCATTTGGATCTGCTACTCCAATGAGATTTGCATCTTTGAGTAAACTTAGTACTCGAGCATGATGCCAGCCCATGTTACCTATACCTATGACTCCAACCTTTACCGGTGATGAGGTTGGTTTCATAATTTAAAATCCGTGTATTTATTATCATTATCCTCCATGGTGAGCCCTATTTAGCTTTTGGGAAGAATCATTTTAACACGATCAATTTTTGGACCTGACATAGAAATAACTTCAAATTTAATGTTATTAAAATCTAAAACGTCCCCAATTTTTGGAACCATTTGAAATTTTTCTAGCAGAAATCCAGCAAGAGTATGATAATCTGCGCCCTCTGGAATGGAACATCCTAACTTCTTATTTATATCAATAATTTCTGATTTTCCAGCTATTGACCATTTTTTAGAGAAATTATCTAACATCCTCATGTCTGAATAAATTCTATTATTGAGCATTTCCTCTCCAACTATTTCGCCATTAAGATCAGCAGCAGTTATGAGCCCCTCTGTCCCACCGTGTTCATCAACTACTAGTAAGAAAGGATTGTAGTCTCTTACTATTGGAAATATTTCTGCTAATGAACATGTTTCTATTATTTTTGTTACTGGTAAAAGGAATGGCTCTAATAATGTATCGGCTTCCATTTCACCTTTTGATATTGGCTTAGCTAGATAACGCAAATCTAATACACCTAATACATCATCTAAAGACTCACCAATCACAAAGAAGCGAGCATGTCGAGTTTTATCGACTTGTTTCATAAGTTCTGAAAAGGTTATATTTTTTGGCAAAGTTACCATTTCAGATCTTGGAATCATCACTTCTTTAACCTGTGTATCTTTTAAAGCAAAAACTCCTTCAAGAATATTCTTCTCATCTGGTTTTAAACCTGTTACATTATCTGTTTCTATGAGAGTTTCTAATTCTCCAGCGGATAAACCCGAGTTTAAAGAATCCCATTTGTTATTTAAATTAAACAAGCCTAAACAGGCGCTAGCAAAGAATTCTATTGTTTTCACAATAGGATTCATGGCTTTTCTTACGGCATCGAATATTGTAGTTAACTTTAATGCAGCAGATTCTGGATTATTAATTACTAAAGCTTTTGGAATTAGTCCAGAAACAAGAGTAACAACTAAAACAACAAATAAAAATAGTAGAAGATCATAAAATCTATTTGATAAAATATTTCTTTTCCAATAATCATTAGCCAGGTTATTGCTTAGCCATCCAATTGCAATTAATGAAATTGTCACTCCAAATTGAGAAGCAATTAATGAAGATCTAAAGCGTTTTTGAATTTTTAAAATTGCAAATGCTCCCTTCTTTTTTTCTTCTATTAACCTTAAAACTTTACTTGGCCTTATTAATAAAAAAGAGAGTTCACTCGCTGCGAAAAAGGCTGGTAAAAATAAAAGAAATAAAAGTAGAGTTATTTTCATTCAATAACAAATGAATAATGGGGGTGGCGAGGATCGAACTCGCCTTAGCCAAATTATGAGTTTGGTGCATTCACCAGATTGCTACACCCCCAAGGGAATTTATGTAATTTTAATTACATTGAATTTCAATATACAATATAAAAATAATATTTCAAAAAACACCTCATTAGGAAGTTTTTGTGAGATTTCTTTTTTTTCTTCTAATCTTTAAATATAAATTTAACTTTTACTAATGGGCAAATTTTCAGATAAGTATGATTTAAATAAAGCAAAATTGTTAAAACAGTTAATTGAAAAATCTTACAAAAAAGGAAACTTTACTTTATCTTCAGGAAAACAAAGCAGTCATTACTTGAACTGTAAACCAGTGTCATTAAATGGTGAAGGCTTAAACTTAATAAGTGAATTATTTTTAGATTTAAAAGACTCAAGGTCAAAAGCTGTAGCAGGATTGACATTAGGTGCAGACCCTATAGTAAGTGGATTAATTGTTAAAGCAGCTTTGAATGGACTAGACCTTGATGGTTTAATAATTAGGAAAGAAATCAAAAAATACGGAACCAAAGCTGGAATAGAGGGCCCTATATTAGAAGAAGGAACTTTGGTAACTGTCTTGGAGGATGTGGTTACAACTGCTGGTTCAGTAATAAAAGCTATAAAAAAATTACGAGAAAACAATTATGTTGTTGAGGAAGTTTTGTCTATAGTTGATAGGCAAGAAGGCGGATTAGAAGCACTTGAAGATGAAAATGTTAAATTAAAGAGTCTTTTTACAATAAAAGACTTTTTATAATTATTTCAAAATGCAAGATATAAAAAAAAAGTTTTGGCTTGAAAAATTTGATTGTTTTTCAATTACTGGAAAAGATGCCAGAAAATTTTTGAATGGAATAACAACTGGTAATATTCTTAATTCAGAAAATAAAGTTATCAAAACTTGTTGGTTAACTCCAAATGGAGTTCTAAGGTCATTAATTGAAATTATTTTTTTAGAAAGAAGCTTAGAAGTAATTATCTTGGCGGGTAACACAAATGAAATAATTGATTACTTTAATCAAATTATTTTTCCAGCGGACGATGTACTTCTGAGTGAACCTTCCTTGATAAATAGAATTCAGGAAATTGATGAATCTAGTTCATGGAGAACCTACCAGCCTATTTTCTTCAAAACAGAAGATAAAGAATTTGAAATGTATAAAAATAAACTAAATTTATTAAATCCCAATGGTTTAAAACTTTGGAAGATTAATCAGGCAATACCCTCACTAGAAATGGAAATAAATGGGAAAAATAATCCTCTTGAGCTTGGATTAAAAGATCTTATAGATTTTAATAAAGGTTGTTATTTAGGACAAGAAACAATGTCAAAAATAAAAAATGTTTCTTCCTTAAAACAGGAAATAAGAATTTGGAAATCAATTGAATCTAATTTGAATTTAGACTTAGAAGATAAAAATTTATATATTAATTCTGCCAAGGATATTTCTGTAGGCAAAATCACTAGTTTTTTAAAATTAGATTCTCAAATAAAAGGATTAGCTATGATAAAAAGAAAATATTTAGAGGAAGGAAGTTATTTTTTTTCAGCAATTTTTGGAAAAATTATTATAAATAAATCTGTAGGATCAATTTTTCTTTAATCGATTTTTTATTAAATATTCTGCAATTTGTAGAGTAGCAAAACAATCATCTTTGTTATATTGGATAATTTTCTTTAAAAATATTTGGTTTTCTGTAATTTGATATTGAATCCACCAATAAAGTGCCTTAGAGCCACTTACATTTTTCTGCGACCATTCAAATCCAAGCCAATTAGAAACATTTTTTAAGCCATATTTTTTTAGTGGTAATATCCAAGACTTTCTTACTAAGGTATGTAGGTCAATAAATCTGGAGGAAAGTGAATGAATTTCTTCAAAACTAAAATTTAGTTCTTTAGCAATATTAATTATTGATATTTTTTCAGTTTCTCCGTAATGTAAGACTGGCCACTCCTTGTGTGAAAAAAGTATTTCAATAATTTGTCTGTAAGATTCTCCTTTATTGTTTTTAAGATTTAAGATTGGTTCATAAATAAGATCTTCTTTTTTTATAGACAAATTATTTACTTTTAAAAATCCATATAAAAAATCATGCTTTTCATCTGGATTTGACTCAATATCAAATATAAAAAATCCCGAGCATATTTTTTCAAATAGATCTTCCGTATTATTTTTATTAGAAATTAAATATGGTTCTCCAGAGATATATGCTTGTGCTTGCTTTACAAATATGGATGCTTTTTCATACTTCTGATCTTTGAATTTAGACAATTTCTCTCCAAGTTGTTTTTCGCTGTACGAAGCTAATGTTTGGGTATTAGTTATTCCATTTTCTTTAAGTAACGAGGCCGTTTTGGACCCTATTCCATCTATATCTGTTAGATATCCATTTTCTTTTGCTTCTTTGTCACAAAATTTTTGCCAGGAACAAATAGTACATTTTTTTCTATCTTGAGTTATTTCTGGTATAAATCCCTCCAAGCATTCATTCAAATCTAATAAAACATTTAAAACTTTTTTTCTTAATTTTTTATTTATATAAATTTCTTCAACTTTAACTTTTTTATAAAAAGTTGAAATTACTAATCCTTTTTCAATTTTAGATTCTTGAAAAGATTCCAAAAGCATAGAACAAAAAGCTAAGTCGAATAAATGTTCTTTAGTTGTTTTGTGGCCTAACTTATAAACAGCAGGTAAATATTTATATTGTCCCCATTTACTTTTACCTTTAGTCTTTAAAAGTAATTGTGGAAGTATCTCTGCGTTTATATTTTGGAAAAGATTTCCTTTGATTTTTAATCCAATTACCCCTTGATAACCATTCTCACAGGCTTTTAATCCTGTATATATTTCACCATTACAAAATTCAGAGAAAATTTGAAACTGATTAATTTTATCTATAGCTTTATGGGGAGACCAAACTTCATAAGATTTTTTACCCTTAAAATCGAGCCATGCTTTTCTTTTGCATCTTGTAAAACTTTTTAAATGAAGAGAATTCAAATTATTTTTTAATGGCGGTTTTAAAATTTACTTATATAAATTAGTATAGATAATTGAAAGAAATCAAGGAAATTTGAAATTTGACAGCTGACAAATTAGATAAGATAAAATTTGGAACTGATGGTTGGAGAGGAATTATTGGTTTTGACTTTAACCTGTCCAATCTTTCAAGAGTTGTTGTCGCTGCATGTCAGGAGTTGCATTATCAATACTATAAAAAAGTTAATTCAAAGAAAATTATTATTGGATATGATCGTAGATTCATGGCTTGTGAATTCGCCAAGCAAATAGTGCCTTTTGTAAGAGGATGTGGTTTCGAACCGATCTTATCTGATAGCTTTGTGACAACACCCTCTTGTAGTTTCTATGCCAAAGAAGTCGGTTGTCTTGGAGCGTTAGTAATTACAGCAAGTCATAATCCATATAATTGGCTAGGTCTGAAAATAAAGAGCTTTAATGGATGTTCTGTTGACGAATCTTTTACAAGTGAAGTTGAAAAAAGATTAATCCTTGGAAATTCAATTGAAAAAATAGATGGTGTTAATCAATTGGTAGATATTAAGAAATTTCATTTAGATAGAATTAAATCCCTTTTTGATATTGACTATATTTCCAAGAGATTAAAAAAAATGAAATTGAGAATTTTTGTAGATTCTATGCATGGTTCAGCTGCAAATTGTATGGCTGAAATTTTTGCTTCTAATGATTTAGAAGTTATTTCAGAAATCAGGAAAGATGCTGATCCTTTTTTTGGAGGAAACCCTCCTGAACCTCTTTTGAATTATGCAGATAATCTAAAACAAACACTAATGAAAAATTCAACAAATGAAGTGAAAACTTTAGGAATTATATTTGATGGTGATGGTGATAGAATTGCGGCAATTGATGAAAAAGGAAGATACTCTAGTACCCAAGATTTACTCCCATACTTTATTAGCTATTTGGGCGAAATTAAGAATAATTCTTATCCAGTTTTAAAGACTGTTAGTGGTTCAGATATTATTAAAAATGTATCAGAGAGTCAAAATAGAGATGTTTTTGAACTTCCAGTTGGCTTTAAATATATTGCTGAAAAAATGATTAAAGAAAAAATATTTATTGGAGGAGAGGAATCTGGGGGAGTTGGTTTTGGTGACTTTATGCCTGAAAGAGATGCTCTATATGCAGCGATGGTTTTATTAAATGGAATTGCTGAAAAATCTCAATATTTATATGAAACCTTAGATGAAATTCAAGAAGATTTTGGGCCAAGTTTTTATAAAAGAATTGATATTAAATTTCCAAATCAGTCAGAAAAAAATAACGTAAAAGAATTTATCATAGATAATATTCCTGAGAATATTAATAATCACAAGTTAAAAAGTATCTCAAAGATCGATGGAATAAAGTTGAGAATTGATAAAAATTTTTGGCTTCTTTTTAGGTTTTCAGGAACGGAACCTCTCTTAAGATTATATTGTGAAGCACCAAAAGAATCTTATCTAATTGAGGTATTAGAGTGGGGTCAAGAATTTATAAATTTGGCAGGAAAATAAGGATGAAAAATTTATTTTTAGCAAGTAAGAATAAAGGTAAAATTGAAGAATATAAGAAATTGCTTGCTGGAGTTAATTGTAAATTGTTACTCCAGCCAGAATCATTAGAAGTTGAAGAGAATGGACTGACATTTAGAGATAATGCAATTAAAAAAGCGAGTGAAGTTTCGAGAAAAACGAATAATTTTTCAATAGCAGATGATTCAGGAATTTGTATTGAAGCGTTAGGTGGTAAGCCTGGCATTTACTCATCTAGATATGCAGAAAATGATCAGAAGAGAATTGAACGAGTTTTAAGAGAACTTGATGGAGTTCAAAATAGAAGTGCTTTCTTTATTGCAAATATTTGTGTTTGTTCCCCAAATGGTGAAGTGATTATTGAATCTGAGGCCAAATGTCACGGCAATATCATTTTAAATCCCAGAGGAAAAAGTGGTTTTGGGTATGACCCAATTTTTGAGGAGAGTTCTACCAGATTAACTTTCGCAGAAATGAATAATGATATTAAAGACTCTTGTAGTCATAGAGGTAAAGCATTAAAAAAAATTATTCCAGATTTAATTGAAATTTTTTCTTAAATTCAATTAATCCAAGATCCATGAAGGCCATGAGGAATTGAAATGGGTAATTCATAAACAGCTAATTCTTTTAAGTCTTTTGCGTCTAATATAACTAAATCGCTTCCTCTTCTTTTTCCGTTCCATAGAAGTATAAATAAAAATCCCTCATCTTCTATTGAAGAGTTATCTGATGGAACCATAATTGGTTCACTAACAAATCCACTTGGACCCGCTGACCAATAAATTTCTTCCTTAGTAATTAAATTTATTTTTTTTATTGCTTGAAGTGGAGCGTTCCCCAGTTTTTGAGATGTGCTTGCCATCCAACTAAAAGTTGCTTTTAATCCTAAGTTTTTAGGATTAACAACAGCAAATTCACAACATTGTTCACTGAAAGTTTCAAGTTCACAAGTTTTTGTCTTTAGATCGATAATTGATCTTTTCAGTTTTCCTTCTGGATATTTATCAAAGTCAATATCCCTAAAATTCTCGTCTGGACCAACTGATGGGAAATCATCATAAAAAATACTATCTAATACGATTTTGGAATCTTTTTCAAATGCGTTTACATGATGAAAAACGAATCCTTCTGGAGCATCTATTGTTAAAGGAGGTTGTCCTCTAAATAATCCACTTTCTCTGGGGATGATAAAAAACTTTGCCTTTTTATTTGGGTTTGACTTTAGACATTGTGCTGCTCCTCTTTGACCCATTACAAATGGAAGAGGATTGAAATCAATAGCATTCTGTAAAAATATTGCCCAATTTGTTGTTATTGCGAAATCATGAAGGAATGCAAAGCCATTAAAGGTATCTTTTCTATCAAAGATGAGGTCTCCAGAATTTGTACCAGCATTATCAAATTCCATTAATCTAATAGTACTTTTTGGCCCAGTTTGTACTCCAAAAGTGACTAAAAGTTCTGAAGAAGCATTTGAGTTTAGGTCAGTTTTGGGATGGGCACTGAATGCTTCGTTAGGCTTGAGTACCCCTCTTAATGTTGTTAAACCAATAGTGTCAAGGCTATCAGGATCCATTGCATGTGGACCGGCTGCTTCCCATAATGCGAGAATTTCATTTCCTAATTTAACGACGTGAGTGTTAGCAATATTCTTGAATTTTAGATCTAATGCATTATTTAAAATTCCTCCATTTTTTTGAGTCCCAAAAACACCTCTATAAATAAATTTATTTATTTTTTTTTCTTCCAAATAGCCTTTGGTTTTAACAAATCTATTTGTTAAAAACGGCTGTCCATTTTCGAACTTTATGGATGTGATCATTCCATCACCGTCAAATGGATGATGGACCCATTGTCCACCTCTTTCTAGTATTCCTGGTCCATTTCTTAATAATGTTCCATTTAAATTTTTAATATTATTACCTTTACTAATTTTTAGAGGCTCTTTAGTTAGCTCCGTTTCTACATTTTGATACGCACTTGACCAGTCTTCTTTATTAAAAATTTTAATTTCATTAATTTTTTTATCTTGTAAATTAGTCACAACAAAATAATTACTTTTGTCTATCTTCGCCAAAAATCAACTGAATTGTGGCTGATTTGAAAAAATTCCTATTTTATTGATTTTCTAGCATTCCTTTACTGCTAGGAATTGAATCAGATCTCCTTAGATCTATTTCGGTAGCCATTCTCATCGCTCGTGAAAAAGCTTTAAAGCAAGCCTCAACTATATGATGTGAATTACTGCCTCGTATTTGCTTAATATGCAGAGTAATACCGCTGTTATTTACAAAGGCAATAAAAAACTCTCTTACTAGTTCAGTAT
Organism: Prochlorococcus sp. AG-347-E03; assembly: GCA_003279115.1. GTDB lineage: Bacteria > Cyanobacteriota > Cyanobacteriia > PCC-6307 > Cyanobiaceae > Prochlorococcus_A. Next base: position 13,402 of record QCBG01000007.1, on the reverse strand, counting down.
CATAATTTCCTATTCTAGGGGCTTTTAATTGAAGATCATAAGATAGATGCGGTCTACCAGAGCAGTCTAAAGTGACTTGAACTAATGCTTCATCTAATGGGGCAAAGAAATGTCCAAATCTGCTTATTCCTTTTCTTTCTCCCAAGGCTTTTGAAAATGCTTTGCCTAATGCGATTCCTACATCTTCATTTGTATGATGATCATCAATATGGGTATCTCCAATTGCTTTTATTTTTAAATCGAACAGACCATGACTGGATATTTGATGAAGCATATGATCTAAGAATGGTATCCCGGTATCAATCTCAGAAATTCCATTTCCATCTAAGTTTATAAATACAAAAATATCTGTTTCATTCGTTTTTCTTTTTATTTCAGATTGCCTTAGAGATGTCATTTTTATGCAAAAAACTTAGTTTACATTCCATTAATGCAGTAACCCGCATCAACATAAATTGTTTGGCCTGAAATGCCGCTAGAGAGATCACTTAGTAAAAAAGCAGCTGTATTACCTACTTCTGTTTGAGTGACTGTTCTGCGTAAAGGAGCCTTTTCTTCAACATTGTGAATCATATCTAAAATGCCACCTATAGCAGAACTCGCAAGTGTTCTTATAGGGCCAGCACTTATTGCGTTAACTCTGACTTGTTTTTGGGGCCCAAGTTCTGCAGAAAGATATCTTACTGAAGCTTCTAAAGCTGCTTTAGCAACTCCCATCACGTTATAGTTAGGAATCGCTCTTTCTGAACCTAAATAAGTTAATGAGACAACTCCAGCACCATCACTAAAAAGTGGTTTTGCTGCTTTACACAAAGGTGCTAACGAATATGCACTTATATTAAGAGCCCTATCAAAACCCTCTGAAGTGGTAGCACTATAATCTCCAATCAATTCATCGCGTCCTGCAAATGCTAGGCAGTGAACTAATCCGTCGATTTGTCCCCAATTGTCTTTTATATTTTTAAAGATTTCTTCAATTTGAGCTGGATTTTGAACATCAAGAGGCAAAAATAATGATGGGTTTAAAGGTTCAGTTAGTTCTCTAACTTTAGACTCGAATCTTCCCTTATCATCAGGCAAATATGTGATTCCAAGTTCTGCGCCAGCTTTTGAAAGTTGTTGAGCGATACCCCATGCTATTGAACGATTGTTGGCAATTCCCGTAACAAGAATTTTTTTGCCAGTTAGATTTAGAAGCATTTTGTTTATTATTTCTATTATTCTCCTATATAAAAGTACCTATCTTTACGGATTACTGCAAAATATACAATAATTTTCAAATATCAAAGAATTTTTAACTTGAACATGGTAAGAACAAATTCAATGGTTTTGGAATTAGGTTTTCAATTACCGAATTTCGAGATGTTAAATGCTAATTCTCCAAAAAATGAATATTTTAATTCTCATAATCTAGATAATCGTCATTTACTTTTAATGTTTATTTGTGCCCATTGCCCATTTGTTAAGTATATTGAGAATCAAATTTTCACCCTAAGTAAAGAAATTGCCAATACTGTTCAAACGCTTGCAATTTCTAGTAATGATATTGTCACTCATCCTTCAGATTATCCTGAAAATTTGAGATTATAAGCACAAACACAGGGATGGAGTTTTCCTTACCTATATGATGAAAATCAAAATTTTGCTAAGGAATTAAAAGCGGCTTGCACCCCAGATTTTTATCTTTTTTCAAATAAAGGAGATGGTGATTTTTTATTGTTTTATCATGGCCAATTAGACGATAGTAGACCAAGTAATAATATCCCTCTATCGGGAAAAGATTTGCGCTCTGCTGTAAAAGATTTGAATCAAGATAATTCTTATCCTTCAAATCAGATGCCTTCTTTAGGATGCAATATAAAATGGACTCCAGGTAAAGAACCAAGTTGGTTTAAATGAATTAAAAATTTTTTTACCCATAGAAATATGGTTTCGGGTTAATATATTTACTATGCAGATACCTCCATTTACTCTAAATAGGCAGTACCACGAAATTGGCTCAGAAATTGAGAGTGAGGTTTCTAAAGTTTTAAAAGAGGGCCAGTATATTGGAGGTCAAGAAATTGCCAAATTTGAGGAGAGTTTTTCAAATCTGATTGGTGTTGAAAATACTATTGGATGTAATAGTGGAACTGATGCTTTAGTATTAGCTTTGCGCGCATTAGATATTGGTGTGGGTGATGAAGTTATTACCTCATCTTTTAGCTTTTTTGCAACTGCAGAGGCTATTAGTGCAGTTGGTGCTAATCCTGTTTTAGTAGATATAGATCCAGAAACTTATCTCATTAATACTGAACTAATAGAACAAGAAATAAATTCTAATACCAAGGCAATTATGCCAGTTCATCTATTTGGTAATGCAGTGAATATGACCTTAATAAAGTCATTAGCCAAGAAATATGACTTAAAAGTAATCGAAGATTGTGCTCAGGCAACATGCACAATGTGGGAAAATTCCAAGGTTGGTAGTATAGGTGATATAGGCTGTTTTAGCTTTTTCCCTACTAAAAATTTAGGAGCTGCTGGAGATGGTGGAGCAGTAACAACTTCAGATCAGCAGCTTGCCAAAAAAATTAGAGAACTGGCTGTTCATGGCAGCCCAATAAGATATCATCATACTCAAATTGGATATAACAGCAGACTTGATACCATTCAAGCTGCCATATTAAATATTAAAATTAAATATATTTCTAAGTGGATTAATAATCGCCAAAAAATTGCTAATAATTACCTTGATTTATTAGAAAAAAATCCATTTATTAGTTTTCCAAAAATTAACTCTGATTCAATTTCCCATTCTTGGAATCAATTTGTCATCAAATTAAGAAACGATAAATATTTTTTAAATGAAGACTGTTCAAATTTATTTCATACTGATTGCAAAAAATACTATTCCTTAAGGAATTTGGTAAAACAACAACTTTTAGAAAAAGGTATTAATTCAATTATTTATTATCCAATTCCAATACATGCACAAATAGCTTACAAAAATAAAAATTTTTCTAGAACAAAACTAATTAATACTGAGAGAATTTGTACAGAAGTTCTTAGTCTTCCAATGTTTCCTGAAATTTCTTATGAAGAGCAAGTTTACATAGCACAAAATTTAAATAAAGTTTTAAAGAATTGTATAGAGGAAATTCAAATTTCAGCATAAAGTGATTTAAATAATCTTTGTTGTATGTTGTGATTGACAATAGGGCTTGAATAATTATTTTTTTCTAAATTAGATATCTCCCCATTTAATAATTCTGGATTTGACACTTTAGATAATTCAGGAATCCAATATTTTATATATTCGCAAATAGGATCAAATTTTTTTGCTTGGGTATATGGATTAAAAATTCTAAGTGGTTTTGGATCCATACCGCTACTGGCACTCCACTGCCATCCCCCATTATTTGCAGCTAAGTCTCCATCAACTAAAGTCTCCATAAATTTTTTCTCGCCCATTTGCCAATTGCATATAAGATCTTTTACAAGAAATGAAGCGACTATCATTCTACATCTGTTATGCATCCATCCAGTACTATTTAGTTGACGCATTGCAGCATCAACTATAGGTACTCCTGTCTCTCCGTTGCTCCAATGCTGAAACCATTCATTATTGTTTTGCCATGGAAAGTGATCCCATTTTTTTCTATAGGGACCTTTTTCTAGCTCTGGGAAATGGAATAAGCAATGTTGATAAAATTCACGCCAAACAAGTTCTTTTTGCCAAGTTTCAATTGATAGGTAATTTCCTTTATTTGTAAAATCTGAATTTAAATTTAATGTGGCGTTCCAAACTTTTCTAATGCTGATGGTGCCGAATCTGAGAGATGCACTTAGAAAAGATGTCCCATTATGTGAAGGAAAATCTCGCGCGGAATTATAAGAATATATTTTTTTTTCGTTAATGAATTTTTCTAATAATGTTTCTGAAGCATTTTCTCCAGGTCTACATGGACAAATATTCGAACCAGGAAATTTGATATTTTTGATAAATTTCTCTAGAACCGAATCAGATGAATTTATTGTCTTATCTTTGAGTTTATTATCTATATCTTTAAACTGGAAACCAATTTTATCTTGTTCATATGAACCTAATAAATTCATTTTCAATTTAAGGTTTTTATAAAAAGGTCCATAAACTGAATAAGGATTATTATTCCCTGAAAATATTTTTGAAGGTTCTACTAATAAGTGGTCCCAAGTTTCAATAATTTGAATATTTTGTTCTTTTAAAATTTTTTTTATTCGTAAATCGCGATTAATCTCATAAGGTTCAATTGATCTATTCCAAAAAATAAATTTAGCATCTATTGTCTTTGCTAATTGAGGAATTATTAATACTGGATCTCCTTCTCCAATAACAAGCCTGCTGCCCATTTTTTTCCAATTATTTCCTAATTCTTGAAGTGAATTTCCTAGAAACCAAGCTCTTGAATTTGCATTGAAATCGTGTGGGTAATTTTTGTCAAATATATAAGTTGAAGTAATAGCATTTGATAATGAAAATGCTTTGATTAAAGCTTGATTATCAAATATTCTTAAATCCTTTCTATGCCAAAAAAGTATTCTAGGTTTATTCATAATTTATCCAAAAATTGTTTAGCTCTAAACCAAGCTGTCACTGTTTTTGCGTCAAGTATTTCATCCCCACTAGAGATAAGGTTATCTAGTTTGTTTGGATCTAAAATTAATACTTCTATATCTTCATCTAAATCTCCTTTAACCTCCGAATTTAGTTTGCTCAAATCACGCGCTAAAAATAAAGAAATTTCTTCATCTGCATAACCAGGCGCAGGAACAAGTGTTCCTAACTCATCCCATTTTTTTGCACTGAATCCAGTTTCTTCTTGTATCTCTCTTTGAATTGAATTAATAGGTGTTTCACCTATTTCTAATGTACCTGCTGGAAATTCTAATAAATATCTCGAAACAGCAAATCTATATTGTCTAAGAATGATAACTTTATTCTCTTTTGTGATCGGCACGGCTAATGCTGCGCCAGGATGCTTAATGTATCCATATTCACCTTCATGTCCATTTGGAAGCTCAATTCTATTAATTTCGAAACTAAATTTTTTTGACTTTAACTCAGATATTTTTTCTTTAAAAATGGATCTTTTAATAAGGTTTTTGTTACCCATAATTTGTAAATAAAAATAGCCTAACAGTTATTTTTTTGTTTTGTAAATCATTTAATAGACCACTTTGAGTCGTCAAACTTTTTGATTTTTTGGCTTCTACTTAAGATTTCAGATAGTGGCGTAATAACGAAATTCCGATTCATGAATCTAGGGTGAGGCAATGTTAATTCCTCGTCAAAAGTATGAAAATCTTCCCACCAAAGAATATCTAAATCGAGACATCTTGATAACCATTTCTTCCCCTTTGGCGTCTTTTCTCTTCCGAAAAATCTCTCCAAGTTTTTTAGCTCTTTTAAAAGTAATTTCGCTTTTTTATTTGATGGTTTTGGAAAAGAATTACTTTTTATAAGTAATAAAGTATTTAAATAATTTGGCTGCTCATTTTCAACTCCATGAGGTAATGTCTCATAAATTGAAGACCAAAAAAAGTTTGCATGAAATTTGGTTTCCTCTTCTTTTTGTTTATTGGAATTATCTCCCCATTCATTTATTATTTCTTCTATTTTTGGTTTGCACATTAATAGTGACTCAAGAGGGCTTCCGAATTTACTATCAATATTTGCTCCGAGGGATATACATAGTCCATTTTTGATATTAAGATTTGATAATTCCACTACAAAAAACAAAGTTATTGGATAAATTCTATATCAGACATTTTTAAAGTGATTTTGAACCCTGAGTTACAAGAAAAAGGAGAAATAAAAGATTTAATGAAGTCAAAGGATTCTTTTAGAGCTTTCCCTTTGGCGGCAATTACAGGTCATAGTTTATTGAAGTTATCTTTGCTTTTGGCAGCAGTTGATCCCAGTTTAGGAGGAGTGATTATTGCTGGTGGAAGAGGTACTGGGAAGTCAGTATTAGCAAGGGGTTTGCACACGTTACTCCCTCCAATAGAGGTATTAGATAATGAATCAATAGTGGAAAAGTTAATTAAGAGAAATAATAATACTTCATTAAGACCTATTGGTAGGAACCTTGATCCAGACAAACCAGAGGAATGGGATATTAGTACTAATAAATTGTTGGAGGAGGTAATTGGAAGTGATTATTTGAATCAAATGGAAGAAATTCCGAAAAAAGTAAGAGAGGCGCCATTTATTCAAGTTCCCATTGGCATAACTGAAGACAGGCTTATTGGATCAATTGACGTCGCTGCGTCATTAAGCACAGGGGAACAAGTTTTTCAACCTGGAATTTTAGCAGAGGCTCATAGAGGTGTTCTTTATGTAGACGATATAAATTTATTGGATGATGGCATCGTAAATTTAATTCTTGAAGCCACAGGAAGAGAGAAAAATAATATCGAAAGAGATGGTTTAAGCCTTTCTCATCCTTGTAAGTCACTTTTAATAGCAACTTATAATCCTGAAGAAGGTGCTCTAAGAGATCATGTTTTAGATCGTTTTGCTATTGTGCTTTCCGCAGATCAATCTATTGAATATTCTCAAAGAGTTGAAATTACAAAATCTGTTTTATCGCATGCAGAAAATAATATTAAATTTTCAGAAAAATGGTCTGAAGAATCTGATAATTTATCCACTCAATTAATTTTGGCAAGGCAATGGTTAAAGGATGTCAAGATAACAAAAGAGCAAATAACCTATTTAGTAAATGAAGCTCTTAGAGGAGGAGTAGAAGGGCATAGGTCGGAATTATTTGCAGTAAAAGTAGCAAAGGCTAATGCAGCTCTGCGAGGCGATGAGAATGTAAATTCTGAAGACCTAAAAGTCGCAGTAAGGTTAGTTATTCTTCCACGAGCAATGCAGATACCGCCTGAAGATGATGATATTCAACCACCCCCTCCAGAGGATCAGAGTCCCCCACCCCCACCTCAATCAAACAATGAAGAGTCTGAACCTGAGTCTAATGAAAATGATGATAATCAAGAGCAAGAGGAAGATAATTCTGATGGAGAAGAAGAATCTACTCCCGAAATACCTGAAGAATTCATATTAGACCCTGAGGCATGTATGGTTGATCCAGATTTATTGCTTTTTTCATCAGCTAAAGCTAAAGCAGGGAACAGCGGGAGTAGATCAGTCATATTTAGTGACAGTAGAGGGAGATATGTAAAACCTATTATTCCAAAAGGTAAAGTAAAAAGAATTGCTGTAGATGCTACCCTTCGAGCTGCTGCTCCTTACCAAAAATCGAGAAGATTAAGGAACCCTAATAAATCAATAATTATTGAAGAAAATGATTTTAGGGCAAAGCTTCTACAAAAAAAGGCGGGGGCTTTAGTAATTTTTCTGGTTGATGCTAGTGGCTCTATGGCTTTAAATAGAATGCAAAGTGCCAAAGGCGCTGTAATAAGACTTTTAACAGAAGCATATGAGAATAGAGATGAAGTAGCTCTTATTCCTTTTAGAGGTAATCAGGCCGAAGTGCTTTTACCTCCAACAAGATCAATAACTGCAGCAAAAAGAAGGTTGGAAACAATGCCTTGTGGTGGAGGATCTCCTTTGGCTCATGGACTAACACAATCAGCAAAAGTAGCAAAAAATGCTCTTTCAACAGGAGATATAGGTCAAGTTATTGTTGTAGGGATCACTGATGGCCGAGGAAATGTACCATTAGGCTTATCTCTAGGACAAAATGAGGTTGAGGGAAAAGATAACGAAAATGAAAATGTCAATTTAAAACAGGAGGTTTTAGATATCGCTGCAAAATATCCCATGCTTGGAATTAAACTCTTAATAATTGATACAGAGAGAAAGTTTATTGCAAGTGGATTTGGAAAAGAATTAGCAGAGGCTGCTCAAGGGAAATACGTTCAATTGCCAAAAGCTACAGATAAAGCAATAGCAGCTATGGCTTTAAATGCTATCAATGAATTCTAAATATTGCTTATGGATAAATTTCGTTAAGAAATTTTGAAAGTCCAATCGTTAAATCTCTTATAGATTTAGTTAATTCTTTATCTTTCGTTAATTTTTCAAAGTCATCACTCATATCATCTATTTTGCTGGATATGGATTTTGAAGCTTTTATTGTCAATTTAATATCATTAAGAGTTTCTTTGTCATCGATAGTAGATAATATATTGTTTAAATGGTTAGCAGCGGTTGTGATTTCTGTTATTAGAGGTTCAATTCTTACTATTTCTTGTCTCGATAAGTAAATTAATTCATCAAGGTTTTCTTGTGTTCTATCAAACTGGTCAATTGAATTAACTATGTTCTCAATTAAATTTTCTTGATTTGTTTCTTTTAAAATTTGGCTTATTTTATTAGTTATATTTGAGAGACTTGATAATTGTTTCCCTGTGATAGTGTCTCCCTGACAAATAATTAATTTGGTATCGCATTTTTCTGATGTAGGTTTTTCAATATTTTTAGGAATTGTTTTTTCGCTAGCTTCTAAAGCGACTTGCACATCTCCTCCAAGAAAAGAATTCGTGACTACTCTTGCAAATGCCGGCCTTGGAAGAATAATTTCAGGATTATTTAAAACTATTTTTGCTTTAATTGATTCATTTGTGAACAAGATATCTTCAATTGACCCTACTAAAATTCCTCTATAAGTAACTGGAGATTTTTTTGATAAGCCGCTTGCGTTATTAAATTCAGCAAAGAGATGCCAATTCTTTGAGGATAATTTTACCCCTCTCAGCCAAAAAGAAAAAAATGTGAATATTAAAATTCCTCCTAACAAGGAGAATCCAACTATTGAATCTCGTAAGCTTCTACGCATAATTTTTAAATGTCTTTGGGTTGCATTGGACCATCAAGTTTCCCATTTCTAAATTGAAATACATAAGGATCATTACTTTTTTTGAATTCATCAATAGAACCTGACCATCTAAATTTGCCTCCGTAAAGCATTAAAACTTTATCTGAAGTCCTCTCTATAGTACTAAGAACATGGCTAACTACAATAGATGATCCGTTGGCTTTTTCATTTGTTTTATTAATTAAATCTTCAATTCTTGATGAGGCAATTGGATCAAGACCTGCAGTCGGTTCGTCAAAAAGTAATAAAGGTTTAGTCATTGTATTAAGAGTTTGATCTCTAATTAAGGCTCTAGCAAAACTAACTCTTTTTTGCATTCCTCCACTTAATTCATTTGGAAGTTTATTATTAACATTAAATAAACCTACCTCAGCTAAACATCCATTAACTATTTCATGAATTAATTTTTTAGATATATTTTTATTTCTTTTAAGGAGAAAACCAACATTTTCTTCAATAGTTAAAGATCCTAATAATGCTGGATTCTGAAAAACCAGCCTTACATCAGGAGGATTATTTTGATCAAGTCTTAAATATGTTTGTTTTTCACCAAATATACTAAATTCTCCTTTAGTAGGTAAAATTAGCCCCGCTAATATTTTTAAAATAGTTGATTTCCCTGAACCTGAGGGACCAACTATCGCTAACTTCTCTCCACTATAAAGTTCAAAATTTAGTTGATTAAGTACATTAACCCCCCCCCAGCCTATCGAGAGGTTTTTAGTTTCAACAGCATACTGTGATTTTTTCAAAACTTATATTAAAGAAAAGTCATCTTCTATTACATTTTGCCTATTTTTAGAAATAAAAAAAGGATGTGTGAATTTCATTTATAATGAATTTATGAAAATATTTAATTTAAGAAAAATAATTTAAGGTGCTATTTAATGAATAAGCGAAAAAAAAGAATAAGAAGATATTATAAAAATTTTAAAAAGTCTAATTTTAACCTTTTGAGTAAAATTTTAAGAATTTTGAGTTGGCTTTTGCCTGGACTAGTTATAAAAAGATGGCTGATTACGTCTGCAATAGGATTTTTAACTTCATTATTAGGCCTTGTAATTTGGACAAATTTAAGGCCACTATATTGGATTATTGAAATATTTTTTGGAATTATGACTGGTTTAACTAGTGTCTTGCCTATTTCAATACTAGGTCCATTAATTTTTGTCACGGGACTTTTATTAATTGGTATTGGGCAAAATAGAAGTATCAACTCTATTCAAAAAGCGCTTGTTCCAGAAAAAAATACTTTCTTAGTTGATGCATTACGATTTAAAAGTAAATTAAATAGAGGACCTAACATAGTAGCCATTGGGGGAGGCACAGGCTTATCTACCTTATTGAAAGGTTTAAAAAATTACAGCGGTAATATTACCGCAATTGTTAATGTATCTGATGATGGTGGAAGTAGTGGAATTCTTAGAAAACAATTGGGTGTGCAACCTCCAGGAGATATTAGAAATTGTTTAGCTGCCTTATCAAACGAAGAACCCACTTTAACTAGATTATTTCAATATAGATTTTCAGGAGGGAGTGATCTAGAGGGACATAGTTTTGGAAATTTATTCTTGTCAGCTTTAACAACAATTACAGGTAGTTTAGAAAAAGCAGTTCAAGCATCTAGTAAGGTTTTGGCGGTACAAGGTCAAGTTTTACCGGCAACAAACACTGATGTTATGTTATGGGCTGAATTAGAGGATGGTAAAAAAATTTTTGGAGAAAGCAAGATTGGCAAATCCAAAAAATTAATTTCAAAGATTGGATACCTTCCAGAAAATCCTTCTGCACTTCCTAGTGCTCTCGAATCCATAAAAGACGCTGATTTGATTGTTCTTGGCCCAGGTAGTCTATATACTTCTCTATTACCCAACTTGTTGGTACCAGAAATTGTAGATGCTTTATTGCAAAGTAATGCTCCCAAAATTTATATAAGTAATTTGATGACGCAACCTGGTGAAACAGATGGACTTGATGTTTATCAACACATTAAATCAATAGAAAAACAACTATCAAATTTTGGAGTCAATACTCGAATATTTAATGCAATCCTATCTCAGGTCCAATTTGAAAAGTCTCCGCTAGTAGACTACTACAAAAGTAGAGGAGCAGAACCTGTCAAATGTAATAAAGCAAAATTAATATCTGAAGGTTATTATGTTTTGCAAGCACCTTTGTATTCGAAAAGAATCACACCTACCCTAAGACATGATCCCAGAAAATTGGCAAGGGCAGTTATTTTTATGTACCGCAAATTAAAGAAATTAAGCTAATAAGCATCTTGAAGTTCGTAAAAATCTGGCTGAATATAGTCTTTTCGCAATGGCCAACCTCTCCAATCTTCAGGCATTAAGAGTCTTTTGGGATTTGGATGGTCAATAAAATTTATTCCAAACATGTCATATGTTTCTCTTTCTTGCCAATCACTACCTTTAAAAATTTTATACAAACTAGGAATTGATAAATCCGAATCTCTTTTTAAAAAGACTTTTAATCTAACTTCTTTAATCTTTCCAATTTTTTGGAAGTCATCGACAGTTATAAAATGATAGAAACTTACAAGATTTTTGCCAGGCCCCTCATCATAGCCTCCTTGACATTGGAGATAGTTGAAACCATAATTTCTTAATGCCGATACTGCTTGATATAATTTTCTAGGTTCCACAGAGATGTTTTCTATACCTAAGTGATCATTAGATAAGGACTGATTTGGAATACCATCCTTTGATAAATTTTGACTAACAAATCCACTTGGTTCTATGGACAAATCATCAGATTGAGATAGGTCGTCTTTTTCCATCAATCTTTTTCAGTTTCAATAATTTCAGTTTTAGTATTTTCAGGTAATTCAGTTATTTTTTCTTTTTGAGAGGATGGGATGACGTTAGATGTAGTTTTGTTTAGATATTTACCTGTATTTTCAGAGAAAACAAGATTCATTTCGTGATCAGAAGTTATGTATCTGTGAGTTTGCTCTGTTTTTGTGCGCTCTAAAATTGATTCATTACCTACTTTTTTTCTTAATTTAATTACAGCATCAAAAATTGCTTCTGGTCTTGGTGGGCATCCTGGAAGGTATAAATCAACTGGAATTAATTTATCAACCCCTCTTACAGCAGTTGTAGAATCCGCGCTGAACATTCCCCCTGTGATTGTGCAAGCACCCATGGCTATCACATATTTTGGTTCAGGCATTTGTTCATAAAGTCTAACTAGGGCTGGGGCCATCTTCATAGTTACTGTTCCTGCAACTATCAGCAAATCAGCTTGCCTTGGCGAGCTTCTAGGTACTAATCCAAATCTATCAAAATCAAATCTAGATCCGATTAAGGCAGCAAATTCTATAAAACAACAAGCTGTTCCATACAAGAGAGGCCATAGACTGCTTAGTCTAGCCCAATTATGAAGATCGTCTAAACTTGTCAATATAATGTTTTCGCTTAAATCTGTAGTAACTTGGGGTGCTCCGAGAGGGTTGCAAGTCCCTTCTCGAATTTCTCTTATTGCTTTTGGGGAAAATTGTGAATTCAATTTTTTAACTCCATTCTAAAGCACCTTTTCTCCATGCGTATGCCAAAGCAATAACAAGTATTGCTATGAAGATTAAAGCCTCAATAAAAGCTAATAAGCCTAATCTATTGAAGGCAACAGCCCAAGGATAAAGGAATACTGTCTCAACATCAAATATAACGAAAACCAAGGCAAACATGTAATAACGAATATTGAATTGAATCCATGCTCCTCCGATAGGCTCCATTCCAGATTCATATGTAAGTTTTCTTTCACCTGTTCTGCCTTTTGGGGCAACGATGAGATTAGTAACTAAAGCCAATATTGGAACTGCTGCGGCAATGAGAAGGAAACCTAAAAAATATTCATAGCCAGTTAATAAAAACATCTTAAAAAATTAATTTTGAATAAAAGTCGCTTAATTAAGCAAAATCTTTTAAAGTTCTTAAAGAACAATAATAAACCGTGAGTGAAAACATTCAACCAGCCTCTGAGGAAAACAAAATAGTTGAAGACTTTGAGAAAGAAAGCCTTTCTGAAAACTCTGCAGGAGAAAATGTTGAAAAGCCTATCCTTAATTTAGAACAAAATAGATTCGAATGTAGAAGTTGTGGATACATTTATGATCCGTCTGAAGGAAATAAAAAATTAAACATACCTAAAAATACTCCTTTTTCAGAGTTGGATGGGAATACTTTTGCTTGCCCTGTTTGTCGAGCCGGTAAAAATTTTTATAAGGATATTGGATCTAGAGCAAAACCTAGTGGATTTGAAGAGAATTTAGTTTATGGATTTGGATTTAATAGTTTACCTCCTGGACAAAAAAATATATTGATTTTTGGAGGTTTGGCGTTTGCTGCTGCTATGTTCCTTTCTTTATACTCTTTGCATTAATATAATAAAATGAAAAAATTTTTTACCAGTATTCCTAATCTTCTTTTATCTGTAGTTCTTTGTTTTGTTTTAAGCAGTTGTTCATCTACAGGTGTCAAGATGAATGAAAGCAGCCCTTGGAAAACTATTCA
>QCBG01000006.1 GCA_003279115.1 Prochlorococcus sp. AG-347-E03 | reverse complement strand
TTATGTAATTCATATTATCTATTATTTTTAAAAATGTTATACAGTAAAAAAATGAACCCAATATTTATTGATATATCAGCAATATTAAATACTGGAAAATTTATGATATTTAAATTTATAAAATCAACTACAAAACCGTTACAAATCCTATCTATACCATTACCAATAGTTCCACCAAGAATAAAGCTGTATGAATATAAATCTAATGAGTTTAAAGTATTTTTCCTTAATATTAAATAAATAAGTAATATTGAAAACAAAATACTTATTAAAGATAAAAATATTCTACTGCCACTTAATATGTTAAATGCTGCACCGTAATTTTTTACAAAGTCTAATTTAAATAAAAGAAAATCTTTATTAATAAATAATTCTTTATTATAAAACATTAAATATTTGCTAAATTGATCAATTAGAACAATAAAAATACTTAAAGCTAAAAAATATATTTTTGTTTGTATTTTATAAATCATTATTTGCTACGTTTTAAACGTTCTATAGGTTTAATAAGTAATAAAAGTGGAAAAAGCATTAAATAATGATAACCAATCTTACCTAATGAATATTTCCCTAAATTATATAAAAATAAATTAAATTGACTGTAAATTATAATAAGTATAATGTTGTAAAATATTCCAGTTAAATGCATAGCACCTATTGCTACAATTCCATTTTTTAAAAAGTTTCCAACGTTTATTTTATTTCTATTATTTAAATTATCAATTATTTTTATTAATGGATATAAACCTAATAAATAACCAAAATTTGGAGTAAGCAAATAACCTATTGAACCTCCTTGATGGAAGACAGGAAATATAAATAACCCCAAAATTAAATACATAGAAAATGCTCTGAAAACAACTTTTTTTTGAAATATAAGTGTTAATAAAATAATTGTTGGAATTTGCCAGGTGATAGGCAGCTCAAAGTTATTACTTGAATGGTAGATAAAAGATAGTGGAATATAAACAGGTAACATTGATGTTATTACTAACGATTGAAGAATCACCAGTATCTCAATTAATTTATAAAAATTGAGCATTATTATAAATTTTATTTATAAACTTCTTAATGCAACAATTGGATCTAATTTAGAAGCTCTTTTTGCAGGTAAAACGCCAAAGATTAAACCTATTGATCCTGAAATGATCATGGTGGATAAAGTTGTAGTAATTCCTACTGATGCAGGAAGTGGTGTTATCAGGGATAAAAGAAAAACACCTGATAAACCAGTTGTTGTTCCTATTAATCCTCCAATTGTAGATAAAATCAACGCCTCAATTAAAAATTGAATTAATATATCTGATTGTTTAGCTCCTATTGCTTTTCTAAGCCCAATTTCTTCAGTCCTTTCGCTTACAGAAACAAGCATAATATTCATGATCCCTATACCTCCAACTACTAAAGATACTGCCCCAATACCAGCCAATAAAAACGTTAGTCCACTTGTTATGTTGGTTACTATATTCAATGCATCTTCTTGTGATCTAACAGCGAAGTCATCATCTCTGATAATTTTGTGTCTTTGCCTTAATAAGTTAGTAATCTGAAATTTAGCAGCACTTGTTGCATTTTTATTTATCGCTTCAACACTAATGAAGCTTAAACTTACACCATAGGTAGGATCCTTCCCTGTAATCCTATTTACCATCGTGGTTAATGGGATATAAGCATTTTTATCTTGATTACTACCAAATACAGCACCTTTTGGTTTTAATATTCCGATAATTTCATAAGTATGATCTTTAATTCTAATTTTTCTTCCAAGTGATGATGATTTATCATTGAAAAATTCATCTTTAAGATCAGGACCTATTACTACATAACTTCTTGCACTATTAACATCGCTTTCTGATAAAAATCTTCCCTTATCTACTTCAAAGCTTCTTACTTCAAGAAATTCAGGAGTAACTCCAGCAATTGATATATTTAAACTTTTAGAATTTGATTGCACTATTTCGTTAGCAGAGATTTGAGGAGCTACTTTTTTTACTGTTGGTACTTGATTACTTATTGCTACTGCATCTTCTAAAACTAGGTTTTTAGGAAACGAAATACCTCTTCTTCTAGTGTCATTATTTCCTGGAACAATGAATAAAACATTTGCACCTAAATTACTTAATTGGTTTTTAGCTAATGTTTGAGCACCTCTACCAAGTCCAACAAGTGTAATAACAGATGCATTTCCTATAATTATGCCCAGCATTGTTAACGAACTTCTCAATTTGTTCGAAACTAAAGTTTTTGTAGCCATGCCTAGGGCTTCTTTTATTGAGATATTCCTAGACATATCTATATTTATCTATTGCATCATCATCTTCAATTTGTCCCATGTATATGACACCTTCGTTAAGCTGAAGTGTAATGAGGTCGCCATTACTGATTTGATGATTATCCATATTTTCTAAATTACAAATTGTAGAAATCTTTTTAT
Organism: Prochlorococcus sp. AG-347-E03; assembly: GCA_003279115.1. Classification (GTDB taxonomy): domain Bacteria; phylum Cyanobacteriota; class Cyanobacteriia; order PCC-6307; family Cyanobiaceae; genus Prochlorococcus_A. The sequence goes on along the minus strand of QCBG01000006.1, from coordinate 87,343 downwards.
TATTTTTGTTAAACAAAATATAAACATCATTTACATTTTGGTTAGTAACAATACCGGCAATATTTTTGCTAAGTGGTATATTTTTCATTAATTCTTTCGGAACAAATAATATTTCTTCTGGGCAAATTAAGGATATATCAAGATTATTTTTAATTATTCTTGCTTTACCTGTAACACCGATTTCCCCTATTGAAATTCCTCTAGAAACAATCTTTCTTACTAAACCGACTTTTATTAAATCTGTAGAGCCGCTAATTCCAGTTAATGTACCTGCGGTTTGAACTACTAAATCTCCTTGATTAAGGATCCCCATCTCCTGTGCAATTTGCATAGCTAAACTAAAAGTCTTTGCTGTTCTTTCATCATTTTTAACCACTATGGGAGTAACTCCCCAAACAAGTTGCAATCTTCTTGCTACGCTTCTCTCTGTGGTAGTTGCCAATATAGGTGTTGGTGGTCTGAACTTACTTACATTTCTAGCAGTAGAGCCTGATTTTGTTAAAGGGATTATAGCTCCTGCATCAAGCTGTCTAGCTATATTACTTACTGCTGCACTAATAGCATTTGGGATCGTACTAGGTAAGTGGCTCTCAATAGCTTTAAGTGGATAATCCCTTTCAATTCTTCTTGCTATGGTTGCCATCGTTTCTACTGCCTCTACTGGATAATCGCCTACTGCAGTTTCATTTGAGAGCATTACTGCATCTGTTCCATCCAAAATTGCATTTGCAACATCACTAACTTCGGCCCTAGTTGGTCTTGGATTCGAAGCCATAGAATCAAGCATTTGAGTAGCTGTAATTATTGGGATACCTAATGTATTAGCTTTTCTTATTAATTCCTTTTGTAAAAGAGGAACCTCTTCAGCAGGCATTTCTACTCCCAAATCACCTCTAGCAACCATAACCCCATCACATAAGGGTAATACAGTATCAATTTGATCAATTGCTTCAAATTTTTCTATTTTTGCCACTACAGGAGTTGAATGCCCATTTTTGTTTATTAAGTCCTTTATCTCGTTTATATCGGATGGATTTCTTACGAAACTTAGGGCTATCCAATCCACTCCTTCAGATAAACCGAATTTTAAATCCTTTTTATCTTTTTGTGTTAATGCTTTTACGGATAACTGGACATCTGGGAAATTAACACCTTTATTATTTGAGAGAACGCCTCCTACAGTTACCAGGCATTCTAAAAGATTAGCTTTTATATCAACTTTTTCTACAATCATTTCTATTTTGCCATCATCTAATAGTATTCTTTTCCCTTCACTGACTTCTTGAGATAGTTTGTCGTAGGTTACATTTGCAATAGAATTTGTACATTCAACTTCATTCGACGTCAGTGTAAATTTATCACCTTTTTTAACTTTTACTGGACCATCTTTAAAGCGCCCTAATCTTATTTTAGGTCCTTGAAGATCTTGTAATATTCCAATATCTATATCTAACTTTTTTGAAACTTCTCTTATAGTTTTTATTCTTTCAGCATGATCTTTATGATCTCCATGTGAGAAATTTAATCTGAATGTAGTTACTCCAGCTTTAATTAAATTTGTAATTATCTCTTCAGATTGAGTTGCAGGACCAATAGTTGCTACTATTTTTGTTCTTCTTTTTAAATCAATATTCGACATATATAGATAATATTGCTAGATATAAATAAATTTACCATACCCAAAGTTAGTTATTTAAGTCATGGATTTTAAAACTTATCAGAAAAAAGCTAGAGAGACAGCACAATATCCAGATTTAGGCTCAAATAATATTTATCCAACTCTTGGTTTAGTGGGAGAGGCTGGTGAGGTGGCAGAAAAAGTAAAAAAAGTAATAAGAGATAAAAATGGAATATTTGATAACGAATCAAAATTAGGAATAAAAAAAGAGTTAGGAGATGTATTGTGGTACATATCAAATCTTTGTACAGAATTAAATTTCAATTTAGAGGATGTTGCATTACAAAACCTCGAAAAATTAAAACTAAGAGCTGCTAAAGGTAAGATAAGTGGTTCAGGAGATGATAGATAAATTCAGTTATATCCTAAGCTTGCATACTGGAGGTTCGTAATTAAGTTTTGAACAACATTTAACAGTAAAAAAGCTAATAAAGATGAAATATCAAATCCACCTATTGGAGGAATAATACCTCTAAAAATATTTAAATAAGGATCTGTGATAGAAGTTAATGCAGATAAAACACCGTTACTCCAATCAATACCTGGAAACCATGTAAGTAAAATTCTTATTATCAATATGAAAGAATAGATTGATAAAGTTTGGCCCAGAACAGCAAAAATCTCAGATAACATTATCTTTTCGTAATTTCATGTATCCTAACATTTACTTATTATTGCTGCTTATTATTACGGTTTCCTATTTTTGAGAGATATTCGTTACTTACAGCAAAAGTTTGAAAAAACTTTTCTGATAATGATAACCAATATGATCTACCATCTTTTTGCTTCCGTTTTACGATAAACTTCTTTTCTAATAATTCTTTAATATGATCATAAGCTCCTGTACCTCGAAGAAGTATAAGATCCGATTGCAGGATCTTTTTTTTGATTGCAATAGTTGCCAATGTCCTTAATTCTGATGTTTTCAAATCAGAAGGAAGTAAATCATCGACAAATTCATTAAGACTAGTTTTTAGTTCTAGAGAAAAACTGTTATTAACTACATTTAATTCAATAGCTGAGTTGGGATTAGAGTATTTATTTTTTAGATCTTTAATTGCATCATTTATTGAGTTTATATCAGAATTAGTAATTTCTGAAAGATCTTTTTTTGTTATTGGTCTGCCTTTCAAATATAGAACAGCTTCAACTTTAGTAACTAGATCTATATCAGATATTGGCGTGGTATTTAGATCAGATTGATTGATTTTAATTACCGAAATCTTTCCTAATTTACCTTAAATTTAATCTGATGCACCAAGGAATAATCTATATGTATCGTTTTGAGTTTCATCCCAGAATTTATAGCCTAGAATTCTTACAAAATTATTCCACTCTAAAATCTCATTTTTATCAATCAAAACTCCAATAACAATTTTTCCTACATCAGCTCCATAATTCCTGTAGTGAAATACGCTTATAGACCAATTAGATTTCATATTATTTAAAAAGTTTATTAATGCGCCTGGCCTTTCAGGAAACTCAAATCTGTATAAAAGTTCAATAAAGTTTTTATATTCCATCTCTTTAAAATCCTTTGGTAATCTTCCACCTACCATATGTCTGAGATGATTTTTAGATAATTCATCATCACTTATGTCAATAAATGAGTACTCAGAATTTTTAAATACATTTAATAGCTTTTTTTTATCATTTAAACCATAAACTTGAACCCCTACAAAGATCTGTGCATTCTTAGAATTTGACATCCTATAGCTAAATTCAGTTAAATTTCTATTATCAAGTAACTTACAAAAATCAATTAAACTACCAGCACGTTCAGGAATTTCAACAGCCATCATTACTTCTTTACACTCTCCAAGTTCTGCTCTTTCTGCTACAAATCTAAGCCTTTCGAAATTCATATTTGCACCACATGCAATAGCAACCATTTTTCTATTTGAATGATTCGAATTTAAAATATCTTTTTTCATTCCCGCTATTGATAAGGCACCTGCAGGCTCTAGTATTGATCTAGTATCCTCAAAAACATCTTTGATAGCAGCACAGATTTCATCTGTATTAACCCTAATCATCTTATCTATATATTTTCTACCAATATCAAAAGTATTTTTACCAATTTTTTTAACTGCCACTCCATCTGCAAATTGACCTACAGAAGATAGTTCCACAATTTTTTCTTCTTCCAAAGATTTTGTCATAGCATCAGCATCTTCTGGTTCTACACCAATTATTTTTACTTCAGGCCATACTTTTTTAACGTATAAGGATATACCTGATATCAATCCCCCACCACCTACAGCAATATAAATTGCATAAGGTTTTTCCTTAAGCTGCTGTTCAAGTTCTATAGCTATAGTTCCTTGTCCTGCTATGACTTCTGGATCATCAAAGGGATGAATAAAGCATAAATTTCTTTCTTGGCTAATCCTTATAGCCTCTTTGTAAGTTTCATCATAGTTATCGCCATATAATATAACTTTTGCTTTTAAATTTTTTACTGCATTAACTTTTACTAGAGGTGTGGTAATGGGCATTAATATAGTTGCTTGGCAATTTAACTTAAGGGCACTAAGTGCAACCCCTTGAGCATGATTACCAGCACTAGAAGTAATTACTCCCTGAGCAAGCTGTGAATTAGAGAGTTTACTCATTTTGTTATATGCACCTCTTATTTTGAATGAAAATACATCCTGAAGATCTTCTCTTTTTAGAAAAACATCATTGTTAAGCGTTTTACTTAAATTACGAGCTTTTTCTAGTGGCGTTTTTTTTGCAACTTTATAGACTTCAGCTTGAAGTATTTTTTCAAAATAATCATTCATATATATATTTTTAGCATTAATTATTAATCTAATAAAACATTACATGATCTATTTCAAAAAAAATACTCATTTTGCACCTCGGCGTTTTAGATTATATAAATACCAATTTTTGTTAAATGCTTTTAAGTGAGTTAAGTCATCCAAATCAACTTCATGGCTTAACAGTTTCACAATTAGAGGAAATTGCTTGTCAAATTAGAGAAAGACATCTTCAGGTAGTATCTACTAGTGGAGGTCATCTTGGTCCTGGATTAGGTGTAGTTGAGTTGACATTAGCTTTATATCAAACTCTTGATCTTGATTTTGACAAAGTTGTTTGGGATGTAGGACATCAAGGTTACCCTCATAAATTAATTACTGGACGTTTTAGTCAATTTGATTCTCTAAGGCAACAAAATGGAGTCGCTGGATATCTAAAAAGAAGTGAAAGTAAATTTGATCATTTTGGTGCTGGACATGCAAGTACTTCTATTTCTGCTGCTTTAGGAATGGCAATAGCAAGAGATAGAAAAGGTGAAAATTATAAATGTGTCGCTGTTATTGGAGATGGAGCACTAACTGGAGGAATGGCATTAGAAGCTATAAATCATGCGGGTCACTTACCAAATACCCCTTTAGTTGTAGTTTTGAACGATAATGATATGTCTATTTCACCTCCGGTTGGTGCACTTTCATCTTACTTAAATAAGGTAAGGGTAAGTCCACCATTACAATTTTTGTCCGATAGTGTTCAAGAAAGTGTAAAAAATATTCCATTAATTGGTAAAGATATCCCAGAAGAACTAAAAAATATTAAAGGAAGCGTTAGACGACTATCTGTGCCTAAAGTTGGAGCTGTTTTTGAAGAACTTGGATTTACATACATGGGTCCAATTGATGGTCATGATATTGGAAATTTAGTTAAAACCTTTAACGCTGCCCATAAACTTAAAAGACCTGTACTTGTTCATGTTGTCACAACAAAAGGGAAGGGTTACCCATATGCAGAAGCCGATCAAGTTGGATATCATGCCCAGTCTGCATTTGATCTTACAACGGGGAAATCTATTCCATCAAAGAAACCTAAACCTGTTAGTTATAGTAAAATATTTGGTCAAACCTTATTAAAAATATGTGAGCAAGATAGCAAAGTCGTTGGTATTACAGCTGCAATGGCTACAGGTACTGGTTTAGATATATTGCAAAAAAATATCCCTGATCAATACATCGATGTAGGAATAGCAGAACAACATGCAGTTACTCTTGCGGCAGGAATGTCTTGCGATGGTCTTAAACCTGTTGTAGCTATTTATAGTACTTTTCTTCAACGTGCTTTCGACCAATTAATTCATGATGTAGGGATACAAAATTTACCTGTATCGTTTGTTCTTGATAGAGCTGGGATAGTTGGGGCTGACGGTCCTACTCATCAAGGTCAGTACGATATCAGTTATATGAGATCTATACCTAATTTTGTATTGATGGCACCAAAAGATGAGTCTGAATTACAGAGAATGTTAATAACTTCAATTAAGCATGATGGTCCTACAGCTCTAAGAATACCAAGAGGTTCTGGATTAGGGGTGGCTGTAATGGATGAGGGTTGGGAACCTTTGAATATAGGCGAAGCTGAAATACTTGAAGAAGGAGAAGATATTTTAATTATTGCTTATGGATCAATGGTTGCATCAGCTATTGAAACTGCAAAGATCCTAAAAAATATGAACATTAATGCATGTATTGTTAATGCAAGATTTGTTAAACCTCTAGATAAAAATCTTATTATGCCTTTAGTAAGTAGAATTCAAAAAGTGGTAACCATGGAAGAAGGAACCTTAATTGGTGGATTTGGTTCTGCAATAGTTGAATTACTTAATGATAATGAAGTAAATATTCCTGTATACAGGATAGGTATACCCGATGTTTTAGTGGATCATGCTTCACCTGATCAGAGTAAAGAAAAATTAGGACTTAAACCTGATCAGATGGCAGATAAAATTGTTAAGAAATTTAATTTAAATAATTAAAAATTTAATAAATAAATGTTTATAAAACACCACGTGAGGCTAATCCTAAGATTGCACCAATTCCGAAAATATGACCTAGGCAATTAGCACCTACAACTGATGCGTGACTTAAACCACCATAGAATTTTGAATTAGGTATTTCAAAACCTTCATTTGGTTTTCTTATAGTTGCTCTGGCAATTGCATAAGCAAAAACATTACATGCAATCATTACGACGGCACACTTTGGAGACCAAGAAAAAGTTGCTGGATCTGCAGCTGCAAATAATGTAGTAAACATAAAAAATCGTTATTTTTATATATTCTCTAATACTTTTACCTAAAAAACACAAAATTGTAAAAGGTCTTAAGAGTTGTTTACTTCTAAGCTATTTAACAACCTTATAAATCCAAATAAAATAACAAAATCACTTAAAGTTAGGAAGGATTCTGCTAAACCATGCAGAAAGTCAACCTCAACAAGAGTTTTATTATAGTAATTTAGTGTGAAGATAGATACCAATATAGTTATCAATACGAATAAAACAGTTAAGGAAAAACCTGTTTTTACAAAATTATTAACAGACTTTATTTTATATAAGTAGAACAAAAATATTGCATAAGGAATTATTGATACTGCGAACAAATATGTGTTATCGATTGAACCTAATTTTTCTATAAATTTTAAAAATAAATTATTCATAAGTCTTTTTTCCTCTAAAAATCTTTATTGCTGCTAGGGCTAATGTTGAATTTCCTATAAATGTAAATATTCCTTGAAGTGATACTAGACCATAAAGATTTTCATGGTTGTCATAGATATGCCAAGTGATCGCACACATAGCACCTATTAAGTTTGGAACCATAGCAAGGCTTAACCAAAAAAATAAATTATATTTTTCATATGTAGAAATTTTTTTTATGACAAATATGGCAACAATCCACTCTATTACTGATGAGATATGTATTAACCAAGTTCCAAATGATAATTCGTGCAAAATTTTATATTTTTTTCTTTAAAACGTTAAGAACTTCTTTAGCATGATTTATAGGTAAAACACTAATCCATCTATAAGAAATTTCCCCATCTGGAGAAATCAAAAAAGTATTTCTATCTGAGAATGGAGGAATCCAGGAACCATATTTATCACTAATAATTCCGTCAGGATCAGATAATAAAGTGTAGTTTATGGACTTCTCGCTGCAGAAACTTTCATGAGAATCTTGATTATCGGCACTAATACCAACAATTTCGGCATTATTTTTTGAAAAATCTTTTTTTAATTCTGAAAAACCTTTAGCTTCAAGGGTGCAGCCTGCTGTAAAATCCTTAGGGTAAAAATATATAACAAGCCATTTACCTTGAAAATCACTTAAATCCCAAGTTGTTTTTGTTTTTATGTTTTTATTAAAACCTTCTAACTGAAAGTTGGGAGCCATATCTCCAACTTCAGGAGCAAAATCAAAAGAGAAGGCTGAATTACAATTAAATAAGAGAATAAATGGTATTAATATACTTGCAACTAAATTTCTCATTAAATTTAGAATTTTTTTAAATCAACTCCATTTGATTTAGCAAATTTATCTAAACCTACTTTTTGTATAGATTTTAGGGCTTTGGTACTTATTTTTATATTTACCCATTTATTTCCCTCTTCCCACCATAGTCTCCTTTTTTGGAGATTAACTTGCTGCAATTTTTTTGTACGAATATGTGAGTGACTAACTGCCATCCCGTTATTAGCTTTTGCACCAGTAAGTTCGCAAACTCTTGACATATTTATTGAGTTATATCTTTAAAAATTTTAACACATGACTCAATTTGTTGAATTAAGTAATTCAGAAATTAATTCGGCATTATTATTTTGTAAATTAATTATCTGTTCTTGATCTAATCCGCCAACGGAAAGCTTTGCCATATCGTAAACATGATTAGCAATTTTAGATGCCAATGGATTTTCAATAGGATCTTTTTTATCAATAATTATTTTGTTGCCTGTAATTTTATTTAGACCAACAATAAGAGGATGTTCTTTATTAATTAAGAGCACATGATATTCAGGTAATCCTGGCATCTTTTGTTCCATGTAAGCTCCCATATCATTAATTCTTCTCATTTGTTCTGGAAGCAAGATCATCGCTGGTGGAGCATCCTTACTAGAAATTGACTGCATTTTAACTGTTACTTTCTCATTGTTAAGTGCCTTAACAATCGTATCTCTAAGATTATCTGTATTTGATTTGCCATCCTTATCCACAATTTCTTTTGATTCTTTATCTTCTAGTTCATTTATTTCTGAATCAACTCTTTGGAATTGATAATCTTCATTTTTACTTTCCAACCATGGAAGAAATTGTGCGTCAATTAAGGGATCTGATTTAATAACTTCTTTATTATCAGATAAACAGATATTTAATGCACTAGATTGTGCAATCAAATCTGAACAGTAAATTATTTTTTTAGAATCTGTTAATTTATTTCGCTCTTTGTAATTTGCGAGAGTTGTGAAATATTTATCATTGGATTTGATGAGAGATTTATTTTCAATATCTTTAGTTACGTCTTTCTCTGAATTTATTATTGTTTCGAAAATTATACTATTGTTGACTAAATCAGCAAATTTTTCATCTTCGATAGCACCAATTTTAATAAAAGCAGAGATTGAATCCCATATTTCTGAATAGAATTCTGGAGAATTTTTTATCAAATCCTTCAGTTTATTAGCGATTTTTTTTGAGATAAATGAAGATATAGATCTTACTTTTCTATCAGTTTGTAATGCACTTCTACTAACATTTAGCGGTATATCTGTGGAGTCAATAACTCCTCTTAGTGGTAAAAGGTATTTTGGTACTATCTCTTTAATTGAATCGCTTACGAATACTTGATTACAAAATAGTTTTATTTCTCCCTTTTCCCAATCAGCTCTACCTGACAACTTTGGAAAATATAATATCCCTTGAATGTCATATGGATAATCTGTATTTAAATGAATCCATAACAGTGGATCTCCCTGGAAAGGATAAAGGTATTTATATAACTCAATATAATCTTCATCTTTTAATTCACTAGGTTGTTTTCTCCAAGGAGGATTTTTCTTATTAATTGTCTCACCTTCTAATAAAACATCTATTGGCATAAAATCACAATATTTTTTTATTAGTGATTTAATCCTTTCAGGCTCGATAAATTCTTTTTCTTCTTCAAGTAGGTGAAGAATAACATCTGTACCAATCTTCTCTCTTTCTGATTCCTCTAACGTGAAATTTGGAGATCCATCACAAGACCATTTGAAAGCTTTTGATTTCCCAATTGCCGACTTAGTTAATATATCAACTCTATCTGCAACCATAAAACTTGAATAAAAACCTAGTCCAAAATGACCTATGAATTCATCATTATCTTTTTTGTATTTTGTTAGGAATTCTTCAGCACTAGAAAATGCAACTTGATTTATGTACTTCTTAATTTCTTCATCATTCATTCCAATTCCATTATCGGAGATTGTTAACGTATTTTTTTCACGGTTAATTGTTATTTTTACTTGAGCCTCCTCAGTATTCTCGCAATCACCTGCCATAGAGGCCATTCTTCTTTTACTAATTGCGTCAACACCATTACTAACAAGTTCTCTTAAAAAGATTTCGTGGTCAGAATATACTGCCTTCTTGATAATTGGGAAAATATTTTCGGTATTAATACGAATTTCGCCTTTTTCCATTTAAAAAAAATCAAACATTTTAAATCTTATTTCGTAAAAACTAGTTAATCAAGTTTAATTAGGAGTATTGTCCGAACAATATATGAAATTAAAAGTTAAATAAATTTTTAAAAGCTTTTATTTAACCCACAAAATCTCACTACAATTATTTTCTTTCATAATTTGATTGGCTTTAGCCAAGTCATCACATGGATTTAAATGTAAGACAGCAATATTTCCTTTTTTCTGTAGTGCTTTTTGTTCATTCATACCTTTTTCTAACAAATAAGAATCTTTAAACATCAATAAAATCTTTTTTTTATCTGTCTTTTCTTCCTTAATTAAATTTCTTAAAATGTCTACTGAAATTGTAAATCCAATCCCATTAAATATTTTCTCATTAGGACTAAATGATCTTACTAACTCATCATATCTTCCGCCTTTTGCGATGACGCTTTTATTTTTACCATTATCCCCAATTAGTTGAAAAACTATTCCTTCATATAAATTTAAGTGAGGTTGAAAAGTGGGATCAAGTTGTAATTTAACACCATATTTATTTGATATTTTTGATAATGTCTCAAATAAAATATTTAAGTCATCTAATGTTTTACTATTACCAAATATAGTTTTTAATTTTTTTAATATTGCAATTGGCTCTCCTCTTGTGAATAAAAGATCTTTAAGAATATATTTATCATCTTTATCTATTCCTAATTTTGATAAATTATCATGATCAAAATTAACTAGACTTTTCTTAATTTCTTCAAAATTATTATTCTTATATTTGTTCAGTATTAAGTCCATTATTTTTGTTGTGCTTACTAGTAGATATAAATTACAATCATCTTTCAAATTAATATTATCGATTGAATCAAACAAAATATTAATAACTTCAATTTCTGGGTATTTTGTATCATATCCAATTAATTCAATTCCACTCTGCAATTTTTCTTGTAACTTAAATGAATTTTTATTATTTTGCTTTTTATCAAAAACCATTCCATTGGTGAATAATCTTATCGGTCTTTTCTTATTTATTAATCTAGTAGATGATAATTTAACAATTGATGTTGTCATTTCTGGCCTAAGACATAATGAATTATTACTTACTATTCCTACAACTTGATTTTCGTCAATAACTCCACGGCCTTTTATGGTCTCTAAGGTATTTATAAATGAGGGTGAAACCTCTTCATATCCCCATAGTTTATAAATACTATTTAAATTATTTATTATGTTTGAGTTATTTTTTACATCGACTAATTTAATTTCCTTTATATCTGTCATTTTAATATTTAACTAATTTTAGGTATAGAAATTTTTTTTAAATGGAGAGACTTTATGCAGTTCATTTTTTAATTCATTCTCAAGGCTGGGAGAACAAGCTAAAATTCTTCCTGAACTTAAATTAAATTCGCCTGATGGATAATCAGAAATAATACCACCAGCTTCTTTTACAATAATAGCACCGGCCGCTAGGTCCCATACCTCCAATCCTCTTTCCCAATATCCATCTACCTTTCCTGCCGCAACAAATGCTAGATCAACTGCTGCCGCGCCTCCTCTTCTAACACCCCTAGTTTTATGTGTTAAATAACAAAATTCAGCATAATTATTATCCTCTGTCTCAAATCTGTCATAAGAAAAACCTGTTACAAGAAGACTATCAGAAAGATTTGAGGGATTCGATACTTTAAGTTTACTATCATTGCAGAATGAGCCTAAACCTATACAGGCTGAATATAGTTCATTTAAATAAGGTATTGATATAGCGCCTATTATTGGCTTATTTTTATATACAAGACCAATAGAGGTTCCAAAAAAAGGATATCCATGGGAATAATTTGTTGTACCGTCTAATGGGTCTATACACCACGTCAAATCCGAAGACTTGTTTAATTTCCCCGATTCCTCTGCATTAATAGATATATTTGGTGTCTCTTCTAATAAATATTCTTTTATTTTATTTTCAACTTCCAAATCTACATTTGTAACTAGATCACCCTTCCTTCCCTTTGATGAAATTTTCTGAATTTTATTGTAATTAACTTTTAAAATTTCATTACCAATTTGAGCGGAACTCTTGGCTATTTCATACAAACTGGATAAGTTTACTTGAATTGAAAGTTCCTCTATTTCACTTAATTCAAACATTATAATTAATCTTCCTCAAATTCCCAAGGTGGGGCAACTCTTGTATTCCCCCTCCCAAAATATTGTCCAAATTGTAAATCATAAACTTCATCTTCGTAAGTTGTTTCCACTTCGAGATCTGAGGTTGCTTTAGCGACGCAAAGAAGTGCATAACCTTTATCTTTTAAAGCTTGAGATACACCCATGGCTTCAGGTTGTTGCAAAGTACCGGATATTATTTTAACTGCACAACTTGTACAGCAACCATTTCTACATGAAAATGCAAGTTTTAATCCTTTTTTTTCAAATTCTTTAAGTATATATTCATCACTATAAACCTGTTCTTGGTAAACCTTTCCAGTTTCTTTATTTTTAATCGTGACCGTGAAAGTCTTTTTCAATTAACTTTCCTCAAAAATGGGTTAATAAAGGGTTAAAATAGTTATCTTGGGAGAGGTGGCCGAGTGGTTGAAGGCGCAGCACTGGAAATGCTGTATAGGGGCAACTTTATCGAGGGTTCGAATCCCTCTCTCTCCGTTTATATTAGTTTATTTAGGCTAATTTCATCAACAATTTTGTCTTTAGAGGATTTATAAAATAGATAGTATTACTTTTGACAAGTTATAAATAATCTTATTTATTTAAATTAAGTTGAAAATATTTGATTTTTACTATTATATGTAGATATCTAAGATAAAAATTAATTAACTTTTTAGTAAATTTTGCTTTAATTTAGCGATCTAAAATCATGGGGCAAATAGTTGGAATTGATTTAGGTACTACTAACTCTGTTGTAGGAGTTATAGAAGCTGGTCGTCCAATTGTTATTGCAAATTCTGAAGGTTCTAGAACTACACCTTCAATAGTTGGATTTACAAAAGACAAAGAAATAGTAATAGGTGACCAAGCAAGAAGACAACTTGTATTAAACCCAAAGAATACTTTTTATAACTTAAAAAGATTCATTGGTAGCGACTGGGACGAATTAGATGAAACAAGTATTTCTGTTCCTTATAATGTAAAAGCAAATAACAGTGGAAGTATAAGGGTTCTAAGTCCGAATACAGAAAGAGAGTATGCTCCAGAAGAGTTAGTCAGCTCATTAATTAGAAAATTAATAAATGATGCCGAAACATATCTTGGAGATACTGTAGAATCTGCTGTTATTACAGTCCCTGCTTATTTCAATGAATCTCAAAGGCAAGCTACAAAGGATTCTGCGATATTGGCTGGTATAAAAGTTGATAGAATTCTAAACGAGCCTACTGCAGCTGCTCTTGCTTATGGATTTGAAAAAAGTTCTTCAAACAATGTTTTAGTTTTTGATTTAGGGGGAGGAACATTTGATGTTTCATTATTAAAAATTTCAAATGGTGTTTTTGATGTTAAAGCTACATGTGGAGATACCCAACTAGGAGGAAACAATTTTGACTCAAAAATAGTAGATTGGCTTGCTGAAAAATTTCTTACTAAATATGAAATTGATCTAAGAAGAGATAGACAAGCTTTACAGAGATTAACTGAAGCTGCCGAAAAAGCTAAATGTGAATTATCAGGATTGCAAAAAACTAAAATATCTTTACCTTTTATCACCACTAGTAAAGAGGGGCCATTACATATTGAGGAAACCTTAGATAGAAAAACATTTGAATCATTATCTCAAGATCTTTTAGACAGATTATTAGAGCCTGTGCAAATAGCATTAGATGACTCCGGATGGAACGCAGAAGATATAGATGAGGTAGTTCTCGTGGGAGGCAGCACCAGAATTCCAATGGTTCAACAATTAGTTAAGACTCTTGTTCCTAATGATCCATGTCAATCCGTTAATCCTGATGAAGTAGTTGCAATTGGGGCTGCAATACAATCTGGAATAATTAGTGGTGATTTACAAGATTTACTGCTTAATGATGTTACACCTCTTTCTTTAGGTTTAGAAACTATTGGTGGTCTTATGAAGGTACTAATTCCTCGTAATACTCCTATACCAGTAAGACAATCTGATGTTTTTAGTACTTCAGAAGCCAATCAATCTTCAGTTGTTGTTCAGGTGAGGCAGGGTGAAAGACCTATAGCCTCAGAAAATAAATCACTTGGTAAATTTAGATTATCAGGTATACCTCCAGCTCCTAGAGGTATACCGCAAGTCCAGGTAGCTTTTGATATTGATGCCAATGGTCTTTTAGAAGTAAGCGCAACTGATAGAACAACTGGAAGAAAGCAAACAGTTTCAATTTCTGGAGGTTCTAATTTAAATGAACAAGAAATTAAATCGATAATTGAAGAAGCTAAATCAAAAGCAAATGAAGATAGAAAGATTAGATCTGTCATTGATAGAAAAAATAGTGCTTTAACTCTTATTGCCCAAGCCGAGAGAAGGCTTAGAGATGCTTCTCTTGAATTTGGCCCTTATGGAGCAGAAAGACAACAAAGAGCTGTTGAATTAGCCATTCAAGATGTTGAAGATTATATAGATGATGATGATCCTCAAGAATTAGAAATTTCAGTGAGTGCTCTTCAAGAAGCATTATTTGGTTTAAACAGAAAATTTGCAGCAGAAAGAAAAACTGATAATAATCCATTACAGGGTATTAAAAATACATTTGGTTCATTAAAGGATGAATTGTTTTCAGATGACTACTGGGATGATGATCCTTGGGATAATGAAATGAATAGAAATTATAGAAATTCGAGGTATGGTAACTCTAGGGATGATGATCCATGGGACAATGACTATTTCCTCTAAAAAAGACTATTTGTCGATTTTGGGTTTATCCCCTGATTTCGATGATAAAGAACTTAAAAAGGCTTTTCGAAGAGAAGCAAGAAAATGGCATCCAGATTTAAATAAAAATGATCTCAATGCAGAAGAAAGATTTAAATTAATTAATGAAGCATACGAATGCCTTCGAGATCCTAATAATAGAAATAAAAGGTCAGATGAAAGTAATCAGGAAGATTTAGAAAATATTAATTTCAAGACAGGTTTTCCTGATTTTCAGGATTATCTTGATTCACTATTTGGATATGAATACACCGCTAGGAATCAGGACGAATATAATAATGAATCATTTAAGGATGAATCCATAAATATAGATAATGATGAATTCAATAATTATGAATACCCTACAACTTCTCCAGAAGAGCCTCCTCCAGTAAAACTCGACCAAGATATTGAAACAATAATTGAATTAACTCCCGATGAGGCTTTAAATGGAGCTTCAATTTTAATAGAACTTGAAGATGAAACAGTAGTAGAAGTTGATACACCTCCGTTCGCCGGTGATGGATGGAGATTAAGGCTTGAAAATATTGCAAGAGGAGGAAAAGATCACTATCTACAGTTAAAAGTACAAACGGAAAATGGTCTTAGAATAGATGGTTTACGAGTTCTTTATAAATTAGAGTTATTTCCTCATGATGCTCTTCTAGGGTGTGCAGTAGAGGTCCCTACCCTTGATGGAAATGTTACCCTTCAAGTACCTCCAAAATCATCCACCGGAAGAATGTTACGTTTGAAAGGAAGGGGTTTAACATTTGAAGATAACGTAGGTGATCAATATGTTGAAATCTTGGTTGTTATACCTGCTGATATTAATGATGAAGAAATTGCTTTATATACAAGATTACAAGAATTATCACTTTCTGATTCGTAATCAAATATTATAAGAAGAGAGAAAATCGATACCTATGAATATATTTGTTCTTTTATATAATTCAGGAACAGATAAGGAAGGAATTCATTCAATTGAACTTAAAGGAAGAACTATAGTCCTTATGTTTGAAGACAAAGATGATGCAACGAGATATTGTGGTCTACTAGAAGCTCAAGATTTTCCTCTCCCTACAGTTGAAATGATCAACATAGAGGAAATAAGAGATTTCTGCATTAAATTGGATTATGAATGCAAATTAGTCGAAAAAAATTTTGTACCTAAAACCGCTGAAGATAGGTTATTAATTTCACCACCTCAGAAAAACCTAGAAGTTGAAAAATGGGAGGAAGACAAAAATAATAATAAAGATAACATTGATATAAATACCATTAAGGAAAACCTTGAAAAGTTGCTTTAGCTATTAAAATATCAATAAATTATTAAACAAATAAAACATGACAACAGCATTATTTGAAACAGAAGTTGGGAACATTAATATCGAATTTTTCTCTAACGAGGCACCTAATACAGTTAAAAACTTCACCAGCTTGATTAGTGATGGTTTTTATGATGGACTAGCGTTTCACAGAGTTATTCCTGGATTTATGGCTCAAGGAGGATGTCCAAATACCCGTGATGGAGCATCTGGTATGCCTGGAACAGGAGGGCCTGGATACAATATTAAATGTGAAATTAATTCCAATAAACATCTAAAAGGCTCTCTTTCTATGGCTCATGCAGGAAAGGATACTGGTGGTAGTCAGTTTTTCATAGTATATGAACCACAGCCTCATCTTGATGGAGTTCATACTGTTTTTGGAAAGACAGATGATATGGATGTAGTGCTAAAGCTTACTAATGGTTCAAAAATTATTAAGGCAACCCTAAAGTAGTAATTTAGCCCTCAAAAACAATACTAAATGTCTCTTTATCTAGATTAAATTTTCTAGTAGATGAATATAAGATTTCATTATTAATAGTAAATTTAGTATTGATTAATTTGATGCTACTTTTTGGGTGTAATGCTTGTTCAATATTTCTAGATACAATAATTCCAATCTTTGTACTATTTTCATAATTTGATAAAAATTTAATAAATAGTTCTATATTCTTTATCTCTTCATCAGTAATGTTGGAATTGGTTCTATTCTGATCATGTAAAATTCGCCAAACTAATTTTGGTCGATTCCAAAAAGCCAATAATCTAGGCGAACTTTCAAGTTTAATATTAATGTTCTGATCACTACAGAATTTAATAACGTTATTTTTTATTGGAACTAGATCAATAGATTTATATTTTCCGTCAAGAAAAATTGATATAAATGGATCGATATTTCTGGAATTAGGATTATCTTCATCAATCATGTGACCCAGCTTCGTTTTTTTTACACTCAAATATTCAGCATTATTATCATTTGGACAAATTACTAATGGAACTCTCTCAATAACTTCGATTCCATAACCGCCTAATCCAGCAATTTTTCTAGGGTTGTTTGTAAGTAATTTTAGTTTTTTTATCCCTAGATCCGTTAATATCTGTGCTCCAACTCCATAATTTCTGAGATCAGCTGGAAAACCTAATTTTTCATTAGCTTCCACAGTGTCTAATCCACCATCCTGCAAACTATAAGCTTTTAATTTATTTATTAGACCAATACCTCTTCCTTCTTGTCTTAAGTAAACAACAACTCCCTCTTCCTCCTTTTCTATCCTTGATAAAGCTGCCTCTAACTGGGGTCTACAATCACAACGTAATGATCCAAAAGCATCGCCAGTTAAGCATTCTGAATGCATCCTTACTAATACAGGTTCGCTTAGTTTTGAAGATTTTTGTTTAACTAATGCAAC
Source organism: Prochlorococcus sp. AG-347-E03 (assembly GCA_003279115.1). GTDB lineage: Bacteria > Cyanobacteriota > Cyanobacteriia > PCC-6307 > Cyanobiaceae > Prochlorococcus_A. The sequence goes on along the minus strand of QCBG01000006.1, from coordinate 69,553 downwards.
ATGCTCTGAACCATCAAGTTCATTAACATATCCATAAGCTTTGAAATTACCAAAAATACTTGGAAGAACAGCATCGGATTTTCTAAATACAAATCTCTCGGTTTGAAACCGATAACTTATTAAATCAGCTATAGATATTAATTTCATTCCCCACTGTTTTGCATACTCTTTAAGTTGTGGAAGTCTTGACATAGAACCGTCAGGATTTTGTATTTCACAAATTACTCCAGCAGGATAAAGGCCTGACATTGCCGCTATATCTACTGCCGCTTCGGTATGTCCTGCTCTTTTTAATACTCCACCTTTTTTAGCTCTTAATGGAAAAACATGTCCTGGCCTCCTTAGATCGTCAGGCTTTGTATTTGGGTTTATTGCAACTTGAATAGTCTTTGCTCTGTCTTCAGCGGAAATTCCAGTAGTAACATTATTTTCAGGCCCAGCATCTATTGATATCGTAAAAGCTGTTTGATTTTCATCTGTATTTCTATCTACCATTAATGGTAAATCCAAAGAGTCAAGTTTTTCACCTTGCATAGCTAGGCATATAAGGCCACGTCCCTCAGTCGCCATAAAATTAATTTGCTGTGGAGTTGCAAACTGAGCCGCGCAAATTAAATCTCCTTCATTTTCTCTTCTTTCATCATCTACAACAATTATGCATTCACCATTTCTTATAGCTGCTAAGGCATCGCTAATAGGATCAAATTCAATTTTAAAAGATTCATTTATATCCAAAATTGTTCCATTATTTGATTTAGGACTTGTTTCTTTCATTATTCCTATCAATATAGAAAAATAGTGTTTTAGTTACCTTAAATTCAACACTTTATAATCCTATCTCAAAGTCTGCCAATTCAAAGAAATGAATGTTGCAATAGTAGGTGCTACTGGTTACGGCGGTATTCAAGCGGTAAATCTTTTAAAGAAAAATAAAAAATACAAAATCTCATTTTTAGGAGGTAATAAAACATCCGGATCTAAGTGGAATGATAATTTCCCTTTTATTTATCTAGATAATGATCCTTATATAGAAGAAATTTCAGTAGATAATATTTCAAAAAATTCTGAAGTTGCTCTGCTTTGCTTGCCAAATGGCTTATCTTCTACATTGACAAGGAAATTATTAGATAGAGGAGTTAAAGTTATTGATTTATCCGCTGATTACAGATATAAGTCCTTAAATGATTGGAAAAAAGTATATTCCAAAGAAGCTGCTATTTATAAAAGGAATGATGATGATTTATGTAAAGAGGCAGTCTACGGTCTTCCTGAAATAAATAAAGAATCCATTTCAAAAGGAAGATTAATTGCATGTCCAGGATGTTATCCAACATCTGCTCTTATTCCATTAGCACCTTATCTTTCGCAAGGCATTATTGAAAATGAAGGTATAGTAATTGATTCTAAAAGCGGAACCTCTGGTGGTGGTCGAGAACCAAACCAAAAGCTACTCTTATCAGAATGTGGAGAAGGTCTATCAGCATATGGATTGGTAAACCATAGACATACCTCAGAGATCGAACAAGTAGCATCTTTAATTTCTGGAAATAAAATTGAACTACTTTTTACTCCTCATTTGGTTCCAATTTCAAGAGGTATGCACTCGACTATATATGGGAGATTAAGAGATCCAGGATTAACATCTGATGATTGCAGAATTCTTTTGGATAATTATTATAGAAATTTCAAAAATATTAAAGTACTACCTGTAGATACATACCCTTCAACAAAATGGGTTAAAAATACAAACCAAATTTTCCTTTCTGTTAAAGTTGATATTCGAAATGGAAGGATTATTATTTTATGTGTAATTGATAATTTGTTAAAAGGACAGACTGGGCAAGCAATTCAAAATTTAAATATTATGAGTGGATTTTCAATGGATGATGGTCTTGAGTTAACTAATAATTTTCCATAAAATTACTTCTTATCAAAAAACCAGCATAAGAGATTGAGTGAGGCAAAATTTTATGCTCAAGCATCTGTATTCTATTGGAAAGTGATTCAATATCATCATCATCTCTAATCGATAATGCTGCTTGCATTATCAAAGAACCACTATCTACCTCTTCTTCAACAAAATGTACTGAACAACCAGTTATTTTTGAACCATTTAATATAGAGTCCTTTATCGCAGAACCACCTTTATATGCTGGAAGTAATGAAGGGTGAATATTTATTATCTTATTCTTAAATTTATTAATAAAAAATGGAGTAACAATTTTCATCCAGCCCGCCATAACCACAAGTTCAACATCGTAATGAATTAAAGTATTTACAATTTCTAATTCAAATGCCTCTTTTTGCAGAAAGTCTTTGCCTCTTATAATTTTGTAAGGTATTTTTTTACTTTCAGCTCTTTTTATACAACCTGCATCATCTTTGTTAGTTATTAGAACTTTTATATCTATATCTAATTCTCCTTTTTCTGAGAGATTAATTAATTCCTGAAAGTTTGTTCCTTTCCCAGAAGCAAGTACACCTATTTTTAATTTTGGGGAAAATCTCCTAAATTCAGATATCTCAGGCGAAATTATGTAATTAAATGATCTATCCAAAGTTTTTTATTTTATCCAATGATAAATTCATATGAAATAAAAAAAACCCTCAATTTTAATTGTTTATATTCAAAAACATATTTATTTGAAGATAATAATTTAAACAAATTTAAATGATTCAAATCTATGTACTATTCGTATAGATATAATTGAATAAATAAAAGAAACAAATATATAAAATGAATGGAGATTTAAACTCTTGGGATAAATTTTGTAATTATCTTTGGTTTGATAAAAAATTAAATATTTGGTTAGACATAAGCAAAATTAATTTCACAAGTAAAGAGATAAAAAATTTAGAAGATAAATTTATAGATGTTTTTTCATCAATAAAAGAATTAGAAAATGGTGCAATCTCAAATATTGATGAAAATAGACAAGTTGGACATTATTGGCTTAGAAATCCATCAATTTCACCCTCTTCAAAAATAGGAGACGAAATTAAAGCAGATATTAATGCAATCTCTGAATTTGGAAAACAAATTTTAAATGGAGATATTATGAATAAGAATAATCAGCTGTATACTGATGTTCTATGGATAGGAATTGGTGGAAGTGGGTTAGGACCATTGCTTATTACAGAGTCTCTGCAGAAGTGTTCTAGAGGATTAAATTTTTCTTATATAGATAATGTTGATCCTTTTTTAATTAGCGAAAAGTTAGAAGAGTTATCTGAAAAATTATCAACAACATTATTTGTAGTAGTTAGTAAATCAGGTGGTACGCCTGAACCTAGAATTGCTATGGATATTATTAAAAATCACTGTGAAAACAATTCTCTTGAATGGAATTCTAATGCTATAGCTATAACCATGAAAGACAGCAAGTTATTTAATAAAGCCACTTCTGAAAATTGGTTAAAAATATTTAATTTACAAGATTGGGTTGGAGGGAGAACAAGTATTACAAGCTCTGTGGGATTACTTCCATTAGCTCTTATTAATGAAAATATATTTGAATTTATTAGAGGTGCATCATTAATGGATGAGGCCACACGTAAAAGTGATTTTAAAAATAATCCAGCAGCATTATTATCATCTGCATGGTATTTAACTGGGGATGGTGTGGGAAAGAGAGATATGGTCGTATTACCTTATAGAGATAGGTTGCAGGTATTTAGTAAATACCTCCAGCAATTAGTAATGGAATCATTAGGTAAGAAATTTAATAGGAATGGTGAAGTAGTTAATCAAGGTATTTCCGTTTTTGGTAATAAAGGATCTACAGATCAACATGCTTATGTTCAGCAACTGAGAGATGGTATTGATAATTTCTTTTGTATTTTTATTGAATTATTAGATTCTCCATCTACTAATATTTTTGATGATAAAGAGAATCCTAAAGAATATCTATCTGGTTTCTTGCAAGGAACAAGATCAGCACTCTCTAGTGAAAGCAGACAAAGTATCACTATCACATTAAAAAAATTAAATTGTTTTTCACTAGGGGCCTTAATCGCTTTATTTGAGAGGGCTGTATCTTTCTACGCTGAATTAGTAAATATAAATGCATATGATCAACCTGGAGTTGAAGCTGGAAAGAAAGCAGCCGCAAATATTATTGAGTATCAACAAAAAGTAAGTAATTTATTAGATGAAGGAGGAGAATATTCAATAAATGACATAACATCATTATTTGATAATTCAGTGAGTGAACCTATATTTTTCATACTCCGTGAAATGTGTTTCGGAAATGATGATTATTTAGTTAAGGGGGATTGGTCAAATCCAAATTCATTAGTTATTCAAAAAACAAAGTCTTAAACAACAATATTCATAATTTTTCCTTTAACAATAATTATTTTTCTTATTTCCTTATCTTGAGTCCATTTTAATATGTTAGGTCTATTAAGAGTAAATTCTTTAATTTGATTTTCATTCATATCATTATTAATATTTACTTTGTCTCTAACTTTTCCATTCACTTGTATTACAAGTTCATATGAATCTTCCTTTAGTGCTTCGGCATTAAATGAAGGCCAGTCCTCTAAATGCACAGATTTATTAAATCCAATAAGATGCCATATTTCTTCTGAAATATGAGGTGCAAATGGAGCAAGCAATATACAAAATGTTTTTAAAGCTTCTATTTTTAAATTATTGTTTACGTCATTAATTGAATTAGATAATGCATTATAAAACTTCATTAGTTCTGAAATCGCAGTATTAAATTGGTTATTTAATATGTCATTTGAAATTTCTTTTATAGCAATGTTCATTGACTTTATTAAAGATTTTTCTTTATCTGGATAAGATTTACCTTTACTATTAATATCTTTTGCACAATTAATAAATAGCTTCCAAATCCTGCTTAAAAATCTAAATTGTCCTTCAACATCTGTATCTCCCCATTCCAAATCTTTTTCTGGTGGTGCTTTAAATAATATAAACATTCTTGCTGTATCTGCTCCATATTTTTTAATTACTGATTCAGGGTCAATTCCATTATATTTTGACTTAGACATCTTCTCGAACAGAACCTCCAATTTAGAATTGTCAATTGGATCTGTAGGATTTGATAGGTCAGGAATATCGGAAGGAGAAACATATTTACCCGTTTTATTGTTTTTATAGGCTGCGGCCTGAACCATTCCTTGCGTTAATAGTTTATTAAATGGTTCATCAATTTCAAATAGTTGATTATCCCGCAAAGCTTTAGTGAAAAATCTTGCATATAACAAATGCAATATTGCATGCTCTACTCCTCCAACATATTGATCTACAGGTAACCACTTATTAATTTCAACCTTTTCAAATGGCTTATTTGAACATGTGGAAGATGGATATCTTAAAAAATACCATGATGAACACATAAAAGTGTCCATAGTATCAGTTTCTTTTTTTGCCGCTATTCCACATTTTGGACATGTTGTATTTATCCAATTATTATTATCACCTAAAGCATTAATCTTGTTAGCCGAGATATCTATATCTTTTGGTAATGCAACAGGTAATTCCGATTGGTTTAAAGGAACAGATCCACATTTTTTGCAATTAACGACAGGAATCGGACATCCCCAATATCTTTGTCTAGATATTAACCAATCTCTTAAACGATATTGAATCTTATTTTCGGCCCATCCATTATTTACGCCCTCCTCTGAAATTTTTAATTTAGCAATAGTATTTGCTATATCATTGTATTGATTTGAATTAATAAGATATCCATTTTCCACATAAGCTTCATCAAGCTCTTTAGTTTGTTCATTTTTATCCTTTTTTATTACCTGTTTAATATCAATATTATTTTTCTTAGCAAATTCAAAGTCTCTTAGATCATGAGCAGGCACGCCCATAACAGCACCTGTACCGTATTCATCGAGAACATAACTTGCCACCCAAATAGGAATAGGTTCAGAATTAACTGGATTTATTGCTACTAAGCTAGTTTTTATTCCAATTTTTTCAGGTTCATTATTTTTATTATTTTTCAAATATTGTTTAAGATTTTCTATATCTTGTATGGTTTCTTGATCAGAAATATTTTTAATTATTGAATGATTAACAGAAATTGCTAAATAAGTAACTCCAAATAAAGTATCTGGCCTAGTTGTAAATACAGTTATTTTCTTTTCTGGATTGGTATTTATATTGAAATTAATATTTGTACCAATTGACTTTCCAATCCAATTATCTTGCATTATTTTTACTCTTTCTGGCCAGTTATCTAATTTTTCTAAATCCTTCAATAACTCATCCGCATAATTAGTAATCCTTAAAAACCATTGCTTTAATAATTTTTTTTCAACTAGTGCCCCAGATCTCCAAGATTTACCCTCTGAGTCAACTTGTTCATTCGCTAAGACTGTATTATCTATAGGATCCCAATTAACTTCTGATTCCTTTTGATATACAAGACCTGCCTTGTATAACTCTAAAAATAGATATTGTGTCCAAACATAGTAATTTTCATCACAAGTTGCAAATTCTCTATCCCAATCAACTGATAGTCCCAAAAGCATTAATTGTGACTTCATATGAGAAATATTTTTTTTTGTCCAGACACTTGGACTAATTCCTCTTTCAATCGCTGCATTCTCAGCAGGCAAACCAAAAGCGTCCCAACCCATTGGATGTAAAACAGATTTGCCATTAAACCTTTGGAACCGTGCTATTAAGTCTGTAATAACATAATTCCTAACATGTCCCATATGAAGATTACCTGAAGGGTAGGGAAACATTGATAAGGCATAAAATTTATCGCTATTCTCAGTTAATTCTTCGGTTTTGTATAAATTGTTTTCTGTCCATATTGACTGCCATTTTTTTTCTATTTCAGATGGATTATATAAATTGGTATCAATCTCATATTGTTTATCGGGAGAAATCACTTAATTTTTATTTGTTAAATTATTATTTTAATATCCATTGTATAAAATAGAAATAGATTGTTAAAAGGAATAATTTACAATTAAAATTTAAAATATATTATCTTCAAATGAAAAATATAACTTTTGAAAAATATCAAGGTAACGGAAATGATTTCGTAGTAATTGATTCTAGAGGAAATGATTTATATAAAAATTACAAGACAAATAAAATATTTGATATAAAACAAATTTGCAACAGGCAATTTGGTATTGGAGCAGATGGTGTGATTTTTATAGAAGAACCTAATGAAGATAATTATGCAAAAATGATAATCTTTAATTCTGATGGTTCTGAAGCACAAATGTGTGGAAATGGAATTAGGTGTTTAGTTGAATATCTCCACGTAAATGATTCCATTAATAAAAAAAATATAGAATATAAAATTGAGACTAAAGCAGGTTTAAAAATTGCAAAATACATAAATGATGAAATTACAGTAAAAATGGGAGTTCCAATTTTAGAAAGTCAAAATATTCCAACAACAATTGAAAAAAAAATAAATTCAATTCCTTCACACGAATTTATTGAGAAAAATTTTAATAATAAAGGTTATGCAGTAGGGATGGGGAATCCTCATTTAATATTCTTTGTACAAGATTTAGATTCTATTGCTCTTTCTACACTTGGTCCAATATTTGAAAATAATGAATTATTTCCAGAAAAAACTAATGTTCATTTTTGTCAAATCCTAAATAGAGATAATATCAAGGTAAAAGTATGGGAAAGAGGAGCAGGTCCAACCTTAGCCTGTGGGACAGGAGCTTGTGCTATTCATGTAGCAGCCTATAAACTAGGCCTTTGCAACTCGTTGACAATTGTTTCTTTGCCAGGAGGCAATCTTAAAATAGATTGGTCAAATGACGATTCTGAAGTAATGATGACCGGTAATGCAAAAAAGGTTTTCTCGGGATCAATTTTAATAAATTAATGGAAAATAATTTTATATATTTAGATAATGCATCTACGACTCCATTATCTGAAAATGTTTTAAATATAATAAATTCAACTTATAAGAATTATTGGCATAACCCTTCATCAACATACGAGCTAGGGATAAAATGCTCTACATATCTTGAAAAAATTAGATCTAAAATTGCTTATATATTTGAAGCAGAACCAGAGGATATAATTTTTACATCTGGTTCTTCGGAATCAACAAATATTGTATTTAATAATATTTACGAGAAATTTAAAAATGGTAGAGTTATCATTTCAAATGTTGAACATCAAGCAACTACTATTTGTGCTAATAAACTAAAAAAACAAAATTGGGATATTTACGAATGGAAGGTAAATAATGATGGAATTTTAAATATTGCTAATATCGATAAAATTTTTACCAATGATACTAAGCTTGTATCAATTATTTGGGGACAAAGTGAAATTGGAACAATTCAACCTGTTCAATTTATAGGTTCCAAATGTGAAGAATTTAATATAATGTTTCATTTAGATGGAACTCAAATAATAAGTAATGGAATATTCAGTTGGAAAGATCTTAAATGTGATTTTTTAAGTTTATCTGCTCATAAATTTGGAGGTCCAAAAGGTATCGGGATTCTCTTAACGAATGAAAAGTCTCGAATGATTTTAAAAAATAAAGACATATCACTTACCCAGGAATATTCAATTAGACAAGGAACACAAGCTTTGCCATTAATTGCTGGAATGTATGAATCATTAAAGAATATTAAAGGAAAAATAAAATCATATGATCACACAACAGAATTTCCTTCTAATAGTATTAATAAACTTAAAAATTATTTTTTTCAAAAAATTAAGGATAATAATCATATAAAGATTACGGGCAGTATTAACCATAGGCTTCCAAATCATATTTCGTTTCTACTTTTAAATAAGCTATTTGATCCTATAAGAGCCTATAAGATTGTTAATTTCATGTCAGAAAATAGAATAGCCATAAGTAGTGGAAGTGCTTGTTCAAGCTCATCTGGGAAACCGAGCTCAACACTTAAAAATATTGGTTTAAAAGATGATGAACTATATTCCAATATTCGTGTTACTTTAGGTTCAATAAACAATAAGTCAGAAATAGATAAATTTTTAGAACTTATTCAAATATGTATTGACAAATTTTAATGGAAACAAATTACAGACTACCTAAAGATTTAAATGAATCTCTTAAGAATATGGAGGATGCAATTATTCCAAGTTTATTAGATTCAAATAAAAGACTTACTATAGAATTTAATTTTGAAGGATTGAAGTTTAACAGAATTGGAATAACTATTTACAAGATATTAACTAAAAATAATAATGTATTCATAACATTTGCTGATCAAGGTGCTGTGGCTTTGGCTCAAAGAGACTATCCAGATATCAAAGATAAAATCTTTACTTTTAAATCATTTAATGAATCAAATAATATAAATAATATTGATAGTGTAATGATATCGATACTTCCCCAGCCATATGATTTTGATTCATTTGAACCTATGTCCGATAATTATCAAGGAACTCATTATTCATTAAATCCTAAATTTGAAGATGCTAATATTGGTATAGGAAGTGTTATTAGAGAGAGACGTAAAAACTTTGTTAAAACTTGGAAAAATATTTATTTTCTTCAGCCTTTAAATAAAGCTGCTCTTATGCATATTTATCCAAATAACTGGTTGCTTTTCAAAGAAGAAAACAAAAAATATTTTTTTAAAAAAGAATTTGAAATTAAACCCGACAATGAATCTATTTTTGTAAATTTATAGATTGAATGTGATAAAAAAAATTTATTCATTTTTCTTAATTGTTCTAGTATTAGTAACATCTCCATTCTTAATAAGATATTTACTAACAAATCATAAAATAAATATTTTAAATAGTATTTATTTTAATTTCCCTGGAATAATTACTAAAAATAAAAAATGTCCTACTTATGATGCTTTATTGAATAAAACGCTAGATGATTCTTTTAGTGTATCAATTATCAATAATAACGGGACAATAATTAGTTCCTATAATGATGACGTTCCAAGGTTACCAGCATCAAATCAAAAATTATTCTCATCAGCTTATGTTTTAAGTAAATATAAATTAAATAATAATTTAAAGACATTTTTATTAAAAAAAAATAAAAACAATTATTATTTGTTCGGTCAAGGGGATCCAGATCTGAACTATGAAGATATAATCATACTAATTTCAAATATTAAAGAAAATAAAACTATTAACTTTAATATTATAGAAATTGATTCAAAATTATATTGGCCTAGTGGCTGGACAAATACTGATAAACTTTACGAATATGGATCTCCAATTACATCTCTAGCTATTGAAAGTAATCACAATAAATATGAAGATATTTATGCTTTAAGAAATTTTATTAAAAACTATTTAAAAAGTAAATTTCCTAATTCAAAAGTAAATATAGATTTTTTTGAATCAGAAAAAACATTTTATTTAAAAGATATTACAGAGATAAGTAAAATATATTCAACTCCAATTCTTTCATTATTAACTCTTACTAATTCTGAAAGCCATAATTTTACAGCTGAATCACTCTTTAAAAATGCCTCAAATACATGGAACGATAATGAATATATAAAATTGAAAAAATGGCTTGAAAATAAAGGCCTCCCAGTAACTAATGCTTACTTTGCAGATGCTAGTGGATTGTCTCGAAAAAATAGAATTACAACAAAGTTAGTTGTATTGTTTTTAGATAAAATGAGATATTCTAATAATTTTCAAGCTTATCAATCTACACTTTCAATTACGGGAGTAAGAGGAACGTTAGCTAAAAGATTTGTAAATAGTGAATTATCTGGAAAGTTTTTTGGGAAAACTGGAACTCTTTCAAATGTCTTTGCATTATCTGGCTTTTTATATAAAAATGAAAAGCCAATAATTATAAGCATTATCCAAAATTCTAATAAAATTGATAAAGAAAAAACATTTAAATTATTACGTGATCTTTATTACTTGAAATCTTGTTAATAAAAATATTATTTAAAATATTCTTTTAAATCACTCTCAACAGAGGGAGGTACCATGTGATTAATTTCACCACCAAATTTTGCAACTTCTTTTACTAAAGAACTACTAAGAAAACTATAATTTGTATTTGTGGACAAAAATATAGTTTCAACATCATTATTAAGAGATTTATTTGTATGAGCAATCTGAAGTTCATACTCAAAATCACTCATTGCTCTTAAGCCTCTAAGAATAAGATTAGCTTTTAGATCATTTGCACAATCCACAGTGAGTCCTGAATAAGAAATAACTTCAATATTAGGTAAATGAGAAAGAGAATTTTTTATTTGTATTATTCTTCTTTCAAGATTAAAAGTTGGTGTTTTAGAAGTATTTTCTAAAACAGCAACTACTAGATTGCCAAATATTTTTTCAGCCCTTTCTATTAAATCAAGATGCCCGTTTGTTAAAGGATCAAAAGTACCTGGATAAAGAATTTTCATGAATTTATTATGATCGAATAAGAAATTTAGTTAAAATAAGATTATTAGATAAATCAATTATGACATTAAATCTAGAAGCAAAAAAAATCTTATTAAGAAAAATACCTCACGGATTATTTATTTGTGGTGTTAGAGACGAAGATAAAAATGAAGTGAATGGATTTACTGCTAGTTGGGTGACTCAAGGTTCCTTCACCCCACCATTAGTTGTAATGGCTGTTAGAGCAGAGGGTTCTAGTCATGAAATAATAAAGTCCACCAATAAGTTCTCATTAAATGTGCTCAAAAGTGATCAAAAGGATCTAGCTGCTGTTTTCTTTAAACCTCAAAAAGCATTAGGAGGTAGATTTGAATCTGTTGAATTTAATTTAGGTGAGCTTGGATTGCCTATTTTAGTTGATAGTGTTGGTGGAGTTGAATGTAATGTTGTTGGAAGTGTTATGCATGGAGACCATACCGTATTTGTAGGAGAGGTTGCATCTGCTTATCTAAATAATGATGTTGACTCACTAAATTTATCTTCAACTGGCTGGAATTATGGAGGGTAATTATTATAAATGAGTAATTCCTCTATCGAAAAAATAAATAACAAATATAATTTTAAAATTGAATATAAATTAATTAATAATAAGGAGTTATTAAAATCAAGATTATCCGAAATTCCAAAGTCATCTGGTTGTTATCTTTTTAAAGATATTGATAGTAACTTACTTTATATCGGTAAATCAAAAAAACTACGTAGTAGAGTAAGTAGTTATTTCAATAAATATTCAGATTTAACGCCCAGATTAAGTTTGATGGTTCGTCAAATAACTGAAATAGAAATAATAGTCACAGATAGCGAATATGAAGCATTAAATTTAGAGTCAAATTTAATTAAAACAAACAAACCATACTTTAATATTCTTTTAAAGGATGATAAGAAATATCCATATCTTTGTATAACTTGGAGTGAAAAATATCCTCGCATATTTATTACAAGAAGAAGAAGAAATAGAAATAATTTAGATAGATATTATGGACCTTATGTTGATGTCGGATTATTAAGGAGTACATTATTTACGATAAAAAAAATATTTCCACTTAGACAAAGACCAAGGCCAGTCTATAAAGATAGAACTTGTTTGAATTATTCAATAGGAAGATGTCCAGGTGTTTGCCAAGAAGTTATATCATCTGACGATTATAAAAAAATAATGAAACAAGTATCTATGATATTTCAGGGAAGAAATGATGACTTAGAAATTTTTTTACAAAAAAAAATGCTGCAATTTTCAAATGATTTAGATTATGAGAATGCAGCAAAAATAAGAGACCAAATTTCAGGTTTAAAATTATTAACTGAATCACAAAAAATATCGATACCAGATTCTTCAATTAATAGAGATATCTTTGGAATAGTTTCAGACAAAAATGTATCTAGTATACAAATTTTCCAAATGAGATCTGGTAAGCTCATTGGGAGAATTGGCTATAGTCAAAAATTAAATAATGAAGATGAAAATCTCATTCTACAAAAAATATTAGAAGAGCATTATATGAATGTTGAAGCTGTAGAAATACCATCAGAAATTCTGCTTCAATATAACCTTCCAAAACAAGCAACCATAGAGGATTGGTTAACGGATCTAAGAAAAAAGAAAGTAAAAATCTTAATCCCAAAAAGAAATAAAAAACATGAAACTGTAGAAATGGTTTTAAAAAATGCGAAATTGGAATTAGATAGAATAATAAATGGGATACAAGATAATGAATCATCAATTGAGGATCTTGCCCAAATACTTGAATTAAGCGAACAACCTAAAAGAATTGAAGGTTATGATATAAGCCATATTCAAGGTAGTGACCCTGTAGCATCACAAGTCGTTTTTATTGATGGGATTCCTTCTAAACAGCATTATAGGAAATATAAAATTAAAGATCCAAACGTTGTTTTAGGACATAGTGATGATTTTGCTTCGATATATGAAGTAATACATAGAAGGTTTAAAAAATGGTCAAGATTTAAAGTTAACGGAGGGGATTTTTCAATATTAAATGATAAAACTAATAGTAAACTAGACAATGAACTTCTATCAGACTGGCCTGATTTAATAATGATTGATGGAGGAAAAGGACAGTTAAATGCAGCTATTAAAGCATTAAAAGAATTAAATCTTGAGGAGGAAGTAACTATATGTTCATTAGCAAAAAAACAAGAAGAAATATTTATTCCAGGCTTTACTAAGTCTCTTGATACTGACGAAAATCAAAAAGGAGTTCTTCTATTAAGAAGAGTAAGAGATGAAGCACATAGATTTGCATTATCTTTTCATAGAGACAAAAGATCTAAGAGAATGAATAGATCTCAATTGTCCCAAATCAGTGGATTAGGACCATCTAGAATAAGAGAATTGCTTGAGCATTTTAAATCAATAGACGCGATAAGAATAGCTAGTAAAGAGGATTTATCAAAAGTTAAAGGACTTGGAAAAAATTCAGTAAATGATATATATGAATATTTTAACGAGTTATAAATATTAATTAATTTTTGAAAAATAGATTTCTTGATACTGTTAAATATAACTATATTAAAAATATATATTTTTAAATTAATCTAGTAATTTGGCAGCTGAAGCATATCTCTGGTTTAAATCACTTCACATTATTGGTGTAATCGTTTGGTTTGCGGGCCTTTTTTATTTAGTAAGACTTTTCATATATCATGAAGAATCTAAAAACATGGATAATGCATTAAAAATTGCCTTTAATAAACAATACACCTTGATGGAAAAAAGGCTGGCGAATATAATCACAACACCTGGGATGATATTAGCTTTAAGTATGGCTATATGCATGGTAATTATGCAACCAAGTTGGTTAAGTGAGAAGTGGTTACAAATTAAAATTTCTTTTGTTTTAGGATTAGTAATTTATCATTCTTACTGTTACAAAATAATGTATTCATTACAAAATGGTACTTCAACCATGTCAGCAAAAAACCTTAGATTATTAAATGAATTGCCTACATTATTATTATTTATAATTGTACTTTTAGTTATTTTTAAAAATAATTTTCCAACTAGTGTTGCTACATGGAGCGTAGTTGGACTAATTATTTTCATGTTGGCTTCAATACAATTATATGCAAAGATTAGAAAGAAAAATGAGAATTCATTAAGTAATGAATAGGGAAGACTTAGTAAAATTAACCTCCAATATTAATAAAAATAGTTGCCCTAAAAATATTAATTTTCACTGTCATACAAAATTTAGTGATGGAAGTCTAGAACCATATGAACTTTTAGAACAAGCTTATAAAAATAACTTGAAATTTTTATCAATAACCGATCATCATACAATTAAAGCTCATGAATATATAAAAAAAAATAATATACTCAAAAATTATCCTAAAGATTCTTTTACATTAATTTCGGGAATAGAAATTAATTGTTTGATTCTTGGATGTTTAGTACATGTAATTGGATTGGGAATAGATATAAAAAGTAAATACCTAAATCCCTACATCCTTGGAGAGTCTCCAATAGGTAATGATTTAAATATTAAATCAGTTATTAAAGCAATAAATTTAGCTGGTGGTTTATCATTTCTTGCACACCCAGCGAGATACAGGATCCCCTTTTATAAATTAATTCCAGAGGCCAAAATACAAGGTATTGATGGAATAGAGGTTTGGTACGACTATGAACTTAATGAAGTATGGAATCCTAGTTTATTTGTTTGTTCAGAAATAGATAAATTAGCAGATAAATATTCAATGCTAAAAACATGCGGAACAGATAGTCATGGACTTTCGCTATTAGGTAGATAATTCAGAATTCGTTTTTTTCAATTACTGAATCAGTATTAATAATTATATTCTTTAAATTTTCAATGACATCTGATGAACAATTATTCCACATTTTTCTATTGACAATTTCAAGTAATCTTTGTGCAATATCTCTTAAAGCCCATGGATTATTCTCTAGAAAGAAATTCCTAAGATCTAGATCACATAACCATGATTTATAAACTTCCTCATAACACCAATCTGAGACTACTTCAGTAGAAGCATCAAAAGCATATAAGTAATCTAGTGTAGCTGAAAATTCAAACGCTCCTTTATAACCATTATCCTTCATTCCATTTATCCATTTAGGGTTAAGTATTCTTGATATAACAACTTTATTAATTTCATCTTGTAATTTTGAAATTTTAGATAATCCAAATTTTGATAAATCACCATGATACATTTCAGGTAATTTACCGCTCAATTTTTTTACTGCTGAAGATAATCCACCCTGAAACTGATAATAATCATCAGAATCTAAAATATCATGTTCCTTATTATCTTGGTTATGAACAACTAACTGCACATTTTTAAGAGCATTTTCTAATGATTTTTTATCCTCTATAGGTTCAAGATTATCACCGTAAATCCACTTACTCCAATTAAGAAAAGATTCTCCAAAATCATCAATATTTTCCCAATTAGAATTTGAAATTAGTTCTTGCAGACCAGCTCCATATGAACCTGGCCCTGACCCAAATATACGATTAATTGAATCACCATCCCTTGATGACCCAGCAAGAGGATTAAATTGATCATCCTCATTAAGATTAGAAACAAGATTTATTGCTTTAGAAGTTAATTTAACTAACTGTGGAAATGCATCTCTAAACATTCCCGAAATCCTTAAAGTAACATCAACCCTTGGTCTTTCGAGAACAGATAAAGGAATGATTTCTAGATCTACTACTCTTCTTGAAGGCCCATCCCAAACAGGCTGTACTCCTAATAAATATAGTATTTGACAAATGTCTTCACCACCATTTCTCATAGTGGATGTTGCCCATACAGATATTGCTATATTTTTTAAATCTTCTCCATTATCTTGTTTGTATAAATCAAGTATTTGTGAAGCGGATTGACAACCAACACTCCATGCTGATTCAGTTGGCAGTCCTCTTGAATCAACTGAAAAGAAATTTTTACCAGTGGGTAAAGCTTCAGTTTTACCTCTCGTAGGAGCTCCAGATGGACCACTTTTTACATATTGTCCATTTAATGAATTAATAAATGATAATTTCTCATTATATGAAGAATTAATGATTGGATATAGAATCTCTTTTTTTAATAATAAAAAATACTTATTATGTTTTTTTTCATTAAAGAAATAGTCTATTATTTTCTGATTTTTATATTTTTCTAGATTTTTTATATTGGTATTGTTTTTGTAAAAAAACAAATATATTAAATACTTTGCTTGTTGTTCTAAAAAATCAATAGCCATTCTAAAGTTTAAAATGTTTTTGTTGGAAAAAGTCAATAATATTTTTTTATCCTTTTCACTTAACTTTTGATCATATTTATTTGTCCAAGGATCCAAATCTAGTTTTAAATGTTTTGCTATATATTGAACAATCCCAATTCGATTGGCATTTGGCACTCTAGCGATACACAAGAATAAATTTATTTCATTAATGTCATCCTGCCTATTACCAAAAATATGCAAACCTGTCCTAATTTGAGATTCTTTAATTTTGCAAAGAAAAGAATCAATCTCTTCAATTTGATTATTTTTATTATTTAAAGTGATTTCGTTAAAATCTTTTTTAATTAATTCAAAAATGGATTTTTCTATAATTTCTATCCGATTAGAATTTAATAATTTCGCTTCAAAATATTCGTCTAAATAATTTTCTAATATTGAATATTTTCCATATAATTCTGACCTATCTAAAGGAGGGGTTAAATGATCAATAATTGTTGCAGCAGTTCTTCTTTTAGCTTGGGATCCTTCTCCAGGATCATTTACGATAAAAGGATATATGTTTGGTATTGCTGGACAAATAATATTTGGAAAACATTTATTACTGAGACCTATAGATTTACCAGGTAACCATTCAACAGTCCCATGTTTACCAATATGGCAAATAGCATTTGCGTTAAAAACTTTTTCAATCCAAAAATATTGTGCTAAATATCTATGGGGAGGTGGAAGATCGGGAGAATGAATATCTCTATCAGTGAAAACGTCATAACCTCGTTGAGGTTGAATCAATAATGTTATTTTTCCAAATCTAATACCATTTATTGAGAAGCCTTCATTATTAAGATCGATAGCTTCTGATGGTTTGCCCCAACGGTTAACAATAATATTTTTTGGTTCAAGTTCTAAATTATTCCAATATTTTAAATATTCACTAAGTGGTAAGTAATCTAATGGTTTATTATTTTGAGATTCAAGATCGTTAGTTCTAGTTTTTATAAGTATTGACATTAACTCCGAAGAATCTTGAGGATAATTACAAGATCCAAGATCATAACCTTCTTCTTTTAACCAGTTAAGAATATTTATTATCGAAGATGGTGTATTAAGACCAACACCATTACCGATTCTTCCATTCCTTACTGGATAATTACTAATTATTAAACAAATTTTTTTATCAAAATTATTAAGTTTTTGAAGTTTCACATAATTTGTTGCGAATTTTGAAATCCATTTAATACCTACTTGATCAGCTTTGTAACTGGTTATTTCACTGTAAAGTGTATTTTTTTCAGAAATTATTTCTTTAAATGCTGAAGGACAAGTAGTAATCCTTCCATCAAATTCAGGTATAATTATTTGCATTAATAAATCAGATGAATTCATTCCAATGGATGAATTTAACCAATTTTTTCTTGATCTATTTGAAGAGAGAAGCTGTAAAATTGGAATTTTAAGAGAAGTAAAAATATTTGTAGAATTTTCAATTAATTCGTTTTTTTTGATTTGAGATGAAGAAAATGAAGTTGTGGTAATTATTAATTTAATATCTTCCTTTTTAAAAATATCTATTAATTTCTTTTGAATAATATGATCTTTTAGTGTGGAAATAAATAACGTTTTAGGCGATAGTCCGCATCTTCGTAACTGCAAGTTAAGTTTTTCATTTACTTCAATTTCATTAGCCAAAAAAAGTGATTTATAGGATATTATTCCTATTTTTTCGCCTTTTTCAATTTTCCAATCATATAAATAAGGATCTGCATAAAAACTAATATTCAAAAACTCATCAGGAATTAATGTTTCATTTACCTTTAGATAATTTAAACAATTAAGAAATTTTCTATAATTGTCCATTCCTCCCGATCTTAGTAATCTAGAAATATTTAATGCAATATTTTTGTCTATACTACTTATTTCACTTAAGGAAACTTCCTGATCAACGGTACCTGATAGGATTACTAACTTTCTTTTTTTATTGACTGCTTGCCAATATAAAAGTTGTTCAATTCCATAGTTCCATGTACCTTTATCTCCAAAAATTCTTAGTATGACAACTTTTGCATAATTAATTGTTTTTAATAAATAATTATCTATTTGAGCTGAGGAATTTAAATTAGAAATTTCTAAAGCTCTTATATTATTTTTTAATGAAGCAAATTCCTTTTCTAACAATAAGTTAGATATGAGATTTAAATCAGCTTTAACACTTGTTATAAAAATAAAATCTGCCGCTGGTTGCTCAATTAAATCATCATTATTCTTTTCATTTCCTGCTATATTTAATGTCCTGTGCATTTTTATATATAAATAAGGTTTAGAATACGTAAGTAGGTTAAAACAAGTTTACCTTAATTAAATAAATTGAATATGCATGAATTTCTTCCATACGCCTGGTTCGAAGGTAAATGTATTCCATTTAAAGAAGCAAAAATATCAATAGCTACTCACGCACTACATTATGGTACTGCTGCATTTGGAGGAATGCGAGCGATACCTAACCCTACAAATAAAGAAGAATTCCTTTTATTTAGAACTGATAAACACATAAAAAGATTATCTCAAAGTGCAAAATTACTTTTAACTGATATTTCTGAAGAATATATTTTTAAAGCCTTAGAGGAAGTTATAAAAAGAAATAAGCCAGAAAAACCTATTTATATTAGACCATTCGTATATACAAGCGATTTAGGTATAGCTCCAAGGTTACACAATATTGAAACAGATTTCTTTATGTATTGTATTGAACTAGGAGATTATCTATCCCCAGATGGAGTTTCTTGTAGAATGAGTAGCTGGACTAGACAAGAAGATAGATCTCTCCCATTAAGAGGAAAAATAAGTGGGGCTTATATTACTAGTTCTTTAGCTAAAACAGAAGCTAGTTTATCGGGTTTTGATGAAGCATTGTTATTAAATTCAAGTGGTAAGGTAAGCGAAGCTAGTGGTATGAATTTATTTATTGTAAGAAATGGAGACTTAATCACTCCTGGTGTTGATCAAGATATCCTTGAGGGGATTACTAGAGCTAGTGTAATTGAATTAGCAAAATCTTTTGGAATAAATGTAATTGAAAGGCCTGTTGATAAAACAGAATTATTAATAGCAGATGAAGTTTTTCTAACTGGTACAGCAGCAAAAATTACACCAGTTAAAAAAATTGAATCAAGTGAATTAAATGGTGAAAGACCAATAATGAATAAATTAAAAAGTAAGCTTATAGAAATAACAGAAGGTCGTTCTCAAGACTATGATAATTGGGTAACAAGAATTTCTCTAAAATAAATTAATTTTTACCTAAAAATGGAATCTTTCAGAACCTATTTAAATAGAGATGAGAAGCCATTAATAATTTTTGACGGGGGTACTGGAACATCTTTTCAGAACTTAAATCTTACTGCCGACGACTTTGGAGGAAAAGAATTAGAGGGTTGTAATGAAAACCTTGTTTTATCCTCACCACAGGTCGTTGAAAAGGTTCATAATTCATTCTTAGCAGCAGGTTGTCATGTTATAGAAACTAATACTTTTGGAGCCTCATCAATAGTTCTTGATGAATATGATATTGCGGATAAGGCATATGAGATAAATAAAAATGCTGCATTAATAGCCAAAAAGGCTGCTGCCAAATATGGATCAGTAGATAAGCCAAGGTTTGTTGCTGGCTCAATTGGACCAACTACTAAATTACCCACGTTAGGGCATATAGATTTTGATGAATTAAAGCAATCATATAAAGAACAAATATATGGTCTTACAGATGGAGGAGTTGATCTTCTTTTAATTGAAACTTGTCAAGATGTATTACAAATTAAATCTGCCTTATTAGCTTCTAAAGAAGTACTTGATAGTAAAAATATAGATATACCAATAATGGTATCAATAACAATGGAAACAACAGGTACTATGCTTGTTGGATCTGACATCGCCTCTGCATTAACAATATTAGAACCATTTAACATAGATATCCTTGGTCTGAATTGTGCAACTGGTCCAGAACAAATGAAAGAACATATTAAATATTTATCTGAAAATTCTCCTTTCGCTATAAGCTGTATTCCCAATGCAGGACTTCCTGAAAATATTGGTGGTGTTGCTCACTACAGATTAAAGCCAATAGAATTGAAGATGCAGTTAATGAATTTTATATATGACTTTAAAGTTCAATTAATAGGTGGATGTTGTGGTACAACACCTGATCATATTAAATATCTTTCTTCAATAATCGATGAAATTACTTATAACGAAAGGTCTAACAAAATTGGTAATAACAATTTAAGTGGTTATATTCCTTCTGCATCATCAATATATAATTCTGTTCCATACAAACAGGACAATTCTATCTTGATTGTAGGAGAAAGATTAAATGCAAGTGGATCTAAAAAGGTAAGGGAGTTATTAAATAACGACGATTGGGATGGACTAGTTTCAATTGCCAAGCAACAACAAAAAGAAAATGCACACGTTCTTGATGTAAATGTTGATTATGTGGGGAGAGACGGAGTGAAAGATATGAAAGAAATAACTTCAAGACTAGTCACCAATATAAATTTGCCATTAATGATTGACTCTACAGATGCTGACAAAATGGAAAGTGGATTAAAGTCAGCTGGTGGTAAATGTATTATAAATTCAACCAATTACGAAGATGGCAATGAAAGATTTGATCAAGTACTAAATTTAGCCTTAGGGTATGGTTCGGGTCTTGTTGTAGGAACTATTGATGAAGATGGAATGGCAAGGAATGCAGATAAAAAATATAATATTGTAAAACGAGCGCTTAATAGAACTAGAGAATGTGGCTTGTCAGATTATGAGCTATTTTTTGATCCATTAGCTCTGCCAATATCTACTGGGATAGAAGAAGATAGATTAAACGCTAAAGAAACAATTAATGCTATATCAAAAATTCGTGAAAATTTCCCAGATATTCATATCATACTGGGGATATCAAACATTAGTTTTGGTCTTTCACCATTATCAAGAATTAATCTAAATTCAATATTTTTAGATGAATGCATTAAAGCAGGATTGGATTCTGCTATCATCGCACCAAATAAAATTTTGCCATTATCAAAAATTTCTGAAGAAACTAAAAAGCTTTGCTTAGATTTGATATATGACAAAAGAGAATTTGAAGATGATATTTGTATTTATGATCCATTAGTAGAATTAACAAAGGCTTTTCAAGATTTATCTATTCAAGATTTCAAAAAAGCATCTATAGAAAATAAAAATCTAACTCTGGAAGAAAGTCTAAAAAATCATATTATTGATGGAGAAAAAATAGGTTTAGAGGATCAATTAAATAAAGCGTTAAAAAAATATAAACCTCTTGAAATAATTAATACTTTTTTACTTGATGGGATGAAAGTTGTAGGAGATTTATTTGGTTCAGGTCAAATGCAATTGCCATTTGTACTCCAATCAGCAGAAACAATGAAATTTGCTGTTTCAATTTTAGAACCATATATGGAAACTGTAGATGAAAACATATCAAATGGAAAACTCTTAATTGCTACTGTCAAAGGCGATGTTCATGATATAGGAAAAAATTTGGTAGACATAATACTTACAAATAATGGTTATGACGTAATAAATCTTGGAATAAAGCAAGATGTTTCAGCAATTATAGACGCACAAAAAAAGCACAATGCAGATTGCATCGCTATGAGTGGATTACTTGTTAAATCAACTGCTTTTATGAAAGATAATTTAGAAGCATTTAACAATGAAAATATTAGTGTACCAGTAATATTAGGAGGCGCAGCCTTAACTCCAAAATTTGTAAATGAGGACTGCAGCAAAATATATAAAGGGAAAATATTGTACGGAAAAGACGCGTTCACTGATCTTAAATTTATGAATGAATATATGGATAATAAAAAAAAGGGTAATTGGTCAAATACAGAGGGTTTCATTAAAAATGAGGGTATAAATATTAATTTAGCTTCATCAAAATCCAACTCTCAAGCTGTTAAAAAATCAATTTCTATAAATATAGAGACTTCTAAATTAAATTTAAAAGAAAATTTTATAAGATCTAAATTTATAAATGAAGAAGAACCAATTCAAGCCCCTTTTTTGGGAACGAAAGTCTTGAACGAGATTGATATAGATTTAAATAAGTTAATTTTTTATTTAGATACAAAAGCTCTATTTAGCGGACAATGGCAAATAAAAAAAGGAAAAAACCAAAGCGTAGATGAATACAATAACTATTTGGATTCATATGCTAAACCATTGCTAGATAGGTGGTTAGAGACAATTGTAGAAAAAAAACTTATTTCTCCCAAAGCAGTTTATGGATATTTCAGATGCGGTAGAAAAGATAATAGTATTTTCTTATTTGATGATAAATCATTAAATAAAATTTCCGAATTTAATTTCCCAAGACAAAAATCTGGGAATAATTTATGCATAGCTGATTTTTATTGTGATTTAAAAAAGGATAAACCGATAGATATATTTCCTATGCAGGCAGTAACTATGGGCGATATTGCTAGTGAATATTCTCAAAAATTATTTAAAGAAGATAAATATAGCGATTATTTATTATTCCATGGACTTACAGTGCAATTAGCAGAAGCTCTAGCTGAGTATGTCCATGCATTAATTCGTATTGAATGTGGTTTTAGGACTGAAGAACCAGACAAAAATAGAGAAATACTAGCTCAAAAATATAGAGGCGCTAGATATTCTTTTGGTTATCCTGCATGTCCAAAAGTATCTGATTCAAACATACAATTATCATTGTTGGATACAAAAAGAATAAGCTTGACCATGGATGAATCTGAACAACTTCATCCAGAACAAAGTACTACAGCTATCATTTCACTGCACTCAAAAGCTAAATATTTCAGCGCTTAATTTAAATCTTTAGTTGTTTTCTAAATATTCAATAATTTCTTCTTGAAGTTCTTCCATCGTTTCATTATCACCTAAATCAAGTCCCTCACCCGCAGCGTCCTGTGTTAACTCAAGATAATATGAAGCGCCATCACTAGATAAAAATTCTAATGCAGAAGTTTCATCACTATCTTTAAAAGCTTCATAAAGAGCTTTAAATGCTATGTTTTCAGTAAAGTCCCAATCCATAATGAAAAAAACCTTATTAGAATTATTACCTCCTTACCCCCCATACTCGTCAACCTTTTTTAAAGAAATGTTGGTGTTTTATTATTATTAAAAAATTCTATGACCATAAATAATCAAAATCAGTTAAATGTCCTTGGAGAAAAAATTGAGATTTGTAGTTGCGCACCTATGACAGGGTGGTTCAGGGATGGATTTTGCAACTATGACAAGAATGATGGAGGGAATCATTCCATATGTTGTGTGATGGATGATAATTTCCTGAAATATAGTAAATCACAAGGTAATGATTTAATTACTCCCATGCCTATTTATTCCTTCCCAGGACTAAAGGATGGTGATCATTGGTGTATTTGTCTTGATAGGTGGAAGCAAGCATTATTAGACGGTCTTGCACCAAAAGTCATATTAGAATCAACTAATATTGTAGTCTTAGAATCAGTAACTCTTGAAAAATTGAAAGAATATCAATTTAATAAAAAGTAATTACAAGTTTAATTTTTTTTTTAAAATGGTTATGATAAATTTTTTTAAATGAGTTTAGAAATATATTGGGAAAAAGCATTAGAACAAACTCGATTATCAATTGATGATGAATCTTTATATCCTCTCAAAACTGATATTATTACAAGAGATTTATATGAAAAAGACGACTTCATAATTAGGAAACTCGATACTTCAAAATTTATTAAAAAAAAAATTTATGGTCCTAAGCAAAATCCGTTTTGTCCTTGGGAAAAGATACTAGAAATTGATAAAATTGGTGATAATCATCAACTAATATTAAATAAGTACCCTGTACAAAAAGGTCATATTTTACTTATTACAAGTGAATGGAAACCTCAAAATGGATGGTTAGATATTAAAGATTGGAGAGCGATCCAACAAGTTAATAATGATACTAGTGGATTATGGTTTTTCAATAGTTCTCCAATTGCGGGAGCAAGTCAACCTCACAGGCATTTTCAACTTCTGCGTAGATCTAAAGGTGAGATATCATGCCCTAGAGAAAAGTGGTTTTTAGAGATGAACTCATATCAAGATCTAAATAGTAAGCTTAAAAAAAATATTATTGTATCCAAATTTAATTTTTTAGAAAATCCATCATGTCTTTTTGAGTTTTACTTAGAGTTATGCAAGAAATTGGGACTTGGGGATCCTATTAGCGATAAGAAACCGATATGTCCCTACAATATTTTAATAACTAATAAATGGATCGCTATTATAAAAAGAAAAAATGATCATATTCATGGTTTCAGTATTAACGGTTTAGGATTTGCAGGATATCTACTAGTAACTGAAAATTCAAATATTAATTATTTAAAGAAATTTGGCCCTGAAAAACTTCTAGAAAGTTTTGTTTGAATACTAATTAGTTACCTCAACTTCTTTATCCCTGCTTATTTGGCTTTCTAGAACTTCTATAGATGCTGTTACAGATGCAATTTTACGTTCAAGTGAATCCTTAATATAATTGAGCATTTCTAATTTCTTGTGTTGATAAAAACTCTTTTTTTCTTTAGATGACTTGAAATAACAATTGATCATTTTTTATTTTTATTATAAAAAGATACTTAATTGACTTGTGACATAAAAATAAATTGGTTTTAATTTAAAAACAATATTCCTTATGGACTTTCAATTTTTTTTGAATAAAATTAAATAAATTCCATACTCTTCAAGAAAATATTATTGAATATTCCTGAAAATTCAAATACAAAAAGAATTTCAATTGATTTACCAGAGGAACTAATTTCCAGGTTTGATCAATTACGAAAAGAGTGGGGATTTAGAGCAAGAGGTCCTGTAATAGAAAAGATACTTAAAGAACTTCTCCAAGAAGATGATTTACTACCTAAGAACCAACAGCAAGAAATAGACTTTAACGATAAGAATAATAGTGAAAATTTAAATATTGATGAAGATACTGCATTGGTATTAATTAAATCAGATGTAAAAAAAGAAGTTAATGAGATATCTTTGAATAAAAGATCTACAAATAACAATCAATATAAAGAAAAAGCCAACTCAAATATAAGCCTTCCCAATTTTGTTGAAAAAAAAGTAAAGAATCTAAGAAGAAGTATTAATAGTGAAAAATTAAAGGAGAATATTAATGATATTCAAATTAATACAATCAAAGAAACTGAATTAATAAAATGTCGAATTGAGTTAATTAGTCATTGGAAAACCTTATATGGATCAGTTCCTAATGACCATGTAGTAGAAGCTTCAATGGATTGGTTTGAAAGGGATATATGGCCAAATCTTGATGGAACTGAAAATCTACCCTTTACTTGGAGTGCAGCCAATAAATTAATGTCAGAATTATGCCCATTTTGGATAAAGAAAAATCCATCCCTTGAAATTGTTTTATTAATGATTGGCGTTTTAGAAGACCCTTTTGCTACATCAGATCTGATAAATAGAATACCAACACTTATGAGAAGGTTTGTAAGTAGATTTAAGCGAAATAATAGATCAAATTCATTTGAAACTTTGGACTCAACAATGACAGTACATGGTGCACTTAAATTATTGAATTTATCAACATCAGCAGGATCAGCTCATACATTCCGTAAAATTAGGGAGTCCTATAAATCAATAGCCTTAGAGACACATCCAGATGCTGGAGGATCAACAGATCAAATGAGAAAATTAAATGAAGCGTATCAATTGCTAAAAAATCTATATAGAGATTAGTATAGCAATTCTCAAATAAGTCTAATAATAAGTCTAATTAATAGTCTCATATTAGATAGCTGTTAAGTTTAAAATTTCTAATTTTAATCAATT
This sequence comes from Prochlorococcus sp. AG-347-E03, assembly GCA_003279115.1. GTDB lineage: Bacteria > Cyanobacteriota > Cyanobacteriia > PCC-6307 > Cyanobiaceae > Prochlorococcus_A. Next base: position 43,046 of record QCBG01000006.1, on the reverse strand, counting down.
ATTTTTATTCAAATTTATGAAAACAAAATTATGTATAAATGAAATTAAGATAAAATTAATTTTAAATAATAAAAATTTAGTGTATAGTACTTCTTAAATGAGACTTATTATTAGTCTATTATGTAGTCTCAAAACAGATTAGTAAGATAATTAATTTAATCGATTTGAATAAATCATATCCAAACTGCTTTATGCCTGGGAAAAATTAAAAATTGAATAACAGATCAATAAATTATGTCCTTTCAATGTCCAAGGAATTAATAAGGGCTAGAAAGTATTGCTATGAGCTACTTTTATGAGCGTAAGTACTGCCTTAAAGACAGTACTACTTAGATTGGAGCTTTTGAATAGCAGTTTGCTTATCAATGCTAGGAACATCTCTTAATCCATTGGCATCAAACCATGGTGCATTAGCCCAATCAAACCCCTCCCCAAATGTATTATCAGGTGCAGTTATGTACCAATGGCATGAAGCGTCAGGCACATCAATAGAACATTTTGACCAATCATCTGCCCACTGGGGAACTTGGACCCACAGCACCGAAGATATCAATAGGGAAAGAAAATTAATCATGAACTCTATAATACAACATTAATCAATTTTATAGGATTATTGCTTATCTTATATGAGAATTATATATAGACTTATAATTAGTCTTAGATAAGAATATCAATACAATCAATTCCTCAATTTTGTATTAAAACTTTTTTCAATATTAGAAATGATGCTTGAGTGTATTGATTTAATATCTGAGTCCAGTAATGTTTTATCTTTATCTCTATAAATTAATCTAAATGTATAGCTTATATAATCCTCCCCAAGTTTAATATCTTCAAAAGCATCGATTAAATATACATCCTCTAAGAGATTTTTTCCTGTTTTTTTTATTTGTGAAGTTATGTCGCTAATTAAAAATTTCTTACTGAAAACAAAATTTATATCCCTTTCCATTTTTGGAACAGTTGGGTATTCCTTAAAAATTGGAATCCATTTATTTTTTCTTGTACTAGCTCCCAAAAGTTTAGCTACATTTATGCTAAATAAATAAACTTTTTTTAATGACTTCTTTTCAAGTATTAACTTGGGATGAATTTCACCAAAATAACCTGCATCTTTCCCTTCAACAATTAATTTTGCTGTTCTTCCGGGATGAAGAAACTCTATTGAATCAGTAGGTTTATCATCAATTTTTATATTCAAACATGATAATGCTTCCTTTAACTTTCCTCTAGCTTGAAAATAATTAAGATCATTATCCTTACCTGAATTTACCCATTTTCCAAATTTTTTATTGCCATAAATTGCTCCATTCAGTAATTCTTCTTGAATGAATTCAGTATTATTATGAAAAACATTTCCAAATTCAAATATAAAACAACTTGTTTGTCCAGTTTTTATATTTCTGTTTACAATCTCCAAATGTTCTTTCCAGATATTATCTCTTAAGCAACTAGTTTCTAATAACAAAGGATTAGAAATCTTTATAAGAGTTTCTTTATCTTCTGGAACAAGAGAGTAGCTAAGTACCTCGTTAAAACCATTTTCTGTAAAACCATTTTTTACTTTTCTCAATGCCAACTGTTCTGATGACAGTTTTCCAGGCTTAATTGGATTAGGAAGGTTCAAGTCGAATCTGTCATATCCTATTAATCTCGCAATTTCTTCAATTAAATCTATTTCTCTTATTAAATCCTGTGATCTATTAGGAATTACTGCTACATCCCAGCCATATTCTTTACTCTTTACGGTACAACCTATGAGTGTTAATTTATCAACTATTTCAGTGTCAGATAAATTTCTTTTTTCAAATTGATCGTTAATGATTAATGGCCCAAGAATCTTATGTATACGATTTCTCCGTAATTTAATAAAAATATCCTCATCATTTATTAAATTCGTAGTATTGATAATTGGTAAATTAATAGGAAAATATTCTTCTAAAAGATTAATTGCCCTGGTAACTGCACTTAATGTATTTTTTGAAGAAATCCCTTTTTCATATCTGCTGCTAGATTCAGTTCTAATTCCAACCGCCTTTGAAGATTTTCTTATAGTAACTGGATTAAAAACAGCGCCTTCAAGGTAAATAGAAGAAGTAGTATTGGTTACAGAAGTCTCTAAACCACCTATCACCCCAGCAATAGCAATTGGTTTATCGCAACAAGTAATTACCGTAATATTGTCATTTAATTCATATTTTTTACCATCCAAACAAATAAGACTTTCGTTATCCTTGGCTTTTCGTACAGAAAAGTCTTCTGGGGAAACTTCCTTTCCAATTAAGTTAGATAGTTTTTCTCTGTCAAACGCATGCAAAGGTTGCCCTTGTTCTAAAAGAATGTAGTTTGTTAAATCAACTAGAAGATTAATCGACTTTATACCTGATTTTTCTATACGGTCTTTAAGCCATTTTGGCGATAATTTATCTCCATTTACTCCATCAATGCAGCTTATTGTATAAATGCAATCAGATGTTATTGCCTCTGGGCAAAGTTTAATTCCCTTAAGTAAATGAATATTGTATTTATGGTTTAATTCTGGAAAAATTAATTTGGATTCTAAAAGAGCAGAAATTTCGCGGGCTATACCTATAACCGACATTCCGTCAGGCCTATTAGCTGTAATGGCTAAATCATATATAAAATCATTTAATTGAAGCAAGTCTGCCGCTGGAGTGCCTAATTTATGTTTTAAGGCTAAATCTTCATCAATAATCTCTATCCCTTCGCTAGAGTCTTCTAATCCTAGTTCATGCAGAGAGCATATCATTCCTTCACTCATGACACTTCTAATCTCACTTCTTTTAATAGTTAAATCAACTGCATTTAATTTCGCACCGACAGTAGCAACATAAACATAAATATTTGGCTTAATATTGCGCGCACCACAGATAATTTGTAACTTCTTTGAAGTACCAATATCGACTTGGCAAATTGAGAGTTTGTCAGATCCTTCGTGTTTTAAAACAGATAAAACCTTACCTAAAACAACACCATTTACATTTTCTGAACAATCTTCTAACGATTCAACCTCAAATCCACCAATAGACAATTTCTCAGAGAGATCTTCAGGAGTAGAAGTAATTTCTACTAAATTTTTCAACCAATTTTGAGAAACTTTCATATATATTTTTTAATCAATGATGATAAAAGAAATTAGTATATCTTCAAAAAAGTTTGTTGAAGATGTACAATAGAAAATTATACAATAAAGTATTAATTAAAATGGCCAAAAAAGGGACAAGAGTTGTAGTGACCCTGGAATGTACTGAAGCTAGGACAAGCACAGATCCTAAGAGATCAAATGGTGTCTCAAGATATACTACTGAAAAAAATCGTAGAAATACAACTGAAAGATTAGAACTAAAAAAGTTTAATCCTCATTTAAACAGGATGACAATTCACAAAGAAATAAAGTAATCAAATTAAATCATGCCTAATTCAATTTTTAAAAAACAATTATCACCTATCAAACCTGGAGATCCCATTGACTATAAGGATGTAGAACTCCTAAAAAAATTTATAACTGAAAGGGGTAAAATCCTACCAAGAAGAATGACTGGTTTAACCTCTAAGCAACAAAGAGATCTTACATTAGCTGTAAAAAGAGCCAGAATTGTAGCACTTCTACCGTTCGTAAATCCTGAAGGATAATTTCATACTGAATAAAGTCGGCACCATAGTTGATATCTCAAATATTTGAAAGATTTAACTAATTTAAAAACATATATTATTGATTCTGATGATCCACATGAGGTTGATGATGCAATTTCTTTAGAAATAAGAGAAGGAAATATAAAAAAATTATGGATACATATTAGTAATCCATGCAAACTCTTTTTGCATGACTCTAATATTGATTTAGATGCAAGAAGAAGAAATAGCAGTTTATATTTAATTGATCAGTATGTCCCAATGCTACCTAAAGATATTCTTGAAAAGGCAAATCTTGCTCAAAATAAAATTTCAGAAACTATTAGTGCAGCAATTGAATTCAATGAGGATGGATCAATAAATAATTATGAAATAATTGAAGCATTAATAAAACCAAAATATCAATTAACATATGAAGATGCAAATGAGATATTAGAATTAGAACCTAAAGAAGAAATTGAATTAATTCAGATCAAAAATTTATTAGAGAAAAGTATTACTTACAGAAAGAAAAAAGGAGCAATTATTTTTGATAGTCCTAATAATAAAATTAAATTATATAAGGATAAAGTTATACTAAATAAATTAGAAAAATCATTATCACAAATTATAGTTGCAGAATCAATGATATTAATGGGTTATGTAACAAGTCTGTTTTTAGATAAATATAATTTAGCGGCTGCATTTAGGATTCAGAAATTAAATTGTAATCCATCTGAAATAATAAATAGATACAATGATAGTGAAATTAAATATATAATATTAAAACAATATATGGGAAGAAGTTATATAACAACTAAGCCCGGAATCCATGAATCATTAGGACTTAAAATGTATGTACAATGTACTTCACCATTAAGAAGATATCTTGATTTAGTTATACAAAGACAAGTATATAATAAAATTAATAATTACGAAACCTTTTGTATAAATTCAATTTCTAAGATTATTGACTATTCAAAGAATCGACAAGCAGAGAACAACAATATCTATAAAAATGATAAGTTTAAGTATTTAACATTATTTTTTAAGAATGAAAATAAACCGTTTTATAAAATAATATTTGTTAAGTGGATTAATCATAAAAGAAATATAGCATTAGTTTATTTTCCAGATTATTCATTAGAAATACTTATTACTCTTTTTGTATCAATAGAAATATATAGTAATAAAATATATAAAATAAAACACATTAAAAATGATAATAATCTTTTAGAGTTTATTTATTAATTAAATAATTTATAATATATCCCTTTATAAGATTAAAAAAATTTCTGTTAATATTAATAAAAAAGCTTTATGAGTTTTATCATTACTACCCCTTTATATTATGTAAATGATAAACCTCATTTAGGAAGTGTATACACAACAATAATTTGTGACTCCATAGCTAGGTATAAAAGGCTTAAAGGTGAAGATGTTATTTTCATCACAGGTGTTGATGAACATGGTTTAAAAATACAAAGAACTGCAAATGAAAAGGGTATTGAACCAAAAGAACATTGCAATGAAATCTCAGAAATTTTTAAAATTAATTGGAAGGATTGGGATATATCTTTCGATAAATTCATAAGGACATCTTCAAAAAATCATGAGTTGGTTGTTAATGAATTTTATGAAAGAGTAAAAGCATCTGATGATATCTATATGGGAGTACAAAAAGGTTGGTATTGTGTCGGTTGTGAAGAATTTAAAGATAATCCAGAAAACTCAACAACATATAAGTGTCCAATACATCAAAAACAACTAGAATGGAAAAATGAAAAGAATCTCTTTTTTAGGCTTTCGAAATATCAAAAAGAAATTGAGAAAATAATCAACGAACCATCTTTTATAGAACCAATAGAAAGAAGGAATGAAATTATAAATTTTGTCTCTAGAGGTTTAAAGGATTTTTCAATTTCAAGAACAAATGTCTCATGGGGAATTCCTGTTCCTGGCCACGACAATCACACCTTCTACGTATGGTTTGATGCTTTACTTGGATATGTAAGTGCTATTAGTTCTGATGCAAAAGATCATTCATTGGAAAAATCAATTAATGGAGGATGGCCAGCTGATATTCATTTAATAGGTAAAGACATACTGAGATTTCATGCTGTCTATTGGCCTGCAATGCTCATTTCTGCTGATATGAAAGTTCCCAAAAAAGTTTTAGGACATGGGTTTCTCACTAGAGAGGGACAAAAAATGGGTAAAAGCTTAGGAAATGTACTCGACCCTGACATTTTGCTTTCAAAATATGGCAATGATCCTGTAAGGTGGTTTCTTATTAAAGATATATCACTAGGAAATGATGGAGATTTTCAAGATAAAAGATTTGTTGACATTATCAATAATGACTTAGCCAATACAATTGGTAATTTGCTAAATAGAACATCATCTATGTCTAGAAAATGGTTCGATAATAAAGTGCCAAATAATAAAAAAATTTCAAGTGATAATAAATTAGAGAATTATGCCAAAATTGCAGTTGAAAACTATATTCATAATTTTAATATCTACAAATTAGATCTAGCTGCCAACGAAGTACTTAGCCTAGCAATTAATACAAATTTGTATTTAAATGATAATCAACCATGGATGTTAATAAAAGAAAAAGATAATTTGACTCTTGTTCAAGAAATTATTTACAACGTATTAGAAAGCACCCGAATAATAGGCTTATTATTACTACCTTTATTGCCAGAATTATCTTCAAAAATAAATGAACAACTTGGCTCTATATACAGTGAAGATATTACTTGGGAACAACAATTAAGTTGGGGATTATTAATAAGTGACTCTATTCTTCCTAAACCCACTCCAATCATAAATAAGCTTGATTATGACCAACATTTATAGGTTAATAATTTTCTTACCATTTTTTTTTCTTGGATGTGCACCGAATGTAATTGAAGAAAATAAAGTAATACAAAAAATAGACAGTTTAGATTTGAATATTTACTCCAATAAGGGAGATAAAATATATTCTATTTCAAGTCCAAACTCAAGTTATAACATAAGTGAATTAAAATTCGAATTAGAAAAACCTACTATAAATATTTTTAAAGGAGAAAAGACTAAATATATTATTAGTTCTGAAGAATCTACATTATCAGACAACAATAAAATCCTAAAATTGAAGGGGAATGTAATATTAAAAACTCTTACGCGAGATGATGATATTTTATTTGCTGATAATTTTATTTGGAATATAGAAGAGACTGACTATCTATTGGAGGGAAATATAAGATTTGAGAATCAAAATATTATATTAAATTCATCAAAGGCCAAATTGGGTTCTGATAGCATAATTGAATTTTTTAATCCAGTAAAATACATAATAAAGGATAAAAATAACAAGAATAAATATGAAATAAACTCAGAAAACGCCTACTATAATCTAAAAACTGAATCAGTAAGTTTTAAAGCAACAGATAAAAGAGTTAAATCAATAATTTATTTTTAAATATTATTTTTTGAAAAAATATTATTGATTTTCTTCGACCAATTATTTATCCATTTTTCATCAGACTTGGTAAAACATTTAGCGCTCCAGCCTCCTATCAATATAAAAGCTTTACTATTTATTGGTACAACTAAGATAGATGGAATATCGGCACAAAAATCAAGAAACTCATCTCTTCCTGGATAAAATTTAGTGTTGGCTAATGAAATTAATTTCATATCTTTTATAGATCTCAAACAAGTTTCTCCAGGTTTAAACTCATTACCAGAAGTAATTCCTCTTATCAGTATATTTACCCCATCATTGTGGATTAGTATTGCTGCAGCTGCAGTAGAAGTTAATATCGCTTCAGATCCCCATGCAAGTTCATCAATTACTTGATCCGGAATACTTTTATCAAAGAGAAACTTATTTTCTCCTTTTAAATCAACTTTCTCACCAGCTAAAGGTTCGAATTGTTTAAATAAGAAACCTATCAAAATAATAATTAATGAAGCTATTGCAGCAAGAACTTGTGCTCTTTCAAGTTCAGGAGTAATTGTTTTTATTGAAAAGAAATTTACTATCTGAAAAATAAAAATAACTATGCCTATGAATATTAAAGATTTCCCATTGAATCCCATATATAAAATATGTTAATTCTATTTAAATTATGCAAATATTATATTGTTTAGTACGTTTAAAAATACTCAAACATATGGTTTTTAATATATAATTAATCAAAACTCTCAAAAATGATTCTAAAAATCAATAAATATCTTTTTTCATTTATCATTTCTGGCTTAATATTTATTCTTATTCCATCAACCACATATGCAGAAAGTGTTAGTAGTTTTAACACTTTTTTTGCTGCTAATCAACAAAAAACTATTATTAATTACGAAAAAAGTCAGCCTTCGTCAATTGATAACCCCGTAGTCGATCCAAACTTTAACGTAATGAGATCCAGTGATACTGAGAGTTCAACTGCTACTTATATAGTTATAGGATTATTAATTGCTGCTACAATTATTCCTTTAGCAACATGGTGGTATTTCTCTAAATAATAGAGAATTTATGAATGACAAAAATTTCAGTCCTAAAGAAAATTTATCTCATATTATTTTTATTACAGGTGGAACTAAGAGCGGTAAAAGTGAATTTGCAGAGCATCTAGCAAAAGAAGCGAAAACTTTATCATATGTTGCCTTATCTCAAAACAATATTGATGATAAAGAATGGCAGGATAAAATTAAATTACATCGAAAAAGAAGGCCAAAAGATTGGAAACTAATAGAAACTTCAGATCTATTAACTATATTAAGAAAAGAAGGTGGTCCATTATTAATAGACTCAATTGGTGGATTTGTTATGGAAAGTATTGATAAAGAACACAATGAATGGTCAAGAAAATTAAAATCACTAATAAATCATTTAATAAAAAGAAGAAGCATAACATTTATTGTTGGAGAACAAGTAGGTTGGAGTCTTGTCTCTGAATATAAAATTGGCAATACTTATATTGAAAGAATCGGCGAGCTTCAAAAGAGAATAACCAAAATATCTAAAGATAATTGGCTAGCAATAAACGGCAGAGCTATCAAAATAGATGAAATAAGTATAGAAATACCTACTTAAAATTGGAAGTCGCTCTTTTTGAACCTAGAATCCCTCAAAATACTGGAAATATTGCCAGATCATGTGCTGCATTTAATATACCTTTAAATCTTATAGAGCCCCTAGGTTTTAAACTAGAGGATAAATATTTAAAAAGAGCAGGTTTAGACTATTGGCCTCTAGTTACAATTAATAAGTATAAAAATTTTGATAATTTTTTGGCCTCAAAAAAAACAAAAAGAATAATTTCTTTTAGTAAAAAAAACGGGGTTTATTTAAAGGAATTTAAATTTCAGAAAGAAGATATTTTGCTATTTGGGAGAGAAGATTCAGGATTGCCTGATTGCATTATTGATAAAAGTGACTTTTTGATATCAATATTTATGCCAAATTTACAAACTGGAGACAATGATAAAAAAGGTGTTAGGAGTCTAAATCTTTCCGTGGCATGCGGTATCGCTATATATGAGGCCCATAAACAAATAAATTTTAAAAATGGTAATTAAGTACAATCCATGCCTTACAATATTCCCATGTCTCGGTAGCTCAGCTGGTTAGAGCGGCGGATTCATAGCCCGCAGGTCGCGTGTTCAAGTCACGCTCGAGACATTTTCAATTTTTTTCGATTGAAGAACATAGGTAAAATTTAATTGACTTAAAAAAGAGCAAACAATAATGATTAATTCACTCAGTAAAGTCCTAGAACAAAAGAAATCCAAAGCAAAATATCCAGAAGCGAGGGTAATAGTTCTTGATGATAGTTTTAATACTTTTCAACATGTCGCAAATTGTCTTCTGACAATAATCCCAGGCATGAGTGAAAAAAAAGCATGGGATCTAACCATCAAAGTTGACAAGACAGGATCAGCGGAAGTTTGGAGAGGTAATCTTGAACAGGCAGAGCTATATCATGAGCAACTCATCAGCAAAGGGTTAACAATTGCTCCGATTGAGAAGACATAAAGTAATTAAGATTGAAAGAAGATTTTTGGCTTATAAATTCAAACCGTTCAAGGGTTAAAAGATTTATGAAGAATAAGCAAAATAAAGATAAATTTTTTGAATATATGTTTATTGACTCTGGAAAAATTATTGGTGTTTTAGGAAGAGAACCACCTCTTATGACAACCAGAGAAGAACTTAAAGTTGATACAGCTAGAGATGAATGGGAAAAGTTAATCGCTCAAGGTTGGAGAAGAACCAAACCAGTTTGGGACGAATCTTAATAACCAATATTGTTATTAGGGTTAGTTATATAAATTATGAGATTTAGGACGTAATTAGCGGGTAAATTTAATGGCTTCAAAAGTAGCAAAGCCATTCCTTGGGTCAAATTAAATCCTTTATCTTCCATAAAAAAAGAATAATCTAAAATTAATTATAAAAAGACTGTCAAATAAAAACTAAAAAATTGAAGAAGGGGATATAAAATATTAAAAAAAATAAAGATTTAAGATTACTTTTTAATTTTCTCTTTAAACAAAAAATTCCACGTAATAGTTTCAATTTCCCTACTATAAAATAAATTAATCTTTCAATGAAATATTTCAACGCTAGCAAAAGAAACATAGCACTGATTGGAATTGGAATGGTTGCTATCAGTATTGGAATAATATCGAAAAAAGTAATTAGTTATCCAGCTGGAGGGTGTATGAAAGGGCCTCAAGAATTAACCTTTAATATCTAACCAATAATCTTCTTACTTGTTCATTAATTCTTAAATCCAGTTAACTTAGATAAATCATTTAGTGAAAGTACACCTAAAATTAACTTTCCATTTATTTCCCAAGTAGGAAAACCTTGGATTTTTTTATCAATGCATAATTGGGTTTGACTATTTATGCCATCTCTTGCACATTCAACAACATTAAGTTCTTTATAAGCTTGCTTACCAAATAGTTCACTTTGATTAAGGCAATTAGGACACCAATATGCTGAATATTTAACAACACCCTTATCATTAAGGTATTTTGCTAACTCGATAGATTCCTTGGTGCTTTCTGAAGTGACTATAATTTTTCTTTGACTATACAAATGGTTGCTAAGAACAGCATTTGGTAAAGTAAGAAAAGCAAATAGAGGGATTAATAAGCGTTTCATTTATTTACTACTTTTCCTCCATATTTTCTGACTATCTTATCAAGTAAAATTCGCATATCTTTATTTTTAAGTTTCTCTATATACTGAAGATTTTCAAGAAGATCACTTATTTGATCTTGTGTGTCTTCATTTAATTCAGTTACTGTCATTTAGATTTAGAGCTTTAATATTCCAATTTTAGATCAAACGTAAATTAACATTTTTATTGTATTTATATTTATTTATTGCTACTTTTTTAAAGCGGGCTAAGGTTCATATCTCCACGAGGATTTAGTCCGCTGAATTCTAAAGATTTAATTTATTTTACGATCCCTCTTTAAGAAGTTGATTAGAAAAAGTAACATAAACATTTATTATTACTTAATTTCTAAAGTTTATTGAAAAGCAATGTCATATAAACATTAGAGGTGTGACACTAACTATTCAAAAAGATTATTATTTTGCTTCATTACTTCCTTAAAAAACTTAAACTCAATAAATTCATGAATCATTTTGATATCATCAGATAATACTTTTTTATTAATTTTAAATTCTTCCCCATTAACTGGGAATTTATCTTTAGAGAATGTTTCTTTTACAAAGGAAAAATTGATAAAATCATTTTTTATATTTGAATCCGGACCAAAAGTTTCATTTAATACTCCTCGAGACCTCAATGCTTCTTCGACCAATAAACCTGTGACTTTTGACTGACTATATTCATTAGCTGTGCACAATTTTTCAATAATTTCATGAACTTCTTCACTTGGCAAAAAACCAATTCTTTTCCTCGGAGAGGGCATAATTAAATAAAAATTAGTGTCACACTTGCACAATACAAGTGTTGCACTATATTTGATTTAAGTCAACTAATTTTTGCTATGCATATTTTAATATTTCCAGTAGGATTGATTCTTTGGTATCTAGCTTATGAAGCGAAACCTGTCATTAATGATGAAGTAACACTTCATTGGGAAGAGAAAAATACAAACAAGAGGAATAGACTTTTAAATATAATCAACGAAAGCTTTTAAAACTTACTATCAATAGATTTTGACCATTCCTTGTGCTTATAATCTAAATCTGAGATTAACTGTTTTTGATAAGTTAATTTGAGTTGATTTTCGTTAAGAGATTTTTTTGTGATAATCATCTCACTAGAGAAAAAATTAGGATTGTTAGAACTATTAATTTTTTTTTGGACTTCCATATAAATAATTTATCTATTTTTTTTATATGATTCAAAAGATTATAGTCTTAATATTTTTATATTCTTTTTATATTTCCTTAATATAAATTTTTAGCATGTTTGTAAAAAATATAAGTTTATTAAATAAATAAGGCTATATTTAAACAGAATATATACTTTATTATGAATCTTAAGGAGAGAGGGATTACTGTTGGAGATTTACTGATCATATTAATAATAATTATCACTTCTACAATATTAATTAAATCATTTAGCAAGGATAAGAAAACAACATTTGATTATAGTAATCAAGAGGAAGTTTCTTTTAATAAAAATAACTATCCACAATTTATTTGAAATTCATATAAATAATTTATCAAACTCTTTATTAATTACTTAGACAGTCATTTTCTCTTATTTATATTTCAAGAATTCATAATAATCAAAAAATAATTTTTTGTTTTTAAATATTTTTATAAAATTATTTAGAACTTTCCCATTTCAAATTATCCTTTAAATCATTGATATCATTTGATATTGAAACTAAATTCACCATTTGAAGAATTTGAGTTTTATTCAGCCTATCAATAGCAATAAGTTTATTAAGCATTTCTAAAACAGATTTATCATTAATATTCATTTTTTGTATAGAAAAGCTATAGTCCTTCAATTCAAATACTTTATCTTAAAATTTAAAAAATTACTCTTAAAATTTCATAATATATTTAATGCTAAATTTAAAAATATTTATATAATCATCAAGTATAAAACCCTTATCGTAAATAAAAAATCTTATGCTCACTTTCTTATAAATTCGTTTATCGTAAAAAGAAAAATAAAAAAATGAAAAAAGACTCTAGAGAAGAATATCTTAATAGAGATGAAGTAAATGAGATGATTGAATCAGCTCTCAGAAGACATAATAGAAGATCAACAATAATCTCAAGTGTCCTTGGTTGGATCCTAATTGGGAGTTATTCATTTGGACTTTTTCAAGCAGTTCAAAATGTCTAATTAATCTTTTCTTTAAAGTAGAACTTGCTAGATGATAAATTAATATAAGACTTAAGTATTTATTATGACGGAATATATTGAGGCAAATCTAGCAGTGATAAGAAAATATTTAAAAAAACGAAAAAAGTATACATCAAAATTAAATAATGCTTCGATAATGGAAGAATTCAAAGAATGGAGCAAAGATCCTTTACCTGAAACAGAATCAATTTGGACTTTACCTGACTTAACGAGAAAAGAAAGATTAAAAAATTTTTGTCGCTCTATTAAGAAGGAAATAAGATAAGTTTTTAATTGCCTAGTTGTATATGATTTACCTTTAAGTAAAAATAACCCGCAAATCCAACTATATTCAAAATTACAACGAAAATCCAAGCTCCAATTGGCTGATTAGAATCAAATTTTTTTATTTTAACTTTTTCCTTTAGTCTTTCAATATATTTAGCCATAATTAAAATTACTAGAAATTTTTCTAATTATAGAGAGGAAAATTTTAAGGAATCTTAAATAAAATAAAATTTCTTTTAATTCGAATTTTTATTATCAATCCTGTTAATGGGATATTTAATTAACTCCTTTTTGAGATTTTTTAAAAGTTTATTGTGATTCAAAATTGTAAATTTCTTAGTAAAGGAATAGTGCCATTTCATTGAATTAAAAAAAAACTTGCTAATTCATTATCAATAAAATTATAATACTAATTACGGTCATTCAGACCATACATAATTTAAATAAGGACAAATTTTTTCATGAGCTTAAGAGTTGGCCAAGAAGCACCAGACTTTAGTGCTACAGCAGTATATGATCAAGAGTTTAAGGAGATTACACTTTCAGGTCTAAGAGGTAAATGGGTTGTTCTATTCTTTTACCCACTAGATTTTACATTTGTATGTCCAACTGAAATCACTGCATTTAGTGATAGATACCAAGATTTCTCGGCACTTAATACGGAAATACTTGGGGTATCAGTTGATAGCAAACACTGTCATTTAGCTTGGATACAAACCCCAAGAAATGAAGGTGGTATAGGTGATATTAACTATCCTTTAGTTTCTGACTTAAAAAGAGAAATTTGCCAGGCTTACAATGTTCTAAATGATGATGGGGAGGCTGATAGAGGTTTATTTCTTATCAATCCTGAAGGAGTAGTTATGCATACAACTGTTAACAAGGCTCCTGTAGGTAGAAATGTTGATGAAACGCTAAGGATTCTTCAAGGTTATCAATACGTTGCGGCAAACCCCGATGAAGTATGTCCAGCAAACTGGACCCCTGGGGAGAAAACAATGTTAGAGGATCCCAAAGGTAGTAAGGAATATTTTTCTGCACTATAGAAGAATTAGAAACATTTAAGTAAGCATTGAGTAGTAAATAATTATAAAAAAATAAAAAATAGATATATTCAAAAAAGGGATTACATCCCCTTTTTGAGGTTTGGGCACGATCCAATCGCTCAAATTAGTTTTATATGATAGAAAGGACCACGTATAAAAGGAAATTTCTATGGCGACTAGGATAAAAAGATTAATTAAATTTAAGTCATTTAAACCAGAATATTTATAAATATGAAACTGATGATCAACACTAATATTATTAATTTGAAGATGCCAAAGATAGAGAGAAATCAAAACAAAATTTACCAATATTATTTTTTTTAACAGAACCTTAGATTTCTTAAAAATTAATAGGATAGAAATTAAAAATATGAAAAAACTTAACTGTGGAATATCCGGTTTTGGTACATTAATTCCTTGAAGAAATAAATTAAATAAAAGATCAAAATTTATATACATATAATCAGTTATTAAGTAAGAGAGAAATATTAAATTTATTGCTACTAAGAATAATAATCTTTTTCCTTTAATTATTTTTATACTATGAATTTTATCCTTAGTAAAATTATAGTATGTATAGTTTTTAAGAGAGTTTATATACACCAAAGATGGGCATATTGCTCCGCTCAAATAGTAAAGGATTGAATAAAAGGAAATATCATTAATATTTAGTGAATACAAATTTAACCATTGTTTTTGTACAAATGGAAAAATAAGTAAAAATGAAAGTGTAACTAATAACTTCTTTGTATTGTTTTTAATTATCAAGAAAATATTTTTTTTAATTTAAAGCAATAAAATCAAACTTTCAACAATTTAGAAGTTGTTAATTTAAAAACTTTTTTATCTATAATTTCTTGATTTAAAAGAATATCAACTAATTTATCTAGTAAGGCTCTATTTTTTTTCAATATTTTTATTGAATTATTTAATGAAATTTTAGAAATATTTATAATTTCATTATCTATTCTAGAACTGGTATTTTCTGCTATGAGAGGCTTTCTTCTAAATAATCCATCTCCTAAATACATTTCATTATTATCAGAATCCATTGAAATTGGACCAATAATTGAAAATCCATATTTTGTAACCATTTCCCTTACGATATTTGTCGCATAAGAGATATCATTTATGGAGCATTGTGTAATTTCACCTTCACCAAAAACTATCGTTTCTGCTGCTCTTCCAGCTAGAGCAATTTCAATTTTTGAAAATAATAATTTTTTTGAAATCAATCCACTAGAAATTACATCTTCGTCAGGGCATATTTTTGTATATCCTCCTATAGATCCAGATCTGGGTAAAATCGTAATTTTATCGACTGATTCAATTCCATTTCTCACAGCAGATACAATTGCTCTACCTACTTCGTTATAAGCAATAATTTTTTTCATATTAGGAGAAGTTATTAATGAGCTTCTTAGGCCAATGGTAATTTTATCAAGAGCATTTTCTATATGAAGATCAGTGATTAATTTGGATTCGTCTCTTGCACAGTGAATAGCACTTTCATTCATCAAGTTTGCAAGATCTGCTCCCGAAAATCCAACTGTTCTAGAAGCCCAATATCCTAAATCAACATCGCTTGAAAGTGGTTTGGAAAGTGAGTGAACTGAAAGAATTTTTTTTCTTCCATCTAAATCTGGAAGCATTACTTCAATTTTCCTATCAAATCTACCTGGTCTTAATAATGCTGCATCCAAAATATCTGGTCTATTTGTTGCTGCTAAAACAATAATCCCAGAATTATCAGCAAAACCATCTAATTCAGTTAGAAGCTGATTAAGAGTTTGTTCTCTTTCATCATTTCCACCTCCGATTCCAGACCCTCTTTGCCTACCAATGGAATCAATTTCATCAATGAAAATTATACAAGGAGATTTTTCCTTAGCCTTAGAGAAAAGATCACGAACTCGGCTTGCTCCAACACCAACAAAAAGTTCTACAAACTCTGATGCCGATATTGAGAGAAAAGGCACTCCTGATTCACCAGCAATTGCTTTAGCTAATAATGTTTTACCTGTTCCTGGTGGGCCTATTAGAAGAACTCCCTTAGGAACTTTTGCTCCAAGATTTTCAAATTTCTTTGGTTCTTTCAAAAATGTTATTACCTCTTTTAATTCCTCAGCGGCTTCAGGGACGCCAGCTACATCATCAAATCTCGTTTCTACATCATCAATAGTTACAAATTTAGCTTGATTTTTGGTAAAACCAAAAGCTCTGGAAGCCAATTTCGATGTGCTTCTCAAGATTAAGACTATAGCTAATATGAAAATCAGGAAAAGACTTATTGAAGCAAATGAATTAGCAGCTGAGGCTTCTTTTCTACTATTGTAAATTGTAAGATCTATTTTATTTTCAGTAGCCTTTTCAAGGATTAATTGATCGTTGTAAAGGATGGGTATTTTAAATTTATCGCCATTTTTATACAGAACATCAATTTCTCTCTGCCTTGGATAGAAAAATATTGATTCTATTTTTCCCATCTCAATATCTTCCAGAAGATCCGAATAACTCGATTTAGAATCTGAATATGAGAATTTTGATCTAAACACTAATCTTTATAAGTGATTAATAAAGCATATATGCTTATTTAAAAAATTGACGTATATAAACAAAATATACTCAAAAGTTTTGGAGATAACCAGTTAAAGGTTATATTATTATATGGAAATAAATACACAGAATGGCTGTACCAAAGAAGAAAAAATCAAAGAGCAAAAGGAACCAAAGACACGCTGTTTGGAAAGGAAAAGCAGCAATAGCAGCTCAGAAAGCTATATCTTTAGGTAAATCAGTTTTAACTGGGAAAGCTCAAGGATTTGTTTATCCTATTGAAGAAGAAGAAGAAGAAGAGTAGCTTTTAAGATCCTAATTTAAATGCTTCGAGTATAACGGCATAGATTGCACCGATTCTTAATTTATCAATTACTGACCATAGATCATAAAATCTTGAACTTGAAGGAGGCTTAATTCTTATAATAATCTCAATAAATACAATGATTATTGGAACCATAATCAGTTCATTTTTCCCTTCAGATATGAATTTTGTAAGAAAATTGGCAAATAAAAAATATCCTGTCAAAACAGCAATAAGTCCAATAGATTTTGATCTCCATGAATCACTTAGGAAACTAAATAATAAATTATTTAGTTGAGAGGAAATTCTTAAGAAATTAGTTTTTTGCATTGTGAAAAGTTATTAAACATTCATTTAGGAAACTTAAGTCAACATATGATTTTTTTAGTTTAGGACCTTTAATTACATTTGCCACATTTTTTTCATCACCTAAGGTATCTAAAATAAAATCTAATTTAATATTTTCATCTAAAACTGTTGGTACATTAGAGGGGACAAATATTGTTGGTAATTTAGCCGCCTTAGCAGACATTAATCCTGGATTAGAGTCCTCGAATACTATTATGTTATTTTTTTTTATCCCACTTAATTGAACTGCCTTTAAATAAGGCAATGGATTTGGTTTTTTTAATTTAACGTCTTCACTTGAAATAATGAATTCAAATGGATTAAAACCATTAAATAGATTTTCAACGAGTAAATTAACTTGATTTCTTGAACTTGAAGTAACTATAAATTGCCTTATTTTTTTCCTATGTAATTCTTTTATCAACCTAAAAACACCTGTTTTAAAGTTAACGGAATTTTTTTTTATATATTCCAAATAATGAGACTGCTTTTTCTCATGAATTTTGAGAATAAAATCATCTGAAAAGTTATTATTATTTATTTTAGAATAATGAGCAATTCTATTTTTGCCTCCATTTATTCTCAAAAGTTGAATATATTTTTTAGTGTCCCAATTCCAATCTATGTCGAGGTCTTTGAATGCATTATTAAATGCAGGCAAATGAGCCTCCAATTCAGTATTTGCGATAGTTCCATCTAAATCCCAATAAACACCCTCGAGATAAGTCACAAAGGATAATTTTTATCTGCGGTAAAATACTAAAGCGATTATTGCTGGTCCTGCTAGCGCAACTACAGCTAAAGGAATAAGTGTTGCCATGATTAAATGAATATATTTTGTGATACTATTTTTACAAATAAATGATTGAACTGTACTGATACGTTACAAGATTGAATTAAATTATGAAATCATGGACTTGTATAGAAAATTGTGGAGCTTGTTGTAAGTTCAACTTGAACGAAAGGAGCGATTTAGCAGACAAACTTAATAAAGACGATATCGATTTAATTAATTCAATGACAGCTAAGGACGGTTGGTGCAAAAATTTAGATAGAGAAAATAAAAAATGCTTAATTTACGAAAATAGACCTCATTTTTGCAGGGTAAGTGAATTTTCAACTACTTTTGAGGGATATTTTAATTCTGGCGATAAATTTCTTATAGATTGCTGTAAACAGCATATTTCATCAAATTATGGTTACAAAAGTAAAGAGATGAAAAGTTTTAAAGTGGCAATTTCAGAAAAATGAATAGTAAATTAGAAAAAAAAGAGCTCAATATAGAAAAAAGTTTCTTATCTATATTTATTACTACTTTTACAACAATTTTCATAGCAGAGCTTGGCGATAAAACACAGATAGCAACGCTAATGCTTTCAGCCGAATCGGGGAAGCCAATAATTGTTTTTCTTGGAAGTTCTCTAGCTTTGATAAGTTCTAGTGTAGTAGGAGTTCTTATTGGTAAATGGTTATCAAAAAAAATATCTCCAAGTAAATTTGCATTATTTACTAGTTTTTTGATGATAATAATAAGTATATTTTTAGCTTATGATACTTACAAAAATTATTTATAAATGGTTTTAAGTTTATTACTATCAACATTTCTCACCGTATTTGTAGCCGAATTAGGCGATAAAACCCAATTAGCCACATTAACTATAAGCGGCACATCAAATAAACCATTTGCAGTTTTTTTAGGATCTTCTTCTGCACTTGTATTAGCCAGTTTACTAGGCGCTTTAACAGGTGGTTCTATTTCAAGTTTTTTACCCGAAGTAATTCTTAAATCAATAGCTTCAATAACATTTTTTATTATTGGTATCAGACTTTTTATAAACTCATTTTCAATCAACAAAGAAGAAAAAGAAGACAAAGAATAAAATTAGTTTAAGCTTAGATAATAAGGTGTAATATAAGAAGTATGAAAACCTCAATTAATTTATAATTTTTCTTCCTTATCATGTTTACGACATCATCAATAATCGATAATCTGAATCATTCCGAAGGACTAGAATACAAAAAATTATGCAGATCATTAAAAATAACAAAGAAATCTGATAAGGATAAATTAGATATCGCTTTAAGAGCCCTAGAAAAACTTGAAATAATTAATAAAAATGCAGATAATGAGTATACCTGTACTAAAGATAGTAATCACATTGTTGCAAAAATTAGATGTAGCAGTAAAGGATATTGCTTTGCAGTAAGGGGGAAAAACAAAGAAGATATTTATATAAAAGAAAATTTACTTAATTTTGCATGGAATGGAGATAAAGTTTTAGTAAGGATAATAAAAGAGGGATACAGAAGAAGATCACCGGAGGGAATAGTCGATTGTATTCTTGAAAGGTCGAATCAAATACTTCTGTCTAAAGTTGAAATAATAAACGATGATATATATGCCATTCCAATCGATGATAGGATTCTTTCTAAAATAAAACTTCCCAAAGAAGATAAAAAATATACCTACAAACCAGAAAACAAAAATATAGTTAAAGTTGAAGTTGATAGATTTCCCATAGGACAAGATGAAGGATTAGGCCATGTAATTCAAGAACTAGAACTTAATAATAATGAGGAATTAGATACAGATTTTGTTTTATCTAAAAGCAATATTATCAATTTGAAAAATAATTATGATGTTGAATCCAAGAAGATAGAGAAAAGGGAAAGGATAGACTTAACCGAAAAAAACTCTTATTTGTTCAAAAGTTGGAATTATGATGATTCTCCACTGCTTCCAATTTTTCAAATAGATAAAGGAAAAGATAAAAGTACTAAACTATGGATCCATACAAATAGTATTGCAGAAAGATTAGATCTAAATAGTAAAAAATCATTAGATATATTTCTGAGAAGCTATGAATCCTTTCCCTTACTGAATAATTGGCAAAACTATCTTAGTGAAATTATAAGACATACTTCTGAATTTAAATTAGGAGAAAAGAATGAAGCAATAAGTCTATGCTTGCATTTAAATAGCGATAATGAAATAACTGAATGGTCATTTCATCTAACTTTAGTAAGATGCACTCTTATTGTTGGAAGTGATCACACGGAAGCTCTTCTATCCAGAAAAAGTAAGACTAGAATCACATCAAGGTTGTTAAAACCTATAAAAGAACATATTGAAGATTTAGACAAAATATTGGAGATTTCTACATCATTTAGGCAAAGGCATCTCTTAGAAGGTAAAGTTGAAATTCCTCCTCCACTTAATAAAATTGAATCTTTAAATGAATTTTTTATTCACAACCCAGCTGATTATTCAAAAGGATATTTTGAACCACTAAATAAAGAAGATTGTCAAACTTATATTTCCCCATTAATACATGAAGCGAATTTAATATGGTTCAAACATTCAAATAAATATAGCTTAAAAAGTGCAGGATACTTCTCAAGGGGAATAGACTACATCAATGCAAATGAAATAATCAAATATTCGGAATTTATCGA
Organism: Prochlorococcus sp. AG-347-E03; assembly: GCA_003279115.1. GTDB lineage: Bacteria > Cyanobacteriota > Cyanobacteriia > PCC-6307 > Cyanobiaceae > Prochlorococcus_A. The sequence goes on along the minus strand of QCBG01000006.1, from coordinate 22,065 downwards.
TAATAATGTTGAGCTAAATGAAGATGGTAATTTGTCATTTAGCCAAGTTCTTAAGTTATGTGGCGATGAAAATAAAAAAAGAATCTTGCATAAACTTTTAATTAATGAATTTAAGGAAAATGAAATAAGCCTGAGTTCTAAAGAAATGGATAATGATGATTCAGAAAAAATATTTATTTCTCCATGGACAATTCCTGGATATGACTTCATTAATCTTATGAACCAGTACTGTATTTTGAATATTCTAATAAATTCGAAGAAATCAAAGAAATATAATATTCATGTAGTCAATGATAATGCTGAGAATAAATCATTGAATTCATTTAATTCGGATATATTTAATTCATCAATTTCGAAGAATATAGATACGTTATTTAATAAGTTTGTAATAGATAAACTTACTGAACACAAGTCCAAAGTTAATCAATACAAATCCAATATGATTAGTATAAAAAAAGTAAGAAAAGCAGAAAAATTATTAGGCAATATTTACAGTGGGCATATTATTTCAGTACAAAGTTATGGATTCTTTGTTGAGTTATCAGAACTATATGTAGAAGGCTTAGTCCATGTTAGTACTCTTAACAATGATTGGTACGAATATAGATCAAGACAAAATCTATTAATTGGAAGGAAATCCAAGAAATCCTACAAAGTTGGAGATGAAATAGAAGTAAAAATTATAAAAGTCGATATTCTTAAATATCAAATTGATTTGGAGTTAAACTGAATATAAATTAAAAAATTTATGATTAGAATTTTAATTAAAAAGATAACTTGCTAGCATGATTTTTAAGAAAAAATTTTTATTATTAACTCTTTTTTTTATAATTATATTTCAGACTTCATTACATATAAATAATAATCAGAAGACATCATTTAGATATTTTAAATGGACTGTCCAAGAAATTAGTATAGGTAAGTTAATCAGTTTTTCATTTTTTTCTGGTTTAATTATAAGTACTTTATTAAACACTACTTTTACCAGCTTTAAAAAAAATACTTACGAAGAAATTGAAGAAAATTATGAACCTTTACATAATGATGACGATTTAAAATCTAATCTTGAGATGCCACCTCAAAGGGATATAAGAGATACTCAACCTACTATATCTGTTAATTACAGAGTAATAAAAAATACTGATAAAAATAATTTTACAAGCAGTAAAAATTATTCAAGTAGTCAAGATAAAGAAGATGACTGGAATTATGATGATGATGAATGGTAGAAATCTAAATAATTTAAATAATAAAAAAATTGTTTTTTAATTTATAATAAAAATATATTGTATTATTTTATGGCAGAAAATTTAGACTCAAAAAATAAAGCAAATCATGAATTATCTGACGACGCTACTAAATCTAATGGTGAGGAACTAAAACAATCTAAATCAGAAAATGCTTTCATTGTGAACGAAAATAATGCCAATTCTCAAACTAGTTCTGCTCCTAAAAATGACTTAAAAAATGAAAATAATACACCTGTTAAAACTGTTCCTAAACCAAAAAAAGAATTACCTATAGAAAAAAAACCATTCCAAGAATTCATTAATATTCATTTGATTCCTGCTTTAACAGAAGAGATTAATCAAAGAGGATTAGAAATAAACAATATTAATCTTGAAAACACCAATAGACCCATTGCTGGAGATAAATGTTGGGTAATAAATTGTGATATTAAAAATACTTGCAGCTTTTGGCTATCTTTTGAAAAGGAAGACATAAGTTCATTAAAAAGTATTTCTTTATCCAAACCAAATCAAAAACCTAGCATTATTGAATCTTTCCTCATTGACGAAAAAAGAATTACTCTTAAATTGATCATTTCAAGAGTACTTCAGAGATTAAATGGACAAAAATTGATAGGAGTTAATTAAACAAACAATAACACCAGGTTAACTTTTCCCTCGAAAATACAAATCATAGTAAATAATAGTATTAATAAATCAATTTAAATATGACTCAATCCACTATTGAATCAAAAAATAAAAAAGAAGTTAATAATGGAAAGGTACCGGCAAAGGAAACAATATTATCTCCAAGATTCTATACAACAGACTTTGAGGCAATGGAGAATATGGATTTATCAATAAACGAGGAAGAATTAGAGGCTATATGTGAAGAGTTTAGAAAAGACTACAATAGGCATCATTTTGTAAGAAATAGTGAATTTGAAGGGGCGGCAGAAAAATTAGATCCTGACACAAGAGAGCTCTTTGTAGATTTTCTTGAGGGAAGTTGTACGTCAGAATTTTCAGGTTTTTTACTTTATAAAGAGCTAAGCAGAAGAATTAAAGATAAAAACCCTCTTCTTGCGGAATGTTTTGCCCATATGGCCAGAGACGAAGCTAGACATGCAGGTTTCTTGAATAAATCAATGAGTGACTTTGGATTACAGTTGGATTTAGGTTTTTTGACAGCGAATAAAGATTACACTTACTTTCCACCAAGAAGTATATTTTACGCTACTTACCTATCTGAAAAAATTGGCTATTGGAGATATATTGCAATTTATAGGCATCTTGAAAAAAATCCTGATAGTAAGATTTTCCCTTTATTTAATTACTTTGAAAATTGGTGTCAAGATGAAAATAGACATGGTGACTTCTTCGATGCGTTAATGAAAGCACAACCACGTACAGTTAAATCCTTAAGTAAAAAAATTACCATTGGCGGTTCTACCTTTACACATCCACTATTTGACTATTTCCATAGATTCAGATACTTCTTAAACAATCTTCCCTTAACATCTAAGTTATGGTCAAGGTTTTTTCTACTTGCTGTATTTGCAACAATGTATGCAAGAGATCTTGGAATAAAAAAAGATTTCTACGCTTCTTTAGGGTTAGATGCTAGAGATTACGATCAGTATGTAATTAATAAGACAAATGAAACTTCTGCTAGAATTTTCCCTGTAGTTCTAGACGTTTATGATAAATCTTTTTATGGAAGATTAGATAAAATAGTTGAAAATAATAAGGTCCTTTCCGATATTGCTAGCAGTGATGGAAATAAATTATCTAAAACTTTTAAAAAATTACCTAAATATCTATCAAACGGTTACCAGTTATTAAGACTATACTTATTAAAACCTCTTGATAGCAAAGATTTCCAACCTTCGATTAGATAATCTTTTATACTGAAAAGATTTATAAAATAATATGCTTTCGTCACAAGTCAAATCAAATGAAATCGTTTTTGGTAATTGCAATAAAGATCTATTAGAAGAAATTATTTTCTATGGGATTAGGCTCGGGGCCGATTTTGTAGAAATATTTATTGAAAATACTGATAATGCAAGTGTACTAGCCGAAGAAGATTTCATTACAAGTGTAAGTCCTTCATTTGGGAGGGGAGCAGGAATAAGAATCTTCAAAAACAAAAAGGATGGATTTGTAAGTACTAATGATTTAACAAAACATGGTTTGATGAAATCGGTATCTCAGGCTATTGAGATGTTAGATATAAAAGATAACAAAAATAGAGAAGTATTTAACGGATTAAATAAACATAGGGACTATACTTTACCCAAGAAAAATTGGATTAATGAAGTTCCGTCGATTCACGAAATAAGTGAAAAACTATTAGTCAGTACAAATTCTCTTAAAAAAAATAATAAAATAATAACTAGAAAAGGAAGTTACTCAAGAAGTCTTCAAGAAGTAATCATAGCCTCTAGTGATGGCACCTATGCCTCCGATATTAGGTTGCATCAAACAGTTGGACTTAACGTAATTGCTAGTGATGCCCAGTATAGATCTAGTGGAAGTAGAAGATTTGGATCGGCAGGTATGCCTAATGAATTCAGATTATGGGACCATGAAAAAGCAGCTAATGATGTGTTTGAAAGTTCAATGAATATGTTGTATGCAGATTATGTTGATGCCGGACAAATGCCAGTAGTATTAGCTAATAAGTTTGGTGGCGTTATATTTCACGAAGCCTGTGGACATTTACTTGAAACTACCCAAATAGAGAGAGGAACAACACCATTTGAGAATAAATTGAATGAAAAAATTGCACATGAATCTGTTACAGCAATAGATGAAGGTATATCAGAAGGATCCTTTGGTTCATTATCTGTAGATGATGAAGGAATGGAACCGGAAAAATCAGTTCTTATAAAAGATGGAATTTTAAAAAAATTCATATCAGATAGGGCAGGTGAATTAAGAACTGGTCATAAAAGAACAGGGAGTGGAAGAAGACAAAATTATTCTTTTGCTGCAGCTTCAAGAATGAGAAATACTTTTATAGCTAAAGGTGATTACTCCAAAGAAGATTTAATAAATAGTATTAGCGATGGTCTTTACTGCAAATCAATGGGTGGAGGCAGTGTAGGTGCGACAGGACAATTTAATTTTGCTGTTGAAGAAGGATATCTAATTAAAAATGGTAAATTAACTAAACCAGTAAAGGGAGCAACTTTGATTGGTGAGGCTAAAGAAGTTATGCCAAAAATATCAATGTGCGGTAATGACCTAGAATTAGCACCTGGATTTTGTGGGTCCATCAGTGGAAGTGTCAACGTAACTGTCGGCCAACCTCATATTAAAGTTGATTCAATTACTGTTGGTGGAAGATAGGATATGGATTCAAGAGAAATAACAACTCAAATCTCCGAAGCTGCAGATTCTCTAAATCTTAGAAAATGGGATTATGGTGCAAGTTTTTCTAATGACTACTCTGTTCAAGTAGATAAAGGAGAAGCCAAACAACTTAAGGCATCACAGAAGCAAATTTTAACTATAAGAGTTTGGAATCAATCTAATCTAGTCGGCATTACTACAACAAGTGATATTAGTGAATCTGGAATTAAAAAGGCTCTTAAGCAAGCAAATATAGCTTCTGATTTTGGCAATAAGAATGAAAGTACAGAATTTTCTCCACTAGCAAAGGATCCTATTAAAGTTAAGGAATTTAAAAAAAGAAGTCCTGTTGGAATAAAAAAATTACTTACTCTTCTAAGAGAAGCTGAAGTAAAACTATTAAAAAGTCATGAATCTATTAAATCTGTTCCATATAATGGTTTATCTGAAAGTTTCTTTGAGAGAGTTTATGCAAATAGTGATGGTGCCTTTCGAAGTTATTCCAAAAGTCAAGCTGCACTATATTTATATGCAAGAGCTGAAGAAAAAAATAATAAGCCTCGTAGTTCAGGTTCTATAAAACTTGGGTATGGAGTTGATGATATAGATATAGAGTCGTGTATTAAAGAAGCTTCAAATAAAACAATTTCTCATTTAAATTATTCATCTATTAAAACTGATAAATATTTGATATGTTTTTCCCCAGAGTCTTTTTTAACTATCATTAATGCCTTTAGCTCAATGTTTAATGCTAGAAGCATTTTAGATGGAGTCAGTTTATCTAATAAAAATTCTATTGGAGAGAAACTATCTACAGAAGCACTTAATATTTATGATGATGGTCTTCACGAAAAGAATATTTCTTCATCACCATTTGATGGAGAAGGAACCCCAACCAAAAGACTATGTTTAATTAATAGAGGTAGAATTGAAAATTTTATACATTCTGAATCAACTGCAAGAATATTTAAAACAATTCCCACTGGCCACGCCGGACTAGGATCAAAAGTCTCAGTATCTCCTGATTGGATAGTAGTTGAGAAATCAGAGGAAAAGTCTGATCTCAAAACATCACTAGATCACTCTTCTTATGAGGGAGAATTTGTTTATATTGAAGAATTAAACGCAATCCATGCAGGTGTCAGAGCAAGTCAAGGTTCATTCTCTCTTCCATTTGATGGGTGGTTATATAAAAACGGTACTAAAGTCTCAATAGAATCTGCTACTGTCGCAGGAGATATCAAATATCTTTTGAAAAATATAGTAAATATTGAATCAAGCCAGAAGGTCACAACTAGTGGAATTTCTCCACATATATGGGTTGATGAATTATCAATAACTGGTGACGCGTGAGAATTATATTCTGGGGAACACCTGAATATTCAATTGAGAGCCTCGATATTTTTATTAAATCAAAGCACGAGGTGATTGCAGTAGTTAGCCAACCGGATAAAAAAAGATCTAGGGGAAATAAATTAATATCCTCACCTATTAAAAGCTTTGCCGAGCAAAAATCTATAAAAATTTTTACTCCAGAAAAAATAAGGAACAATATACATTTTATAAATGAACTTAAGTCACTATCTTGTGATTTATTTATTGTTATAGCTTACGGAAAAATTTTACCCAAAGAGATATTAGAAATTCCAAAGTTTGGTTCTTGGAACGCACATGCTTCATTACTTCCAAGATGGCGTGGTGCTGCCCCAATCCAATGGTCCTTAATGGAAGGTGATGAATTCACTGGTGTAGGAATTATAAAAATGAATGAGGGACTAGATACTGGCGACTTATTATTGGAAGAAAAAATTAAAATCGATAATACCGATAATTTAAATACACTATCGAAAAAACTTAGTATTTTATCTGCAAAATTACTTTTAAATGCTACGTCTTTACTCGAAGAAAATATAAAAAAAAATACTAATTATCAATTAAAAAAACAAAATACTCTTGGAAGAGAAATTACTTACGCAAGAATGATTGAAAAATCAGACTATCGAATAAATTGGGGAAATGAGGCAATTAAAATTTCTCAAAAAATAAAAGCACTATACCCAAGAACAAATATTACTTTTAGAGGTAAGAACCTAAAAATAATTAAAATCGAAATTTTGAGTAGTGATGAAATTAAAAATGAAAAATACCTTTTAATGAGCAATTATTCAAAACCAGGAATTATTCTTGCTGTTATAGAAAATAAAGGAATAATAATTTCAACTAAAACTGATCCGATTATTTTGTTAGAAGCAAAACTTGAAGGCAAAAACATTTCTAGCAAAAAGCAGTTGATCCAACAGTTAAAGCCATTAGTAGGTGAATATCTCTCAGACTAAGTTTTAAATTTTTTTTTAGAAAATCCCCAAATAAAAGCAAAAAGAATCAAAATATAAAAATAATAGTCTGGAAGAATAGATTCTTCTATTAAGGTATTTAGTAAAAGTTTAATACCAACAATTAAAATTGCTACATAACCCGCTGTTTCTAATCTAGAAAATATATCAAGAAGTTTTAGAAAAATCCCCGATGTAAATCTTAAGGCTAATACTCCAATTACTGCTCCAAATATAATTAATATGTACTGATCGCTGATAGCTACTGCAGTAGTGATACTGTCTATGGAAAATGCAAAATCAGTAATTGAAAGAAGCGCTACAACCTTTAAGAACCTAAAATTATTCTTATTATTATCTGCACCATTTTCAACGTTTTCTGAATCTGAATTTAAAAAAACATTAGAGAAGAATAAGTATATTAAATAAAAACCAGCAAAAACTCTTATAAGAATAAACTTTAGAAGAACATTAGATAATATGATGAGAATAATTCTGAATAATAAAGATATTGTTATACCAATATTTAATGCTCTTGACCTTAATTCAGAACTGTCGAGGGATTTAGTAAGAGAAGCTAGTGCGACAGCATTATCTGCCGATAATAATAATTCTAGAGCAATTAATATTGGTAAAAGAGTAAAGATTTCGTACCAACTGTCTACCTGATCTAGTGTGGGTATAAAAGAATTTATTGCGGCTGAATCCATCAAATATTATTCACAATCAGTATAAAATCTAATATAATAGATCGGATATTTGTAATCAAGATTGATAACTATAAATGAGTTTAAATACTTTAGTAGATTATATTTCGAACTCACAAATTACTTCTGAATTAATAAAAAGAATTTCAAAAAATAATCAATTAAATATTGTTGGTTCAAGTAGATATGCAAAATCAATAATCTTAGATAGCATCGCAAAAAAAGTGGGGAAAAATATATTATTAATTTGTCCTAATCAAGAAATTGCCTACAAATGGATTGGTTATTTTGAAAGTATAAATGATAAAGCAGTTTTATATTATCCTCCAAAAGAACATCTCCCATACGCATCAATTAATAAATCCAAAGAGATTGAATTTAGTCAGCTTACTGTTTTATCCAAATTAATAAAAAAAGAGAAAAATGAACTTAATATTGTTATATCAACAGAGAGATCACTACAACCTCATCTAATAAATAAAAACGTATTAATTGAAAACAAGTTAGATTTGCAAAAAGGGGTACAAATCGAGATTCAAGAATTAGCTAATAAACTTACTTTACTGGGTTATAAGAAGGATAATGTAACTTCAACAGAAGGGTACTGGAGCAGGAGAGGAGAAATAATAGATATTTATCCTGTCAATAATGAGTTTCCTATAAGATTGGAATTTTTTGATAATATAATTGAGAAAATAAGAGAATATGATCCCCATACACAGAAAACATTAGAAAGTATCAATAATATTGAAATAATACAGGCTGGATTTGATTTGCTTATTAAAGACAAGTTAAATAATGTATCTAAGAACAGTATTTTTAATTCAGAAGACATAAATAAAAATAATCTTGATCGTTATTTAGGAATAATTGAAAAAAAACCTTCAAACATAATTGATTTTATAAATAGGGATACAATTCTTGTAATTGATGAATTAGAAGATTGTAAAAAATTTGCAAATAATTGGTATCTAGATTCAGAAAGTAATTTTGATAATTGTGCGCATGACTTAAATGAGAACCTTAAAAATAATGATATTAATTTAGAGGCCAAACCTAATTTGCATTTAATGTTTGACGAAATATTAAATTCACTAGAAAATTTTAATTTAATAAAATTTTATGAATTTGAATCAAAAGTCAATATTGATAATAGATTTTTATTAAACGATAAAAGATTAAATTCATACTCTAAAAATATAGGAAAATTATCCAATGATATAAATAAAAATATAAAAAATAATGAAAAAGTATGGATATTATCAGCGCAGCCATTGAGAACTAGGACTTTACTTTTTGAGCACGAATGTAATACAGATTTCTTAAACAATCCTAATGATATTGATCAAGCATTTAAGTCAATTAATAATTCAACTCCTTTAATTTTAAAAAATAAGAACAATTATGAAATCGAGGGTTTTTATCTTCCGATATGGAAAGTTGTCCTAATAACAGATAAAGAATTATTTTCACAACAATCTCTTTTTAATAATGTATTCATAAGAAGAAAAAAAAGGAGTGTAAATTCAAATATTAATGTGAATAAGATTAGTCCAGGTGATTTTATAGTTCATAAAAATCATGGAATAGGGAAATTTTTAAAAATAGAAAAATTAAATATAACTGGAGATTCAAGAGATTATTTAGTCATTCAGTATCAAGATGGAAAGATAAGTGTTGCCGCTGATCAACTTGGTAGTGTTAACAGATATAGATCAAGCGGAAAAATAAAGCCAAAAATAAATAAATTAGGAGGTACAGAATGGGAAAGAATAAAAGATAAAAATAAGAAACAAATCAAAAAAGTTGCAGTCGATATTTTAAAACTTTATGCAAAGAGAGAAAAATTAAAGGGGTACATTTACCCAGAAGATGGTCCATGGCAAAATGAATTAGAGGAATCATTCCCTTATCAACCAACACCTGATCAAATTACTGCTGTAAAAGATATAAAATCTGATATGGAAAGCGATAAGCCAATGGACAGGCTAGTTTGTGGAGATGTAGGATTTGGCAAAACAGAGGTCGCTGTCCGCGCAATTTTTAAGGCTATTACATCAGGCAAGCAGGTAATATTGCTAGCACCTACAACAATCCTTGCCCAACAACATTGGAGAACTATAAATAATAGATTTTCACCTTACCCAATAAAAGTATCATTACTAAATAGATTCAAAACCGTTAATGAAAGAAAGGAAATCTATGCAGGTTTGAAAAATAACAAAATTGATTTAGTTGTAGCAACTCACCAAATTTTAGGAAAAGAAATAGAAATTAAAAATTTAGGACTACTTGTTATTGATGAAGAGCAAAGATTTGGAGTAAGGCAAAAGGAGAAAATTAAAAAAATCAAAAATAACATAGACGTTTTAACTCTCTCGGCAACTCCAATTCCAAGAACTCTTTATATGAGCTTATCTGGACTTAGACAAATGAGCTTATTAAATACTCCTCCTCCATCAAGAAGATCAATAAAAACATATTTATCTGAAATAGATATGGATGTTATAAGAACTGCAATTAATCAAGAACTTGATAGGGGAGGTCAAATTTTTTATGTTCTTCCAAGAATTTCTGATATAGATCAGGCAGTAAACAAATTAAAAAAAATGTTTCCCAACATAAAATTTATTGTTGCTCATGGGCAAATGAACGAAACAGAGCTTGAAAATGCAATGATTGCTTTTAATAATGGAGAAGTAGATCTAATGATATGCACAACGATAATTGAAAGTGGATTAGACATCCCTAAAGTAAATACAATAATTATTGAAGATTCTCACAAGTTTGGACTATCACAACTTTATCAACTTAGAGGAAGAGTTGGAAGAAGCGGTGTACAAGCACATGCTTGGCTATTTTATCCAAATATAAATAAAATTAATGACGCTGCAAAACAAAGATTGAGAGCGATAAAAGACTTTTCCGAACTAGGAAGTGGATACCAACTTGCTATGAAAGACATGGAGATAAGAGGTGTTGGAAGTTTATTAGGAGAAGAACAGAGTGGGAAGGTTAATGCTATTGGATATGATTTATATATAGAGATGCTCCATGAGGCTATTTCAGAAATTAGTGGCCAAGAAATACCAGAAGTTAGCGATACCCAAATTGATCTCCCCATAAATGCATTTATACCTGCAACATGGATATTAAACAGGGAAGAGAAGCTTGAGGCATACAAATCTGCTACTGAATGTTCAAATAATAATGAACTAACTGAACTTGCTACAGACTGGGTGAATAGATATGGAACCTTACCCAAACCTGTTGAGTCCTTAATTATAATAATGAGACTAAAATTAATTGCAAAAAAATGCGGTTTTAATAAGATTAAACTCAAAAAGCCGAATATAGTAATAGAGACTAAATTGAAAAATTCTACTTTTAAAATTCTTAAAAATTCCTTAGCAAGTAATGTTCAAAATAAATTTAATTTTGATGAAGGAGAACAATTATCAATTATTACTATAAGGGGTCTAGGGGTAACTGAAATTCAAAATCAAATTGATCAACTAATGTTGTGGTTCGGTTCTTTTGAAAGAGAAATTGAGAATTTCGATAAAGAACTTCTTGTTAAAAGAGAATAAATTATTAAAAAATTATTTAAAATCCGCGAAAGAGTTTGATTTCGGTTAGGTTTATTAAAATTTAAATTTCATATGGGTGAGTATATAGACGTCGGTATTCAAAATTCGATTTTACCCTTAACAATTATTTTGTCATCTCTTTTACTAGGTATTTACGCATTATTTGGAGTAGAAACAGAAAATGATGATGATGATTCTGATTCAGGGAGTGGAGGTTTAATGCAACCAATTTGAAACTATTAATAGTTGATTTTTCTTGACTTCCTTTTAGAAATTTTAAATAGTCTATAGAATGAACCTACGATTAATACCAAAGCTGTAAGAGAAGAGGCAAAAATAAAAATCACCAAAAATATTTCATATAGATTTGAAAAAAGTTCGACTATTAATTCAAAAGATCTATTAAATGTCTTTGGCAGATTACCTAAAAGCAAACTTTTATTAGGTATCAAATAATTTATATAAGCTAACAAAAGACTCATAATAAGCAAAAAGGCAGACTCTAAAAATAGCCTTCTTTTAGATTTTCTCCTTAAACTTAATTTTTTTTTGAAAATATATTTATCAGACTTCTTATTCATATTTGGGATGTTTAAATCTGCCATATATCAGAGCTCAAAGAATAAATTAAAAATTATCCTGAATAGAAATTAACCTATACTATCGTGTTTGTATTTAGGATGCTAATGAGACTTTATTTTGAATTTATTTGTTCAATTTTTTCTTTATTTTCAATTGGATTATGAAAATAAATAAAAGCAGAAGATAATAAAATTAAAGTAAATATTGCAATAAACGGAGGAATAACGAAATTAATAATATTTTCTTTGTTAAATACCCCAATTCTTACTTTTTTAGGAATATTTTTTGAAAAACCAGTTTTTTTTATTCTGACCTTTGATGATTCATTTAACTGATCAAAACAATTTATTGTGTCTGACAATAATGAATTACCAATTTTTAAGATTAATGGTTTTACATTTGGTTTAGAACTCTTTAAAACAATATTATGTATATGGAGATTATCAGCTTTTATATCAATTAATTCGGATTCATATATTGGGATTTCATTTTTGATTAAAAGATTTGAATAAATATAAAAAGCATTCATAATAGGGCCTAAATGTTCAATTTTACCTTCAATAAGAGGTTTATTAACTATGTTTAATTTCCATTGTGAAATAATTGATATTTGATCTTTATTTTCATTATTTGAATAATCTGGCAATCCGACTATATCGAGACTCACAGATGACTGATGAAATGATAATTTATTTTGCATAATATTAAAATTCAAATAAAAAATTCTTCAACTTTTCATAACCCTTATTTGAAATACAAAGAGATAAGGTAAGTAGTGACTTTACAATAATTTCATCATTTTCAGTTTGATTTAAAAGCTTTTTCACTCTCATACTATCTAAGTTAAATCTCTCTTTAATCAACTCGATAAGTCTCTTATTAAAATCTTTCCAAATAACTGAATTCTTTTCAAGATCCTCTTTAGATTTAAGTATCTCTCTAATATATGGATATAAATATCTAGACATTTCAACGGTAATTTTAATTAAGGCATCAAATTCAATAAGCTTAATATTGTTATTCACATAAGATTTTCTCAATGGATTGTTATTCCTTAATTTCCAAATAGTAATTTTATTTGGCAAAACTTCATTCAAATTAAGTCTATTTGAAATTGAATAAAGGGATTGTATTCCGTTTAAATCAATAGTCTCTAGTATTAATAATAATAAATCAAGTTTCTCTACAGATTTCCTTGATACCTGATTTCCTTTAGTTAAAGCTGTAATTGTTCTTGAATAAGATATTTGTCATTATAACAGAATTATGATTTCATTTTTTGAAATAAAAATGAATATAACTCATCCAATTCTTCAATAGTTAGCATTCCATAACTCCACAATATTATTGGTAATTGAGTATTATTTTTTTTTGATAATTTAAGACCAAGTTCAATGGAAGACTCTTCTAAACCAATTTTACTAATTAAATAAATTATCGTCTCTTTGTATAAATAAACATTCATAAGTTTTATTTAATCCTTGAATAAATGATAGATTTTGTCATTTGGTTAAGGACTAATTTTCTTATAAAAATAAAATTATTTAAAAGTAAAAATGAAAATTTTCTTATAGGAAATAAAAAAATGTTTCTATTAGCAAAAATTGATATCAATGAATCAGTTATGAAAATAGTAACGATAATATCTAAAATTCTGCTTGAAAAATATTTAAATTTAAATAAAGTCAATTGCATTTTAGTAATAGCATTATTTTTATTAAAAATATCAAAAATAGTATTAACATCTCTCCAACAACTATTTAGACCCTGACCACCAACAGGATGAAATGTATGAAATGCATCTCCTACAAAAACTAATTTTTTAAAATTTAAAACTGGTAAATTTAAGGATAATGAAACAGGAAAAATATTACATTCACCAATTAATTGATCCAACTTAAATTCATCCGGCAAGATAGTTGATAAATTATCCATTAAAAAATTCTTATCCGAATTTAATCTTTCAATAGCTTTTAATGTACTAGAAGTCCAAATTACTTGATATAAGTTTTTTTCTAAAGGTAATAATGCAAGTGGGCCTTCTTTTCTAAAAATTTCATAAGCGCGCTTTTCACAATGACCTCTAAGAGAAACTTTAAAAGTTAGACAAGACTGGCTATAAGATTTTTTTATATCTACAAAATCCAACAATTTTTTATCAAGTGAGTTTGCTCCTGTAGAAAGGAATTGATAATCAAAAAATATTTTTTTACGTAACAATTTCTGTGGCGTCATAAAAAAAATATTTTCACAATTATCAATCTCCTGAAAAAATATATTCATAAGATCCGAATGTTTAACTACCCAGCCAATATTTTCAACAGAACTTATATCATCATCTAAGTCAGAAGTTGATAAGTTGGTTAAAGCAGAAGTTACGCTATCTGAAATTGAAAGGGTATCAAAGCCAAATAAATATGGTTCTAATTTTTCCCAAAGTCTAAATTTAGATAAGATTTTTCTTGTTGAGTGAGTAATTGCATAAGTTTTATCCTTATCAATTAATCTATCTTTTGTTAATAAATCAGTTAAAAAAATATTGCAATCAAACTTAGAAAGTGCAATTGAAAGTAATAAACCCGTTGGACCTGAACCAACAATTTTAAAATTGAATTTATTTTTCATCAGATAATATAAATAATATTCACTATCTATTCAAATAAATATAACAAATTTCCTCAAATGCAGGTCTTAATAAATAGGGATACTCACCAACCCATAAGTTAATTTCAGGAAGCCAAGCATCGGTCAAATAAAAATCTCTATCAAAATTACGGTTATCAGATGTTAATAAACATCTTATACTCGAACCCACTCTAATTTGACTGTGCTTATTTTCCATGGGAAAACTTAACTTTTCCAAATAACCATCTTCATCTTCTAATTCAAGTACTAACCAAGTCCTTTTGTTTTCGATAATTTCTAATCGACCTTGCCTATTAGATTGTTCTCTTGAACTTTCAATCTTTTCTGTTTTATAGATATCTGATACATACCCATCAAATATAGAAAAAAATTTATATTTTCTTAATTGCAAATTTTTTCTACTTGATTCGAGAATTGGGCCCCAGATGATATACAAAAAGAAAGCGACACAAAGCAATAACCAGAAATTATTTGTTTGATCTCCTGTCGAACTAATGATTAATGAGATAAATCCACCAATTGAAGAAACTATTACTCTTTGAAGAATTTTTCTTGGATTACCCAAAGTGTACTTAAATTGACTTCCGGTACCCACCGCAGGAATAAGTTTTGAAATTTGATTTGAATTAATTGGAATAAGCATTTTAAAAAATCAATTTTTCAAGTCCGTAAACTAAAGTTTCATATTTTCCTATTTTTTTAATAGCCTGTAAAACACCTGGCATATATGCCTTTCGATCAATAGTGTCATGCTTAATTGTGTAAGTTTCACCCGGAGATCCCATTATTACTAACTGATGTGCTAACAATCCAGGTAATCGTACAGAATGTATATTAATTCCTGAATCTCTGACCCCTCCCCGCACACCTTTCAATGATTCAGACTCTTTCACTAAACTCTGATTAAATTTCTTTGGATATTCTTCAATCATTTCTGCAGTTTTTATACAAGTCCCACTAGGAGAATCAGCTTTTTGATTATGATGCATCTCAATTAATTCAATATTGTCATAAAACCTTGCTGCTACTGATGCTGCTTGCTGAAGAAGAACCATTCCTACCGAAAAATTAGGAATTATTGCACAGCCAACAGATGCCTTCTCAGCAAAAATAGACAAATCTTTTATTTGAGAAAGAGAGAGTCCTGTAGTTCCTACCACTGGAGAAATACCGTATGCGATAGCTGATCTGGTATTTTCATATACAGAATCAGGATGAGTAAAATCAACCAGAACAGGTTTGATATTTTCATTTCTATACTTTTGACTAACGGAACATAAAGTTCCTTCAAAATCGGTAGAAACAAAAACATCACAATTTTTTACCTTCAATAATTCAGAAATATTTGACCCATTGTTCTTTTCATTTATGTCAATTGCTGCAACAAGTTCACAATTTTTAGAATTTAATACTGCATTCACTACTTCACCACCCATTCTGCCTAAAGCTCCGGATACTAGTACTGGAACAGGTTTTTGAGAATTTTCAATCATTTTTGTAAAAAATTTTTTTTTAAAGGTTGTTACACGCTATTTATATTGCACACAATAACGTCTTTTCATTCGTAGGCTGATAGAAATACTTAAAGAAAAATCAATGTTTACGCAGGTCCGCTCAGCAAACCGCAGAGTATCTCCTGTTGAGGATAACAAACACAAAGTTGTCATAAAAGCAGTTTATGTTGTCCTTGAGCCACAATACCAAAATTCCTTAACGGAAGCTGCAAAGTCAATAAATAAGATGAATGGGCCAATAGGTATAGACCTTAGCGGCTATCTTATTGAAGAGCTTAGAAACGAAAGTAATTTTGAAGATTTTAAAGAAGATATAGCTAATGCAGATATATTTGTCGCTTCCTTAATATTTATCGAAGATCTTGCTCAAAAAGTAGTTGATGCAGTATCTCCATATAAAGACAGGCTTAAAGCGTCTATTATTTTTCCCTCTATGCCAGAGGTAATGAGATTAAATAAGTTAGGTTCATTTAGTATGGCCCAACTTGGTCAATCTAAAAGTATTATTGGAGATTTAATAAAAAAGAAAAAAGAATCTGATGGAGCAAGCTTCCAAGATTCAATGTTGAAGTTATTAAATACACTTCCTTCAATACTTAAATATCTACCAGTAGAAAAAGCTCAAGATGCTAGAACATTCATTCTAAGTTTTCAGTACTGGTTAGGTGGTACTACTGAGAACTTAAAAAACTTCTTATTAATGATTTCTGAAAAATATGCAGTTTCAGAGAACATAAAAGATCAAATAGAAGAATTCAAAATTCAAGACCCTGAAACATTCCCAGATTTAGGAATATGGCATCCACTCGCGCCTTGCATGTTTGAAAGTCTTAAAGAATATCAAAATTGGGAGAATAATAGGAAAGATATAAATCCTAAAGATGACAAATCTCCAACGATAGGTTTAGTTCTTCAGAGAAGTCATATAGTTACTGGAGATGATGCACATTACGTGGCCGTAATTCAAGAATTGGAATACAGAGGTGCGAGAGTTCTTCCTATTTTCTGTGGAGGTCTTGATTTTTCTAAACCAGTAAATGAATTTTATTATGATTCCATAAATAAAGACCAACCTATAGTAGATGGAGTTGTATCCCTAACTGGCTTTGCACTCGTTGGAGGGCCAGCAAGACAAGATCACCCTAAAGCCATTGAAGCTCTAAAAAGGCTAAACAGACCTTATATGGTTGCACTTCCATTAGTCTTCCAAACCACCCAAGAATGGGAAGATAGTGATCTTGGTTTACATCCAGTTCAGGTAGCACTTCAGATTGCAATTCCAGAACTTGATGGGGCTATTGAACCTATTATTCTCTCAGGTCGTGATGATGCTACGGGCAAAGCTCATACACTACAGGACAGAGTTGATGTAATAGCTGAAAGGGCTATAAAATGGTCAACTTTAAGAGTTAAACAAAGAAAGGACAAAAAATTAGCTATTACAGTATTTAGTTTTCCACCAGACAAAGGAAATGTCGGTACGGCTGCATACTTGAATGTTTTTGGTTCAATTTACAGAGTATTGCTCGAAATGAAATCGAAAGGATATCAAATAGATGAACTTCCAAGTAATTCAAAAGAATTAATGGAAAAAGTAATTAACAACCCTGAAGCTATGGATGGCTCCCCAGAGTTAAATATTGCTCATAAGATGTCAGTAAAAGAATACGAGGAGTTCACACCATATTCACAAAGACTTGAAGAGAATTGGGGTAAACCTCCTGGGAACCTAAATAGTGACGGGCAAAACCTACTTATCTATGGAAAACATTTTGGAAATGTTTTTATAGGTGTTCAACCTACATTCGGTTATGAAGGTGATCCCATGAGATTACTCTATTCAAGGAGTGCTAGTCCTCATCATGGTTTTGCTGCTTATTACACTTATGTAGAAAAAATCTGGGGGGCTGATGCTGTTCTTCATTTTGGAACTCACGGTTCACTTGAATTTATGCCTGGGAAGCAGATGGGTATGAGTGAAACTTGCTATCCGGATTCTCTAATTGGATCATTGCCTAATTTGTATTACTATGCTGCGAATAATCCATCTGAAGCAACTATTGCGAAGAGAAGAGGATATGCTTCAACTATTAGTTATCTGACTCCTCCAGCTGAAAATGCAGGACTCTACAAAGGACTTAAAGAGCTTAGTGAACTAGTTGGTTCTTATCAACAATTAAGAGAAAATAGTAGAGGTATTCAAATTGTTAATGCAATAGTTGAGACTTCTAAACAATGTAACCTTGACAAAGATGTTGAGCTGCCTTCAAAAGACGTAGAAGAGCTTTCACTAGATGATAGAGATTTATTTGTTGGTAATGTCTATAAACAGTTGATGGAAATTGAAAGTAGATTGTTACCTTGCGGTCTTCATACTATTGGAGAAGCTCCAACAGCAGAAGAAGCTGTCGCAACACTCGTAAATATTGCATCTTTAGAGAGAGAACAAGAGGGATTAAGATCTCTCCCTGGATTACTCGCAGAATCCATGGGTCTAAGTATTGAAAATATTTATGATGGTAATAATAAAGGTGAACTTAAATTTGTAGAGTTAAATGAAAAAATCATAAAGACAGCAAGAGAATCGATTTTTGCAATGGTTAACTCTTTAAAAATTGTTGATGGAAGAGTTTATTTAGAAAAGTCACTTCTATCCAAACTTTTCGATTTACTTAAAGTTTTTGGTCTAAATCTACCTACCCCTTGGCTAAGAGTCTGCAGATTTAATGGATTTAATGAAGTTAATCAGAAGGAATTAAATAAATTATTTGATTACTTACTTTTCTGTCTGGAACAGGTCTGCGCAGACAAAGAAATGGATAGTCTCATTAAAGCACTAGATGGAAATTATGTTTTACCTGGACCAGGTGGAGATCCAATAAGAAATCCAGGTGTTTTACCAAGTGGTAAAAATATCCATGCACTTGATCCTCAATCAATACCTACTACAGCAGCAGTTGCTGCAGCAAAGTCAGTTGTAGACAAATTAATTGAAAGACAAAAGGAGGAACAAGGTTCTTGGCCTGAAACAATAGCATGTGTTTTATGGGGTACGGACAACATTAAAACTTATGGAGAATCACTGGCACAAATCTTATGGTTTGTTGGAGTAAAACCAAAGCCAGATTCAGTTGGGAGAATTAACAAATTAGAATTAATTCCTCTAGAAGAATTAGGTAGACCAAGAATAGATGTGGTAGTTAATTGTTCTGGAGTATTTAGAGATCTATTTATCAATCAAATGGCATTAATAGACCAGGCAGTTAAATTAGCTGCTGAAGCTGATGAGCCTTTGGAATCAAATTTTGTAAGAAAACACTCATTAGAACAAGCTGAAAAAGAAGGTACAACTATCAGAGAGGCTTCTGCGAGAGTATTCTCTAATGCAAGTGGTAGCTACAGTTCAAATGTTAATTTAGCTGTTGAAAATTCAACTTGGGAGGAGGAAAATGAATTACAAGAAATGTATCTATCACGTAAAACATATGCTTTTAATGCTGATAATCCAGGTGAGATGAATCAAAAAAGAGAGGTATTTGAGTCAGTAATGAAAACAGCAGATGTTACATTTCAAAACCTTGATTCCTCAGAAATTTCATTAACAGATGTAAGTCATTATTTTGATTCAGATCCAACAAAATTGATCAAAACACTAAGAGATGATGGGAAAGAGCCAAGTAGCTACATAGCAGACACAACCACTTCTAATGCTCAAGTTAGAACACTTGGTGAAACTATCAGATTAGACTCAAGAACAAAACTTTTAAATCCTAAGTGGTATGAAGGTATGCTCAAATCTGGTTACGAAGGAGTTAGAGAACTTTCTAACAGACTTAATTACACTCTTGGTTGGAGTGCGACAAGTGGTCAAGTAGATAATTTTGTATATGAAGAAACTAATGAAACATTCATAAATGACGAAGAGATGAGGAAAAGATTAATGGATCTTAATCCTAATAGTTTCAGGAGAATTGTTGGAACATTGCTAGAAGTCAATGGGAGGGGATATTGGGAAACTTCAGATGAAAATATAGAACAATTGAAAGAACTATACCAAGAAGTAGAAGATAAAATCGAAGGAGTTAAAGAATAAAAATTTATTATTTTCTGTATACCCTATCAGCTACTTTCAGGATTTGATAATTAAGCTTAACATTGTGTACTCTCACAATATCAATATTAAATTGAGAACAAATACAACTTATTGCGAGTGTTCCAATATCTCTTTCTTTTGGATTTTTCTCATTCAAAATTTCTCCTATAAATCTTTTCCTAGATGCACCTATCAAAATTGGCAAATTCCATTTTTTAAATACATCTAAGTTTCTCAAGATTTCCAAATTATGAATGATATCCTTTGAAAAACCAATTCCAGGATCCACTATTATATTTGTTTTATGTACATTTTTTTCTAAAGCATTCTTTATTAAATCATCAAGCGAGTACTTAACATCACTCAATAAATTCTGGTAATTAGAGAGTTGATTCATATTTTGACTATTACCACGACTATGAGTTATGACGAATGGACAGTTAAATTTTGATACAACATCCAAAATTTTTATATCTCTTCTTCCTCCCGTGACATCATTTATCCAATTAGCACCATTTAAAAGAGCTTCGTAAGCTACTTCAGAATTAAAAGTATCGATAGAAATTAAAACATCTGGATATTCAGATTTTATTAATTTCAGGTATGGGATCAATCTTTTTATTTCTGTAATAGAGCCAACTTCTTTAGCCCCAGGTCTCGTACTTTGAGCACCAAGATCAATAACATCAACACCATTACACAAGAAATGATTTACTTGATCTAAAACTTTTTTTGAAGAATTTAATTCCCCACCATCACTGAATGAATCAGGAGTTAAATTAATAACTCCCATGATTGAAGTTTTTTGTCCCCAACCTTTAGGCCATGGATTTTTCTTATTGATAATTTGCAATTCTCGCAAAACTATTCGGATCTAATGAAGCCCCTCCAACTAACACCCCATCTATATCACTCATTGACATGATTTCGTCAATATTATTGGGTTTAACAGATCCTCCATATTGAATAATAACATCATCAAAACCTATTAATTTCCGAATCAAAGAACATATCTTATTAGCGTCTTCTGCTTCACATGTTTTTCCAGTACCAATAGCCCATATTGGTTCATAGGCAACAATTAAATTAGATGGATCTGTATTTTCTAATCCTTGTTCAACCTGTCTAGTAATAACTCTATTAGCTTCTCCTCTCTCTCTTTGTTCTAGTGTTTCTCCAACACAAACAATTGGAGTAAGTCCACTAGATTGAGCAAAAACTGCTCTTTTATTAATTTGTTCATCACTTTCACTAAAATACTTCCTTGGTTCACTGTGACCAACTATTGCATATGAAACACGATGTTCAAGAAGCATTTTAGGGGAAATTTCTGCAGTAAATGCTCCTTCATCCTCCCAATGAATATTTTGACTAGAAATATCTAAATAATCAAAATCAGAATGATCAGAAAAGGTTGAAATAGCAGTAAAAGGGGGCGCAATAACAACTTTACGATCTTTATTTATATTTTTTATTAAAGGTATAAACTCTTCTAAATAAGACTTAGCCTCAGCACAAGTCATGTGCATTTTCCAATTACCAGCAATAACAGATTTTCTCAAAATACTATCTCCAAGAAAATTATATTAATATAAATTGAGTTTAATAAGCCAATTATTCGAAGAATAATTCATTTTTTAGAAATATAACTTTATCTCCCTTATTTAATTTTCTCCCTCTCCTAGTTTCTGTAACACCATTAACCTTAACAGAACCCGATTTAATAAAAATTTTTGCTTCACCTCCAGAAGATACCAAATTTTTCCATTTTAAGAATTGATCCAATTTCATTGTTTTTTATGCCCAAAGATATTGATAAAGTAGGATAAACAATTAAATTTATAATATCTTGAGACTAATACCACCAGTCAGACAATATACAAATAGGTTC
This sequence comes from Prochlorococcus sp. AG-347-E03, assembly GCA_003279115.1. GTDB lineage: Bacteria > Cyanobacteriota > Cyanobacteriia > PCC-6307 > Cyanobiaceae > Prochlorococcus_A. The sequence goes on along the minus strand of QCBG01000006.1, from coordinate 120 downwards.
ATAAAGGGTTTTATATGCATGCTTATTTACGTAGCTTGTTGGCCTTTATTAGCTTATTTAGCTGGAAACTTAATCCCAGCAATTGGTTCTGGTGATCTCTCAAAAGTTTCTAGCATAATA